>DATLTT010000017.1:0-15218 GCA_035533455.1 Acidimicrobiales bacterium | reverse complement strand
GTCGCGCATCGCGGCGTCGGTGTCGATGAAGCGAAGGTCGAGGACGTCGGGTCGCACCCGTACGACGGAGCGATGCGGTCCGTAGCGCACGAGGGCCACTCCCTTGGGCAGCGCCGTGAGGTAACGCTCTTCTCGCTCTCTCAGACCGAGCGCGACGGCCATTTCGCGCGCTTCGTCGGGGGGTTGACGAAAGAGCCACGCGGTCTCACACTCTCGAAGGAGCCCCTGCGCGCGTTCGCGCTGCGCGCTGCCGGCGTCGCCCGCCGCCGCGACGTCACTCCAGCGGTGCAAGACGAGCACGTGCGAGAGTCCCCTCGCTCGCGCGAGCTTCCACGACCCCTGGAGCCAGCGAAGGGCGTCGACGTCACTGAGCAGGGCCCACGCTTCGTCGATGACGAGGTAACCAACCTCGCCCCCGCGAGCGAAGACCTGCTGGGCGGCGGCCACCGCACTCAACGCCGCTAGCGACAGCGCGTTCGACGACCACTGCGCGGAGAGGTCCAGCACGACGAGGTCGCCCGAGAAGACCAGCGGCTCGCGCTCACCGTCGAAGAGTCCGGCGAGGTCGCCGTAGATGAAGCGGTACAGGATCAACGCGAGCGAGCGAGGCGCGCTCGGCGTGGACGACTCGAGGTACGGCGCGAGGAGTTGGTAGAGCGACCAGAGCACACGCACGGGGCGCGGCGTCGCCAGTCGCTGCCAGACCTCGTCGAGCGCGAAGTGTTGGTCACTACTGAGCGGTGATCCTTGGGCACTCGCGAAAAGTGCCCGCAGCAGGTTTCGCCCCTCGCGGTCGTCGCTGGGAAAGGGACTGCACCAACCGTCGCGGCCAAGGGCCACGGGCACCGTACCGTGCAGCGCGGCCAGTTCTTTGTACTCGCCCTTGGGGTCGATGACGACCGCCCGACGGCCGCGGCGCAGCGCGCGCTCGAGTTGCATCTTCACGATCGTGCTCTTGCCCGCGCCGATGGAGCCCGCCACGATCACGTTGGGGTTCGACACGAGTCCCGCGCCGTAGGCGTCAAAGACGTCGAGTACGAACGACGAGCCGTGCTGCGCTTCGCCGAGACTCGAACCCTTGAGTCCCGTGCCCGCGTCGTGCGCCGGCACGCGCAGACTGACCAGGTCACTCGACGTCGCCCAGTGCGTCCACACCCTCACCAGCCCGGTCCGCCCGGCAGCTGCGCGTGGTGCCATCGCGCCTGCAGACCCCAGCCTCGCTCCAGGCGAAGACCCGCGTCGTGGGCGTGACGCCAGACGAGCGTGCTTCGTTGCTGGATCTCTTCGAGGGTCTCACCGCGTACGATCACGAAGACGGCGAGACGGAGCAACGATCGACCGCTCGCCACGAGCGCCTCGCGTTGCCTGAGTCGCTCGAAGTTCCTCGACGAGCGCGCCGTGCGTCGAAAACCGGCCGCCCTCGAGGTCGCGTCGTCACTCCCGACGCGGTGCACCGCCCGCGCGGCGAGGCGATGGGCCTTAGCGGCGGCCACGACGTCCACGTGCAGGGCCAGGTCGAGCGGGGTGCTCGAGCGAAGGAGCTGTTCGAGGAGAGCCCGCGTGGACGGCACCGACGAGAAGTCGCGGACGCGGTAGATCCGCGCGAGTCGGCCCGTCGTTCGCAGGTAGGTAAATCGTTCGAGCACGCGAAGTGGCGTGGCGTCACGCCCGACGCCCACCACCTCGAGCGCCAGTTCGTTGCTTCTCGTCCAGCCTTCGGGCGCCGGTACGTCGAGCGGCAGGGTCAACAAGGTGGCCGTGTCGCCACCCTTCGTCACGACGTGCTGGGAGAAGTGTTGACCGTTTCGCGCGGCACTGCCGGCGTCGGCGAGCGCCGCCAGCGCTTCGGCGATGGTGACGTCGCGTCCCGAGAGATCGAGTCGTCCACGGTGGGCCAACTCGTACCCACGAAAGGCGACCTCACCGACAGCCCAGAGCACCACGTCGTCACCGAACTCGCGAGCGCTGTGCTCGTGCCAGTGTGAGCGCAGGAGAAAGCGAAGAGCGCTCACGCACCCCTCGCCCACCGTCAGCCCGTCGTAGAGCGGCACCGCGCCGAGTACCAGGGCGAGGCCCGCGACGACCTCCACCAGTGGCGCTCGAGGACTGAGCACCCAGTCGCCCGCGAGCCCGACGCCCAGAATGACGAGGACGGCCTGGTGACGACGGACGCCGATCCATCGAGCGTCGGCGTCGGACTCGCCGAGACCAACGTTCTCACTCATCGAAGTGCCACCCGACGACGGGACCTACCTCGTCGCGACGATACGCCACGTGACCCCCGCGCGGTCGCGGCGTGCCGATCGGGGGCGGTGGTGGGTCACCGTCAAAGGAGGGCATCGGGGAGGGCGGCGTACCGGGCCAGGTGCCCAAACCGAGGTCCTCGGAACGTTCGGGCGGACCGGGCACCGGTACTTCCGGCGCCAACGAGCGCGCGACCTGCGCCACGGGTGAGGACGGGGCGTTCGTGACGGCGCGCGTCGCGCGCGAACGCAGTCCTTCGAGGTGGTGAAGGGCTGACTGCTCAATGAAGGGGATGACGCGAAGGAGCAGGAACGGCGTGCACGTCGCGAGGAGCAGCGTTACCGCGCCCGTGATGACCTCCGTCGCCGAACTTCCCTGGAGTTCATTGAGTCCGAGCACCAACGAGACCACGATGATGAACTTGCTCGCCGCAACGGCGAGAAACGTCTCGACGAGGCGCCAACTGAGGCGTCGCAGAGCGGGGAAGGTCGACAGTGGCACCACGACGGGGACGAGGACGAGCAAGAGTGTGAGGACAACCGTGCGCACGATCAGTTCGCACCACAAGAGCATCGCGCCGATCACGACGAAGGCGGCGAGCAAGAAGGTGGCGAAACCGGGCGCGTTGGGCGTCAGGCCCGCCATCGCCCGCGCGAGCGTCGTCTCGTGCTGGGCAACGGAACTCGCCGCCGTCGAGGACATCTGATTGACCGCTTGTAGCGTGAGCGACGCGAGCGGCTGCGCTAATGCCACGCCCGCCACGCAGGCCGGTGCCACGCCGAGATACACCCGCCAGAGTGAGGACGCTTCACCGTGGCGCAGCGCCTGCAAGGTCGAGACCAGCAGGCCAATCATCATGAGCAGGGGTGCCAACACCAGCAACGTCGTGAACTCCGCCTTGGCGCCGTTCAGCACGGTCGAAGGCTCGCTGGCCGAGACGAGTACGCGACCCACGGCACCCAAGAACCAACGAACGCTCGCCACGATCCAACTCGTCAACGCGTTGAAGAGATCGTTGGTCGTGGACTTGGCGACCGAAGAGACGCACGACGTCGGCGAGAAGATGCATCGAAACACCGTCATCAGTGAACGCTGAGCCCCGTGTTGAAAAAGAAGTTGATCAGGTTCGGCGCTGCGCCAATGAGAATCGCGGCCGCGAGCGACGTTAACACCGCGCGACGACCTTGTGAAGACTGATGCATGTTCTGCGTATGACTGCCCACCGCCCACAGCGCCGCGCCGAGTAGTAGGGCCACCAGCGCCCCGATCAGCGCCCAGGAGGCGATTCCGTTGGCAATCGACTGCAACGCGGCGCTGCCCGGAAGGGCAGTCGTGGAAGGACTCAGCTTGACATTGGCGAAGATCATGGCGGTCTCACTTTCGAAGAGGGGTCCCCAACGGTCGCCATCGCCATCCACGCGAGCGGGTCTGCGAGACTGGACGGGTGCTCGTTGCCGTGACAAAAAATGCGATTTCGCTCTGGCCCCCCGCCGCGCTCTACGGCGCCGCCGCGGGCGTGCTGCTCGTGGGCGTCGTGGTGGGCATACTGCTCTTTCGCCGTCGCGGCCACCGCGCGATCGCCCAGCGCCTCACCGCGCTCGCCTCGCGACTCGCCGTCGAACCCCATAACGACGACGGCAAGGTCGAGTCAGCGTTGAGCTATCTCGAAGAGGTGACGGGCGCGGCCCACAACGCGGTCAGCGAATCGAGCGCCGAGTCCGTGCGCCTTCGCCGCTCACTCGACACCTTGCCCCTCGGGCTCGTGCTCTGCGATGAGGCCGGGGGCGTCATCTTTCGAAACACCCAAGCCGAGAATTTGATGGCCAGTCGCTACGGCGACGCCATCGCCGCCCAGGCCGTGACCGACGTCCTCGCCGAAGGTTGGGCGAACGGCATGGCCGAGCGCTCGATCGACATCTACGGCCCCCCGCGTCGCACCCTCACCATTCGCGCCACCGTCATCGACGACGGGCGCCGTTCGCTCGGCGTGCTCGCGGTCATCGAGGACGTCTCAGAGCGTCGACGACTCGAAGACATTCGACGTGACTTCATCGCGAACGTCAGCCACGAGTTGAAGACCCCAATGGGAGCGCTCGGTCTCTTGGCGGAGACCTTGCAGGTCGAGCGCGACCCGGCGGTAGCGCAACGACTCGCCGAGCGCATCAACTCCGAAGCCTTTCGTGTCAATCGAATCATCGAAGACCTCCTCGACCTCTCGCGCATCGAGGGCCAGGGTTCACCGAGTCGCGAACCCATTGCCGTGTCGCTGATCGTGGCCGACGCCATCGAGCGCATTCGCACCGCCGCGGAACAACACGAAGTCAAGGTCAACTTCGACGAGCCCGAGACGAACCAGGTCGTCTTCGGCGATCGGCGCCAACTCACCTCTGCCCTGCACGCGTTGCTGGAGAACGCGGTCGTGTACTCTCCCCGCGACGGCACCGTGGACATCAACATACGGCGCGTCGACGCCTCGCTCAGCGAAGACGGCGAGAGCATCGGACCCTGCGTGCACGTCGAGATCCGCGACCACGGCGTGGGCATCCCCGCGAAGGACCTGGAGCGCATCTTCGAGCGGTTCTACCGGGTGGACCCGGGTCGGGCGCGCGAGACGGGCGGCACCGGACTCGGACTCAGTATCGTTCGCCACGTGGCACAAAATCACGGAGGCACCGTGCTCGTGGACTCACGTGAGGGTGAGGGCTCGACCTTCACTTTGGAACTCCCGCTCAACCAACAATGACGAAGAAGCAGCCGAGCGAGCAACGCGTCAGGGTTCTCGTCGTCGAAGACGAGGAGTCGTTCATCGACGCGCTCACGATCGGACTCGACCGCGAGGGCTTCGACGTGGCGATCGCGCGCGACGGCCAGCAGGCTCTCGCCCTCTTCGCGAAGGACAAGTTCGACCTGGTGCTACTCGATCTCATGTTGCCCAAGATGTCCGGACTGGACGTCTGTCGATCGATGCGCGCGACGAGCAGTGTGCCGATCATCATCGTGAGCGCCAAGGGTGAAGAGGTCGACATGGTGTTGATGCTCGAGATCGGTGCGGATGACTACGTCACGAAGCCCTACCGACTGCGCGAACTCGTCGCTCGGATGCGCGCGGTCCTTCGTCGGCGTCAACACGACGATCAAGGAGAGGCCGACGAGGAGATCTCGCTGGGCACCTTGCGCATGGACGTCGACGCTCGGCGCTGCTTCGTGAACGGCGAAGAGATCAAGCTGCGCAAAAAGGAGTTCGCCCTCCTTCGGCTCTTGCTCGAGAATCCGGGACGCGTCCTGACCCGCGAAGTACTCATCGATCGCGTCTGGGGCAGCGACTACGTCGGCGACACCAAGACACTCGACGTCCACATCAAGCGCCTGCGCACCCTCATCGAGGACGAGCCGAAGAATCCTACGTACATCACCACCGTGCGCGGCGTGGGCTACCGCTTCGAAGTTACGAAGTCCTAGGGCGAATCGTCGTCTGGCCACCCATGTAGGGGGCGAGGACGTCGGGCAACCTCACCGTGCCGTCGGCTTGGCGGTAGGTCTCAACGACCGCCGCCCACACACGTGACCAGCCGAGGGCCGAGCCGTTCACGGTGTGCACAAACTCGACCTTGCCCTCACTGGTTCGAAAGCGCACGCTCGCTCGACGGGCCTGGTAGTCACGGA
Organism: Acidimicrobiales bacterium; assembly: GCA_035533455.1. GTDB lineage: Bacteria > Actinomycetota > Acidimicrobiia > Acidimicrobiales > RAAP-2 > RAAP-2. Next base: position 9,311 of record DATLTT010000017.1, on the reverse strand, counting down.
ACCAGCTGACCGAGGAGACCTCGAGCCATCGAGCCACGCCCGGACTAAAGACCTCGAGGTCGATCGTGTACGCCGACGCGGTGCCCAGGTCGCCGGTGCAGAGATTCAAGAGTCGATAGGTGAGTCCGAGCGCCTGCAGGAGTTCTTCGGCCCTACGCAAGATGTCCGCGTGCGCGCTATCGGCTTGGTCGGGCGTGCAGTACGCGAAGAGCTCGACCTTGTCGAACTCGTGCACCCGCAACAGTCCCCGCGTGTCTTTGCCGGCGGCCCCCGCCTCACGGCGAAAACACGCCGTCTGCGTCGTGAAACGGATTGGCAGCATGGCTTCGTCGATAATCTCGCCGCGGCGCATCGAAGTGAGTGGGACCTCGCCCGTGGGTATGGCCCAGAGCCCGTCGCGTTCGATGGCGTACATGTCGTCGGCCGACTTGGGCAGGTGACCCGTCGCCATCATGGTTTCGGTCAACGCGAAGCTCGGGGGACGAAGTTCTTCGTAGTCGGCCAGCTGGCGGTCGAGCGAAAACGATCCGAGGGCGCGCAATAGCCTCGAACCGGCGCCCCGATAGAGCGGAAACATCGAACCGGCCAACTTCGCTCCGGACTCCATGTCCAAGATGCCCAGTTCCGTGCCGATCTCCCAGTGGGGAACTCGTTGGTGGTCGGCGTACGCGGGCTGCGGCGCGCCCTTGTCCATGTCGACCCACCATCGGCGTAGTTCGACGTTGTCGCTCTCGTCCACGCCGTCGGGAACCTTCGGATCGGGAACGTTGGGCACCATCAGCAACTTGGCGTTGAGTTCCACCGCGACGCGCTCCACGGCGTCATTGGCGGCGCGTTCTCTTTCGCCGAGATCGCGACTCGTCTGGCTGAGTGACTCCGCCGCGTCGGCGTTCTTGCTTCGACGCGCGTCGCCCACTTGGCGAGAGAGCTCCTTAATCTCCGCGCGAAGGCGCTCATCTTCTTGGAGAAGGGCCCGATGCTCGACGTCGAGGGCCAAGATCTCGTCCATCGTCGCCAAGGAAACGCCGCGTCGGACGAGGGCGCCCTTGACCACGTCCGGCTCACGGCGCAACTGGGCGAGGCTAATCATTCGTCAAGACTACCTAGACGACCTCGGGCAGTAGTTGGAACCGTCTAGTTTCGTAAGGCATGAGTTACGCCGTCGACGTTAACCATCTCGAAGTGAACTTCGGGGACCTGCACGCGGTGAATGACGTCACCCTCAACGTCAACTACGGCGACGTCGTCGCCCTCCTGGGACCGAACGGCGCGGGCAAGACGACGCTCGTCGAGACGTTGCTCGGCTTTCGATCGCCCGACGCGGGCACGGTACGCCTGCACGGCCTCGATCCGAGGCGTGATCATCGAGAGGTCGTCACGCGAACGGGCGCGCTCTTGCAGCGAGGCGGCGTGTGGGCGCCCATGTCGCCGCGCGACGTGTTGCGCCTCACCGCGTCGTACTACGACGCACCACGCGACGTCGGCGAACTGGTGGCGCTCCTCGACCTCGGTCGATGCCAAAAGACGCCGTGGCGCCGCCTGAGCGGTGGCGAACAGCAGCGCACGTTGCTCGCGCTGGCCCTGCTCGGACGACCACGGGCCCTCGTCCTCGACGAGCCAACGACGGCCGTCGACCCCGAGGGACGCCAGGTCATCCGCGACCTCATCACGTCCGAGCGCGAGCGCGGATGCGCGCTCTTTCTCACCACGCACGAGCTCAACGAAGCCGAGCGACTCGCCTCGCGCCTCGTGATCATGCACCAAGGTCGCGTGCTCACCCAGGGAACCCTCGACGAGCTCGCGGGGACACCCGAGATGATCGTCCAATCATCGGGCCCCGTCGATCCGGCGGCTCTGGCGGCGCTCTTGGGTTGCGACGTGACGCTCGACGACCCTCTGCAACTTCGTTGTGGCGTGGCGTCGACGCCCGAACGAATTGCTCTGGTATCGAACTTTCTCGCGAGCATTGGTCTGTCGATGGTGTCACTGAGAACCCGAGCGTCACTCGAAGAGCGCTACCTCGCCCTCATCAGTGAAGAGCGAAGCGACGCACCCCGGTGAGAGCGTGGTGGGCCCAGACGCGAGCCGAGGTCTCGATGACCATTCGACGCGGCGAGACGCTGCTGTTGACCATTGGCATCCCCGTGTTGCTGTTGCTCTTCTTCTCACTGACCCACGTCACCGCCTCCCCGGGCGCGCACCGCGTTGACTTCATCGCGCCGGGCATCTTGGCCCTGTGCGTGCTCTCCACGTCACTGGTGGCACTCTCGATCGCGACGGGCTTTGAGCGCTCGTCGGGCGTGCTTCGACGTTTGCACGTGACGCCCCTCGGTCAGCGCCGTCTCATCGGCGCGAAGATCTCGGGCGTGCTCGCCACCGAGGTCATTCAGGTGGTCGTTCTCTCTGGTGTCGCACTGCTGTTGAAGTGGCGTCCTGACGGAGGATTCGTCGGGGCGCTCGAGGTCCTGCTCGCGCTGGTGCTCGGTTCGGCCGGGAGCGCGGGCATCGGTCTCGCCCTCGCGGGACGTCTTCGCGCGGAAGTGAACCTCGCGGCGAGTAATGGTCTCTACCTCGTTTTGCTCTTGCTGTCGGGCATCGTCGTGCCCCTCACGTCAATGCCGACCGTCATTCGACGAATCGTGATCGCACTTCCCTCGGGCGCGATGGCCGAAGCACTGCACCGTGTCCTCGGTCACGGTCTAGCCCCGAGCGTGGCCGACTGGCTGTCGCTCAGCCTCTGGGCGGTCGCCGCGCCGCTACTGGCCGCGCGTACGTTTCGCTTCGACTAGGCCGATTTCAGCAGCTTGATGCCACTGACCAGATTCTTCTTCGGAATCGCGCCGAAGTAGACGTTGGTGACGACGCCTTTCGCGTTCAGGAAGACGCTTTCGGGAACCGCACCAAAGCCGAATATCCCCGTCGTGACCGTGCCGTTGGGGTCGAACGCGACCGGAAACGTGACACCGTCCTTCTTGACCATGGTCTGGGCGGACGAACGCACGTCGATGGCGTCAACGGCCACGACGTCGACGGGCGTTGGACTATGCGTACGGATGTACTTCGCGATCTTGGGCATCTCCCGCTTACAGGGGCCGCAGTAACTCGCGAAGAAGATCAAGACGCTGGCGTGACCCGACACCCAGGGCGCCGTCACGTTCCCCCCGTTGAGGCCAGCCAGCGTGAAGCTCTTCATGTCCTTTCCGACCAGCTGATTCGTTGACGGACTCGTCGGCGAGCCTCCGGTGAGTATGGAGACCACGGTAATCAGGGCGACCGCCGCGACGGCGCCCGCGGTGATGATCAACGTCCGAGATCGTCGTGCCTTGGGGGGCTCAGTGGTTGCGGACAAGGACGTCAACTGCCATCAAGATGAACAGAGCCGAAAGGTACGTGATGGAGAAGTGGAAGAGCCGCATCGCTTCGGCGACGTTGGCCTTACCCACGAGGGCGTGCCGGTAGAGACGAAGCGCGTAGAAGGTGAACATCGCACCGAGCACCGTGGCCGACACCGCGTAGACCCAGCCGAGGTGCGCGCTCGGTCCAATCATCAGCGTGAGCGCCCACATCACGACCGTGTAGACGAGAATCTCGAGCGTCGTACGTCGTAGCGACGTCACGACGGGCATCATCGGTACGTTCGCCGCCTCGTAGTCGTCGCGGTAGCGAACGGCGAGGGCCCAGAAGTGCGGGGGCGTCCAGATGAAGATGACGAGGAAGAGCAGCACCGGCGTCCAACCCAGAGAGTTGGTCACGGCCGTCCAGCCGATCAACACCGGCACCGCGCCCGCCGCGCCGCCGATGACGATGTTCTGCTTCGAGCGGCGCTTCAAGATCATCGTGTAGACGACGACGTAGAACGCCGTCGCCGACATCGCCAACCACGCGGAGAGTTCGTTGACCCAGATCGCGAGAATGACGAAGGCGAGGACCTCGAGGGCACCGGCGAAGAGGGCGGCGGAGCGCGCCGACATCACGCCCGTCACCAGGGGACGCCTCTTCGTGCGCTCCATGATCGCGTCGATATCGCGATCGATCACCATGTTGAAGGCGTTGGCGCCGCCCGCGGCGAACGTGCCCCCGACGAGGGTCACCACGATCAGCCACAGTCTCGGGAAGCCGTTCGCCGCCACGATCATCGTGGGCACGGTCGTCACGAGAAGGAGTTCGATGATGCGCGGCTTCGTCAGAGCCAGGTAGCCCCGGAGGACGTCGCTCGTTGAAAAAGACGAAGGCGCGGAAACGGTCACAGGGGATACTCTACGAGGCCCGCCATTCCCTAGGCTAGGACGGTGCCCGCCTCGCTTCCCCGCCGTGTGACGGGTCCAGTGTTTCGCTGGTTCGCCCTCGCGTCGTTCCTCTCCATGATCGTCATCGTTCTCACCGGTGCGGCCGTTCGTCTCACGGGTTCGGGCCTGGGTTGCCCGGACTGGCCCACCTGCTTTAAGCATAAAATCGTCAGTTCGTCGAGCATTCACTCCAAGATCGAGTTCGGCAATCGCTTGGTCACCATCTCGCTCGTGGTCATCATTGGCCTGACGTTCCTCGCGGCGCTCTGGCGCGAACACCGGCGCCGTGACCTCTTGATGCTGTCGGGGTTCTTGGTGCTCGGTGTCGTCGCCGACGCGGTGCTGGGCGCCCTCGTCGTGTACTCGAAGCTCAATCCCTACCTGGTCTCGCTGCACCTGCTCCTCAGTTTGGCGTTGGTGGTCGTGGGGGCGCTGCTCTATCACCACTCGAAGTATCGCTACGGTGATGGCGCCCGCAGCGACGTGCGCGATCCCTACTTTCGCGCTCTCGCGCGTGCGCTGTGGATTCCCTTCGTCGTCCTCGTCGTGACCGGAACGGCGACGACGGGTTCGGGACCCCACGCCGGAAACTTCCAGGGCCAGCTCGTCGCGCGACGACTACCGTTCGCGTTCTCGTCGGCCGCCTGGGTCCACTCACTCGCCGCGATGCTCTTCATCGGCCTCGTCGTCGGACTCTTGCTCGCCATCTGGAAGGGTGACGCGCCGACGCCTCTCAAGCTCGGCGTGCGACGTCTCGTGTTCATCTCATTGGTCCAAGCGGCCATCGGCGCGACGCAGTACCTCACGCACGTCCCCGCGTGGCTGGTGGAGATCCACGTGGCCGGCGCCGTCTCCCTCACCATTGGCCTCACGCAGTTCAACGTTCGCCAAAGCGCTCGCGATCGCGAACCCGGAACCAAGAGGTCCCCCGTCGCCGTGACGCCAGCGCCGTAGTTCCTACGACCCGGCGTCGACCCCAGGGCCGCGCTCGTCGCTTTCGATCGTGGGCACCGTGCGACAATGAAGCAATGCGACATCTCGCGCCACGGCGAAGCAGCGGTGCTCCTCGTGACTGAGGGGAGGTCCCACGCCCACGCGATGACCCGCGACGGTGACGTCCGCTACGTGCTGGGCGCGTTGGTACTCATCTCAATCTTCCTCGTGGGCGAAGTGGTGGCGGCGATTCTTGGCACGTCGCTCGCCCTCTTCGCCGACGCCGGCCACATGTTGAGTGACGTATCCGCGCTCGCCATGAGCGCCTGGGCGCTTCGTCTGGCCAGGCGCCCCGCCGAAGGACGTTGGAGTTTCGGCCTCAAGCGCGCCGAAATCCTCAGTGCGGCCGCGAACGGCGTCACGCTCGTCGCCGTCGGACTCCTCATCGCGGTCGAGGCCGTCCAACGACTCATCACGCCCCACCACGTCGCCGGCGGACTCGTGTTGGTGGTGGCGATCGTGGGGGCCCTCGTCAACGTGGCGGCGGCCTACGTCCTCGCGAAGGCCGATCGCCGGAACCTCAACGTCCGTGGCGCCTATCAGCACGTGCTGACCGACCTCTACGCCTTCATCGGAACGGCCATCGCTGGCGTCGTCATCATCCTCTCGGGTTGGGAACGGGCCGACGCCGTCGCCTCACTTTTCGTGGTCGCGCTCATGGCACGCTCGGCGTGGGGACTCTTGCGCGACGCCGGAAGGATCCTCCTTCAAGGGACGCCGGACAACCTCAACCTCGTCGACGTGCGCGAGCATCTCGCCCACGTCGACCACGTGCTCGACGTTCACGACCTTCACGCCTGGACGGTGGCGTCGGATCTCCTCACCCTCAGCGCCCACGTGGTCGTCGAGGACGGCTGTTTCGACAGTGGTCACGCACCGCGCATCCTCGACGCGCTTCAACAATGTCTCACGGAACACTTCGCGATCGAGCACGCGACCTTTCAGCTCGAACCGGCCACGCACGTTTCCCATGAGGAAGGTCTCCATCCCTAGGCGGTCGGCCGCGCGTCAGTGCGAGGACGCTCGCGCCCGTTGCGACCACGCGGACTCTCGGCGGTCTCCACGAGATTCCCGTCGTGGAGACCGTGGCGAAAGACGTCTCGACCGCCGCCACCATCCGGCGCGAGCTTGGCGCGGGCCGGTGTCAGCACCGTGACGCTCGAGAAGCTCGTCCACGACGACGACGACGGGTTTCGCCCACGCTCGGGGCCTCGCGTTTTCTCGACCTCTGGGGTTCGAGGGGGTTCGATCTCCTGAGTGCGAACGAGGACTCCGGCGCGACGGTTCTCGCGCACGACGCGTCGACTCGTACGTGAGCGGTCCATTTGGTCCCGCCGGGATTTTGGGACCTTTGGCCCTAGCCCTCGTCTTCTCGAACGTGTGATGCTTGAGACAAGACAACCGAAGGGAGTAACAATGCCATTCACGCATGTTGCGGCGCTCCTACCCCTCGACACGCTGGGGCACTACTTGCACTGGCACTTCATCGAGATCAGCGTGGCCAACTTCATCGTGATCGTGTTGATGGTGGCCACGTTCATCACGGCCCTTGTCGCCCCGTTCCCCGGTCGACGCCGGCGTAAGGAGAACCAATGAGCTACACCGAGATCGAACGTCAATGGACGACCCGTCTTCGTCGACGGTTCGTGCACCTTCTTCCCCCCGAAAAGCTGCTCCCCGACACGCAACCGACCTACGTCTCGTCGTGGATCTACGTCTTTGGCGTCACGACGCTGTCGGCGCTGGTCGTCGTCATCGCGTCGGGATCGCTGCTCGCGCTGCGCGGTCCCCAGTGGTGGCACACCTCGTCGGTGGGCCACTTCGTGAACTCGCTGCACTTGTGGAGCGTGGAGATCTTCTTCTTCGCCATGGTCGTGCACCTTTGGGGCAAGTACTTCATGGCCGCGTGGCGCGGAGGCCGCGCCCTAACGTGGATGACCGGCGTCGTGACCTTCTTGACGTCGATCGCGGCCGCCTTCACGGGCTACGTCAGTCAGACCAACTTCGACTCGCAGTGGATCTCCACTCAAGCCAAGGACGGCATCAACGCCACCGGGGCGGGCGCGTACTTCAACGTCCTGAACATGGGCCAGATGTTGATGTGGCACATCCTGCTCTTACCGCTAGCGGCCGTTGTCCTCACCGCACTGCACGTGCTACTGGTGCGAATCAAGGGCGTCGTCCCACCATTTGAAGAGCACGTCGAGGTGAACGCGTGAGAACGAAGCGTTTTCGCCCCGACGTCGACGTGGCCCCGTGGAAAGGTGGCCACAGTCCCTACGACATCATCAAAGAGGGCACGATTGCCCTTGTCGTGGTGGGCCTGCTCACACTGGTCTTCGCCGTCGTCTTTGGCTCGCCGGACGAGCCCGCCGTCACGATCAAGACGTGGTCGAACGCCACGCCGGTGGACTTTGCGGTGACGGCTCTCAGTGAGTTGAATCAGACGTCGGGTTCTGCGATGTACGGCGCTCCCTACAACAACGCCTCCGTAGGACAGAAGTTAGGACCCCTCGAGCTCGCCAAGTGGGTCGGCGCGCGCGTCCCGGTCAACACCGTGCGCGACTTCGTGATCAACCCCTTGAAGTCACTGCCCGACCAGCCCGTCCTGACGGCCGACTTGCGGCAGTGGTCGAAGGCCTCTGCCAGCACGAGGGCCCTGTGGCTCAAGGACTACACCAAGGCGTCAGCGAACCTCAAGGTCGTCAACGGACAGGTCACGGTGAGCGCCAACAACGCCGGTCCCGTTCCCGTCTTCATCAACGATCTCACCCAGATGGCTCAAACCGGTGCTTTGGACCAGGCGCTCGTCACGCAGTCCGAGTTCTACACCACTAACTTCACGTTGCCCCTCTTGTTCTTGGCTGACGGTAGTTACCTTTCGAATCTGGCTCAGCACCAACACCTCTCGGGTGACCAGTGGGGCATGATGAACGAGTTGGGCAACTACCCCGGCCAGGCGTGGCTGTGGCTGTACACCTTCTGGTACCAGATTCCGCCCTTTAACTCCAGCGCCAACGCGGACGTCCTGGTGTGGGGGCTCATGATGGCGCTGTCGGTCGTGTTGCTGCTCGTGCCCTTTATCCCAGGGCTGCGTTCGATACCGCGAAAGACCCGAATCTACCGAGTCATATGGCGAGAGCACTACCAGGGATCCGCCGAGGAGTAGCCACGGCTCGTCGTGACGTGCTCAATCAATGGCGACGACACCGTTCGTTGTCAGAGCGCCGGTGGATCGGCGTTCGACCTGCGATTCACCGAGACGCTGAAGCACGACTGTCATCGCGGACCTCGGGTGATTCACGTAGTGCGCGTCAGCATTGGGATTCCGTGTCGGGTCTAACGTGTCGAGCTCGGACGCCTTGAGTCGGCCCTCGAGCGTGGCGTTCTCCCATTGGATCTGAAGTACTTTGGCGATATGACCAATGCTCGCGACGTTCTCTCCGTCGAGCGAGTAATTCCCGCGCCGGCTGCAGCGATCTTCGAGGTGCTCGCCGATCCCCGCCGTCACCCCGAGGTCGACGGTTCAGGGACACTTCGACAACCCCGACCCGATGCGCCAACCCGACTCACGCAGGGGGCGTCCTTCACTATGGACATGCACCGGTTCATAGGTTATGGAATGACCAGCACCGTCACTGAGTTCGACGAAAGACGGCGGATCGCGTGGGCTCCGAAGCCAGCCAACGGGCGCGGCGCGCGGTTCTTCGGCCGAATTTGGCGCTACGAACTCGAGCCTGTCGACGCTGGGACGCTCGTGCGAGAGACCTGGGACCTATCACACGATAGGCTCCGCGTGCTCCTGCGCCACTTGGCCGCCTCGCGGACCCGGCGTGACATGGTGAAGTCGCTCGAGCGCCTGGACGGTCTCGTTACCGCGGAGCTCCCGTGAGCGTCGTTTCACCCTCAAGATTGCCGGATCAGGACCACTTGGCGACCATTCACGCGCGCCAAAGAATACGTGACCTTCGATGGTCTCGGGCCCCTCGAGGTCGATCCGATTCCGTGAGAAAGTGAGATGAATCAAATCAG
>DATLTT010000016.1:0-2923 GCA_035533455.1 Acidimicrobiales bacterium | reverse complement strand
GAGATCTTCCATGGACTCATATTGACACTTCGACCCAGTACTTCATCTCTTTACTTTTGGCTGGCATGACGAAACGAAATCTCACGTTTCATGCCACGAACTGATCCGCGCCCCGCCGTAATTTGCTACTCCTTTGCCACTGCGGATTCTCAGGGTTTCCGTACCGCGGTTCTCACTGAATCCGTACACCCGTTCTCGCGTTTTCGTACACCCGGGAGGCGGCTGACGCCGGCGCTGTTGTCAGTTGAGGGCACCGACAACACTTCTTTGATCCGTTCAAAGATCAGAGGAGTTGCCGGTGCCCCGTCCCCATACAACCATGCGAAAGATTCGTGATGTTCTTCGACTGCGACTTGGCGATCAGCTAAGCCTTCGCCAGGTCTCGTTATCGCTGGCCGTCCCGCACACGACGGTGGCCGACTACGTGGCCCGTGCCCACGAGGCGGGTCTCACGTGGCCCCTACCCGAGGAGCTGAATGACGATGACGCGCTCGAGGCTCGGCTGTTTGCTCGCGTCGTGACCTCAGAGGCGGCTCGTCCCCAGCCCGACTTTGTGGTCGTGCAAAAAGAGCTGCGCGCCAAGGGGATGACGCTCATGTTGTTGTGGATGGAGTTCAAAGAGCTGCATCCGGACGCCGACGCCTACAGCACTTTTTGTCGCCACTACCGGCGCTGGCACAAGACACTCGACGTCACGATGCGCCAGGACCACAAGGCTGGCGAGAAGATGTTCGTCGATTTTCCGGGACTCACCGTCCCCATTTACGACGAGCGTGATCTCTCGGTGAGCTACCGCGCCGAGCTGTTGGTGGCCGTGCTCGGGGCTTCCAATTACCTCTACGCCGAGGCGCTGCGCGGCCAGGTGCTCGTGCACTGGTGTCACGCCCACGAGAACGCCTTCGAGTTCTTCGGGGGTTGCCCCGCTATTTGCGTGCCCGATAACTTGCGCTCCGGCGTCACCAAACCGCACCGCTACGAAGCGGAACCCAACGCCACCTACCAAGAGATGGCGGAGCACTACGGCGTCGTGATTATCCCGGCGCGTCCCTACAAACCGCGCGACAAGGCCAAGGTCGAAGTCGCGGTGCAGATCGCGGAACGTTGGATCATCATGCGACTGCGCAAGGAGCGCTTCACGTCGCTCGGTGCACTGAACGAACGCATTCACGAGCTGGTCGAAGCCATCAACACTCGGCCCTTCAAGAAGATGGAAGGATCGCGCACCAGCGTCTTTGCTGAGATTGACCAACCGGCGCTTCGCCCGCTACCCGCCACGCGTTACGACTTCGCCACCTGGACCAAAGCCAAGGTGAGTCTCGACTACCACCTGCAGATCGATCGCAACTTCTACAGCGTCCCCTACGGTCTGGTCGGCAGCGTGCTGGACGTGCGCAGAAGCGCGAACGTGGTGGAGATCTTCGCCAAGAACCGTCGCGTGGCCAGTCACCAACGCAGTTACGCCAAGGGTGTCGCCGTCACCGAGCCAGCGCACATGCCGAGCAGTCACCGCCGCCACGCACAGTGGACGCCGAGTCGCATCGTGCACTGGGCCGAGAAGACCGGACCGTCGACGGCCGCGTTCATTGCGGCACTGATGGCGAGCCGACCCCACCCCGAGCAGGGGTTCCGCTCCGCGGTGGGCGTGCTGCGACTGGGTAAGCGTTACGGCCCCGAGCGTCTCGAGTTGGCGTGCGCGCGTTCACTCGCCATCCACTCCCTCTCTTACAAGTCCGTGTCTTCAATCCTGCAACACGGCCTCGACCAACAGCCCCTCGTTAACGCGCCGTCGCGCGCGAACCCGACACACTCCAACATCCGCGGTGCGAACTACTACCAATGAAAGAGGAAACATGCTGAACCACAACACGATTGAGGGCCTCAAGTCTTTGCGGCTGCCCGCCATGGCGAGTGGACTGCTCACGCAACGAGAACAGCCCGATTACTCGTCGCTCAGCTTCGAAGAGCGACTCGGACTCCTCGTTGACGCCGAGTTGCTCCAGCGACAGAACCGGCGACTGGAACGAGTATTCAAAGCGGCAAAACTCGCGGCGGGCGCATCGAGCGAGGACGTCGACTTTGCGAGCGCGCGTGGTCTCGACAAGGCGACGTTCGTGTCGCTCGTCAACTCCGACTGGGTGGAGCATCACCACAGCGTGATCGTCCTCGGACCAACGGGCGTGGGCAAGACCTATCTCGCGTGCGCCCTGGCGCACAGTGCGATTCAACGCGGCCACAGTGCGCTCTACGTGCGAACCCCGAGATTGTTGAATGACCTCGCCGTTGCGCGAGGCGACGGACGGCTCGCGCGAATGATGAACTCCCTGGCGCGTTTCGACATCTTGATCCTGGACGACTTTCTGCTGCGACCGTTCACCAACGATCAGACCGCCGACCTGCTCGAGGTGGTGGAGGATCGCTCGGCCAAGTCAACGATCGTCACCTCACAGTTACCGGTCAATCTCTGGCACGAAGGACTCGGCGACGAGACGGTCGCCGACGCCACACTCGATCGGCTCCTGGAACGATCCCACCGCTTCGAACTGGTCGGAGAGTCGCGTCGCCAACGCGCCACGTCATCAACTACGCGCAACGTTAGAAGGTCGAAGTGAATCGAAATCGACGCTGCATCGGCACACGAAGGTCCTGCTCTACGATGAACGAAAAGGAGGTGAGCTAAGAGGACCTGATCTCACAACAGCGTCGGCCGCTACGCGGCCTTCGATCCCACCGAGACGTGTAAGAAAACCTGAGACCAGGTGTCCGGAAACTCGGGAATACGCACCTACCGATCAACCCGGCGCCGAACACCGGCGGCCCTACGATCGACTCAATTCAATTCGTTACTCGTTACGAAACTCCATCGCAGGAAGTTGGACCAGTGTAGGGAATATAGGTTCCCGAACCTGAGACCGCGCCGGCAGGC
>DATLTT010000015.1:0-2740 GCA_035533455.1 Acidimicrobiales bacterium | reverse complement strand
GCGAAGATGCGCGGGTTCGTGGTGCGTAACTCCTCGTCGACGACCACTTCGCCGCGCGCGCCGAGCGTCACCCCGACCGATTCAAGTCCGAGATTTGCGGTCGTCGGACGCCGGCCCGTCGCGACCAGCACGGCCTCGGCGCGCAGCTCCTCAGAACCCAACGACGAGTCCAGCGAGAGAACGACCTTTTCTTCCTTGCGCTGGACCTCTCGGACCGTCGCTCCAGTTCGAACGGCGATCCCCTCGCTGGCGAGGATGGTGGTCAACGACTCGGAGATCTCTGGCTCCTCAAAGGGCGCTATCCGCGCGAGTGCCTCTACGATGGTGACCTCAGCGCCCAGTCGGGCGAAGAGCTGGCCCTGCTCAAGACCAACGGCATTGGCGCCAATCACGACGAGCGACGCGGGCACGCGATCGAGTTCCATGGCCGTGGTGGACGTGAGATAGTCAACCTCGTCCAGTCCGACGATGGGCGGAGCCCACGGGGCGGCTCCGGTCGCGATGACGTAGTGCGTGGCCTCGATGCGCTCGCCGTTCACTTCAAGCGCGGGACCTTCGATGAATCGCGCGACACCGGTGAGGATGTGAAAGCCGTAGAGTTCGGCCAACCCCACGTACTTTTCGCTGCGCAGTTCGCTCACGATCTCGTCCTTACCGGCGACGAGCGACGTCATATCGACGTGGCCAGCCGACGTCGTGATGCCGGGAAAGTGTTGCGCGAGGGCCACGTGACGGGCGTCGGCCGCGGCCAGTAGGGCCTTGGAGGGTACGCACCCCACGTTCACACAGGTGCCACCGATGGCTCCCTGCTCAATCATCACGACTGACGCCTTGTGGCGCCGAGCTTCGATGGCGGTCGCGAACGCGGCGCTACCGGAACCCACAATCGCCATATCAAACGTGATTGCACTGGGCATATCGTTCCTCTCTCAAGCGACTCGCTCGGGCGAACCGCAAAGAGTGTCGTTGCCAATCATCGACACGTCTATCTAATCGAGACTATGGCCTCCCCTTTAGGGGAGAGTCAAGGGCTACCATCCAAACGTGCATATAGGAGAAGTCGCCAGGCGCGCCGGAGTCACAGTGAAGACGATTCGTTACTACGAACGAATCGGCGTGCTCGATGAACCACGTCGCCTGGCGTCGGGATACAGAGAATATGAGTCAGACGTGGTCGAACGATTGCGTTTCATTCGAGCCAGCCAATCGTCGGGGCTTCGCCTTGGTGAGATTCGCGGCATCGTGGCGCTTCGCGATCGCAACGAATCTCCGTGTGCTCACGTGCTCGCGCTCCTCATGCGGCGCGGTGAAGAAATAGACCAGCAGGTCGTGGAACTTCGTCGAGTACGAGACACCATTGATCATCTCGTCGCTCGAGCTCAGGGTCTTGAAATGAGAGACTGCGCACCATCGAGTGTTTGTCACCTCATCACCACTACGACAGAACTCACGAATCAGGTCGTCAAGGACGCCCGGGGGAATAACTGACCCTTGTGGCGTGTTTACCACTATGTCTCTACAGAATTGCTGTCGGGCGTACGAGGAGGATTCAGGCATGACCACTTTGGGCCAGCAGTTGAAAGAGCAAAATACAGCGGGGCGGGCTCGCATAGGTGAAGAGAAATTGTCCGTGATGGACCAAGCGACCGCACAAATAGCTGCGTCGGGTCTCGCCGAATCGAGTCTCGGCGTGGGAGCCATCGCGCCTGACTTCTCACTTCCAGTGGCAACCGGGGCGATGGTCTCGCTGTCCGCATTGTTGACCAAGGGGCCTGTCGTACTCGCTTTCTATCGTGGTGGCTGGTGCCCCTACTGCTCAACTGAGTTACGCGCCCTCCAGGCCAAACTCCCCGAGATCATGGCGGCGCGCGCCACACTCGTGGCGATCTCGCCTCAGACACCCGACAACTCGCTGTCGACCGCGGAAAAACTCAGCCTCGCCTTCACCGTTCTGTCCGACGAGGGTAATCACGTAGCCGAGTCCTTCGGACTCGTGTTCGAACTACCCGAATCACTTCGCGAGGTCTATCAGGGCTTCGGCATCGATCTGCCGGCAGCCAACGGCGACACCACGTTCCGCCTGCCCCTGCCGGCGACCTACGTCATTGGTTCTGACGGCATCGTCGCGTGGCGCTTCGCGGACGCTGACTACACCAAGCGAGCCGAACCTGATGACGTGATCGCCATCCTCGAGGCTCTCTAGCTATGGCTACCCAGGCGCTCGCTAAAGCAGAACTCTATCTCAATGAGATGACGAGCGACCGGGAATACCAAATGGTCGAAGCACCGCTACGACCGACGTTCTCAATCGAACCGTCATCGGGGTTGGGGCTTTTTCCCATGACGTTGTTCGCACGTGATTCAGCCCACCGACAATGAAGACTCGCGTCGCGACACCTCTCTCGATCACCCTCGCTGGTCGACGACACTAGTCACGTGTTCCCCTTCGACAACCACAGCGATCACGTCCACCGTTTGCGACGTTGTCGCTACGTCATTGAGATGAGTGCTGTAAGAATGCTCAATAGATGCTGACGCGTGGACCTCAAGCAATCGTCTTTGACGTCAACGAAACGCTGGTGGACCTTTCACGTCTGCAGCTGATCTTTGACGATCTGAAGATGCCCCCTCACAGCCTCGAGTGGTGGTTCGCCATTCTCTTGCGCGACGGCATGGCTCTGGCGGCGAGCGGAGATTACGGCTCATTCGCTTCGCTCGCCGGCGTCGCGCTCGATGAGAT
>DATLTT010000014.1:0-13703 GCA_035533455.1 Acidimicrobiales bacterium | reverse complement strand
CCGCACATCACCTCGTCGGCGATGTAGACGATGCCGTAGCGATCACATATTTCGCGAACTCCCTTCAAGAAGCCCTTCGGCGGCACCATGATCCCCGCCGTCCCAGGAACGGTTTCGAGGATGATGGCGGCAAAGGCCGTAGGTCCTTCGAATCGAATGGTGTTCTCCAGACTCTCCAACGCGCGCTCGCACTCCTCCTCTTCGGTGGTCGCGCCGTACGTCGAGCGATAGAGGAACGGTCCAAAGAAGTGCACAACCCCAGACGATCCGTTGTCGTTCGGCCAGCGACGCGGATCGCCGGTCAAGTTGATCGAGGTGGACGTCGCGCCGTGGTAACTGCGGTACGTGGCGAGGACCTTCTGTCGACCAGTGTGCAGCCGCGCCATACGCACCGCGTGCTCCACCGCCTCGGTGCCACCGCTGGTGAAAAAGACCTTGGCGGCGCCATCGAAGGAGTGATCCAGTATCAGTTCGGCGGCGCGGTAGCGCGCCTCGTAGCCGTGCTGGGGGGCGATGGTGCAGAGTCTCGCGGCCTGTTCCTGAATGGCGTGAACGACGGAAGGGTGTTGATGGCCAATATTGGTGTTCACTAACTGCGAAGAGAAATCGAGATAGGTTGTCCCGTTTTCCTCCGTGACGTAGACGCCCTGGGCGTCTTTGATCATGAGAGGATTGATGGTGGCCTGGGCCGACCACGAGTGAAAAACGGACGCCTTCTCGCGTTCAATCGAGGTCAGCGCGGAGCGGTCGGTTGACATATCGCGGTTCCTTTTTGTGGCCGGTATCAAAACTGTAACGTACCGAGTTCGGCGAGGTTCTCGGCGCGTCGAACGAGCGAGCGCGAGACTCGACACGACGTTGCTCTCACCGTGGTCGCGCGCGTTCGTTGCTTCGTCTGCCTCGGACGCAGGTCTCGCGCTAACTGCGCACCACGACGTTGAGGGGCTCTTCGCCGCGAAGCATCCGGTCTATCTGTTCGCTGAGTAGCTTCGCCATGCGCGGCAGCATTGACGTCGACATGCCGCCGACGTGTGGCGAGATAAGGACGTTGGGAAGAGAGAAAAGTGGATGTCCCCCGGGTAGCGGCTCGGGATCCGTTACGTCCAGCGCCAGGCGCAGGCGTCCGGTGCTCGCGTGTTCGAGCAGGGCTTTCGTGTCGGCGACCTTGCCGCGAGCGATGTTCACGATGAGGGTGCCGTCGCGCATTTGGCGAAGGAACGCGTCGTCAATGAGGCGCGTCGTCCCTTCGGTGAGTGGTACCGCGACGATCACGACGTCCGCTGACGCCAACAGATCGTGCAACGCCTCGAAGCCGTGGATCACACCGCGCTCGTCGGCGCGTTCGCGCAGTGCCACCCGTGTCAGCGAGACCTCGAAGGGTGCGAGTCGAGCCTCGATCGCCCGACCAACGCCGCCGTAACCCACGAGGAGAACGTGGCGGTCGGCCAAGCTCTCGCGCCACGACGGTGCCCACCGTCCGTCTCTGGCGTCACGTACGAAGTCGGGGATGCCTCGCTGTGACGCGAGAATCAAAGCCAACGTCAACTCGGCGGTCGACGTCTCGTGGACGGTGGTCGCGTTCGCGAAGACGTGTCCGGGTGGCAGTGCCTTCGCGACCCCGTCGTAACCTACCGATTGACTTTGCACGAGACGCGTCTTCACCCCGGCGAGTTGGGCGAGTGGCTTCGTTCCGCTGAAGTAGGGCGGCACGACAACGTCGATCTCATTGAAGAGCGCTGGTCGTGACATATCCCATTCAATGAACTCGACGTCGCTGTTCACCCCAGCGAGAGCCGACTTCAAGGCGCCGTCGGGCAGGCTCACCAGGAGACGCGGAGATTTCATCAGGTTGCCCTTCTCGACGGCTCAAGTGTAGGTTCATCACTCTTCGAGCACGCGTTTCCTGACGCGGGACCAGTGAGGTGCGTTCGTGCGCTCCCTACCGGTACTCGAGACCGCGATGCGCGTGTAGTCAACGAGGGTGTGCTCGAACTCGCGCGCGGAAGATCCCCGACGAGCACGTCGACGCCCTCGGGTCTCGAATCGATGAAGGGCCTGTCACTGAATCACTATGCAATGTCAACCACTTGACAAAACATCATGAAGGTGTAATAGTCCATAGTCACAAGGGCCGAAGTGGAGAGCGCCATGGACGCCAGTGGAAGTACCTCCGAAGCAGGCGGACCTGTGTCATTACCGGGGGTGTCGGGCTCGGAGATTGACCAACCAAACGTGCTGGCCCTTGAGTACTTACGTGATCCCAGTTCTTCTTCGATTGCCATGATGAGAAACGCGTTCAAGGGTCTTCTCGACACCGACGACTAGAGGTTCTTGCCCATCAACGGAGCGCGAGTGCGTCGAGCGTGCCTGAGTTCGCACTGTTGGATTCCTAACGAAAACTGTGGTCCGAGGGCCGATATTGGACGGACAGTCGTGGCCCGCTTCGCACGTTGGGCACCGGCTGCGCTCACCAATCCCCTCCAGCAGCACGAGTGTTGGCGGCGGTTCGGTTCTCAGCGTTTTGCGGGATCGCCACCCTGACGTGGGTGCCCGTCTCTGGGTCGGACTCCAGCGTGACGTTGCCGGCGTGGGCCACGACGATGCCGCGAACGATGGGCAGTCCCAGTCCCGCGCCGGATCGCGATCGACTGGCGTCCGCCTGCCAGAACCGGTCGAAGGCGTGGCTCGTGTGCTCGGGCGTCATGCCCGGTCCCGAATCGACCACGTCGAGCAAGGCCGCGTCGTCGTTGGAGGAGAGTCGGACTTCGATCACGGCGTCGGCGGACGTGTAGCGAAGGGCGTTGTTCACGAGGTTGGCGACGACCTGACGGAGGCGAAAGACGTCACCTTGGACGACCACCGGGTCCGCGATCGTCACCACGATGGTGCGAAACGGATCGGTCGTGAGTGCGTCCGCTACGACCTCGTGAATCAATCGTTCGAGATCGACGGGCGCGCGGTCCATCGGTCGGCCCTCATCGAGACGCGCCAAGAGCAAGAGCTCCTCGACGAGTTTTCCCATCTGATTTCCGGAAAGACCGATACGGTGGATGGCCTCGTCACGTTCCTCACCATTTCTCAACTCACCCTGTCGCCATAGTTCGGTAATGCCGAGGATCACGGAGACGGGGGTGCGAAGTTCGTGCGACGCGTCCGCGATGAACTGACGGAGACGCGCTTCGAGTGCGAGTTGCTCATCGAGCATCAAGTTGAACGCCTGTGCCAACTTGCCAGCCTCGGTCCTCTGCTGCGCCGTCGTCACCCGTCGCGTCCGATCACCCGCGGTGATGGCGTCGGCCACCTCCGTGACTTCGGCGATGGGACGTAGACCGAGCCTCGCGATCCAAAGGCCCGTTGCGATGACGACGGCGAGAACGACGAGTGCGGCCAAGAGGATGGCGAGACGCAGAAAACCTATCGTGGTGTCAATCTGGGCCAGCGAGACGGCCACGAGCACTTCGGTCTTCGAATGGGGTACCGCCAAGAGCACGGCACGCCACTGCAGGGAACCATTGACGGATCCGACGGTGGCGATCTTGATGGTGTGGTGTGGCGTCGTGACAGCGCTTGGCGTTTGAGGCGACGTGCGGTGCGCGTCAAGGGGCGTGGAGAGGACGACGCGCTTTCCGTGGGCGATGACGGCGATGTAGAAGGCGCTGAAGCGGCTAGCGGTGAACTTCTTTGGCGACGTGACGATCGGCGGAAATGTTGGAGCCGATGACTGATCGAGGGTACGAGCAACCGGCAGCGAGTTCCTCAACTGCTGATCGACCTGTCCGAGTTCGGACCTTGCGACGGAGTTAACGAGCAAGACGCCGAGCAGTAAGAGGACCGCGAGCAGAAGAGAGGCCGCGAACGTGAGTCGCAGACGAAGACTCACCTCGACGTCACTGTCGCTCGATTCGATAGCCGATGCTTCGAATCGTTCGGATCATGGTGGGCGGCGAGCTGTCAACTTTCTTTCGCAACTGAGAAACGTACGATTCGACGATCGTGGGCTCGCCCTCGAAGTTGTAGTCCCACACGTGGTCGAGTATCTGCCAGCGGGTCAGCACCTTGCCCGCGTTCTTCATCAGAAAGAGCAAGAGCCGATACTCGGTGGGCGATAGGTCAACGAGCGCGCCATTCTTCGTGACGGTGTGCGCGTCGTCGTCGACGACGATGTCACCGCACGACGTCACCTGCGCCTCGGGGGCCTTGCCGATTCGGCGCAGCAGGGACCGCACGCGAGCCGCGAGCTCTTCGACGCTGAAGGGCTTGGTGAGGTAGTCGTCGGCGCCCATGGTGAGTCCCCTCACTTTGTCGCCGATCGAATCGACCGCGGTGAGAAAGATCACCGGGATGTTGACGCCGGCCTCGCGCAGTCGTTGGCAGACCTCGAACCCACTGAGATCGGGGAGCATAACGTCCAGAAGGATCAGATCAGGCGGGTCGTCCTTCATCGCCAATCGCAGCGCTTCGTGACCATCTTTCGCGCGCGTGACGCTGGACCCTCCGAGTTGCAGCGTCGTAGTGATCACGTAAGCGAGGTTGTCGTCGTCTTCGACTGACAAGATCTCGATACCCACCGGCCCAGTGTGACAACTCATCATAAGAATTTCCTGAAGTTCCGAAGCCTCATTTCGTAAGGCTTGAGCCGGCGAAGGGGTGTAGTCCGCACGGGGGGGGCGGCGGCGTCGCTCCGCGTCGCATCCCGCACCGCGCGAGCCGACGTCCAGGAAACAATTAAGTCACCCTCATCCGGCGTCCAGATTCGCTTTCCATACTGTCGCTATGACAAAACGGACTGACGCAGTAAGACGACGTGGCGGCCATCGTTCGGTGCCACTCGCAGTACTCGCGGTTGCTCTTTCGGGAGTGATCCTGGCGGCCTGTGGCGGAGCGCCCGCGACGTCAGCGCCCGCGACCTCTACGAAGACCAAGTCGACGACGACGACGACGACCAAGTCGCCGTCGTCGAGCACGGCGTTCACCACGTGTCTCAAGCAGCATGGTGTGACGGGCTTTGGCGGCGGAAAGCGGCCGTCAGGCTCGTCGACGGGTGCTCGTCGCGCGGGCGGCTTTGGTGGCAGTTCGAAGACCAGCGCTGCCTTCAAAGCCTGCGCGAGTCTGCGTCCAGCAGGTTTGGGCCCCGGTGGTGGCTTTAGCGCAGGCGTCGGTTCGACGCAACTTGCCGCCTTCCGCAACTGCATGACGCTTCACGGGGTGACGATACCGAAGAAGACGCCGGGAAGTGCGCCGACGCCGAACTCATCGGTTACCTCAAACCCGAAGTACAAAGCGGCGTCGGCGGCGTGTTCGGCGCTCCTTCCGTCACCGGCCAAGACGCCCGCGACCACCACCACTGGTGGTTGATCAGTCTGTAAGAACCGTCGCGCCACGTCAACCATCACCCTTACGGAGATACTGAAATGAAAATTAAGAACCTCGGACGCCTCTCGCGCAAACGTGTTGGCTACATTGCGCTCGGACTCGCGGTCATCGTCGTCGCCGCGTTCGCCTTCTCGTCGATCTACAAAACACCCGCGTCGTCGAGCACGGGTGTCGCACGAACGGTCAAGGTCACGAAAGGTATCGTCCAGTCGAGCGTCTCCGCTTCGGGCAATCTTTCGACCGTGTCCAACGCCAACGAGAATTTCGTCGCGGGTGGAACCTTAACGTCACTTGACGTGGCCGTTGGCCAAAAGGTGACGGCGGGTCAAGCACTCGCCTCCATTGACTCAACCCAACAGAGCGCGGCGCTTCAATCAGCCGAGTCCACCCTCGCGGTGGCGAAGATGAGCTACACCAACGCTCAGACGTCGGCCGTCTCGCTCGCGAAGACCCTCGCCACCGCGAGGGCGACCCTCGCGACCGACCAGTCGGGTGGCACGACGGTTCAGAAAGACCAAAATCAGTCGTCACTCGATAATGCTCAGCAGACTCTGACGAACGACCAGAATCAGCTGGTCTCGGACCAAACGCTGCTGGCCACCGATGAGACCAGCTTGGCAGCGGCGCAGGCGACGTACTCCTCCGACGTCGCGCTCGCGTGCCCCGCGTCACCGACGAGCTCGGGGTCATCGGGACCATCCTCAGGTTCCGTCACGGCGACGGCGGGCGGAGTACCTTCGGTGGCCACCGACGCAGCCTCGTCGATCTCCACCACGACGGCGGTCTTGAACGCCACCATCAATCCGAACGGCTCGGCCACGACGTATTACTTCCAGTACGGTCCGACCGCCGCGTACGGCCTGGCGACGGCGTCTATCACGATCGTGTCGAGTAACAACGCATCCCAGGTGTCAACGGAGATCACCGGTCTTACCCCCAGCACCACGTACCTGTTTCAGGTGGTAGCAACCAACTCAGTTGGCAGCGCCCTGGGCAGCGGGGTGACGTTGACGACTCCCGTTACCTCGTGCACCACTGACAATGAGACGATCACCACCGACAGTGCGAAGGTCACGACTGACCAGAATCAAATCTCCAAGGACCAGTCGGCGATCACGATACAGGGACTTGCGGTTTCTATCGCCCAGCAGAACACGAAGGCCTCACCGACGACCGTCAGTTCGGACAAGTCAGCGATTACCCAAGACGAGTCCGCCATTGCCCAGAGCAAGGTGGGCCTCGTACAAAGCCAGGCGTCCATCGCTCAAGACCAGGTCTCCGTCGAACAGGCTTCGAAGGCGCTTTCGGAGACTCAACTGGTCGCTCTCATCAGTGGCAACGTGACGGCCGTGACTGGCTCGGTCGGTCAGATCGTGGGCGGCGGCGGCTCGTCGACGTCCAGCGGCGCGTCTACTTCTTCTTCGAGTTCGAGCAGCTCGTCTCTCATCACCATCGAGGGCCTGCGCCAACTCCAGGTAGTGTCCAGCTTCGCTGAAGCCGACGCCATCAAGATCGCCGTGCACCAGACGGCGACCATTACGCTCGCCTCTCTACCGAACACGGTGGTGCGTGGTGTCGTGACCGCCGTCGCCGCGGTGTCCACCGTCGTCAGCAACGTTGTCACGTACCCGGTAACCATCAGTCTGACCAAGCCACCCGCCACGCTGAAAGACGGCATGACCGCGCAGGTCTCCGTGGTCGTCCAAACCGTCTCCAACGTCCTCGAACTTCCAAGTGCCGCCATCACGACGACGGGCAGCCTCTCGACGGTGCAAGTCCAAGGCGCCAACGGAACCAGTAAGTCGACGCCCGTCACGCTGGGCCTCGTCGGCACCTCCTTCACGCAAATCACGAGCGGGGTCACCGAGGGCGAAACCATCGTCGAGCCCACGGCCTCCGTGAGTGCCGCGACGACGACGGGAGGTGCCACCACCGGAGGCTTCGGCGGAGGAGGTCGCGGATTCGGTGGTGGAGCACCGTGACCTTGACCAGTGATGGCGCGACGCGCGTCGCGCAGGCCGACGGGCCCCCGGGCAGGTCGGACGAACCGCCGATCATCGCCCTGTCGAACATCGTGAAGAGTTACGTGATGGGTGGCGTCGAGGTACTCGCGTCGCGCGGTATCTCTCTCACCGTCGTCAGAGGCGAGTTCGTCGCGATCATGGGCGCGTCCGGATCGGGCAAGTCCACGTTGATGAACATCATTGGCTGTCTCGACGTCCCGACCAGCGGTCACTACAGCCTCGACGGCGTGAATATACGTAACCTCGACGACCAGGCCCTCTCGCGGATCCGGAACACGAAGATCGGCTTCGTCTTTCAAGGGTTCAATCTGATTCCGCGGATGTCGGCGTTGCAGAACGTGGAGTTGCCGATGGCCTACGCGGGTGTCAAGCCGAAAGAACGTCGAGAGCGCGCGATTGTCGCGCTGCGTTTAGTGGGGCTCGGCTCGCGTCTTGAGCACTTCTCCAACGAACTGTCGGGTGGCCAGCAACAGCGTGTCTCGATCGCCAGAGCCATCGGCACGAATCCGGCACTCATCCTGGCCGACGAACCGACCGGCAACCTCGACTCGAGGTCGTCGAACGAGTTGATGGCGCTCTTCACGGACCTGCACGACCACGGCCGCACGATCGTGATGATCACGCACGAAGCCGACATCGCTCAGTACGCCTCTCGCGTCGTCGAGTTGCGTGACGGCTCGATCACGAGAGACCATCGCCAGCTACCGCGCCTTCCGCTGGTGTTGCCCAACACGGTCAACTCGTCGCAAGACGGCGACGGATCCGGGGACTGATGTCAAGTATGTTCAGCAATCTCACGATGGCCGTGCGCGGCATTGGCTCGAACTGGCTGCGAACCTTGCTCACGATGCTCGGGGTCCTCATCGGCGTGGCGTCGGTCATCGTACTACTCGCGATCGGTACCGGCACTTCCCGTTCGATCGAGAACTCAATCCAAGCGCTGGGCTCCAATACGTTGACCGTCTTCAGTAGCGGCGGTAGTGGCACGCCGAGCGGAACCCAGATTCGCAACACCACCCTCAACTCGGCTTCCGTTTCTCTCATCTCGAACCCCAACAACGCCCCCGACGTCCAGTCGGTGTCGCCGGTGATCACCACCAGCGTGACCGCCACGAACGGATCGTCGACGTACTCGACGTCCGTCGTCGGTTCGACGCCTTCGTACCTCGTGGCGTCGAACTACACGCTGTCAGCGGGGCGATCGATTTCAGCCGCTGACGTGTCGAGTCACTCGCAGGTCGTCGACCTTGGTGCGTCCGTAGCCAGTGGTCTCTTCCCCGTCGGCTCGAACCCCCTCGGACAACAGATCGAACTCGGGTCGGCTCGATTCACCATCGTGGGCCTCCTCGCGTCGAAGGGGACCACGGGTCTCACCAACGCGGACGCCGTGGCGATCGCGCCTTACACGGCCGTCCAGGACCAACTGACCGGCGAATCGCAGTCGTTCTCCGAGCTACTGATTCAAGGAAAGTCCGCGGCGACCCTTTCGCTGGCGCAGAGCGAAGTCCAGAGCATCTTGGCCGCACAGAACGACACGACGGTCGCGGCGCTTCCCTTCAACGTGCTCAACCAAGCGAGTCTGATTACGACGGCGACGTCGAGTTCGAAGACCTTCACGGCCCTCTTAGGTTGGGTGGCCGCGGTGTCGCTGCTCGTCGGCGCGATCGGCGTGATGAACATCATGCTCGTCACCGTCACCGAACGAACACGCGAGATCGGGATCCGCAAAGCGATCGGCGCACCCAAATCCGCGATCCTCGCCCAATTCCTACTCGAAGCCGTCCTCCTCTCCCTGATCGGCGGCGGCGGAGGCGTCCTGATCGGGATCATCGGCACCCACTTCAAGATCGAAGGCGTCACACCCGTGATCGCCGGCTACTCGATCCCACTCGCCTTCGGCATCGCAATCGGAGTCGGCATCTTCTTCGGCCTCTACCCCGCAAACCGCGCCGCCTCACTCCGCCCCATCGACGCCCTCCGCTACGAGTAATCGCGACCGGATGAACGACACCGAACCGATCCCCGAGAGCACCCACCCCGACGAGGGCGCAACGAGCGAGGGCCCGACGATGGTGTCGACCCCGCCAGCCTCGACGCTCGCAGCATCCCGGGAGGGAGTCGACGAGCTCCCCTTCGACGAAATCGCCGAGGAAGACGACGAGTGGTTGAGCACCGGCCCCGCGCGCGGCATCCGGCTTGCCGTCCCGGCCGCGGCCCTGCTCGCCGTCGTGTTCGTCGCCGCCGGCTTCTGGGGCGGCGTCACGCTCGAGAAGAACCACGCCGGCAGTTCCGGCAGCGCAGCGGCGGGCTTCGCAGGTCGAACGAGGGCGGGCGGGGCAGGCGGCGGTTTCGGGTTCGGCGGCGCCGGCCCGAGTGCCGCTTCGGCGGGTACGACGGGGACGATCTCCGTCGTCAACGGAACGACGCTTTACATCCTCAGCTCGACCGGGGCGCTCGTGAAGGTGACCCTGAGCAAGTCGACCACGATCACCCGCAACGCCGACACGACGCCGGCCGGGCTCCGCCCCGGCGACACCGTCACCGTCCAGGGCGCAACGAGCGCGAACGGCAACCTCGCCGCGACCTCGATCAGCACGACCGCCCCAGGGGTCAGCTCGAGCACGGGCGGCGGTTTCGGCGGCGGCGGCGCTGCAGGCGGGACCTCCACGACCGCTGGGACAACGACGAGCTCAGGGGGCTAGCTCGACCAAACTTCGAGGACGCGAGCGCGCATCGAGCCGCTCG
Source organism: Acidimicrobiales bacterium (assembly GCA_035533455.1). Taxonomy (GTDB): domain Bacteria; phylum Actinomycetota; class Acidimicrobiia; order Acidimicrobiales; family RAAP-2; genus RAAP-2. The sequence continues at coordinate 3,561 of DATLTT010000014.1, read as the reverse complement.
CTCGAGCCTCCCCGGCTCACGGACGCTCGTGTCCGTACGCCCGTAGGTGTGTGCACGTGCCAATGTTGAACAGACGAAAGGTAGATGCGATGAGAAGGCAGTCGGGGTCACGTGGTGATGGGATTGGGATCTCCGTGAAAGGGTCCCTCCGAGCGGTCCGCTCGGCGCTCGCGCTCGCCGTGCTCGGGTCCGGGTGCCTCGTCCTCGTCGCTGCCTGCGGCTCAGGTTCCGCCGCACCAGCGTCATCGACCACTGCGTCGACCACGTCCTCCGCCTCTACCTCCTCCACGCCGGCGACCGGGACGTCGACCACCCCAACGGGAGGCTTCGCCGCCTATCGGAGCTGCCTGCAGGCCCACGGGGGGACGGTCGGGGCCGGAGGTGGTTTCGGCCGCGGAGGCGGCGCCGGAGCAGCAGGGGGCGCATCGACGACCGGCGCCGCCACGACCACCCCCGTCCGGCCGCCCGTCTCGGCCGCGCAGCAGAAGGCCCTCACGGCCTGCGCGAGCCTGCGCCCGACGGGCGGCTTCGGTGCCGGCGGTGCCGGCGGCGGCTTCGGCGGCGGGGGCGGATTCAACTCGAGCAATCCCGCGTTTGCGAAGTTCACGGCCTGCCTCAAGCAGCACGGGATCCCGGCGGGCTCGACCGCCTCGCGCACCTCACCCGCCTACCAGACAGCGTTTGCCGCCTGCCGCAGCCTCCTTCCCTCCGGCGGCCTCGGCTTTGGCCGTGGTGGTGGAGCCGGCGGGCAAGGAGGAGCGGCAAACGGCGCCACCTTCGCCAAATACCAGGCGTGCCTGAAAGCGCACGGAGTTCAGACCGGCGCCGCCGGCCAGTCGGCCACCAAGCTCCAGGCAGCGATCACCGCCTGCCGCAGCGTGCTCCCGGGCGCGGGCAGGGGCAGCTCCCAGCCAACGACAACGGCGCCGACCACGACCGGGTAGACGGCCTCTCTCCCGTAGCCGGAGCCCGAGCCGTTGCGGTTGGACGACCGGCTGGGCGACGCCGAGCCGGTCGTCAACTGCGCTGTGACCGACGCCGCTCGTGCCGGTAGGGGTCCGTGAGCGGGAGGCAGGAAACGAGTAGCACCGCGGCGGCGATCAGGATGCCCCCGACTGCGAGACCGCTCGGTCGCGAGCCGTAGTCGAGATAGAGGACGCCGACCGTGAGGAGGGTCAGCCCGTTCGCGATCAAGAGGATCCGGATCAGGAAGAGCGACCCGATCGAGCGCCGTCCCCTCCCCGGCCGTCGGCCCCGACCAGGACTCGTCGGGCGGCTGCTGCTCACGTTCAAATCGTAGAGCGCCTTCGGCGAGACGGCCCGGGCCCGCGTTCGTGAAGTGAGTGCTTTGGGGTGTCGCGGGCCGACTGCTCGTCCGAGTCGGGGGAGTTGTTGCGGACCGGCAGGCTCAACCGCATCAAAGTGCCGCCGCCGTCGGCGAGCTCGGCGGAGATCGTGCCGCGATGAGCCTCGGCGATCTGCTGGACGATCGCGAGGCCGAGACCGGAGCCGGGCATGCTCCTTGCGGAGGTCGCGCGGTAGAAACGCTCGAAGACGTGCGGGATGTCTTCCTCGGCGATCCCCGGACCGTGGTCACGCACGGTCAGCACACCGTGCGAGAGCCGCACCTCGACCGCTGAGCCCGAGGGACTCCACTTCGCCGCGTTGTCGAGCAGGTTCGTGATCGCCCGCTCGAGGCTGGCCGGTGCGCCCACCACGCTCGTCGGCTCGAGCTCGGCCTCGATCGGCACCTCGGGGTGGTTGCGCGCCGCGCGCCTGATCGCCTCTTCGGCGACGTGGTCGAGCCGCACCTCCTCGAACTGGCTCGCCTGCTCCTCGCCGCGGGCGAGCTCGGTCAGCTCACCGACGAGCGCGGTCATCTCGCCGAGCTGATCGATCACGTCGCGGATCAGCTGTGCCCGCTCTTCGGGCGGAAGCGCGTCGGCACTCGCGAGCACCTCGATGTTCGTGCGCATGCTCGTCAACGGCGTTCGTAGCTCGTGCGAGGCGTCCTGGACGAGCTGCTGCTGCCGTTGCGCAGCCTCGCCGAGAGATTCGAGCATCGCGTTGAAGGTCGACGCGAGCGTCCCGAGCTCGTCGGTGCCTCCGACCGCGATCCGCTCGCTCAGATCGCGCGTCGCGCGTACGCGCTCGGCCGTCTCGCTCAGGTCGCGCAGCGGCCGCAGCGTCGCACGGGCGACGAGGAACCCGAAGCCCGCGGCAACCGCGATCCCGCCGGCGGCGACGATCACGAGCCAGAGCCGGATCGTCGAGAGCTCGTTGTCGACATCGGTCAACTTCGACGCCACTTCGAGAGCGAGCCCGGGTTGGTCGGCGGTTGGCGGAGAAAGATTGGTTGTGAAGATCCGCAGGCGCGTGCCGTGCGAGTTCGTGTCGAAGAAGCCGTCGGGCTTCACGCGCGCCGCGACCAGCCGGGCCTCTGCGACTCCCGGCAGCGGTGGATTGGTCTTGTTGAACTCCTCGGGGAGGTAGATGTTGCCCGTGCTGTCGACGTATTGGAACTGACCGCTGAAAGGGTCGGCCGGGACGAAGATCGCGTACTCGTGGGGGCCAATGCGGGGGTGAAACGCTAGTTCCCCGGGAAGATGAGGGATCTGTGTCGCCTGCGCGCGGAGCGTGGCGTCGAGCTGGCTTCGCAGCTCGCTGCGGACGAGGAAGTAGACGAGTACCGAGGCGAGCACGATTGCGACCGCTACCGCCGCGGCAGCTCCGTAGGCGAGCCGCGCCCGGAAGGTCAAGCCCTAACCCTCGCGCAGGGCGTAGCCGACGCCGCGCACGGTGTGGATCAGGCGCGCCTTGCCGCCGGCCTCGGTCTTCTTGCGCAGGTAGCTGATGTAGACGTCGAGGGAGTTCGAGCCGTAGCCGAAGTCGTAGCCCCAGACGCGGTCGAAGATCACCGAGCGGGTCAGGACCTGCTTCGGGTTGCGCAGGAAGAGCTCGAGCAGGGCGAACTCGGTCCGCGTCAGGACGAGCTGCTCGTCCCCGCGGCTCACCTCGCGGGTGCCCGTGTTGAGCTCCAGGTCGGCAAAGCTGAGCGTGGTCGCGGTCTCGTCGGCGCCGAGCCGGCGCAGCAGCGCACGCACCCGCGCGACGAGCTCCTCGAGCGCGAACGGCTTGACGAGGTAGTCGTCGGCGCCCGCCTCGAGGCCGGCCACCCGGTCGGCGACCTGGTCTCGTGCGGTCAGCATCAGGATCGGCAGCTCGCTGCCATCGGCGCGGAGGCGGCGCGTCATCTCGAGCCCGTCCAGCCGCGGCATCAGGATGTCGACGATCAGGAGATCGGTCGCGTTCGGGTTCGCGCGCAGCTTCAGCAGCGCCTCCTCGCCGTCGGCGGCGAGCTCGACGTCGTATCCCTGCAGGGTCAGAGCGCGGCGCAATGCGTCGCGGACCGCCTGATCGTCGTCGACAACGAGAATCGCCATGCCCGTAATGGTGGACATTCGTGACGGGGAATGGAAGTCCTCAGCGCTCGGCTCGGCTCGGCCGAGGCGGATCACCGGTGGCAGGCGAGTACCGGAGCCATGGTGGCTGCCGGGACCG
>DATLTT010000013.1:0-90918 GCA_035533455.1 Acidimicrobiales bacterium | reverse complement strand
TCAGCCGTGTGAAGGCTGCGCTCTAACCAACTGAGCTAAGCGCCCGAGGCACCAATGCTACTGGCTCGAGCAGACCAGTTCAGTGGTGCGGCGTTGTAGCCTTCATCCGTGCCAGAGAACGAGAACTCGACGCCGTCGACGAAGACGCGGCGAGGACGACGCCCTTCTCTCGCCCCACGCGAAGTTGTTCTAGGACTTGACCAGTTAGAGCGACGAGTAAGTTTCATTGGCGTCGGCGCCGCTCTGCTCCTCGCCGTCGTTACGGCGGTCGAGTGGGCTCGCAACGTTAAGACCACCACGACGGTCAATCCGTTGAAGAACAACACGTGTCCAAGTGGCTTTCACGCAGCAACGGTCAGCGCAAAGTCAGTCTGCCAAGAATCGGTCACGTCGACCGCCGGAGCGTGGGAGATACGACTCCTCTTCATCGTTGTGGTCGCGCTCTGTATTTTGTACTTCACCGTTCGAAGGAAGCGAGCGGGCGTTGCGTGTTTCGCCATCTTCCTCGGGTTTGGACCCGTCTACGGTGCTGGCCTGCTGTTCGTGCTACTCGGTTCGTGGTTGATACTTCGCGCGTATCGACTTCAGAAGTACGGTGAGGCGGGCTTCGCGAGTTCAAATCGTGTAGCGAAAGAGAGGGGCCAAGCGAAACGAGAAGGTCGATCGGCGAAGAACTCGTCGGTCGCCAGCACAAAGGACACCGCAGCGAAGACACTCTCGAAGCCTGAAGCTTCGAAGCGTTACACCCCAAAGAAGCCGCCGCGCCGTCGCTAACTCATGACCAAACTCGGCATGGACTATCCAACGAAGTGGGGCCGTGGCTACATCGCACGTTTCGCCCGCCACGTCATTCAGAACTACCTCATGGGCCCGTACGTTCGCTACCTCTCAACCCTTGAGGTTCGAGGAGTCGAGAACGTGGAGGGCGAGCGACCATTTATCTTCGTCGCTAATCACGCGAGCCACGTCGACACCATCATCCTCCTGTCGGCAATACCCGCCAGGGAACGTAAGCGAACGATCGTCGCGGCGGCGATGGACAGCTTCTTCATGGACGCGCGACAGGCCTTCAAGACGGTGCTGATCTTCAACGCCATTCCCGTCGATCGCTTGAAGGTCAATCGCCGAAGTGCGCAGCTGGCGCTCGAACTCGTCGAGGACAAATGGAACCTCGTAATCTACCCGGAGGGCGGTCGTACGCCCGATGGCCATCTCCAAGAGTTCAAGGGAGGTGCCGCGTATCTCGCCGAGCGGTCTAGGGCCACGGTCATTCCGACCTACATCCACGAATCGGGAATGCTGAAGGGCCCCAAGTACGCCAAGGCCCCGATCTACGTCGACGCGCCCAACGAACGCCGACACCACGTCATCGTGGCCTTCGGCAAGCCCCTGCGGTGTGAAGAGGGTGAGAACATGCGCCGCTTCGGTGCGCGCATCGAAGCTGCCGTCGAAGAGATCGGCCGAGAAGTCAGCGGTGATCCCTCGTACGGCAGTACGACGACAGACGACTAACGCGCGAGCGCCGCGACGCGTTCGTCATAGAGCTGGTCGGCCACCGTGACCAGAGGCTCGAGTTCGCGACCGAGGGCACGCCCGAGCACCTTGTCCGCGAACCAGGGATTCATCGCGAGCACCGGACCGTGCGCGTAACTGGCCCATATCGACGGCGTACGAAACCCGTCGACCGTGCCGTCGTTCCCTTGGCCAATCTCCACCGCGCCAAGCGCTTCCACTTCGACTCCCAGCGCCGTTCGACCGCCGTGATTTTCAAATCCCACCAGCGCCCTACCGTCGACGCGCACCACGAGCTCGCCCACCGAGCGCGTCTCGCCTCTCGTGGTTGTCGCGTCGACGAGACCGAGACCTTGATACTCGTCGTCCCCTTCGACGCAAAACGTGGTTCCGAGGAGTTGCAATCCCGCGCAGACGGCGAAGACGAAGTTGCCGTCGCGCACGCGAGCAACGAAGGACGAGGCGCGCAGCAGATCAGCGCCGAGTCGTTGGGGCCCGTCCTCTCCCCCACCTAACAGATAGATCGCCGCGTCGGGCACCTCGTCGGCGATCCCCACGTTGACGATCTCCGAGTCAAAGCCCCTTCGACGAGCGCGTTCGGCGAGGACCAGCGCGTTGCCGCCGTCGCCGTACGTGCCGAGGAGCTCGGGATAGATCAACCCGATCGTCAGCACGCCTTCGACCTCGTTCGCCACTCTTGGAATGCGGTGTAGTTCGCCAACACGTTGATCACGCCGCTCGACGCGGGCGGTACCGACCCGTCGGCCACGAGAACGTACGCGACGTTCGCGTAGTCGAGACGAGTCGCCAAGTCGAGGCGCCGGTCGCCGAAGCAGTACACCTTGTGTCCGCGAAGTAACTCAAAGGGTACGTCGTAGAGCCACGACGGGTCACGCCCGTCGGCGACGCGCGCGTTGATCGCCACCCACACGTCCGCGCCATCGCTCTTGAGCGTCAAGAGCATCGACGTGAAGCCTGCCGGATTCTTCGCGAGCAACAGTCGCAGCTGGTGACCGCGCCACCGGCGAAGGCTGAACCGTCCGGCCACGCTGGACAGGGCGTTCACTCTATCCAGAGCGCCCCCCAAATCGACCCCCACGTACGCGAGCGCCGTCAGGGCCATGGCCGCGTTGGCTTCGTTGAAGGCACCGGGAAGTTGGAGATCGATCTCGAGGGGCGTACCCCGTACGATCAACGTGCCGCCAACCGTGGTGACGAGTACTTGGGGTTTCGCGAATCCACACTCGCTCCACCACGACCCGTGGGCGAACTCCAAGGGCTTCGTGCAACGCGGACACGAGACGGCGTCGGTGGTCCACGGTGTCGGCACGTCGCACCAGTCGACGTTGGCCGCGAGCTCAGCGGCGTAGACGACCAGAGGGTCGTTGGCGTTCGCCACGACCGTCACCTCGCCCAAGTCCGCGAGCAACGCCCGCCAGCGCTCGGCGATCTGGCGCACTTCGTTGGCACGATCGAGTTGATCGCGCGAGAGATTCAAAAGGGTGATGACTCGCGGACGCGTCGCGGACGCCACGTCACTCAACCACGCCTCGTCGACCTCGAGTACCACCGCGGTACTCTTGGACGACACGAGCGCCGCGACGAGCCCTTCGGGCATGTTCGAACCCGTGTCGTTGGTGGCGACCTTCTGACCCCAGCCGGCCGCGATCATGGCCGTGGTGGTCGTTTTTCCGTTCGTGCCGCTTACGAGCACGACGTCGCGACCGCGCGCGAGATTCGCGAGGAGGCCGGGCGCGATGGCGAGACCCACGCGCCCACCAATGACGGTGCCCGAGCCTCGAGACGCGAGGCGCGAAAGGAGATTGACCGTTCGAACGGCTCCTCGGGCGACGTCATCGCGAAAGGAGGTTTCACCTGGCATTGAACCAACGCTAACAACCCAGAAAACGCAAAAGGACCAACCGGGGGGTGGCTGGTCCTTTTGCAAAGCATTCTGATCACTCAAGGGGGGGTTTGAGTAAAACAGGCTGACACGAGTATGGCGTTTCGCCAGGTATCTCGCAAGCGAATAGTAGAGATACTTTCCATCTCTATACTAGATACGTGGAAATACGCCAACTGGAAGCCCTGGTCAGCATCGCCGAGAACGGCACCTTCTCGAGTGCCGCCAACGCACTGGGAACCGTGCAGTCGAACATCTCGAATCGCGTCGCGCGTCTCGAGAGCGACCTCGGCACGGAACTCGTCAATCGCTCGACGGGTAACCTCACCGAATCGGGTGTCATCGTCGTCGAACGCGCCCGAAGAATACTCCGAGAGCTCCGAGCCATCGCGTCGGACGTCTCCGAACTCAACGCCGATATTCGTGGCCAAGTCACCCTCGGCATGATCGGCACCGCGGGACGTTGGATCGTGCCGTTACTGCTTGAGAATCTCCGTCTTCGCTACACCAAGATCAACCTGCGCATCAGCGAGGGCACGAACTCCGCCCTTGAACCTCGTCTCGTCAACAGCCAGCTCGACCTCGCGGTACTGGCGTGGCCGGTGATGGCCGACGATCTGACTGAAGTCGACCTCTTTACCGAAGACCTCGTCGTGATCGCGCCGCGCGATCACCCGCTCGCCAAGATCAAGGGTCCCCTGCCCTTCGCGACGCTCATCGACCACGACATTCTCCTACCCATGCGCGGAACCCCGATACGTCGTGAGATCGACGAGGCGGCGCGTCAAGCGGGCGTCGAGATGAACGCGCTCATCGAACTCGACGGTCTTCGAACGATTGCCTCCATGACCTTCGACGGCCACGGACCTTCGATTCTGCCCGCGACCATGCTTTCACCGCACCTACGCACCAACTTCGTCGCGTTGCCCATTGAGAACATCGCCAAACGCCGCGTGGTCCTTGCGAGCCGACGCTTCGGCTTTCCCGCCGCGCCGGTGCGAGCGATCCACGCGCTCCTCGTCGACGTCGTCACGCACGCGACGAACGTCCCCGACGGCGTCTATCTGCCAACGTCAACTCTGCAATAGTCGAAGCGTGTCCTCGCCACTCACTGCTCAAGAGATCGCCGTCGTCATCGCCCGACGTGACCGCGCTTTCCGGCGGGTCGTCGCGGACGTCGGTCCCCCACCGCCTCGCCGTCGGGCACCGGTGGCCCAGCGATTCCCCACGTTGGCGCGCGCGATCACGGGTCAACTCCTCGCGACGAAGGCCGCTACGACGATCCACCAGCGGATCGTCGATCTCTGCGGGGGCGACGTGAGTGCCCAATCGATCCAGCGCGCGGGCCACGCCAGCCTACGAAACGCGGGACTCTCGAACGCGAAGGCCGCCGCCATGCTCGATCTCGCGGAACGAACGTTGGACGGTCGCGTTCGTCTCGCCCACCACGGCCGGATGTCCGACCACGACGTCCTGCGTGACGTCGTCGCGGTTCGCGGCATCGGACCGTGGACTGCGCAGATGTACCTCATGCACACCCTGGCCCGACACGATGTCTGGCCGGCGGGCGACTTCGGCGTGCGAAACGGTTGGTCGCGAATCCACCGTCTCGACGTCATGGTGAGTGAAGCGGAACTGCGACAGAAGGGTGAACGTTTCGAGGGCGTTCGCTCCGACGTCGCGTGGTACTGCTGGCAGGTCATCCGTCTCGAACGCGCACAGTAATCTCGCTGGGATGCCCCTACTTTCACTACCTGACTTCGAACGAACCGCGCTCGACTCGCTCACGGCCTTCGCCGCGATCCCGTCGCTCTCGCCGATGTTCGACGCCCACTGGGCCGATCACGGAAATCTCGACGCGGCCGCGGAGTTGCTGGCCTCGTGGGCGCGAGCGCGCCGCCTCGCCAGTTTCGACGTGACGATTCACCGTCTCGAGGGCCGAACGCCAACCCTCGTGGTCACCGTTGATTCATCGGCCGGTGACGGCGCCACGGTGGTGCTCTACGGTCACCTCGATAAGCAGCCGCCTCTCGGTGACTGGTCCGAAGGACTTCATCCCTTCGTCCCCGTTCGCCGAGGGGATCGGCTCTACGCGCGCGGCGTGTCGGACGACGGCTACGCCCTCTTTTCGGCCCTCAGTGCTCTGGAGGCGATGGAAGCCCACGACATTCCCCACGGCCGCTGCGTCGTGCTCATCGAGGCGAGCGAGGAGAGCGGCAGCCCGGATCTCGAGGCCTACCTGGATGACCTGGCCGACCATCTAGGCGACGTCGAACTTTTGATCTGCCTCGACTCTGGCGCGCTCACCTACGACCGGCTGTGGGTGACGACGTCACTTCGCGGCATGGTGAACATCGAGTTGACTGTCCAGGTACTCGAGCACGGTCAGCACAGCGGCTCGGTCAGTGGCGTCGTTCCCTCGTCGTTTCGTGTGCTGCGCCAACTCCTCGACCGCGTCGAGGACGCCACGACGGGTGAGGTCCTCATCGAAGAGATGTGGGCCACGATCCCCGCCGCCGACACGAAGTCCGCCCACGACATCGCCCAAGAGTTCGGTGACGTCATCGCTCAAGAGCTCCCGCTGGTGCAGGGCGTGACGCTGATGGGCGCGAGCGCCGAAGAGCGTCTCCTTCGACGTACGTGGTACCCGACGCTCTCGATCATCGGCGTGGGGGGACTCCCCTCGCCCGACATCGCCGGCAACGTGCTGCGACCCTTCACGACGGCGGTCTTGTCGTTTCGACTCCCACCGAGCGTCGACGCCGGTGCGGCCGCAGCCGCCGTCGAGCGCATGCTCACGCTCGACCCTCCGTCCAACGCGAAAGTCTCCGTCAAAGTGGACTCCTCGGGCGATGGTTGGGTCGCGCCCACGCTCGCGCCCTGGCTGGCGTCGGCTCTCGAGCGGGCATCCCTTGACGCCTTCGGTCGATCGGCTGGTTTCACCGGCGAGGGGGGTTCAATCCCCTTCCTCGCGTCGCTCGCCAAACGTTATCCCGGCGTGCAGTTCGTGGCGACGGGTGTCGGTGGTCCACACTCCAACGCGCACGCCATTGACGAAATGTTGGACCTTCCCACGGCGGTTGGCGTCACGAACGCTGTCATTACAGTGTTAACCGCACACGGCGAAAAGTAAGGACCCCCTATGACCGAGCACGTCGATCTGTGGGTTGATCCCCTCTGCCCCTGGGCCTGGATCACGTCGCGCTGGCTCCTCGAAGCCGCGACGGTCCGTGAGTTCGAAGTGAACTTTCACGTCATGAGTCTCGCGGTGCTCAACGAAGGACGCGACCTCTCCCCCGAGTACGCCGAACTACTCTCGAAGGCGTGGGGACCCGTACGCGTGCTCATCGCTGCCGAAGAGCGCCACGGCAACAAGGTCGTCGAACCGCTCTACGGCGCCATGGGTACTCGCCGCCACGTGCAGGGAGAGAAGGACTTCGACAAGGTCATCGCCGAGTCACTGAGTGACGTCGGACTCGAGGCCGACCTCGCCGGGGCCGCCACGAGCTCCGAGTACGACGAGGCCCTTCGGGTGAGTCACCACCGGGGCATGGACCCCGTGGGTTACGACGTCGGCACGCCCGTCATCCGCGTCGGTGACGTCGCCTTCTTCGGCCCCGTCGTCACGCCCGCACCGAAGGGTGAAGCCGCCGGGAAGTTGTACGACGGCGTGCTGCTGGTCGCGAGTACGCCGGGCTTTTACGAGCTCAAGCGCACGAGGACCGAAGAGCCGAACTTCGCGTGAGCACCACCGCGAGTTCGCCGGGCTTTCCCGTCTACGTCACCGGCTCGACGGGGTCACCGCGTGCACTCATCGTGCTCCAGGAGGCCTTCGGGGTCAACCACCACATTCGCAACGTCGCCGATCGTTTCGCCGACGCGGGTTTCTTCGCGGTGGCGCCGCATCTCTTCCACCGAAGCGGCGCGCCGGAGATTCCCTACGACGAGTTCGATCGCGCAATGCCGTTGATGGCCGAGCTCACCGTGGAGGGACTGACGAACGACTTGAACGCCACGATCGATTTTCTCAACTCGCTGGGCTTCGGGTCCTCGTCCATCGGCGTCGTTGGCTTCTGCATGGGTGGCTCGGTCGCCTTCTACGCCGCGACACTGGCGGGCGTCGGGGCAGCGGTTACCTTCTACGGAGGCGGACTGACCAAAGGACGCTTCGGTCTTTCACCGCTCCTCGAACTCGCGCCTACCTTGAGAGCGCCGTGGCTCGGACTCTTCGGCGATCTCGACACGAGTATTCCGAGCGACGACGTCGAAGCCCTGCGGGTGGTCACCGCGAAGCTCCCGCTCACGACGGACATCGTTCGTTACCCCGACGCACAGCACGGCTTTCACTGTGACGCGCGACCGTCCGCCTACAACGAAGGCGCCGCGCGCGACGCCTACCGTCGAACGCTCGACTTCTTCGCTGAGCAGTTGAGCGACAGATGAGTCGTCACTAACTTCGTGCTACGTCCTTCCACGCGACGTCCTTGTCACTACGTGGTTCGCCGGGCAGTCCCAGCACGCGCTCGCCGATGATGTTGCGCATCACTTCGCTGGTGCCGCCCTCGATGGAGTTCGCGCGCATCCGGATGAAGGCCTTGCGCATGTCGCCACCCGTCATCGCCGACTCGCTCGGGCGCACCTGGGGGTAGTTCGAGCCGTAGAGCATGCCGTCGGCGCCCATGAGATTGACGCAGAGCTCACTCGTTCGTTGATTCTCCTCGGCGAAGACCAATTTCGCTACGGATCCCTCCGGTCCGGGCGTGCCGGCTCGTCGAAGATCGCTCGCACGCCAGTTCGTGAGTCGGGCGACCTCGTTTCTCACCCAGGCCTGCATCAGGTCGCTTCGAACGGCCATGGCGTGCGCGTCACCTCGCGTCGACCAACGCCGGCGCCATATCTTGAGCGCTTCACCGATAAGACCCGAACTTCGAGGTGGCACCGCTCCACCGATGGACACGCGCTCATTCATGAGCGTGGTGATCGACACGTTCCACCCTTGCCCGACGCCACCCAGTCGACGACTGTCGGGAACGCGAGTCTCGTTGAAGAAACACTCGTTGAACTCGGCCTCGCCCGTCGCCTGGTAGAGCGGCAGCACCTCGACACCGGGGGCGCGCATGTCCACCAGGAACGCGGTAATGCCCTTGTGCTTTGGCACGTCGGGATTGGTCCGTGCGATCAAGAGGCCGAACGCCGATTCGTGCGCGAGCGTGGTCCACACCTTTTGGCCCGTGACGACCCACTCGTCGCCGTCTCGTTCGGCGCGCGTAGCGAGCGTGGCGATGTCGGACCCGGCTCCCGGCTCGGAGAAGAGCTGGCACCAGATCTCCTCACCCGTGAAGAGCGGCCTCAAGAAACGCTCCTTTTGTTCGTCGGTGCCGTGCGCGACGAGGGTCGGCGCCACCATGCCGTAGCCAATGACGTTGCGGCCCAACGCGTTCGGCGCGCCGAACTTCGACAGTCGCCGAATCGCGTACACCTGGTCCGCCGGCGCGAGCCCGAGCCCCCCGTGACCGAGTGGAAAGTGCGTCCACGCGAGGCCCCGATCGAACTGCTCACCCAGGAACTCGATCGGGTTCGTGGTCGCTGGAGGGAAGGCGGTGACGAGTTCTTCGATCAGCGCGTCAAGGTCCGCTTCACTCGTGCTCATGATTCTCCTTTGGCGATGGAGGCGTGTAGCGAATACTACGCAGAGGACTCCCTGCGCGTCACCGGCGTCGGGTGAAGTAAAACGGTGTCATGAAAACACCTCGCATCCTCGCGACGTCCGGCGGTGTGGTCGCCGGCCCCGTTCAAATGTCATGGCGACTTGGCCAGATGGTCCTCGACGGACTCGCGCTTACGAAGAAGGAGCGTCCACGCGTGTGCCTCGTCGAGACCGCCAGTGGTGATCCGAGTCTCTACTACGCGTTGCTGTACGAGGCCTTCAACGCGGCGGGCTGTGACGTCACCGAATTGAAACTCTTTCCCCAACCCTCGGCCGATCCCACTGAACGACTCGGTGGCAGTGACTTCGTCTGGGTCGGCGGAGGGTCGGTCGCGAACCTCCTCGTGCTGTGGCGACTGCACGGCGTCGACGTGGCGATGCGCGAGGCGTGGCAGAGCGGCGTCATCTTGGGCGGCGTCTCGGCGGGCAGCCTCTGTTGGCACCAGGGCGGCACGACGGACTCCTTCGGCCCCACGTTGCGGCCCGTCACGAACGGGCTGGGTTTCTTGCCCTACGCCAACGGCGTGCACTACGACGCCGAGGCGCAGCGACGCCCGCTCCTGCACCAACTTCTGCTCGACGGAACCTTGTCGCCCCTCGCCTACGCCACCGACGATCACGTGGGTCTGTGGTACGAAGGGATCGAGCCTACCTCGGTCGTGTCCGACATGGCCGTCGACGAAGCGACCGGTCCTGCCGCCTACCGCGTAGAACTGCGTGACGGTGAGATCGTCGAGACCCGTGTGGGCGTGGGCCAACGATTCCGTTAGGCCCGCGTGAAGTCGATGACGACCTTGCCTCGGGCCCCGCTCGTCGCCACGAGCCCGCGAAGCGCGACGACGGCGGCGGGCGCGTCGTCGAGCGTAAAGCGGTGGGTGATGAGGAACGAGGGCCGTAGGTCGCCGCCGTTGACGCGACTCACCACCTCGGCGAAGGCGCCTCGCGTGTAGGAGAAGCTCCCTTGGATGATCACGTCGTTGTTCACGAGTTCGTCCGGCGCGAGGGCGACGGTGGTCCCGTGAGGCGGAAGGCCGAGCAGTATCACCGTGCCCCCTCGGGCGCAGCGTTCGATCGCCGACGCCACCGCCGCGCCCGAACCGGCGGCCTCAATGACGAGATCGAACGTCTCGCGCGGTGTCGCAACGAAGAACTCGTCCGCGCCCGCGCTCGCGGCGAGCCCACGCTGCTCTTCACGGCGACCGATGACGGTCGTGCTCGAAGGCCCGAAGAGCCGTACGAGGTGCGCGGCCAGGAGGGCGATCGTGCCGTCGCCCACTATCCCCACGCGCAAGCCGCGTCGAAGCGGTACGCGCGTCAACGCGCGCCAGACCACCGCCATGGGTTCAACGAGCACGGCGTCTTCGATCGCCACCGTGTCGGATAGCCGGTGCACGAGTTGACGAGGGACACTCACTCGTTCGGCGAGAGCGCCCGGCCGCGTAAAGCCGATTTCGTCGTAGACCTCGCACAGGTTGCTCGCGCCGCGAACGCACGCGACACAGACACCACAAGGGATGACTCCCTCGACGACGACGTGCGTGCCCGCTGGTCCCACGTCCGCCACGTCAGCCTCAAGGCGGCCCACCCATTCGTGCCCGAGTACGAGGGGGTAGCGCACGTACGCGAGATCGATGGAGCCGTCGATGAGTTCGAGGTCCGTTCCGCAGACGCCAGCGAGGAGCGGGGCGACGAGAACCTCGCCCTCGAGGACGACGGGCTCGGGCCACTCGCGAAGCGCGACGTCACCCGGCTCACTGACGACGAAGGCCCTCATTGCGTGACCCGTGGTCGAACGCCTCCGAGCATCGAGCTGAGCCGGTCGGCGTGCTCGCGCACGGTGACGCCGAGCTGGCGAACTTCGCGAAGTGGCACGTCAACCTTCAATCCGGTCACGCTCAGTGCTCCCTTGCACTGCCCCTGATGATCGAAGAACGCGGATCCCACGCAGAACACGCCTTCGGCCTCTTCCTCGTCGTCGAGCGCGTAGCCCTCACTTCGTACGCGCTCGAGTTCACCCATGAGCGACTCAACGTCCGTCAGGGTCTTGGGCGTGTAGCGCGCCATGCCGGCTTCGCCGATCAAGAGCCGTACATCAACGTCGTGAAGGTGCGCAAGGATGGCTTTTCCGGCGGCGGTGGCGTGCGGTTCCTCGCGCTGACCGAGAGGCGCGTGAAAACGAATCGACCCTTCACCGTCGATGCGCTCCAAGAAAACGGGATAACCATTCTCGTTCATTGCCAGCCGCGCCGTCATGCCCGTCACCGTCGAGAGGTTGCGCAACGTCGGTAGTCCCAACTCCGCGATCGAGGTCTGCTGACCGACGAGGTCGCCGAGTCGAAGGAGGTTCAGTCCCAACACGTAGCGCGGGCCCGGGTCCACGCCGCGCAGCAGTCCCGCCGCGGACAACGTGCGCGCCAGCGCCAACGCGGTGCTCTTGGCCACCCCGAGTCGATCGGCGATCTCGGTGACACTGAGCCCACTCGCGCCGTGGTTCGCTATCTCATTCAAGAGATTCGCGGCGCGTGCCACGGACTGAACTTGGTAGCGATTCTCGTCGACGGTCTTACTCGTGTTCGGCATGACAAAACACTATACGGAAATACTGCGGTAACAATGTCCAATAACTTGACCACAACCGCTCAACGTGCTTGGATGCACTTATCAATTCCGACACGCGTTTTGTACTGCCGAACAGGCTCACCCGCATGGGTCGAAGAGCGCAAGCGGCAAAACGCGCGGCTGACACGCTACGCGAGACCTTCAACGATCGCCCACTCCTCTTGACGTCGCCCGGATCGGTCAACTGGCGAAGCGGAGGCATGTCCGATCCCGTTGACCTGACGGCCAGTAGCGATCCGCTGTGGACTCTCGACTGCGCGCAAGGGTCCGCGCTCATCACCAGTGAGATCGAAGCACCACGCTTTGAGAGTGATTACGACGTGCGCGCGTTGGGGTGGGACGTTCTGCGCGCGCCGTGGTACGACGCGGGTGCGCCGCTCGCGTTGGCCTGCTCGTACGCCGACGTCGCGCCAGGTGAACTCTTGAGCGACGGTGACACCTTCGGTGACAACGTCCGTGATGATCTCGTGGCGGCGCGACTGGCGCTTTCGGACGCGGAGCAGGAAGACCTGCGAGAGCTCGGCTCCCTCGTCGGCGAAGCGCTGGGCGCCGGCGTCGACGCCTGGAAGCCCGGCGTTTCGACGGACTTCGATACGGCGGCCGTGATCAGCAGCGAGCTCGAGACCCGCGGCGCCAAGGCCGTCTGTCTCATCGTCGGCGGTGACGAACGCCTGCGCAAACTTCGACACCCCCTGGCCGTCGGCGACGTCCTCAGCGAGTCAATCATGGCCGTCGTCGTCGCCAAGCGCGCCGGCCTGCACGTGGCGGCGACGCGGCTCTGCGTTCGCCACCGGGACGACGAGATCGTTTCGTTGATGGAGACTCTCGCCGTCGTGAACGACGCGGTGCTCGAAGCGTCGCTACCCGGAGGCAGCTGGGGCGAGACGATGAAGGCCCTCGCCTCGGGCTACGAAGCCGTGGGGCAGCCCAACGCCTGGCGGGAGCACTTTCAAGGCGGTCCCATTGGCTTCGAACAGCGAGAGTTCGAGCTTGCTCCCACGCAGTACGCGTCGCCGTTCTGGGATCTCACGCGCCGCGCCAACACGGCCGTCGCGTGGAACCCTAGCCTTCGCGGTGGTGCCAAGATCGAAGAGACCTACCTCGTGAACGTGGGGCTCGAATGGCTCACACCCACGCCTTCGTGGCCGGTGCTCGAAGGACCTCATGGATCACGACGGAGTGCGCTCAAGGTTTTGGCGTAGGGCGAGAGGAAGGTTCAACATGACTAACGGTGCTGGTAGCCCCCGAGGATCAGCCGCGCTGTCTCGACACGTGGGTGCGATCGGCGACGCGCTGACGCCGAGCGAGGCTCGTTTTCCCGACGGTGCTCACTTTCGAGTTGAGATTCCGAGCGTCGAGAACCCCGACGCGCTGCGCGCCGTCGTCGACGAGGCTCGCGAGCGCAAGGTGCCAATCCACCGAGCGTCCCAGGGAAGCGGCGCCATGTTGTTGTCGAAGGACGATCTCGCCACCATGGCCCAGATCGGTGCCGACGAGGGCATTGAAGTGAACCTCTTCGTGGGGCCCCGCGAGGAGTTCGGCGTGGGTGGCTCCGTGCGCAGCCCTGAGGGACTCCTGTTTTCAGGTCGCCTGCGTGGCTTTCATCAATTGCGCTACGCCATCGAAGACATCCGGCGCGCCGTGGACGCGGGCATCCGCGGCTTTCTCATCGCCGACACGGGTCTCATGGAGATTCTCCGCTCAATGGTGGAGGCGGGCGAACTGCCGGGCAACATCGTTTGGAAGATCTCGGCCGTTCTCGCACCGTCCAATCCCGTCACGTTTCGTCAACTGGTCTCCCTTGGGGGAACCACGGTCAACGTCCCGAGTGACATTTCGCTTAAGGAACTCGCCGAGATTCGCACGCTCTCCGAGGCACCCATCGATCTCTACCTCGAATCGCCCGACGCCATGGGGGGCGTCGTGCGGGGACACGAGCTCGCCGAGATCGCCGCCGTAGCCGCGCCGCTGTACGCGAAGTTTGGACTGCGTAACGCCCGCCCGGTCTATCCGGCCGGTCAACACCTGAGCGCCGACGTCGTGGGCAACGTTCGAGAAAAAGTGCGTCGCGCCCAAATCGCCCTCGAGTGGCTCGACCTCTCCGCGCTCGATCTCACGATGTCGAAGCCCGGCGCCGAAGGCATTGGGGTCCCCGAGCCATGACGCTTCGAAGCGACCGCTGGGTGCGAGGTGACGACGAAGTCGCCCTCGACAGTCGCGTCGCTCTTCGAATGGGCGGCGCCGACGTCGACGCGAAGGGCGGTCGTCCGATCATCGGCATCGCCAACTCCGCGAGTGATCTCAATCCCTGCAATCAGCCCCTGGCCCGTCTCGTCGCCCCGCTGAAAGCGGGTGTCGAAGCGGCCGGCGGCGTCGCGGTCGAGTTTCCGGTGATGTCACTCGGCGAGGACCTCATGAAGCCTTCGTCGATGTTGTACCGCAACCTATTGGCGATGGAGCTCGAAGAGTCCCTGCGCAGCCAACCACTCGACGCCGTCGTGGTGTTGGCGGCCTGCGACAAGTCAGTTCCCGGCGCGTTGATGGGGGCGTTCAGCACGAACGTGCCAACGCTGCTGCTGGTCTCGGGGCCAAGACCGGTCGCCGTCTTCGAGGGCCGGCGCATCGGCACGGGCACGGACCTCTGGCGGCTCTGGGACGAACGTCGCGCCGGCGAACTCTCCGACGAACGTTGGGCTGATGTCGAGCGAGCGCTGACGGTAGGCAATGGATCGTGCAACACCATGGGCACCGCCTCGTCCATGGGCGCCATCGCCGAAGCGCTCGGCCTGGCGTGGCCGGGTTCGACGTCGATCCCCGCGGGCGACGATCGCCACCTGGAGATCGCCGACCTCATCGGTCGACGCAGCGTCCAACTCGTGCGCGAGAAATCGAGTGCGGCTCGTCAGGTGTCGCGCGAGGCTCTAGAGAATGCTCTCGTCGTACTCAGTTCCATCGGCGGATCGACGAACGCCGTCATCCACCTCACGGCGATGGCCCGTCGGCTCGGACTCGACCTCTCGTTGGGCGACGTCGACCGTTTGAGCAGAGGTACGCCCGTCATCGTGGACGTCGAACCTTCGGGGACTGCCCTCATGGAAGACCTCGACGTCGCGGGCGGCTTCCCCACCGTCTTTCGCAGTCTCGGCGAACGGCTGTGTCGCGACGCGGTCCTGGCCGACGGAAAGACCATGGGCGAAACGCAGTCGCTCGCGAAGCCCGCGAACGGCGTCGTGCGCGACGTCGACGATCCCGTCAACGCCGACGGTGCCTTTCGAGTCGTGCGGGGAAATCTGGCCCCGGCGGGCGCGCTCATCAAGCGCTCCGCGGCGACACCGGCGCTGCTGCGACACCGCGGTCCCGCCTACGTGATCAAGAACTACGGCGAACTCGCCGAGCGCACCGGGGCCCACGCCACGTGTCCCGAGGACGCCGTGCTGGTCTTTAGCGGCGCGGGTCCCGTAGGCGGACCCGGGATGCCCGAATGGGGGATGATTCCCATACCCGAACCTCTTTTGGCGCGCGGCGTCACCGATATGGTTCGCGTCACCGACGCGCGCATGAGTGGGACCAGTTTCGGCACGGTCTTCTTACACGTGGCCCCTGAAGGCGCCGTCGGCGGGGTCATTGGCTTGGTGAGAGACGGCGACGTCATACGAGTCGACGCCGACGCGGGCGTCATCGAACTTGAGGTTAGCGAGGACGAACTCAGGTCCCGTCGTCCCGTGAGTTTCGTTCCCACCGTAGCGGCGCGCGGCTACGTCGAGCTCTATCGACGCCACGTCACCCAAGCGCCGGAGGGCTGCGACTTCGATTTTTTGGTTCAACCGATCGGCCTGGCGCCGCGTCTCGTTGAACCGGTGGTGGGGAGGTCTTGAGAAGTGCAAGCTTCAAGAGAAGTGGAGTTCACCGTGAACTTCGAGTTATTTATGGGAGAACAACCTTGAAACGGATACGAACCAGAGGAATTGGGGCGGCGGCGGCTGCTTTGATGCTGGCGGGGACGTTTTACGCCACCGGACCAGCCTCCGCCAGCTCCACCACGAACTTGACGCTTTGGCAGAACTACGGCACGGAGCAGAACGCGGTGGCCACGACGAATCTCGTCAAGGCCTTCGAGAAGCTGAATCCGAACATCAGCATCAAGATCGTCGCCCAACCGGGCACGAACTACTTCCAGCTGCTCCAATCAGCCGCGGTCTCGGGCAACGGACCAGACCTCGCGGTCATGTGGACGGGTATTTACGACCTTCAGTACTCGAGCTATCTCGTCAACTTGAAGGGCAACGTACCGGCCGCGGACTTAGCGAAGATGGAAGGACTGCAGTGGGAAGCGCCCAACTTCAACGCGTCGAAGGGTGCCTACGTTCTGCCGCTCGAGACGCAGTTCTACATCGGCTTCTACAACAAGAAACTCTTCGCCAAAGCGGGCATCAAGACCGTACCTACGGACTGGGTCCAGCTATTGGCTGACTGCAAATTGCTCAAGGCCATAGGCGTCCAGCCCATCGTCTACGGCAACGGAGGCCAGGCCATCAGCACGGAGTTCTACCCGTGGTACGACATGAGTTACCTCATGATCGGTGCTCACCCGTTGGTGAACTGGAAGGGCCTCTACGACGGCGCCATTCCTTGGACGTCGGCGGCCAACGTGGCTCAATTGACGAACTGGGCGTCGTTGCACAAGCTCGGCTACACCAACTCAGACGTGTTGACCAACACCGCCAACATCCAGCAGTTCGAGAAGGGCAAGGCGGCGATGATGGTCGACGGTACGTGGGACACCCTGCAGTACACGAGCACGATGGGCACCAACGTCGCGGCTTTCGTACCGCCGTACTCGGTCAAGCCGATCCACGGCGTCGTCGAGTACCCCGGCGACGGTTTCTCGGTGATGAAGTACTCGAAGCACAAGACCGCCGCGTTCAAGTTCCTGGACTTTCTTACGACGACCCAAGCCGGAGGAATTATCAACAAGGCCGGCCTCATCCCTGACATCAAGGGCTTGACGACGACCAACCCCGTCAACCAAGAGATGTTGAACTTCGTCACGAAAAACCACATGACGGCGTACCCGATGATGGACAACTTCATCCAGGTGAACGTCGGCAACGCCGCGGATAAGGTGCTGCCCGCGGTCCTCGCGAACCAGCAGTCGGCCATTTCGGCGCTGCAGAACATGGCCCAGGCGTGGAAGGCGCTGCCCGCGACACAACGAAGCAAGAGTGGCTTCGCCGGATAAGTCGTACCCGATGCTCCGTCCCCACCCGGCTCGAGGTACCGAGCCGGGTGGGGACGGTCATTTAGTTTGATTGGAAATTGAGTGAACGAAGTAGCAACATGAATGTCGTCACCTCGAACGCGCCGCGCGTACGGCGCATGACGCTTCGTCGGCGCCGCCAAGTCGCGGGCTTTCTCTTCGCGCTGCCCGCCATCGCGCTTGTGGTCGGCTTCATCGGAGTGCCGATCGGCCAAGCGGTCTACTACTCCTTCACCCAGTGGAACGGGTTGACCTCGACCTGGATCGGCGCGTCTACCTGGACCCAGGCCTTTCACAACTCCAATCTCTGGACGGCCCTGCAAAACAACGCGCTCTTACTCCTCGCGGTTCCCTTCGCCCTCGGTCTGCCACTCGTCATCGCGGTGTTGTTGCACCAACGCGTCGCTGGCTGGCGAATCTTTCGATCGATCTACTTCCTGCCGACCGCGATCTCGTGGGTCGTCCTGGGACTCGTAGCGGAACGCTTCTTCGCCTACCAGGGGACGCTCAACTCGATCATCCACGCCCTCGGGTTCTCCCACGTGAACACCAACATGCTGGGCTACGAATCCACGGCGCTGAGCGCCCTCGGCATCACCTTCGTCTTCACGATGATCGGGACGAATACCATGCTGTTCCTCACCGGACTCGCGACACTGGATCCGAGTCTCGAAGAGGCCGCTCGTATCGACGGCGCCGGTCGCTGGCGGATCTTTCGAAGTATCACCCTGCCCCACCTCAGCCGCTTCATCCAGTTGGCTTTCGTCATGACCGTCATCGCGCTCTTCTCTGCCCTCTTCAGTCTCATCTTCGTCATGACCGGTGGTGGTCCGGGTTACGCCACCACCACGATGGAGTTCCTCATCTACCAAACTGGCTTCAACCAGGGTGACTTCGGAACGGCCGCGCTGTACGGCCTGATCTTGTTCGTCCTCACGGGGATCGTGGGCGTCGTGCAACTGCGACTCATCGGGTCGAACGAATGACCTCGCTCCTGACACCACCAAGAGCTTCCGACAGCCCCGACGAACCCACGCGTCCCCCACGCGCCACCCGTTCGAAACTCGGACGATGGGCTCTCTTCTTCGCGATGATCGTGATCGCCGTCATCATGCTCTACCCGTTCTGGGTGATGATCGTGACCAGCCTCAAATCCGAGGCGCAGTTCCTCGCGGGCCAGGGGTTCTCGTGGCTCAGTTGGAAGAACCTCTCAGCGACGATTCCGATCGGGCAAGAGGTCCTCAGCTCCACGATCGTGTGTTCCGCTTCGATTCTCGTCATTCTCCTCGTTGGTCTGCCGGCCGGCTTCGCCTTTTCGAAACTTCGATTTCGCACGTCGACGGCGGTCTTCCTCGTGATCGTCAGCGCCATGATGGTCCCCTTACAGGCGATACTCATGCCGGAATTCGTCAACGTCACCAAGCTCGGGCTCACCGGGGGCTACTGGGGGGCGATCCTCGTCTACGCGGCCCTCGGCACGCCGTTCTCGGTCTTTCTCTTCACCACCTACTTTCGAGGCGTGCCCGACGAGCTGATCGAGGCGGGCATCGTCGACGGACTCGGGTACTTCGGTGCCCTCTGGCGCCTCGTGTTGCCCATCGCGGTACCGGCGATCGCCACGGTGACCGTGCTGCAGTTCATCCAGATTTGGGACGATCTGCTGGTGGGACTGCTCTTCATCCAGAACACGTCGGAACGGCCCATCACCGTGGGACTAGCGGTCCTCGCCGCTGGGCGCACGACGTCGATCCCCGAGCTGATGGCGGGCTCGCTCATCAGCGCGTTACCGGCGATGCTCGTCTACCTAGGCTTCCAGCGCTACCTCGTGAAGGGCCTCACCATGGGCATCGACCGATGAGCGACGTCCTTTCGTTTCGATCAAGGAGCAGTTCCTAATGGCGGAGATCACCTTCGACGCGGTCACCAAGATCTTCGGTGACGACGTTCGAGCCGTCGACGAGCTCTCCCTTCACGTGGCCGACGGCGAGTTCATGGTGCTCGTCGGCCCCTCGGGCTGTGGCAAGACGACGGCGCTTCGCATGCTGGCCGGTCTCGAGGACATCACGTCGGGCTCACTGTCGATTGGCGGCGCCGTCGTCAACAACGTCCTTCCCAAGGACCGCGACGTGGCGATGGTCTTTCAGAACTACGCCCTCTATCCCCATATGTCGGTGGAGAAGAACATCGGCTTCGCCCTCAAGATCCGCGGCGACTCGAAGAGTGAGATCAAGCGCAAAGTGGAAGAAGCGGCGGCGACCCTGCACCTCACCGACTATCTCGAGCGCCGACCAAAGGCGCTGTCGGGTGGGCAGCGCCAGCGCGTCGCCATGGGCCGGGCCATCGTGCGAAGCCCCCGGGCGTTCCTCATGGACGAACCGCTCTCGAACCTCGACGCCCAGCTGCGCGTCGAGATGCGACTCGAAATCGCTCGGATCCAACGAATACTGGGCGTGGCCACCGTCTACGTGACGCACGACCAGGTGGAAGCGATGACCATGGGCGACCGCGTCGCCGTTCTACGCGGCGGCAGACTCCAACAGGTGGACACTCCCCAAGACCTCTACGACCACCCGATCAACGAATTCGTCGCCGGCTTCATGGGTTCACCCCCGATGAACCTCGTTCGCTGTCACGTGCGTCCCGGTAACGACCGCGTCGAAGTGGACTTCGGTGACCAGACCGTTGAGTTGCCGTGGCACTACACCTCGTCGCACGAACTGCCGGCGTCGGGGCTCGACGTCGTCGTGGGTGTTCGCCCCGAGGACGTCATCATCACCGACGCGTCGAGCCCGAACACGATCAAGACGAGAGTGGAGCGGCGCGAGGCGTTGGGTGCGGAGATCCTCGTCCACCTGACGCACCTGGACTCGAACGCCGACACCGCGTCCAGCGACCCGGGCGCGCTACGCGACATCTCGCGCCGGGCCCCGCTGGTGGCGAAGATGGGACCGCGCGTCCACGTAGCCGTCGGCGACGTACTCTCGGTGCAGATCTCGCCCGAGCACGCTCACTTCTTCGACGCCACGACGGGCGTGACCCTACGAAGGCGATAACCATGGCCAGTCCCATTCCCGCGCACTACGATCGCCGAGTCCTCGCGAGCGGCCTCGATCACGTCGAAGGTGTCTGCTGGGATCCCCAGCGCCACTGTCTCTGGGCCGGCGGCGAGGCGGGCCAGGTCTACCGCGTCGAACTCAACGGCACCGTCACGATCGAGGTGTCGATTGACGCTGGAGCGCTACTCGGTCTTGCGCTCGACGGTCGCGGCGCGCTCTTCGTCTGCGACCCCGGTAACCATCAGGTGTGGCGAATCGGCGAGACGGGGACCCACGAGGCCTTCGGTGACGCGATCGACTACCCCAACTACGCGGCCTTTGGCCCCGACGGAGGTCTCTACGTCTCGGATTCGGGATCGTTCGATGAACCCACCGGCCAACTCTTCCTCATCGAACCCGACGGCACGACCGTGAACGTGACCCCAAGGCCGATCGCGTACGCCAACGGTCTCTGCGTCGATGCGACGACGCTGTGGCTCGTGGAGTCGAGCACACCCGGGGTGAGCGCGATGGCCCTCGGCGGAGGACCTCTTGATCTTGTCGTCCCGATGGAACGTTGCGTGCCCGATGGTCTAGCCCTTGACGCGCGCGGCGGCCTTCTCATCTCGTGTTACCAGCCCAACCAACTCTGGCGTTGGACGAAGGAAGAGGGACTCGAACTCCTCTTCGAAGACTGGACCGGCGAGTACGTGCTCTCGCCCACCAACACCGCCTTCTACGGTGATCAACTGGACCGCATCGCGTTGGCGTCGCTCTGTGGCCACGATCTCATCACCATCCGCCCCCCACATCCCGGCGCCGCGCTGTTCTACCCCGACCAACGAGGTGAGCAGCCGTGACGCGGGTCGTGAGCAGGAACCCCGCCACGGGCGTCGAGCGCGAACTCGACGTCACGGAGACGAGACCCGGCGACGTCGTCGAGCTCGCCGACCGTGCGGCGAGGATGGCCCTCGACTACGCGAAGCGGCCACTGCAGTGGCGCGCCGCGTTGTTACGCGAGATGGCCGATGAACTCGAGTCCGACGCCGCGAATCTGGTCGCTCTCGCCCTCGACGAAACCGCGCTCGGACAAGCGCGACTCGAAGGCGAACTTCGCCGCACGGCCTTTCAGCTGCGATTCTTCGCCGACGTCGTCGAAGACGGCGCCTTTCTTCACGCCTCCATCGACCACGCGAAGGACTCGCCCATGGGGCCCCTGCCCGACCTTCGACGAATGCGCGTCCCCCTCGGGCCGGTCGGCGTCTTCGGGAGTTCCAACTTTCCCTTCGCCTTCTCCGTACCCGGTGGGGACACCGCCTCGGCGCTCGCCGCGGGCTGTCCGGTCGTCATCAAGGCCCACCCCGCGCACCCGGCCACGAGCCAGGCATGCTTTGACGCGCTGGTGCGCGGTGCGCGAAAGGGTGGAGCACCCGAGGGTCTCCTCGCTCTCGTCTTCGGGTTCGACGCGGGTATCGCGCTCGTCGACGCGCCGTCGATCAGTGCGGTCGGCTTCACCGGCTCCGTGCCGGCCGGTCGAGCGCTGTGGAGTCGCGCGAACGCGCGGCCCAACCCCATACCGTTCTTCGGCGAACTGGGCTCGGCCAATCCCCTCGTCGTCACACCCGGCGCCGCGAAGGACCGCGGCGACGAGATCGCCAGGGGCGTGGCGGCCTCGATGACCTTGGGCGTTGGCCAGTTCTGCACCAAGCCGGGACTCCTCTTCATTCCCCAGGACCCGTCCGGTGACGTGCTGGTGACGTCCCTCGTCGACTCCCTCCGTGAACTCTCGTCGATGACGATGCTGAGTGAGGGCGTCGCCGAGAACTTTCGTTCGGGAACCGTGACCATCGCCGGGGTCGACGGCAACCATCGCCTCGTGGGTGGCGACGGTGACGGCACCAACGTTACGCCGCAACTCTTCGAGGTGCCCGCCGCGGTCTTCGCCGACGCGTCGTCGAGGGCACTACGAGAGGAGTGCTTCGGCCCTCTCGCGATCGTCATTCGCTACCTCAACCGCGACGATCTCTCGAACGCACTCGCCAGTGCCGACGCCGCCCTCACCTTTAGCGTCTTCACGTCAGCGGCCGACGACGACGCCTCGTGGCTCATCGAGTTCGCCCAGACGAAGGCCGGGCGCGTCGTCGCGAACGGATTCCCGACGGGCGTCGGGGTCAGCTGGTCCATGCAACACGGTGGCCCGTGGCCAGCCGCGACCAGCGCGTCGGCGACGTCAGTGGGCGCGAGCGGTATCGACCGATGGCTGCGCCCGGTGACCTACCAGAGCGTGCCCGAGGATCTCTTACCCGAAGCTCTGCGCGACGACAATCCCCTCGACGTGGCCCAACGCGTCGACGGCGTCGTCCACTAGGGGCTAGCGGCGCGGCTGGGGCAACGCCGCGCGCACGTCGTCGGCTCGAGGACCCAGTTCCTTCGCTCGGACCACGGCGCCACGGGCACCGCAACGTTCGAGCCAGTTCCCCAGGATCAAGTACCCGTCTTGGGTCAACACCGACTCCGGGTGGAACTGCACCCCTTCGAGGTCGAGCGAGCGATGGCGAAGGCCCATGATCAGTCCGTTCGACCGGGCACTCACCTCGAGCTCATCGGGCAGGTCTTGGTCGACGGCGACGAGCGAGTGGTAGCGACCGACGACGAGAGGATTCGCCACGCCGCGAAACACCCCCTCCCCGTCGTGCGTCACGAGACTGGCTCGCCCGTGCAACAGTTCGGGCGCCACCAGCACCTTGCCGCCGAAGGCTTCGGCGAGTGCTTGGTGACCGAGACAGACGCCGAGCAGGGGCAGCCCGACGTCGGCGCAGTGACCAATGATCGCCAGGCAGTTGCCCGCCGTACTCGGATAGCCGGGTCCCGGTGAGATGAGCACCCCGTCGAACGACGCCACCGCAAGGTCACTCGTCGTGACCTCGTCGTTTCGCCGTACCGTGACGAGCGCGCCAAGTTCGCCCAGGTACTGGACCAGGTTGTAGACGAACGAGTCGTAGTTGTCGACAACGAGAATGGAAGGTCCCTCGGACATGTAGCGCAAGCCTAGGACACGGATTCACTAACCTTTCTCCATGGAACCACTCGAACTCGCGTCGTTCCTCGAACTCACGAACCAAGGGTTCAACGTGGTGCCGCTGCACGTGACCCTGCAACTCGATCGCGAGACGCCCGTCTCGCTCTACCAGGAACTCGCGGAGCGGGCTATTTTCCTCCTCGAGAGCGCGGCGCTCGGCGAAGCGACGGGTCGCTACTCCTTTATCGGTCTCGATCGGCGCTGGCGACTCACGACGCGCGACGGTCACACCGTGGTCGATGACCACGAGACGAGGACGAGCGACCGTGAACCCCTCGACGAACTGCGCGCACTCCTGGCGCAGTATCGAACCCACGTCGCCAATGATCTTCCCGACTTCGTCGGCGGCGCGGTCGGCTTCGTTACGTACGACTACGTGCGTCGGCTCGAGCGGCTGCCCGGTCGCGACAGCGAACCAACCTGGCCCGACGTCGACTTCTCCTTTCCGGGCGCGGTACTGATCTGTGACCATCTGCGCCACTCGACCACCGTTGTCGTCCTCGCCCTCGTCGGGGAGGACGAACCGAGCGAGGTCTACCGCGAGACGCGCGAGCGTCTCGATCAGTTGGTCTCCACGCTGTTGACGCCTGGGGCACGACGTGACTCGCCGGCCGAGCGTGTGGTCGCCACCGCACCCCAACTGCGATCCACGATCGACATCCGAGCGATCGCGGCGGGTCTTTCCAACTTCAGTGCGCGCGACTACGAAGCCGTCGTCGAGCGGGCCAAGGAGTACATCCGCGCGGGCGACGTCTTCCAGGTCGTCCCGAGTCAACAGTTCCAGCGCGCCAGTGACGTCAACCCGCTCACCTTGTATCGCGTCCTTCGAGCGCTGAACCCCTCACCGTACATGTATCTTCTCGATTCGGGGACTCATCAGATCGTCGGCGCTTCACCCGAGATGTTGATGCGGGTGCACAACGGCGTGGTGAGTTCGAGACCGATCGCCGGCACGAGGCCGCGCGGCGAGAGCGACGCCCAAGACCTCGCGCTCGAAGCCGAGATGCTGGTGGACGAAAAGGAGATCGCCGAGCACGTCATGCTCGTGGATCTGGGAAGAAACGACGTTGGTCGCGTCGCCAAGCCCGGCACCGTTCGTGTGGAGAGACTGGCCCACGTGGAACGCTTCTCGCACCTCATGCATCTGGTCAGCCACGTCGACGGTGA
Organism: Acidimicrobiales bacterium; assembly: GCA_035533455.1. Taxonomy (GTDB): domain Bacteria; phylum Actinomycetota; class Acidimicrobiia; order Acidimicrobiales; family RAAP-2; genus RAAP-2. The sequence continues at coordinate 66,639 of DATLTT010000013.1, read as the reverse complement.
ACTCCAAGACGGGCTCGACGCCTTCGACGCCTTTGACGCGCTCTTTCCCGCTGGAACGTTGACCGGCGCGCCGAAGGTACGCGCGATGGAACTGATCGACGAGTTCGAGCCGGTGTACCGCGGCCCCTACGGAGGCGCGGTCGGCTACTTCTCGCTCACGGGCAACGCCGACTTCGCGATCACCATTCGCACGCTCTCACTTCGCGATGGTCTCGCGACCGTGCAAGCCGGTGGTGGCGTCGTCGCGGACAGTCGAGGCGACGTCGAATACCAGGAGTGTCTCAACAAGGCGTCCGCGCCGTTACTCGCCCTCGAGATCGCCGACGCGTCCCTTCACTAGGCGTGGTGCACAAGGGCCTGCGGGATGAGTGCCCGCCGTGGAGCCCGGAGCGCGAAGTGGTGAGGACTACGACCCGCCCGCGGTATTGGGACTCTGTCGCCTAGCCCGGGCCGCCGACGCCTCTTGAACGCTGTCTCGTACGGAACTTTGCGCCCACGGCGTGGAGGTACTTCTCTTCGATGAATGGCGTGGGCTCTCGCTCTCTGTCGCGTCGCTCACTTCTTCGCCACTATCGACGAGCCGTTGGCGCGAGGATGCCAGCGCCGAGATGCCCTTCAGCCACGGCGGCGAGGAGATGTTCATCTCTTCGCCGATCCTCTGGAGAGCCACGACATCAGCTTCATGTTGACGGTCAGCGCCACCACCGCGATAGCGACCATGGCGACCTCGCCCAGAAGTCCTCGGGGCACGACGTTACGTGGCGATTTCCGATCAGCACTTCGAGGAACCGTTGAAGCGTCGTGTTTGCCGGTCAATTGATGCAGGGACATGAACTTCCTCCATTAAAAATGAAGTCGTCGTGTCCGAACGAGCGACAATCGTCTAGATCGTCCGACCCGAACCTGGCGTCTTTACTCCGAGGGACGTTTCCCTCGGGCACTGTCACCCTACCGGGCGATCTCTCGAATCGAGCGCGGTACACTCTACCTAGCGCCCCTCAGCTGCTCGACGTACGTCGAGGTGGCGGACTGTCAGAGGTAGCCACCAGTCGAAGAGATTGTTCGGTCCGGCGAAACTCGCCAACACGTCTTTATCGAAGACGTCGGAAACCATTGGAGATTTCATGGAGAGTTCGGCCATTCCACAACGCTTTAGTCGCGCCCTGCATTGGGTGGGTGAAATGACGTCGCGAGCGAGCGCTGCCGTCATCGCCACCGTTGTCCTGCTCATCTTCATCCTCGTGTCGGCCGTTGACGGCTTCCCCGGAAAGTGGCAGATGGTGTTCGCCACGGTGGCCAATTCCATCACGCTGGTCATGCTGTTCGTCATCCAACACACCCAGAGTCGCCAGCAGACGGCCATTCAATTAAAGCTCGACGAACTGATCCGGTCCTCACCGAACGCCGATGACCTCTTAGTTCACATCGAGAAGGCCGAAGACTCCGAACTTATCGAACGCGAAGAGAGTCAAGTGGCGCACCACGAAGCCCTACGAGAGCCCGGCGACAAGGACGAGAAGTAGCCCCGTCGTCACCACTCGCGAGGGTGCCGCGTTGACGTTCACGCGCGTCGACGTCGAGAGAGTACTCGCGTTAGAAGTAGTCGAGGAATCTGCTCTGTCGGTTTAACGGAGCCTCTGGAAAATCGTCAGCTCGTTGACCAAGGTGCATGGCAATCTCTTTCAGCGAGTCGTCAAGTGCTTGGGCGGTTCGGATCAATTGCTCCTTGAACATCGTCTGGCCACCCGCCACCATATTCTTGCCCGACGTGAACATGAGGTCATCCTCAATACGGTGAATTTGGCGTTCAATCGCTGCAAAAAGCTGTGCGGCGATCTGGATCAAATGCTCGACGTCGTCGTGCAAGGGACTGTTCTCGAATTGGGTGCCCACCATGTGCATCGAGCGCGACTCGCTCATCAAGACCGAGATCGCGTCGGGACCGTCCGGCGGCTCAGCGCTTTCTAAAAGCATCCTTGACCTTCTCGCCCGCCTGCTTGAGATCGCCCGCCCGCTGGTCGTGGCGACCATCCGCCTCAAGTTCCTTGTTGCCAACGGCGTTGCCCGAGACCTCTTTCGCCTTTCCCCTAGAAATTTGGAGGAAGTTCTTTGCCTTATCTTTCATCGTCATCGTTAGCCTTCTCGCTTCTCTTAGAGAGGCCTTCGCCCCCGTCGTACCTCGAAACTCCTTGCCTGCGTCGCCAGAACCTGTTACGGTCCGGGTCGAACGCAGGTCGCTATCCCTTCGTCTCTTCGTGGAGTGAACTCGTGTGACCCTGAGGATCCACAACCTGACGATCCATCGTGTGGTGTCCGGCCCCCACTGACTGACGCGACATGCCAAAGATGATGGACGACACGATGAAGCCAGCGACGCCGGCAATCATGAGGATGATGCCTACGGTGGATAAACGAAAGCCGGTGCCTTGATAGGTCACGGCCCAATACATAATTGCGCCAACCGCCGTGGCGATTGCGCTGAGAACCATTCCAGGTAGACCCATACTCTTCCTTCTTTTTACGGGCATGACAAAATGTCAGCCGAGAAGGATGCGAGGTCTGGACGTCCTAATTGGAGAGTACCACCCTGACGGTGGCAACGTCACAAACCTAGACAATCCGTCCGGACCTTCCGGCCGAGGCTCGCCGAGGCAACTTTGCCGGCCACGACCCGAGAGTATTTCGGTCATCGGAGGCGCTCGCCAGGCAAGAAAACTGACGACCGCGCGACCTCACTCCGTTGGTCCCCCGTCCCGGAAACCTACCGGTGGTCTCTATCCGGTGACACAACTTACTTCGGGGTAAATTCCTTGGGTTCGTCTAAGTCCTGTGCCCGGAGTGTTCCTCCAACAATCCCCCAGGCGACGTCGGTGAGGCCCTCGTTATGGTTGCGCGCGTGCGAACGAAGTCGACCGAAGGCGTGATCCATGTCGCAAATTGTCGCTTGGCTGATGATGCCCTTGGCCTGTTCGATGACAATGCGACTGTTGAGAGCGTTACTTAGCTGTTCATTGAGCGTACTGGCATCCAGCGCTGAGCGGTGTTGAAGAATAGCGATCGTAGCGACGTCGGCGAGACCCTGAGCGACCACCACGTCGTCGACGTCCAGGGGACCTTGGGTCGTTCGAAAGAGGTTGAGGGCGCCAATCGTGCGTCCGCGAAGACGCAGCGGAAGGCTGTGAACCGAGCGGAAGCCGTACGCGAGTGCTTTCGGCGTGAACCGAGGCCAACGGCCGTCAGTTTCGTCGAGCGACTGATTGACGATCGCGTGACCATCTCGGTAGCAGTCGACGCAGGGACCTTCGTCGGCTTGAATCTGGAAGAGTTCGAGTACGCGCATCGACTCACTCGAGGAGGCAATGAATTGCAGCTCTCCCCCTGGCGATGCCAACATGACGCCCGCGGCGTCCACGTCGATGGCTTCGACGCAACGATCACTGAGCACCGTGAGCACGTCGATCACGTCATAGTGATCAACGAGGTTATCTGCCAACTCGACCAACGTCGCGATCAGAAGGGATTCCCTAGCCGCCATCTCACCTATTCTCTCACCCTCTGACGATGAAGCGCGTCAGGGGGTCTGGCCCGGCCGATGAACCCAATATTAGCGCGGTCACGAGTTATTCCGACGCAACGTCTCTTGCCAGGTACCGGACGTCGGATCGAGATGGATTTGACGCGCTATCACCCGTTGCGCGAGCGCCGACGAGGTTTCCTGGCTTGCGAAGGCGTGCGCCCGCAGCGCCACGAGGGCGTCCTTAATGGACAACGACCCCTGCACGGAGACCATTCCTGCGGCCTGGTGAACGGAGAAATCGAAGGTTGAATGACCTTCCAGTTCTTTCGACAGGGTGTTCCTCGGTGCACCCGCTTGCATCGCCAAGATGGCGCGCCCAATCACTGACGCCATGAGGTAGGCATCCGAAGTCTGTGCTTCACTGAGCGGACCGGGAGTGTCTCGAAAAAGGCTGAGGGCGCCGAATCGCACCGCTCCGATGCGCACAGGGAATCCAAAGACCGCGCGCGCACCGGCGGCCACGGCTTCGGGTGAGTAGACCGCCCAACGTGAACTCTCCGGAGACATGAGATTCGATTCCTCGTTGGCCACGCCACTACGACTCGCCTCGTCTCCTGGTCCCTCGCCCAACGTGATCTCAAGGTCCATAAGCTCCTCGGCGACGTTGTTACTCGTGCAAAGCTTCGTACTTTCGGCTCCGGCCGAGGTCAGTGAAATGCCAGCACCGCTCAGTTCAGTGATTTCCACCGCCACGGCGCACAGCGTCGCGCTCTGAGGGTGTTCGCGCTCGTAACTCGCCATTAGAGCGAAAATCTCAATCAAGCGACTAGCTGGCACTTTGACGGCTTCGCGACGTCGTTCGGTGTGGCCACGTTCGCAACGTTGATGGCACCATCGAAGAGTCTCCTCGCAACGCAAAGACGCTCAACGGGGACCGGATTCAGCGCAATCTAGTCTCGCTTCCGAGACTCACGATCAGCCTAGTTCCCCGTGCTCCGCGTAGCGACCACTCCCCCGACAAATTCGAAACAACGGCAAACGTCTTCGTCCAACGAGGGCGAAGAGCCGACGCCGCGACCCCCGTGCGGTGACGAAGAGTGACGCCACGAGAACGTACCGATCGTCGGCTTGATATTAGACGTGGCGAGCGCGAGCGCGATTCGCGCCTACGCTAACGTCATCGCAACTTAGGAGCGTCGAGATGGCTCTAGTGATGTGCCCCAAAGACGCCGTCGACACGGGGGCGAGCGCCATTCGTCGAAGGGTGTGGTGGGCGTGACGTCGAGAAACCGTAACGTGGCGGCCTCTCGAACGTCGCCCAACCTATTTTCGAGAAAGCTCTTCGCTCCGTTGCCGTCTCGTTACAACCTTCTCGCGGCCCTCCTCTCCTTCGGTCAAGATCGCCGCTGGCGGTCGACCATGCTCGATCACGTCGTGGGATCTGATCCCAAACTCATCTTGGACGTGGCCTGCGGCCCTGGCGCGGTGACGAAGGCACTGTCGAAGCGATCGTCGGCTCGAATCGTCGGACTCGATCTCAGCGGGGAGATGCTACGCGAAGGTCAAAACAACGTTCGAACGTCGAAACTCACCGAACGGGTGTCCCTCGTCCTTGGACGTGGCGAACAGCTGCCCTTCGCCGACGCAACCTTCGATGGACTCACCTTCACCTATCTGCTTCGCTACGTCGACGATCCCCAGGCGACTCTGACAGAACTCGCGCGCGTCGTGAAGCCTGGCGGACCGATCGCGAGCCTCGAGTTTGGCGTTCCCGCGGCGATCGGCTGGCGTGTTTGCTGGTGGTTCTACACCCGCGCGATATTGCCGGTCGCCGGGTACCTCACCGGCGGTAAAGGTTGGTGGGACGTCGGACGATTCCTCGGACCGAGCATCTCTTCGCACTACAAGCAGTATCCGTTGCATTGGCTACTGCGGGCGTGGGAGCACGCCGGCATCGAACACGTAGAGTACCGATCAATGAGCATGGGCGGGGGCATCGTGACGTGGGGTTACCGGACCCGTTGACCATCTTCAAATCCACTCCCAAGAAGGCGTCGGAGAACGGTCCGGCCTTCTACGCGCAACCGAAGTTCATCACGCGAACGTGGCAGCGAGAGTGGTGGACGCTCCTGCATCCGCCGTACACATTGATGCATCTCTCGTTCGTCGTGATCGGTGCCTGCCTCGCAGGACCGCTGAACACCGTTCGCCTCGCCTTCACGGTGGTGGCCTTCTTTCTCGCCGTTGGCGTCGGTGCGCACGCCCTCGACGAACTCAAGGGGCGACCCCTGTCAACGTCGATTCCCTCCTGGCAACTGGCGGCTGCCGCGAGTCTTGGCCTGGGCGGCGCCGTCGCCCTGGGCGTCGTCGGACTCTTCCTCGTGAGTCCGTATCTCGCCATCTTTATCGTGGTGGGCGTCACGATCGCGTTGACCTACAATCTTGAACTCTTCCACGCTCGACTCCACTCGAACGTCGTCTTTGCCCTCGGATGGGGTGGATTCCCGCTCCTGACGGCGTACTTTGCTCAACACGCCAACCTCAGCGTTGCCGCACTCTTCGCCTGCGCGTTCGCGGTTGCAATCTCGTGGACGCAGCGAGAACTCTCCTCACCCGCGCGAGATATTCGCCGGCGAACCGCCTCCGTCGACGGCGTCCACCTTCTCCTCGACGGTACGACACTGCCCCTCACGAGCCAGTCGATGCTCGCGCCCCTCGAACGGGCCCTACGAAGTCTGTGTTGGGCCCTGTTCGCTCTGGCTCTCTCACTGCTCTTCCTTCGACTTCACCACTAGGAGCGTCCAGCGCCATCGACCACCATCGAGGTCCGCGCGTCGGCGCTCTTTGGCTCGTCTTCGTCGCGGCTCTCGTCGCTCGATACGACGAATCCACGCGTTGAGCGAACTCTATGCTTGATTCGAAGTGCACTCTCGATGAAGGAGGTGACCGCGTGGCCACGGAAAGTGCTCAGGAGCGTTGGCGCCGCCTCTTTCACGCCGCGCCGATTCGGCCCGGGAAGTTTGCCACGATGTCGGGCATTCCCCTCGCGCCGGTGTACGGACCGAGCGACGCCGAGTTCCCTGGGGTCTATCCCTACACGCGGGGCGTGCACTCCTCGATGTACCGCACGAAGCTCTGGACCATGCGCATGTTCGCGGGCTTTGGCACCGCGACGGACACGAACACGCGCTTTCGAGAGATCATCCGATCCGGGGGCACCGGCCTGTCGACGGCGTTCGACATGCCCACCCTCTTGGGCCTGGACTCAGACGACCCGATGTCCCTCGGCGAAGTGGGTCGCTGCGGCGTCGCCATCGACTCTCTCGCCGACGTGCGCGACCTCTTTGACGGTATCGACCTCGGGGCGATCACGACGTCGATGACGATCAACTCCCCCGCGGCCGTGATGTTGGCCCTTTTCGTCGCCCAGGCCGAAGAGTCCGGCGTCGCTCGTGAGCGACTCGGCGGTACCTTGCAGAACGACATTCTAAAGGAGTACCAAGCGCAAAAGGAGTTCGTCTTCCCTCCACGCCAGTCCATGCGGCTCGTGCGCGACACGATTGCCTTTACCGCCGCGGAGATGCCCAAGTGGAACTCCATCTCGGTCTCGGGCTACCACATCCGTGAGGCCGGTTCTACGGCCGCGGAGGAGCTGGCCTTCACTTTGGCGAATGGCTTCGCGTACGTGGAGCTCGCGCGCGAAGCGGGTCTCGGGGTCGACGCCGTCGCGCCGCGTCTGTCCTTCTTTTTCAACGCGCATATCGACTTCTTCGAAGAGATCGCCAAGTACCGCGCCGCGCGCAGGATCTGGGCGAAGTGGATGAGAGAGCACTACGGCGCGAAGGACGAGCGCTCGTGGCAGCTGCGCTTTCACACCCAGACGGCCGGCGTGTCGCTCACCGCACAACAACCCGAGATCAACATCGCGCGCACCGCGATCGAAGCATTGGCCGGCGTACTCGGCGGCACCCAGTCACTGCACACCAACTCGATGGACGAAGCACTGGCGCTGCCCTCGGAGAAGGCCGCGCGCATCGCTCTGCGGACTCAACAGATCATTGCCCACGAAACCAATGTCACGAACGTCGCCGATCCCCTCGGCGGATCGTGGTTCATCGAGGAGTTGACCGACGAGATGGAGCGTGAAGCCGAGGTCATCTTCGCCCAGATCGCCAAGATGGGCGAGGGCTCCATGCTTGAGGGCTGCGTGCGCGGCATCGAGGAGAACTGGTTCCAAGGACGCATCGCCGACTCGGCGTACGAGCTCGAACGAACGTTCAACTCCGGCGAGAGGATCATCGTAGGGGTGAACGAGTTCCTCGAGGGAAACGACGAGGACGACATGGCGACACTGCGCATCACGAACGCGGACGAACGCAAGCAGCTCGGCCGACTCGAGAAGGTCCGGCGCGACCGCGACGGCGAACAAGTGCGCCGAGCGCTGGATCGGCTTCGACGTGAGGCGAGCGATCCCGACGTGAATCTCATGCCCGCACTGATCGACGCCGCGAAAACCTACGCCACGGTCGGCGAGATGATGCTGACGCTCGTGGGCGTCTTTGGTCGCCACGTCGAAGTGCCCTCACTGTGAGTGTGCGCGTGCTGGTCGCCAAAGTCGGCCTCGACGGGCACGATCGGGGCATCAAGGTCGTCGCGCGTCTCCTTCGCGACGCGGGAATGGAAGTCGTCTACACCGGACTCTTTCAAACGCCCGAGACGGTGGCGATGGCCGCCATTCAAGAGGACGTCGACGTGGTCGGGCTTTCGATGTTGTCCGGCGCCCACATGACGCTCGCCCCACTCGTCGTGGAGGCCCTTCGCGAGCGTGGTTCGGACATCCCCGTCGTTCTCGGCGGCATCGTGCCACCGCGTGACCTCGACGAACTCAAAGCGCTCGGTGTCTCGGCGGTCTTCGGACCCGGCGCGAGTGCTCACGAGATCGTCAGCGCCATCACGAGCATCGTCACGTCGCGCTCGTAGCGAAGTCCCCACCTCGACGACCTCACTCGAGGTGAGGTGAGATTCGACGAGTACGGCTTTCGAGCGTTCGCTTGCGATCTGGAGGCTCGATAGTGTCGAGGCACACGTCGAAAGGGAGGCATCATGCTCAAAGGTTTCCGGAACTTCCTCATGCGAGGAGACCTCATCATCATCGCGGTCGGCCTGGTCGTGGCCCTCGCCTTCAGCACCTTGATTCAATCGTTCACTGGCACTATCGTGTCGCCGTTGATCAACGCCCTGGCCGGGCACTCGTCGAGCGGACCCGGACTCGGGTGGACGCTCAACGGACAGTTCATCGCGCTGGGCACGTTCATCGCGGCCGTCATCTACTTCGTGATCTTCATGGCGGTCGTCTACTTCGTCCTCGTCGTGCCGTACCGTTCGTACATGGCCCGACAGGGAACGCACGTCTTCGGCGCGCCCGAACCTCCCGCGCCAACGAAGACCTGCCCCGAGTGTCTCTCGAGCGATCTTCCCGTCGCGGCCACGAAGTGCCTACACTGCGCGAGCGTCGTCTCGTAACGCCCCCATCGAACGAACGTCGCGGCGGCGTTCGAGAACAGACGCGCGACGCGCCTCGGTAGCATGGCAGCACGGCCGAGGGCCGCGACGGTCAATGGAGGGTAGTTGATTCCCATTTTGACGAGTACCGCCATGCGCGAAGCCGACGCCAAGGCGAGTGGCGCGCGCGGTGTCGACGCCCTCGTGGCAGCGGCTGGAACGGCCGTCGCGCTTCATGCCCAGCGACTGCTCCGTTCGTGCTACGCAAAACGCGCGGCGGTCATGGTGGGACCAGGTCTGAACGGTGCCGACGGTCGCGTCGCGGCGGCGTGGTTGAAGTCACGCGGCGCACGAGTGGACGTCCTCGAATGGGACCACCTCCCTACGCGACTGAACGGCTACGACCTCGTCGTCGACGCCGCGTTTGGCCTGGGTTGTACGCGGCCGTTCGTCGCCCCCGCCGTGTCACCCGGAACCCTCGTCCTAGCCGTCGACCTACCCTCGGGCGTCGACGCCGATTCGGGAGAGGTCCTCGGCGAGCCCATGGTCGCCGACACCACGCTCGCGCTCGGTGCCCTCAAACCCGCTCACCTGGCGGGTCCCGCGCAACACCTGATGGGTGAGTTGCACTTCGCCGGACTGGACATCGTGACCTCCTTCGACGACGGTCTCGTCGTCGACGACGACCTGGCGTCGCTCGTCGCCTTTCACCGGGACGATCACAAGTGGGCCCACGCCGTGCAGGCCATGGTCGGCTCGTCGCTCATGCCCGGAGCGGCCGAGCTGGTCCTTCGAGGCGCCCTGGCCGGCGGCGCGTCGATGATCCGCCTCGAGAGCCGTGGTGACGTGGCCACCCTCGTCCGGCTTCCTCCCGAAGTCGTGCACTCGAATACGTCGGGGGTCGATCCACGTTGCCGCGCGGTCGTCGCCGGTCCAGGTCTCGGGCCGAACGCAGCCGAATGGTTACGAGAACGCCTAGGTGACGTTGGCTGTCCCGTCGTCCTCGACGCCGACGGACTCGACCGATCGCTCATCGACGAGCTTTCGCCGCGCGACGGGTCGTGGGTGCTCACCCCCCACGAAGGCGAGTTCGTGCGCCTCTCTGGTCAGCCACTCGGACCGAACCGATTCGACGACGTGAGAGAACTCGCTCGAACGACGGGCTGCGTGGTGCTCTTGAAAGGTCCCGTCACCGTGATCGCGAGTCCCTCGGGAACGCTGAGGGTGGTGACGTCGGGAACACCCACGTTGGCGACCGCTGGCACCGGCGACGTCCTCTCCGGCCTCATCGCGGCCACCATCGCGCGCGGACACGGTCCGTTGGACGCCGCGGCGTTGGCCGCGCACCTTCACGGTCGAGCTGGCGCTCGTCTCGTGCCGTACACCACGGCGTCTGACGTCGCGACCATGGTCGGCGCGCTAGTCAACGACCTGAGTCGCGCCCGTCACTGAAGATACCCCCACCTTGTGTCGGCGCGTCCAAGAGGAGCGCACGGCCTCGGCTGACGAGAGTCCGGTCATCGTAGACCCACTCTCGTCAGCCGTCGCCCGCTACTTCAGCCAGGACGGGATCCCGCGACTTAGTTTCTTGGCCGAGATAACCGGTCCCGTCGACGAGCTGTCCGTCGTGTAGATCTTGCCGTCGATCGGCTTGGCCGAGGTCGCGCTGGTCACCGTGACGAGGTAGCCACCGTTCAGACCCTGGTGGTCAGTGGCCGTGTAGCGCAGCGGCGTCAACGAAGGGGTCTGGGAGAAGGTCGTGTGCGTGAGGACCTTCAGAAAACTCGCGCGCGTGATGTTCTTACCCGAAGCCTTCAGCGCTTCGACGAAGGCGACGCCCCAGCCGATGCCGTACTCCATGTTGCCGTCGAGCGTCGTGGTGGAACTGAAACCCGGGAACTGCGAGGTGTCCTTCGTGAGTACCTTGCGCATCCAGGGGATCCACGCGCTACTGCTGCCCGCCGTGGGTAGGAAGCTGAAGGAGACGGCGCCGACCTCAGGGTCGGCGGTGAGGCCCTTGGCCGCCAGCGGCGCGAAGACCGTCACCGGGTCCGAACCAACGCTCGAGATCACCCAGTGGGGTGAGAAGCCCAGTTGCAGGGCCGCCCCGAGCGCGGCGTCCGTGGCGCCGGGAATCGTGTCGAGAACGACGACGGTGCACTTGTCGGTCTGGAATCGCGCGATGTACGGCGCGATCGACGTGCCCTGGGTCACCACCAGGGCGCCGACGCTGTAGAGCTGCGTGTCAGAAGGCGTCACGCCCCCCGCCACCAAGCCGGCCAAGCCGTCGGACCCGAAGTCGTCACCTTGTCCGAGGAAGCACACGTTCGCCGTAGGGTACGTGGCGCTGATGTACTTCGCGAAGATCTTGCTCTCCTCGTTGTAGCTGGTCTGCCAGCCGAAGAGTCCCGGGTAGAGGGTCGGATTGTTCCAGTCGCGCGAGCCCGAATTGACGAAGAGTTGGGGCACGCCGTTGGACTTGAGGAGAGATCGCACCGAGTCCTGCGTGGGCGTGCCCAAGGAACCCACGGTGGCGAAGACCGGCGCCGAGAGCAGCGCGTGCGTCTGGGTAACGGTACTGGGCGTGCCGGTGCAGCCGAAGCCGGGCGTGCCGTAGCAGTCGTCCTTCAAGATGTACTTGATCTTGCGGCCGTTGACGCCCCCCTTACTGTTGACGTACATAAAAACGGCGTCGGCGGCCTTGGCGACTTCGCTGTAGCCCGGTGACGCAATTCCCGTCAGGGGCACCGTCGCGCCGATGGTGATCTGCTTGGCCGTAACACCCGGCGTGTGCGTCGCCGCTCCCGCCGTAACGATGGAACCTCCCGCCATCACGAGTCCCGTGCACAGCAACAGTGCCGCACTGGTGGTCACGAATCGACGCGCGTACGTCTTACTCATCTAAATTCCCCCCTAGTCATACCTGAGTGGTGAGCGTAGGTGCGCTGAGTGGTCAATGCAAGTCACCCCAGACTTAATCGCGACGACGGGCCCAGAGTCGTCGAACGGCGCCCGCGATACCCATGGGCGCGAAGAGCATCGTCAAGATGAGTAGTCCGCCAAAGACGATGCCCGGCAACTGACTGGCGAGGTTGCCCTGAGAGTTGATGCCCGCGTGCTGGGTGAACCACGAGATGACGTTGGTCGAGTACGCGTAGATGACCCCGCCGATCAGCGCTCCCGATATCGTCCCGATTCCACCAATGACGACGAGCGACAAGATCGTGATCGAGAGCGCGAGCGAGAACGTGGGAGGTGACACCGAGTTGTTGATCAGTGTCCAGAGCGCACCCCCGAGAGCGGCGTAGGCCGAGGAGACCATGAAGGCGATCACCCGAGCACGCGACAACGAGACACCGACGAGCTCCGCGGCGACGTCGTTGTCGCGCACTAGTCGCATGGCCCGACCGATCCGGCTGGCGAAGAGGTTGGCCATGAAGAAGAACGCAACACCCGTGACGATGATGGTGATGTCGGCGAGCCACATCGTGTTGACTCTGAGCAACGGCGTCTGGGCGTTGAAGAGACTCGAGAGCCAGCCGGGGGGTGTCACCGCCGTGGGCAGTTGGAGACCCGCGTCACCTCCCGTCCACGACGTGAACGAGTTGACGATGGCCGAGAAGGCCACCGCGAAGGCTAGGGTCATCCCTGCGAGGTAGGGGCCGCGTAGTCGCGTAGCCGGGAGCCCCAAGAGCAACCCCACGAAAGCGCCGCAGGCAACGGCGAGTAACAAGGTGGCGACCATTGGTGTCGAAGAGTGGTGATTGGCCCAGATCGCGACGGCGAGCGCGCCCACGCCCATGAACGCGCTGTTCCCGAGTGAAATCTGTCCCGACGCGCCCGTGAGGAACGAGAGTCCGAGCAAGGTAATGGACATGGCGGCGCCGATGGCCAGGTTGAAGTTCGTGACTGACGAGAAGAAGTACGTGGCGAAGAGGGCCACGTCAAGGACCACGACGGTGAGCGTCGCTCGCGCGAGCACCGGGTGCGCCTCTCGAAGGCCCGCGGTCGTTAGCGTCGCGCCGCCCGCGATCGCCAGCGCGAGCGCGACGCCGACGGCGACACCGTCTCGAACGCTGGAAGCAACGAGTGACGTGATCATGACGGCGACCACGATTAAGCCAGCAGTGATCGTTGGGCGGCGCCCGACGGCGATCCACTTCATCAGACGCGTCTCGCGGTGTTCTTGGTGAAGAGGCCATTGGGCCGCACCATCAACGAGAGAATCAGGATGACCAAGGCGGTGATGATGATGGCGTTCGAATTCACGAAGTCGCCCACGAACTGGAGAACGATGCCTATCGACACGCCCGCGACGATCGCCCCGACCGGGCTGTCGAGGCCGCCCACCGCCGCCGCGATGAAGCCGAACGCAAAGATCCCGTCCATCACCTGCGGGGTCAGGCCAGTGAAGAAGTTCGAAGCCACGAGGACGGTGCAGATGGTACCTACCCCCGTCGAGAGGACCCAACCGAGCGTGAGCATCCGACTCACGCGAACTCCCAACAGTCGCGAGACTTCGGGCGCCAGAGCCGAGGCGCGGAGCTGGAGTCCGAGTTTCGTGAATCGAAAGAGGACGGCGACGCTGATCATGACCACGAGCGCGGTCACGATCTCATAGACGCCAAAGGGTGAGAGCGCGATGGGCTTGCCACCCAGTTGCCAGTCAATCGGCGAGAAAGGATTCGGAATGCCGCGAGGCGACGTCGACCAGATCGCGGCCGCGACGCCTTCGAGCACGATCAGGAAGCCAACCATCACCACGATGGGATTGATCTCCGGTTTACCGTAAAGATGGCGCACCAGCACCCGTTCGGTGACGCCACCGACGCTGAATCCCGCCACGATGGCGATGGCGACCAAGGGCCAGTAACCGAAGCGATGGGCGAAGACCACCATGCCGAGATAGGTCGCGATCATGGGCATCGCCCCTTGGGCGAAGTTCAAGATGCCCGTCGAGCGCCACACGAGAACCAGGCTGAGCGCCACCAAGCCGTAGATCACGCCGTTGGTGAGACCACCCAAGATGTCCGAGATGATCCTGGAGGTGAGGAACGCGTCCATCACTCAACCTTGCCGAGATAGTGCTGACGCAGATCCTCGTCGGCGACGATGGTGGACGCCGCGTCGTTCGCCACCACGCGCCCCAGGTAGAGGATGACGGCGTGGTCCGCGATTCGAAGTGCGGTCGAGGCGTTTTGTTCGACGAGTATCACCGTGAGGCTCTTCGACGCGCAGAGCTCGTGGATCGTGTGCATGAGTTGCGCCGTCACCTGGGGGGCGAGTCCGAGCGACGGTTCGTCGAGTAAGAGCACGGTCGGTCTCGCGATGAGCGCGCGCGCCATGGCCAACATCTGTCGCTCACCTCCCGAGAGCTTCGCGGCGTGTTGCTTGCGACGCTCGCCCAAGACGGGAAATCGTTGATACTGCTCGTCCAGTGCGTCCGACAAGTTCACCTTGGCCATCATCGCGCCGAGGCGGAGGTTCTCTTCGACCGTGAACTCACTGATGACGCCGCGACCTTCGGGCACGTGCCCCACGCCAAGTCGTGCGATGTTCTCGGGCTTACGACGAGCCAGCGAGTGATCGTCGAGCGTGATGTTCCCCTTCGAAGGCTCCTTCAAGCCGCTGATCGTACGGAGCAGCGTCGTCTTGCCCGCGCCGTTGGCACCGAGTACCGCGGTAATCATCCCCGTCTCGGCCCGAAACGACACCTCACGAAGGGCCTGCACGGCACCGTAGGAAACGCACAGCTCCTCGACGACGATCACTCGTCCACCCCGAGGTAGGCCGCGATCACCGCGGCGTTGTCGCGGACTTCGCTCGCCGTACCGGACGCGATCACTTGACCGAAGTTCAAAACTACCAGTCGATCGACTAGCGGCATCACGAACTCCATATCGTGCTCGACGAGCAGCACGCCCATCGTGGATCGCAGTTCAATGATGAGCGCCGCGAAATCATCGAGTTCGGCTTCGTCGAGTCCCGACGCCGGTTCATCGAGGAGCAGCAGTGTCGGTTCACACATCAGTGCACGCGCCACGGAGACCTTCTTGCCGACTCCGTACGGGATGGCCGACGGCAGTCTCGCCGCCATGCTGGCGATACCGAGGCGTTCGAGCATCGCCAACGCGTCACGGCGCAACGCCCGTTCCGAACGGACGCCACTCGGCAACGACAAGAAGCCCGAGAGGAACCCCCCGTTCGCGCGAACCTGACCTCCCGCCATGACGTTTTCCAGCACCGTGCAGTGAGGAAAGAGCCCAACTCCCTGCAGTGTCCTGGCGACGCCCGCACGAGCGAGTTGGTTGGGCTTGAGGTTCGTGTGACCGCGATTGGGGAAGAGCACGCGACCTTGGGAGGGCTTGATGAAGCCACAAGCAACGTTGAACGCGGTGGTCTTACCGGCGCCGTTCGGCCCGATCATCCCAACGATCTCTCCCGACGACACGCTGAACGAGACGTCGTCGAGCGCCCTGAGCCCCTCGAAATGGACAGAGACGTGTTCGAGGGAGAGTGCCAGGGAATCGGTCGGCCGCGACATGGTGTTCCTTAAGATATCGGGTCGCGGTGGCGAGTGTAAGCCGCTTGGAGTTCGCGGACCTCCCTCGTGCCCGAACGTCGTCGTCAAGACTGGCTACGAGGTGGCGATGACGTCAGCGAAGATCTCGACGCGCGTCGAACGTGGTTGGCGACGTCAATCTCGGCTCGAAAGCGAAAGAGGTTGACGCTCACCTGCTGGTGAACGAACGCGTCGGATCACGGGTGCCCACTACGTCGTCGTACGCTGGTGGTCGAATCTCACTGGGTTAGATCACGGGTGAGAGTCCCCCGTCGATGCTGACGCCGACGCCGGTGATATAACTCGCTCGCGGTGACAAGAGAAACGCGGCGAGGTCGGCGAACTCTTCGGTCCGACCGACGCGACCAAGTGGTATCTTCGAACCCTTGGCCATGGTGACGTAGAAATCGTCCAGGTCCATGTTCGCTTCCTCGGCGCGTCGAACCCACTGACCCGACGCGATCAGGCCAACGAGAATGGCGTTCACGCGAACACCGCGCGGGCCTACCTCATTGGCCATGGCCTTCGTCAGTGCGAGACCAGCCGATCGCGATGCCGTCGTGGGTGTCGAGTTCGCTCCCGGCGAGCGGGCCATTATGGCGAGGACGTTGATGATCGTCCCACTCGTCGATTCGAGAGCACTCAGCACGCGCCGAGAGACGTGCAACGCCGATATCACCTTGAGTTCAAAGTCCTGGCGCCACGTTTCGTCGTCCGAGTCGGCCACGGGGCCGCCCGCCGTCCGGCCCGCGTTATTGACCGCTCCGTCGAGGCGACCGAAGCGCGATAGGGCGGCGTCGATGAACTCGTCGAGCTCTTCGGTCTTCGTAACGTCGGCTCGAAAGCAGAGTGCGTCCCGGCCGAGAAGCCGTTGCGCCCGATCGAGTCGCTCGGCGTTGCGACCACAGACCGCGACCCGCGCGCCCTCATCCCTCAGTTTCTGTGCCAGTCCAAGACCTAGCCCGTCACTCCCACCGGTGATAAGAACTGCGCGATCACGGAGCTCTAAATCCATCGGACCACTCTAACGGGGACGTACCGTCTCGCCTAGGGAAGCGACGGTGTCTCCGCGACGTCGTGGAAACAACTACTGCAGGTAGTTCTCGACAACGCCCTCAGTGCGTACGGCCGCTTCATTGGGATCGAGACCCGCGCTTCGACGGGCACGGCGTTGACGCAAGAGGTCGTAGGCCTGATCGAGTTCAATCTCGACAGCTCGAAGGCGCGCGCGCTGCTCTTTAGAGAGTGGCGTGCCGTGGTGCGACTCTTCGAGCTCTTGCTCCTCAGCCGACAGCTTCTCGATGTGCTTCAATATGGTGCCGTCGTCCATCACCATTCCTTTCCGCGAGAGCAAACAGTGCTCGTTTCGCACCAGACTACGTGCCGGTCGTCACCAACGGACGCGGCGTCACGCGACGTGACGATCGTCGGTCTCCTCCAAGTGAGCGCTGACCTACTTCGAAGGCGTCGTCACACCCACGCCGGCCTTGACTTACCGGCGACGAAGATCCAGACGGCGACCGTCACGACGATGGCGAGGGCAATGATCAACGAAAGGTAGCCTCGCGCTTGCAAAACGAGTGCCGCCCCACCAGGGCGCAGGGCAACATGCTCACCACCTCGACGAGCCCACGACCGGACTTCGAGCCCGGTCCACTGACGAGAGCGCCGTCAGCTCCGATTCCGGTGATCGTAAGCGTCAGCACCGTCGTCGTGAGATACGAAACGGCCAATCTTCTCGACGCAGCGTTTTGCACGCCCATGGCGAGAGCGAGGGTGCCAATGAGCGCGTACCGAGATCCACCAGCGACCGGTGTCGCGCTGAGGATGGCGAAGATGGACGCAGGGGAGATAAACGGCGCGGGCGCTCGACGAAACCGCGAGGAGCTGACCGCGATGATCCTTCATCACGGCGATGAGTTTGCCGTCCAACCGCGCGCCGATGACAAGCGTCCCGAGGGCTACGAGGGGCGCCACCACCGAGGGTCCGTGGTCGCCCATGAGCGCGAAACCGAAGAACGAGATGTTCCTCGCCCTGGTCGCGACGAAGACGCAACCCAAGACGAGATGGCGCGCGCGTCCACGAGCACCGTCACGAGGGTCATCGTGATGAGAAGCGGCGCGAAAGTTCCGCGTGGCGAGTTGCTACCAGGTACTCTCATCTCCCGTGCGTCGGAATTGGAGTTCCCCCTCGACGACTCCCTCACTCCGCGCGAGCGCCCGGCGAAGCAGGCGCCTCGCGCCTCATGGCCCTACGTGATGTCGGGGACTATATGCCGGTGTGTTCCACCCTGACCGGGTCGGGATCGGGCACGTGAGGCATCAGGGCGTTCGGCGGTACGACGCCGAGACGTCCGGCCTCGAAGTCCTGGAGCGCTTCGACGATCTCGGCTCGCGTGTTCATGACAAACGGACCGTAGTGTTCGACGTGTTCTCCGATGGGTTGACCACCGAGGACAAGGAACTCAAAGTTGACGGTACGCGAATCCTGCGCGCCGTCGGCTCCCACGCGCAGCCAGTCGCCGGGACCGAACGCCGCAAGTTGTCCCATCGCCACGGGTCGTCGCTCACTGCCGACGTAGCCCGATCCGGCGAGCACGTAGACGAGGGCGTTGAACGTTGGGTCCCACGGTAGGTCCATCTGCGCACCCGGCGATACCGAGACGTGCGTCATCGCCATGGGCGTGTGCGTCGAGCCCGGTCCTTGGTGCCCCGCGATGTTGCCCGCGATGATGCGAACGAGCGACTCGGCGTCGGGCGAGGTCACGAAGACCACGTCGTTGGCTTCGAGACCCTGGTACGCGGGCGCGATCATCTTGTCCTTCGAAGGAAGATTGACCCAGAGCTGAATCCCGTGAAAGAGTCCACCGGAAACGACGAGGGCCTCCGGCGGCGTCTCGATGTGCAGGATTCCCTTGCCCGCCGTCATCCACTGGGTGGCGCCGTTCTCGATGAGACCACCACCACCGTGGGAGTCCTGGTGTTCAAAGGTTCCGTCGATCATGTACGTCACCGTCTCGAAACCACGATGCGGGTGCCACGGCGTTCCCTTGGGTTCACCGGGTCCGTAGTCAACCTCGCCCATCTGGTCCATGTGGACGAAGGGATCCAAGTCCTTCATGGTGAGACCGGCGAAGGCGCGTCGGACAGGGAATCCTTCACCCTCGAGGCCGCGCGGCGCCGTCGTGACGGACCTCACGGACCGTTCGGCACTTTGGCCGGGGTCAATGGCGTCGAAACGCGCCAGATCGGACCACTTCTCCGGTGTAACGGCTGGCATCGGGACCTCCCCTTGCTAAGGATTTCGAGCAACACTCTATGGGTACCTGTCGCGAAAAGTGTCAGGTCCCGACTCGCCGAGAATCTCGATCCGACGTGTCAAGCCCGATTCGGTAGCGAATCTCCCAAGATCTCGATCGGATCTTGCGCTTACCTCCTCCCTCCGAGGCGACGTCGGGCGAGGTCACTGCTCTACGCGACGCGGTGACGAAAACTTCTCCATGGTGCACCTTCGATGGAGTGGACGGCCGAACCTCAACAACGCCACAAAACTTGAACTACCGAAACCCGCGGCCTTTCGCGCGGTACAGCGAAACGACGGCCACTTGAAGACCACGAGGAAAGTTTCGACCATCCGCACGGCTCTTCAGTTCCCTCACAGACGTCTCACATGATCCTCACAATCTTCATTGCAAGACTGGCACTGTTCGAGAACATCTTGAATGAACGCAACGAAGGGAACACTATGCACACGAGAAAGCTGAAAGTAGTGGGCCGATCGGTAACCGCACTCGCCATCGGAATGACACTTACGGTCGGCGGCGCGAGCTTGGCGTCTGCGTCTGGTCATCACGACCACGGCAACAAGAACCGCGATGTCGCCAGTGGCAAGGTTTCGGCGTTTGACTACGCGAGCGTCGGCCAGGGTGGCTACGTCACGGCCGTCACCGCGACGTCAGTGACGGTGCAACGGTGGAACGGCACGACCACCACGTACGCGCTCACCACAACGACGCTGTACACCGAAGGCAAGATGCCATCCACGTTCGCCTCGCTCGTCGTTGGTGACCGGGTCAACATCCAGACGTCTCCGACGGATCCCACCGCCGCTACGTTGGTCAACGTCGAGTTGGCTGAGTTGTTCGGCAAGGTCACGGCGGTGAACGGTGAGACAATTACCATCACCGACCCGCAGGGTTTTAGCCGCACAATTCTGGCCAGTACGGCCACGACCTTCACCGTCGGCGGCGCCGCCGGAACGCTCGCGAACGTCACGGTGGGATCGAAGATAGTCGCGCAGGGGACCATCGACACGAACCTGACGACGCTGGACGCCCTGTCCATCAAGGTCGGCACGGCGGGCACCATGGGCACCATCCGCGGTACCGTCACGGGCTTCACGGGCTCTTCGGTGACGGTCCTGGCGAAGGACGGAACGTCGACGACCTTTACGTTGACGACCACCACCACGTTCAAAGACGGCGGCGTTTCACTGAGCGCGTCGGACTTGGCCATTGGTTCCAAGGTCGGCGTTGCGGTGAGTTCGGCCGCCTCGACGACGGCCCTCAACGTTGAGATCGAGTTGGCGCGTATGTCCGGCATGGTCACGGCGATTAGTGGCAACACGATCACTATCGGTGGCGAGCATGGTTCACCACGAACGATTCTCGTGGGAACGACCACGACCTACACCAAGGACGGCGCTCCAGCCACCTTGACCGACGTCGTCGTGGGTTCGAGAATTCGGGGCGAAGGTACGCTTTCGGCGGATGGGTTGACGCTGAGCGCGAACACTGTGGTCATCGAGCACGGCGTGAAGTTGACGCCCCAGCCCCAGAACGGCGGTCAAGGCGGGAACAAGGGTTCCGGTGACGGCCACGGTTCTTCGGGACGAGGTCACAACCGCCACTAAGTAGTTTCATTCGCATTCACCAACAAGTTCAGTTGGCGCGTGGTCTCGGAAACGAGGCCCGCGCCAACTGGACTTGTTGTTTCGAGTGACAAGGTCCTCGCCGGAGGACAAAGTATTACCCATGTTTTCATGCCTTATCGCTCACTTCTTCGCTCGCCCCCGGTAAGTTGGAAGGTGTCAAAGGTGCTGATTCGTTAGTACCCAAGAGAGTAAGTGTTCTCAATTGAAAGATGGATAACGTGAGCACCGCCATCAGTTGGCTTTGCGATATGGACGGCGTCCTTATCAACGAAGGTCGCATGGTTCCTGGTGCCGATAAGTTTCTGGATCGACTTCGCGCCACGGATCGATCGTTTCTGGTGCTTACCAATAACTCCCTTTTCACTCCTCAACAGCTGCGCGAGAATCTCACGTCCCTCGGCATCGACGTCGCCGAGGGGCAGTTGTGGACCTCAGCGTGCGCCATTGCGCAGTTCGTGCACGATCAGCGCCCCAAGGGTCGAGCCTTCGTCATCGGTGAAGCCAGTCTTCACGAAGCGTTGCGCGACGTCGGCTACACGGAGGACGCCGTGCATCCTCACTACGTCGTGCTCGGTGAGACCTGGAAGTACTCGTTCGACGAGATCACGACGGCCATTCGCCTCATCGACCAGGGTTGCTCTTTCGTCGTAACGAATCCCGAGACGTTCGGGACGTCGCCGGATGGTCTCCTTCCCGGGTGCGGCGCGCTCGCGGCGCTCATTTACAGCACGACGGGCGTCAAGCCGTACTTCGTCGGTAAGCCGAATCCCGTCATGATCCGTGACGCGCTCAACATTCTGGGCGCCCACTCGAAGTCAACGGTGATGATCGGCGACCGTATGGACACCGACATCATTGCCGGCGTTGAAGCCGGCGTCGAGACGATTCTCGTGCTCTCCGGCGTCACGCAACGTGACGAGATCGAGCAGTACTCTTACCAACCCACGCGCGTCATTAATTCGGTCGCCGATCTCATCGACGAGCTCTAGGAGTCTCGCCTCTCTCAGAGCGCGACGACCAAAGTCTCGTATTCGTTACTTGTTCGTCTGCTGGAGTGCCTCTAAGAAAGACTCCGCCCAGTCGTAGACGTCGCGGCGGTAGGTCTTTCGACGCATGCGTGACATGCGGTCGCGCGCCTCCTTCGGGCCCGCGTTCACCGCCAAGCGGATCGCGTCCTTGATCCCTTCGAGGTCGTGCGGGTTCACCATGAACGCACCGCGCAGTTCGGCCGCCGCCCCCGCGAACTCGCTGAGCACGAGTCGACCGGTCAGGTCGCGACGCGTCATCACGTACTCCTTGGCGACCAGGTTCATTCCGTCGCGAAACGGGGTGACGATCATGACGTCCGCGACCAGGTAGAGAGCGACGAGTTCGTCAAACGGGAGGTTCTGGTGGAGATAGTGAATCACGGGACTGCCGACCTGGCCGTACTCGCCGTTCATCTCGCTGACGGCCTGTTCGAGATTGTGACGTTCTCTTTCGTAGTGCGCGTCGGTCTCTCGGCTCGGCACGGCCACTTGAACCATGACGTGCTTGCCTGGCGTGAGCGAGCCGTCCTCGAAGAGCTCGGACACGGCCTTGATACGTTGCTGGATGCCCTTGGTGTAGTCCAAACGGTCCACGCCGAGCAGGACCAACTCGGGGTCACCGAGATCCTTCTTGATCTCCAGTGCCCGCGCGCGGATGGTGGGGTCGTTCGCGAGCGCGATGATCTGTTCGGAGTCCACCGAGATGGGAAACGCTCCGACGCGCACCGTTCGGCCGTTCAGGTCCAACACCGAGTCGGTGCCCGTCGCGGTCGACTGGCGCCTCGCCATTCGCGAGAAGTTCGAGGCGGCCTGGGGAACTTGGAAACCGATGAGATCCGCGCCGAGCAGGCCGGTCAAGATCTCCCGTCGCCACGGCAGTTGCATGAAGAGCTCGATTGGCGGGAAGGGTATGTGCAAGAAAAACCCGATCCGCACGTCCGGGCGGAGTTGGCGCAGCATCTGAGGGACGAGTTGGAGTTGGTAGTCGTGGATCCACACCGTGCCGCCGGGCGCGACGGACTCGGCGATCGCCGTGGCGTAGCGCAAATTCACCTTGGTGTACGCCTGCCACCAGTGTCGGTGGAAGGTCGGTGCGCGAATGGCGTCGTGATAGAGGGGCCACAACGTCGCGTTGGAGAATCCGAGGTAGAAGTTCTCGAACTCATCACTGGTGATGTCGACGGCCTTGAGACGGATTCCCTCGTAAGTGAGGGGTAACACTTGGTGCCGCGACGAACCGGACCATCCAATCCACAGCCCGTTTCGATTCTGCAGCACGGCCGTCAGTGCCGAGACCAATCCCCCGGGACTGGGCTTCCACTCATCGCTACTCGTGACGGAGGAGTGTTGCACGGGTAGCCGGTTCGCGACCACGACCAAGTCCGCCTTGTCAGAATCGCGACTCGACGTCCGCTCGTAGAGCGCGACGGGTTCAACTTGATTGCTGGCTTCGTCCAACATGATTTGTACCTGATCAAAAGCCTAATGCCCTCAGTCGGCGTCGTGAGAGGCTTGCAACGTTAATTGAAAAGCGGACTTACCCTAACTCATCAAATGATCGTACTGCTGCGGTCGTCTTTCCCGGCGGCGTTCCACCAACTCGGGGACCCGGCCACGCCCGTCAACGATTCACTGGCCCGCTGCTCGGCCTCGATGACGTGCAGCACCGCGTTGATCAAGGCGAGGTGCGTCAGTGCCTGGGGAAAGTTGCCGAGGTGCCGAGCGGTCTTCGGATCGAGTTCTTCACCAAAGAGTCCGAGCGCGCTCGCGGAGCCGACCAGCTTCTCGCAGTTGGTTCGCGCCCGGTCAAGCTCGCCGATCTCCACCAGCGCGGACACGAGCCAGAAGGAACAGACGGTGAAGCTACCCTCGTTCTCACCACCGATCCCGTCGTCGGTCGTGGCCGTGCGGTAGCGGTAGACGAACGGACCATCACTGAGCTCGTCGGCGATGGCGAGGACCGTTTTGCGAATCCGTTCGTCGTGGGCCGGGAGAAATCCCATCAGCGGAAGCAACAAGAGTGAGGCGTCGAGTTCGTTCGACCCGTAGGACTGCGTGAAGCGACCTTCGTCGTCGACCGCCTTCTCGCACACGTCGGCGTGAATCTCCTGAGCCGCGTTCCACCAGTCATCGGCTCGATCGCGTTCGCCGCGAAGCGCCGCCAACCGCGCGCCCCGGTCAACCGCGACCCAACACATCACCTTGGAAAACGTGAAGTGCTGCGGCTCTCCGCGGACTTCCCAGATACCACGGTCGGGGTCTTTCCAGCACTTGAGCGCCGTCTCGACGGCCTGCACCACGATTCGCCACGAACGTTCGCTCAGCGAATCCCGCGAGCGAGTGTGCTCGAAGACGCAGTCGACGATCGCGCCAAGAATGTCGAACTGCACCTGGTTGTAGGCCGCGTTCCCCACGCGCACCGGTCGAGAGCCGCCGTAACCAGTCAAGTGATCGAGCTCGCTCTCGGTGGGCGTGCCCGCACCGTCCACCGGGTACAACACCTGTAACGCCGCTCGCATCCTTTTGCCCGACATGACGCCGCCTTGCGGTTCAAGGACGTCGCCGAGAAAGGCCAGAAAGTCGTCGGCCTCGGTATCGAAGCCGAGTGCGTGCAGGGCGCGCAGCGTGAAGGCCGCGTCACGGACCCACGTGAAGCGATAGTCCCAGTTCCTTCCACCGCCGATGTTCTCGGGCAGGGAGGTCGTGGGAGCCGCCAACAACGCACCCGTCGGAGCGTACGTCAGACCCTTGAGCGTAAGCGCACTGCGCTGCAGGAATTCGCGCCACGGGTGGTCGGGGAAGCGCCCACCGTCGATCCAGTCGCGCCAGAAACGGCTCGTCTCCGCTCGACAGGTGTCGACTTCGGCTCGCGTCGAGGGAGCGGGCGAATCGGTCCAACTCAGGACCGCGAAGGACGTCTCACCTTCCGTGAGACGGTGACGAGCACGAACCGCTCTTCCCTCGATGCCGAATCGCATGTCGCCCGCCAACGTGAGATGTGGAAAATCGGCGTTCGTGGTCTTCACTTGGTCGTAGGCCGTGCCTTCGTACTCCCACTCGGCGTCCACGCGTCCGTAGTCGAACGATGGTTCGCAGTTGAGCAGGATGTCGACGCTGCCGTGCAGGCACGTCGCCGTTCGAACGAGGACGTGCTTGGCGTCGAAGTCCCCGGGCGTACGCCGGTGGTGATCGGACCGCTCACCCGTCCGGTACCACGGAGCGACCGCCAAGAAGTCGTTGACGATCAACCAGCCACTTCGTGTCTGCCACGTGGTCGCGAGCACCATGGTGCCCGGAACGTATTGACGGTGCGCCGGCACGGCGCTGTCCACGGGCGCCAGTCGAAACGAGCCCGCGGCGCGATCCAAGAGGGTACCGAAGATGCTCGGATCGTGTGGTTTGGGAACGCAGAACCACTCGATGGCCCCCGTCGGAGCTACGAGCAAACTGTTCTCGCAGTCGGAGAGAAAGGCGTAGTCCGCGATAGGGGGGAAAATCGTCTCGAGCGTCTCTTGGTTCGGTATGCCGGACAGACCCGACTCTCCCACCCGAGACGCGAAGAGCGGTTGGGGACGGCGCGGCCACAGACCGATCCTGTTATCCAACGGGCTAGCCGAGTGCGTCCGCTCATTCATCACGTGGTTGCTCTTTCCTTAAAAATTATTGCTTCAACAACCGACGTTCTGACCTTCATCAGCGCCAGCGACCCTAGGTCGTCATTTTAGTTGCGAAAAGGGCAAAACACCGCGCACGTGCGACGTTAATTGCTGCCCGTCACGTGTCGGTTGTGGCGGCCCTCGCTCCTTCGATCGCTCGTGTTCACTCACTCATCAGGGTTCTCGCCAGCAACGACAAAGTATTCTCGAGAACACGTTCGTACAACTCCCGGGAGACGACATGAACCACACCAGAGCAGCGGCGCTCCTTCGAGCCGAGCGACTTCGAGTGCAGGACCTCTTGCGTCAGTCCTCGGGAGCGGGGCGTGACGATCGGGCGGGCGCCAGCGAGCAAGGCGACATGAGTGATCCCGCGACGTCGCTCACGTTGGAGGAACAAGAGGACGCCGTCATGTCAAGTCTGCAGGAGCGCTTGGCGGCCATCGAACGGGCCGAACAGCGACTTCGTGACGGAACCTACGGACATTCGATAAGGAGTGGTGAGGCGATTCCCGACGAACGATTAGAGGCCGACCCGGCTGCTGAACTGACGGTTGAGGAAGCGCTCGAGACCTAACGTGGTGCGTCGCGGCAAGCCTGGGCCGGCATGAACGTTTGGCTGCGCGCCTTCGCGGGTCTGTGTGGTCTATCGCTGCAGATCGTCGTGCTCGACGCGGCGATTCGTACGTTCCTACTACCACGAGTGGCGAACGTCCGACTGAGCCGCACGATCTCGAAGGTTGTGGGTCGAGTCTTTACGATGTTCGCGCGGACGAGTAAGTCGTACCCGAGAAGAGACCAGATCCTCTCGATCTATCCGTCCATTGTCTTGCTGACCTTCCAGGCGACGTGGCTCGCCATCAGTCTGGTGGCCTTCGCCCTGGGCTTCGTCGCGGCGGGTGCGCCGAGCTTTGCCCTCGCTTTTCAGATGTCGGGTTCATCGCTGTTCACGCTCGGCAACGTCGCCGCGCACGGCGGCGCCCTCATCGTTCTTCAGTTCCTCGAGGCCGGCGTAGGTCTTACGTTGTTGGCCCTTCTCATCGCCTTCATTCCCACGTTGTACACCGCCTTCCAACGGCGTGAGTACTCCGTGTCGCGACTGGGCGTTCGCGCGGGCATACCGGCCACGCCGTGGGGCGTACTCGAGATCGCGCAGAGCGTCGAATCGTACGAACGACTCGACGAACTCTGGCACGAATGGGAGCAGTGGTTCATCGACGTCGGAGAAACGCACTCGACCCTGACCATCTTGAACTACTATCGCTCGCCCAACGCCAATCAGACGTGGGTCGGCTCGGCCGCCACGGTGCTCGACGCTGCCGCCCTCTTTAACGCCGCCGTCGACGCCACACCCTCCCCCACCGCCGGGCTGTGTATTCGCTCGGGGTGGTTGACGCTACGAAAACTGGGCGACTACTTCGGCGTCACCTACCCCACGCAACTTGACCGAACGGTGCCGATCTCCATCTCGCGAGAAGAGTTTGATCTCGTCCTGGTTCGCCTGGAGCGCGCTGGTGTCCCACTCGTCGCGGACCGAGAAGCGGCGTGGGCTGACTTCGCCGGATGGCGGATGAACTACGACGCGATCATCGAGTCTCTCTACGGACTCTTCAACTGCCCGAGAACCGATTGGCACCAATCGTCAATTCAGCCACTCTTTGGACCATCGAACAAACGCGGCGCGTAGTAGTTCGTCGCCGCTCACGACGACGCCGTCGCCACGACGTCGGCGGACGAGCCGATCCACTGGATCTGGATCCCCGACGGCGTAACGACGCGCGCGATGGACGATCGAATCGATCGAGAGAGGGCCAGGGCGTCTTCACCCGCCGTACCCAAGGGATCGCCTCCGTGCGCGCCCAAAACAACGGCGTAGGTCGTGATGACGGTGTTGTTGATGTGATATTGGACGGCCATCACGTCGCATCCTCCAGCGGCGTACGTGAATCCCGACTTGACACCGACCACGCCACCTTGGCCGACGAACGGGGTAAACGACTGGACAACACCAACGACCGGTAGAAACACTTGGGGCAGGACAACGATCCCTCGAACGATACGTTCGTTCGTCATCAGATCAGCCGCCAACCTGGCTTGATCGTGCGCGGTGGAGACGTCGCCATTCGAGATTCCCGTCACGTCAACGTAGTGCGTGTGACGCAGCCCCAAGACGCGGGCGTACTGATTCATCGCCGCCACGAAGGTCGGCTGGTGCATACCCGTCAACATGACCAGGAGTTCGGCGTAGTCTCCCGCCGAGTGCACGAGCATTCCGCGTAGAAGGACACCCTCGCAGAGTTTCATGCCTTCGACGATCTTGACCGTGGACTGTCCGCTCTCCACGTCGTAGTCGTAGATTCCTACGTCGCTGGCGCTCACGATTTCGCAGGGGCCACGCTGCCCGGGGCCGAGGGGCAGAGAGTGAAGTACGACCCAGGTCGTCATCATTTTCGTCAGACTCGCGATTGGCACGCGCGGTTGTGAGGGCGAGTCGGCAGCCACCGAGAGCTGGGGCACGGCGGCGGCGGCGCTGACCGCGTTTGGCCAGGACAGGCTCGGCCCCTTGGGAAGCGTGGTGGTCGTGGTGGTCGTAGGAATCGTTGTCGTCGTTGTGGGATTCGTGGTGGTCGTGGTCGTGGTGGTGGTGGTGGTGGTGGTCGTAGTCGTAGTCGACGAAGTAGCCGTCGCGGGACTCGCCACCAAGAGGAGTCCGACCACGATCGCGAAAGGTACACTCGCCAGCAGTGAAATCCGGCGAATCACCAAAAGTAGTGGCCGTTTCACCTCTTCAATTTACATTGCCCCATCGATCATGCCTCGCCGTCGACGAACCTGACGAGAACATGAAGAGCATCGAGGTGAAGTGAACTCCGATATCGAGTGGTAAGGACGTCACCGATACGTGTGCGCGCCGCGAGACCAGACGACGCGACTGCCGTAACGCAGAAGTAATCTTCCGACAAAGTAGGATTGGCCTATGAAGACCAAGAGTTCGTGGGTTCCCTACCTGGTCGCGGTGAGTGCGGTCGCCCTGGGCGCGACGTCACCGACCACGGTCGCCGGGGCTGCAACTCACCCCAGCACGGCAGTGCCGTACACCATACGACTCGAAGATCAGTTTCTCGCGAACCTTCGATATCTTCCCGTCTCCTTTCAGCCAATGATCCGCAAAACAACCACGCCGCCACCCGCCACGACGACAACGACGACAACGACGACGACGGTGGGATCGACGACGACCACGACGACGGCGGGATCGACGACGACCACCACGACGCCGCCCACCACGACAACGACAGCGCTGCCCAAGACAAAGCCGATCAGCCCCACGAAACTACAAAAGGGAAGTTTCGTGTGGCGCTTTCACTCGTTGCCCGCGGCCTTCAGGTCTCGTTGGACGGTGGGAACCGAGAACGTGATCCTCCAAGGCGCCCTCATGCGCTTTCAGTCGGTCCGCGGCTTCGCGGTGACGGGTCAGATGACCGGGCCAGTCTGGAAGTCTCTTACGCAAGCAGTGTTGAGGAAACAGATCGATCCCATGAGTTACAACATGGTCTACGTCACCCAATCTCTCCCAGAGAAAGTGAAGCTCTACCAGAACGGAAAGGTCGTGCAGACGTCGTTGGTGAACACCGGCATCAGTGTCGCTCCAACCCAGACCGGAACTTTTCCGGTGTACCTGCGCTACACCACGACGACCATGTCCGGTACGAACCCCAACGGCTCGCACTACTCCGACCCGGGCATTCCCTGGGTGTCGTACTTCAACGGGGGTGACGCCCTTCACGGCTTCATCCGTCCGGGGTACGGCTACCCCCAAAGTCTCGGTTGTGTCGAGATGACCTTCGCGAACGCGGCGAGCCTGTGGCCACACACGCCAGTCGGTACCCTGGTCACCGTTCAGTAGTCCTCGTCACGTTGGCGTGGTTCTTTATCGAGGCGACCAAGGGCCCGAGCACCTAGGGCGAGCCCCTGGCACGCGCTGAGACCGAGTCTGGTCCTTCATCATCGCCACTCTCACCACACTTGAACGACGTCGGGGCGGAGCAGTGGACTACGCGCGACCGAGCCGAGGTCGCTGCACCGCTACGGCGTCTCGCGAACGCGGTCCTTCTCCGGCGTTCATCGCCGGACGCCCGCGGGCTGCACCGACCTCGCCGGCGAACCCGTCGAACCCGTCTCGTGGAACGTCAACGCCGAGCGTCACGCACGGTATTGGACGTACGCACGCTCGACCCGACCTCTCGACCGACGTCGGAAGCTGCAGCGGCTACTTGGTGTACGCGCGGGCTTTCGCCGGCCCGGGACGACGCTCCTCGAGAGCGGCTGGGGTGGTCTCGTTGCCAGCAACCGCCCGTGATCGGATCAACCGCGCTCCTTCATTCGTGGCTTGGACATCGGTTGAGTTGCTGGAACCAGCCCGTCGACGGACGCTGCGACCTGCGGCCACCGCGCGAGCAACGAATCCGCGCGGCAGTTTCGAGCGCACCGGCCCGGAGGTCAGAGGGCTCGCCCCCGTCACGACGTCGGGTTCGGGTGTCTTCCACCAAGCAGCTCGGCGAGGTCGGTGACGACGACGTCCGCGCCGTGGGCGTGCAACTGGTCGGCGTAGACGCGCGCGCCGGCCGTGTCGTGATTATCCACGCCGACCACCAGAGCAAAGTGCCCGGCCCGTCCCGCCTCGACACCCGCGAGCGCGTCTTCGACGACGACGGCCTGAGCGGGTAAGACGCCGAGCTCTCTCGCGCCTTCGAGGTAACTGTCGGGCGCAGGCTTGCCGGCCAGGTGACGTTCTTTGACCACGTGCCCGTCGACGAAGATGTCAAACAACTGAATGATCCCCGCCGCGCTCAGCGCGGCCTTGGTGTTCTCGCTGGCCGAGACGACCGCCACCTTGATCTTGAGCGCGCGCAGTTCCTTCACCAGCGCCACGGCTCCGTCGTAGACGGCGACGCCCTTAGTCCTCATAACTTCGAGGACCAGTTCGTTCTTGCGATTCCCTACGCCCTCGACCGTTCGAGCGTCGGGCGGATCGTCGTCGGCACCCTCGGGAAGTTTTATGCCCCTCGCGGCGAGAAAGTTTCGTACGCCGTCCTCGCGGGGCTCTCCGTCAACGTAAAGCTCGTAGTCGCCTTCGGCGTCGAAGGGTGCGTACGTTGTTCCCGTGCGCTTGGTCTCATCGAGAAGGAACGCGTCGAACGCCTCCTTCCACGCCTCGGCGTGCACCGTCGCCGTCTTCGTTAGTACGCCGTCCATGTCGAAGAGCCACGCCGGAAAGGCCGTGATGTCCACCGACGACGCACTTCGAGGGCCCGAACCCGAACTCACGTCGACGCCTCGACGTCGTGCGGGGCGCCGGGTTCACGGTGCACGGGTACTCGACCGTCGGGTTGGCTGGGCGCGGTCAAGGGCAACGACGACGCGACCTCGATCCAAGGCAGGGTCACTGGTTGGTTGACGGCGACCGTGATCGACTCGCCGAAGTGCAAGAGATCAAGCGCTTCGCCCGCGATCATCGTGTACACGGTGGTCGCGGGCGTCCGCTCCACGCGTAGCCGACGCCCCCGAAAGACCACGTTGAACGCCAGACGAGATATCCCTTCGGGCAGCCGAGGCGAGAAGCAGATTGATTCGTCACGTTCGCGCAGGCCCCCGAACCCCGCCACCAGGGCAATCCAGGTACCCGCGAGCGAGGCAACGTGCAGGCCGTCACGGGTGTTGTGCTCGAGGTCGTCCAGGTCCATGAGCGCTGCCTCGGACAGGTAGTCGTAGGCCAAGGAGAGATACCCGACTTCGGCGGCCATCACCGCTTGGGTGCACGCCGACAGCGAGGAGTCGCGCACCGTAAGACGCTCGTAGTACTCGAAGTTGGCCCTCTTCTGCTCGGCACTAAAGGCGTCACCACGTAGGTACATTGCCAACACCAGGTCGGCCTGCTTGACCACCTGCTTACGGTAGAGGTCGAAGTAGGGAAAGTGCAGCAGGAGCGGGTACTTGTCGGGACCCGTCGAGGCGAAATCCCAGAGTTGGTGATTGGTGAACCGCTCGGCCTGGGAGTGGACGCCCAGCGTGTCGTCGAAGGGAATGACCATCGTGTCGGCGGCTTCGCGCCAGGCGGCGACTTCGTCCGCGTCGACGTCCAGTTGACCACTTCGCTCGGGATGGCGTTCAGCGACGTCGGCGGCTGCTCGAAGGTTTCGCTGCGCCATGAGGTTGGTGTAGACGTTGTTGTCCGCCACGGCGCTGTACTCGTCGGGACCGGTCACTCCGTCGATCCGAAAGCCCCCGTGGAGGTCGTAGTGGCCGAGGGAGCGCCAGAGGCGCGCGGTCTGGACGAGTAGTTCGTGTCCGAACTTCTCTTCGAACGTCACGTCGCGCGTCACGTGCAGGTAGCGGATGACCGCGTCGGCGACGTCGGCGCCCACGTGAAAGGCTGCGGTTCCCGCGGGCCAGTACGCCGAGCACTCGACTCCCGTGATCGTGCGCCAGGGAAAGGCCGCGCCCTGGAGGCCCAACTGCTCGGCTCGTTCCTTCGCCAACGAAAGCGTGTCGTGGCGCCACGCGAGCGCGTGGGCGACCGCTTCGGGCGCGGTGTAGCTCAGCACCGCCAGGACGTAGGTCTCGGTGTCCCAAAAGGCGTGTCCGGCGTAGCCCGTACCCGTGAGTCCCTTCGCGGGGATGGCGCGACGTTCGCTTCGGGCACTCGACTGCAACACGTGAAAGAGTGAGAACCGCGCGGCCTGTTGGATCTCGTCGTCGCCGTCGATCTCCACGTCCGCTTTCGCCCAGAAATCGTCCAAATACTCTCGCTGCTCAGCGAGCAACCCGTCCCATCCCGTTTGGAGGGCCACGGTGAGCGCAGCGTCAACTTGATCGCGCAGGGCTTCCTTCGATCGCTGCGCCGACCAGCCGTACGTGACGTACTTCACCAAGCGCAACCGCTCCCCCGGCTGAAGGGTCACCGTGACGGTGACCCGACCAAGGTCCGGGAAGCTCTCGGCGCTCACCCTGGTGCACTCCGGTCCCTCGACCACGTGATCCATGGCCGCCGCCACCTTCAACTTGCTGTACCGGGTGCGGTGCACCAGTTCCGCCGACGCCCCTTTCTTCGAATGACTTCTCGCCAGCCACGGCGACTCCAGTACGGCCGCCGCGCGCGGATCACCACTCGAGGGCGGGGGTGACTCGTTGGCCACCAACTCCGACTGAACGACGAGGCGCACTGGTTGATCGATCGCCTCGACCTCGTAGAGAATGGCGGCGACCGAGCGCTGGACCAACGACACGAGACGTGTCGTGTTGACCCGGATACTCCGCCCCGACGGCGACGTCCACTCGACTTGACGCCGCAGCACGCCCGCACGAAAGTCGAGCAGGCGTTCATGAGACGAGAGCTCGCCGTAGCGAACGTCGAAGGGTTCGTCGTCGACGAGCAGCCGAATCAACTTTCCATTCGTGACGTTGACAATGACTTCGCCGCTGAGCGGATACCCGTAGCCCGCTTCCGCGTAGGGCAAAGGCTGAAGTTCGTGCACGCCGCCCAGGTACGAACCCGTGAGACCGAAGGGGTCCCCCTCATCGAGATTTCCTCGCCACCCGATATGACCGTTCGACAACGTGAAGAGTGACTCACTCTGAGCCAAGAGGTCGAGGTTCAACTCGGTCTCGCGAAGACACCACGGTTCGACCGAGAACGCCGACTGTCCGATCATGCGAGCCCGTTTGCTCGCGAGAGGACGGCCGACGAAGTACTGCGCCCGGCGCTCACGTCCATCGACGGGCGCCCGGTCGATGTCGCCACGTCCTTCGACCACGCGACGTCACGACGGGCGAGTAGGTCACGGCCAACTCCTATCTGGTGGGTGAGTGAAGCAGGACGCGCTCTTCGCGCCGTCACGACGAGACGGTCATGGTGTGGGCGCGCGAGCGAACGAACGGCTCTCACACGTTTAGAGGGTGAAACCACCTTCGGGCGGGTCCTCCGGCTCGCTCGTGGCGTCGCCGGCGGGCGTGCCCGCGTCGCTCACGTCGAGCGGGCCATTTTCCGATTCGAGCGTTGACAACTCGGCGACCAATCGATCGATGTCACCGGCGGTGTCGCTCGTGGCGTGGCCGGCACGCTGTGCGTAGACGGCGGCACCCAGCTCGCGGAGCAGTCCGTCCGCGCGGCGTTTCGCTTGCACGTCGCCAATCTTGGACTGTCCTGCCTTGCCCGCTTCTTGCGCCTTCTGGGCGAGTTGGGCCGCTTGGGCCTTCATCTTGTCCATCAAAGCCATACTTCACCTGCTTTCTACTTAGAGTCGACCGAGAAGTCCCTGGCGCAGTGGGTTTGAATCGCTCTGGTCTTGGTGCTCGTCGTCTTCGAACTCGCGATGCAATGTTGACTGAAGTATCACAGGTCCGTCGCCGGAGAGCGTGACGAGATTGATTCCCGACCCGCCGAACGCCGCCGTCATGATGGTCTGGGCGTTCAGGGCTCCCACGCGTTCCACGTTGAAGGCAACCGAATCCGAGAACGCTACGACCGCGCCGCCGTGGACTTGCAGTTTCCCGCCGTAGTCGACGGGGTTGAGTTCGAGCAGACTTCCGCCTCCGCCGAGGACCACGGTCCCCACACCGGTGAAGTGCTCGAAAATGAAGCCGTTGCGTGAACGACGACCAATACTGAAGCCGCTGAAGTCGATGTCATACTTGACGCTCGCTTCGGCGCACACGAAGGCTCGGCTCTCCGCGCGCCATCCGCTCGTGCCGTCGAGTTCGATGACGCGGACCTGGCCCGGAACTTCGCCGGCGAACGACACCAGTCCCGATCCTCCCGAGGGCGTGAACCACTGGAAGGCGAGACTCTGACCGGCGAGTGCACGTTTTCCGACTTCCGTCGCCGTCGCAACCACCGACTTCAAGAAGCCCCCGGCGCCTTGTTTGGCCTGTTGATTCGCGGTGTCCGCGTCCCCACCAGGAACCGAGAGGCGCGTCTCGATCGCGACGTTGGTCGTCTTCCAGCGAAACTTCGTCGCGTCAGCGAACATCGATTGACCGGCGTCAAGTTGGCAGGTGATGTTCTGAGCGAACTCCCCCGACAGTTTGCATGCGATTGCCATAGATCACCTCGTTATCGCAGAATAGCCCCACTCGCCGTCCCCCACCAAGAAAAAGACGGCGCCGAAAGCAGACCGCGTCGTACGTTTCTTCCAGGTTCCACCACCCGACGGTCGGAACGACGTGTCCTTCGGGCGCTCGTTAGGAGTCCGTCGATCTCAGCCGAGGTGACGACCTTGGGCTTTGGACGACGAGGAGCCCGCCGTGGACGTACAACGCCGCGCGAAGCCTGGCGTACCCGGTTGAACCGCTTGGCCCGAGTTGGGACTCACCATCAAGCACGACTCGTCGACGGCGACGAACTGACTGGCCGGAATCGCTTTGAGCTGATCGACCTCGCTCGCCGTCCAGCGGGTGTCAGCCGTCCCTTGGAAGTACCAGTTACTCCCGTTGTCGGCCACGAAGAGACCGTAGGTCTTCATGGTGGTGAGTACGGTCTGACAGAACGCGGCGCAGCTCGAGGTCGGGAGCGAAAACGACGCGTTCAGTCGAAACCGGGCGCCCATGGGCGGACAGTTGGTGTTGGCCCGTCCGGCTTCGTGGCGAGCGGGCCAGAGGTAGGACTGTTGCGTGCACTCGACCGTGAAGCGAAGGGCGTGGTTCATTGATCCAGACGCCACTTCGTCGTAGTTCACGAGACCGGGAAGGATAGGGAGGCCGGCCGCGTCGGCCGAGGTGTAGCCGCTCGGGCGAAGGGCGTTCGAGTTGAGATTCCAGGTCGCACCCGAACCCGCCACCGACCGACCGTCAGCACGGTAGGACGTGGCGTACGTCTCGAAGAGCGTGCACGCGGCCGACGTGGCCGAACGGCTCGGGTCGACCATGAGGGCGTGGCGGTCCGAGCCCCCTTCTATGGGCGTCAACGCCGTGAGGGGGTACGGGCCGCGGTAGCTCTGTGAGGCGTAGAGAAATTTGATTCGAGTGAACGTCGTGCGGGCGGGGACGATGCTCCACGGTAACCCGTAGGGTTTTCTCGGATTGGACGAGGGGCCGTAGTCCGGGTGTAGCAACGTCGTCGAAGCGTTCATCGACGTCAACCAGGTCGCGCTGTGGACGTCAACCGGGAGGTCGGTGATGGGCGTGTTCCACACATTGTCGCTCGGGAAGACGTCGCACCGCGTACGCGGCAGTCTGGTGCGCGCAACTCGGGGACTCGGGCGCGGCACTTCCGGTGCGTGACGCGTCGTCGCCCACGCCGTGGGTGCAGCGCACGTGGTGACGCCCACCAGCACGGTCACGCTGAGGACGAGCGCCCAACGTCCACTAGCGATCATCATTCGCGCCCACGTGGTCGAGGGTGTACCTCATACGAAGGGTGCGCGCGAGAGAAGGGCCCGCAGGGGCTCGACGTACTCGTGAGCGGTACGTAGGTACGAGCCGCGGATCACGGTCCACGCGCGGATTCGAAACTCGTCGAGTCCAGCGTCCACGAACGCGGCGATGCGTCGCTCGGTCTGCGCTCGGTCCCTCAGATGGTTGCCGAGGGGATTCCAGAGAAACGACGCCACGTCGTACTCGCGGTCGGCGAGGAAGGGTTTCGGATCGATCGCGACGAACCGCTGGCCGTGACGCAAAATATTGTGATGGTGGAAGTCGCCGTGCACGAGCCAATCCGCGCCACCCCCGATCTCGGCGAAGAGCTCGCGCGCGATGGGCACCAACGCACTGCCGTCGCGCTCACCTTCGTCGAGCCAGCGCGCGACCTCTGGACTCACGGACCGAAAGGGCGCGCCGGCCGGTCGCCAGAGACGCTGCGCAAGCTCCACCGCGATCGCCGTCGCCTCGTTGTCGCGAAGATGAGAGAGATCGTCGCCCGGTACGGCTCTTTCTTCTAGCAGCACTCGACTCGAGCGACGCACCAGTCGCACGGCTCCCTCGCCATCCCAACGTTCGAGCGCGTCGCCCTCGTGCCGCGCCTCGTCGTCCCCCTCCCACGCGACCTTGAGGACGAGGGTCTCACCCGCCGGCGCGACGAAGGAAACGTTCGACAGCGCGAACGGCACCCCAAGCTCGAGCCCCCACTCGACGGCGCACGATTCTGCGCTTCGTCGCGCGACGGAGAGATCAACCATGGGCTCGAAGTCAGCGTCCACAACGCGAGCCTAGGTGCGCCCCCTGATCGACAACGGCGGCGTTCGTCGAGCAACGCGTCATCAGCGACCTAGCATCGTGAAAACACGCAGCACGATTCTCTGGCGAAAGGCTGACCGTGAACTCGGCGTTTGATTTGACCGGACGTACCGCACTCGTGACGGGTTCGGGAGGTCCGAGGGGCATTGGCTTCGCCACCGCCCGACTACTTGCTCACATGGGAGCGTCGCTCGTCATCACGTCAACCACGGAGCGCGTCAATGATCGAGCGAGCGAACTTCGCGACAACACGGGCGCGCGCGTCGCCGCCGTGGTGGGTGACCTCACCGATCCAGCCACGAGTCAACTCCTCGTGCAACGCGCGCTCGACCTGTTCGGAAGTCTCGACGTAGTGGTGCAGAACGCGGGCATGACGTCGTTATCGGACCCCCAACCCGAACAGGGCTCGCTCGAAACCATGGAGTACGGACTCTGGCGTGCGAGCCTGTCGCGAAATCTGGACTCGTCGTTCTGGGTGGCGAAGGCCTGCCTGCCGGTGATGAGAACGGCCGGTTGGGGTCGCCTCGTACTGGTCTCGAGCCTCACGGGGCACGTAATGGCTATGCGGGCCCAACCCGCGTACGCGGCGGCCAAGTCGGCGACGGTTGGTCTCGCGCGCGCGTTGGCGGTCGACTACGCGGCCCACGGCGTCACCGTCAACGCCGTGGCGCCCGGTTGGGTGGCCACTGATTCGCAGACGCCCGAGGAGAACGAGCACGGGCGGTCGACCCCAATGAGACGAAGTGCCGATCCGAGCGAGGTGGCGGGTGCGATCGGCTGGCTCGCTTCACCGGCCGCGTCGTACGTGACCGGCCAGTGCCTCGTCGTGGACGGCGGGAACTCGATCGCCGAAGAACGCGTCACGATGAACGGCTTCGAGTACTGACGGCGTTAGTGGCAGAGCCAGCGACGCTGGCCCGAGCGCACGTCACGCACGCCCCTTGGCCAATCGCGTCGTTCGCACTTCGACACGACGTCTCGTGTGACCTCGACGCGAGATGTTGTCCGAGGACTGGTGACGAGCGCTCTAGGATGTGAGCCATCACCAGTAGATCGCCGTGCCCCACGCGTGCCGCCACGATCTCCTTCCTTCGCGCCTGGTACGTCACCTTTCTCCGTAGCGCGAAAGAGTTGCCTACTCGGATCGATTCCCCTTGAGGACAGCGTCGCGTACGGTGAGATACGGAGACGTTCGTCGTCCCCGCGGGACGGCGCGGCGCGTCCTGGTCGTGCTAGCCCTGCTTGGCACCTCGCTCCTCGTCGCCCCTCGCGCGTTCGCCAGTCGAACTCACGCGTCGGCAGTGGCCCCGACCCCACTCTTCGCGGTGGGCGTCGCGCGTTGCACGTTCGTCGATCGAACGCGCGACGTGCTCAACTATTCGACCAATCCCCCCTCGGTCTTGTCGAACGTTCGCACGCTCGTGACCGAAATCAGGTACCCCACCGCGTACGCCGCGGGTGCTCCGAGCCAAGTCAATGGAGCCCCGCCAGCAGCGCGAACGGGCGGGTATCCGACGATCGTCTTCGCCCACGGCTACGACATCACGCCCGACGTCTTCGCTCCCTTGCTCGACGCCTGGGTCCGGGCCGGTTTCGTGGTGGTCGCGCCCCTGTTCCCGGATGAGAACCAGTACGCGGTCGCCGCACAACACGGGGCGAACACGGAAGACGATCTCCTCAACGAACCCGCCGATATAGCGTTCGTGACTCGTTCTCTCCTTCAGGCGTCGGCGAACCAGTCGACGGGCTGTCACGTGGTGAGTGGGTTGATTCAGGCGAAAGAGCTCGCCCTCGCCGGACACTCCGACGGAGCGACGGTGGTGGGACTTCTCACCTACGACCGGGGCAACGATCCCCAGGGCGTGAGTTACGCCAGTTTGCGCGCGGGCCTTGACTATCGAGCCGTGGCGATCCTGTCGGGCGAAGAGGACAGCGCCCAAAGCTACGCCCCACCCGCCAGCGACCCCGCGCTCCTCGTCATCCAGAGCGCCGCCGATCAGTGCAACCCGATTCGCAATTCGGTGAAACTCTACGACGACATCCGCCAGTCCAACAAGTGGTTCCTGGAGTTGCTCAGCGCCCACCATCTACCTCCCTTCGATGGCGTCGACGTGCCGGCCTTTCGAGTGGTCGCGGCGACCTCGACGCGTTTCTTTCGCGTATCGCTCCAGGGCGCGAACCCGCCAGTCAGCCTCGTCGTCTTCGGGAACGAGCACCCCAGCGTCGCTGAGATGTTCACGGGCTCACCTGGACCGACGTTGAGCAACGCGACCCTCCCCGTGAGTTGCGGTCGAAACTAAGCGTCGGGCCACGTCGCCCGACGGAGGTTGTTACTCGAGGGAACGCGGATCGACGCCCTCGCCGCGTCGAGCACTACTCTCGTACGCGGCGAGGGCCACGCGCAACACCTCAATCGCTTCATCGCCGTCCCACCACAGGGGGCCTTCGCCATCACGAAGCCAGCGCAGCCAGTGACGACCCGAGTCACGAAAACTACTGGCCCAGTCGTCGTCCAACGCGTGAAACGACCGCGTTTCGCCGTCGAGGTAGATCTCAAAACTGGGTTGTTGTATTCCCCGAGCCGTACATCGATTCACGCGGGCGAAGCCCCGTCGCCCCGTGACCTCCCAGCGTTCGTCGTTGGTGTAGTAGTCGGAGCGCAGGTACATATCGACGGCGAGCGTGATGTCCCACACGCCGCGCACGCCGTTCACGTGCTCCCACAGGACCGTCGTGGGGGCGTCGACGTCGACGCCGGGCACGATCGCCGTCGCACCGACCCAGGCACGCACTTCTTTGATTGGGCCGAAGAGCCACAGTGCCGTCGAGAGCTTGTGCCAACCGTCGTCGAACAGCAACGTCCCGCGTCCGCGACGGGACTGCTCGAACTGACGTTGGTACGTGTCGCCCGGCACGTCCCAACCGCCGCGGCCGCTGGCGACCATTTTGAGGTGGTAGCCACTGATGGTACCGAGCGCGCCGGAGTCGACCACGTCCTTCAGTTTGCGCAGCGGCTCGTAGAAGAGATAGTTCTCCATCACTCGCAACTGGCGATCGTTCGCGCGCGCCGCGTCGAGCATTCGCTGGGCGCTCGCCAGGTCGTTGGCGATCGGCTTTTGGCAGTTGACGTGCCAGCCGCTCTCGAGACACCGGATGACCCCCTCCTCGTGCTGGACGATTGGTAGGAGGACTTCGACGGCGTCGAGATGAACGTCGCTCGCGGCGAGTTCTTCGATGGAACGAAACGCACGGGCCTCGGGCCAGTCTCGGTGACGTCGCGCGCGCCGTTCGTCGCTGGGGTCGACGATGGCCACGACCTCGACGTCGTCGTTGTCGACGTAGCCGCGCACGTTGAGGTCGTACACCCTGCCCAGACCAATGAACGCGGCTCGAACCGGGCGATCGAAGGGCGTGAAACTCGTTGGCGTCACGCCTTCATTCATGCCAAATGGTAGCGGTCGCGCACTGAAGTGGCGAAGCGGGCTCGAGCCCGCTCGTGGTCAACGTGTCCGGTCGTACCTAGTCCCTCGGTGAAAGCGCTGACGACCTTCGAAGACGCCAGCGCGCGTAGCGACCGCGCCCCTTGAGCAGATGGGTATCGGGCGTCGCTTCGTGCATCGTCGTCATGAGGGCGGACGTGGAGAGACCGAGCGCGCCGAGAACCATAAGGACAAGGGAGAGTGCTTCGAGGGACGCGAACAGCGGTCCCCCTCGAAGATTCTCACCGAAGAGGACGTGGCCAATGAAGATGGACACGAAGGGATTGACGAGGATGAGCGTGGACTGCGACGCGGCGAAGGGGCCCACGCGAAAGGCCGCCTGCATGATGACAAACGAGCTGAGCCCGATGACGCACAGCGCGTAGAGCTGCCACGAGGTGAAGAGCGCTCCCCAGCCCACGACCAGTACGTCGGTCATCGACTTCGTGATCGCTGAGAGGAGGGCGAAGCCAACGGACGCGCCCGCGCCCAGGAGGAGCGACTGGCGCCAGGCCGGACCTCCGCGAGCGGAGACGACGAAGAGAATGACGCAGACCACCGTGGCCAACGAGACGACGAGCCAGAGCGCGTTGGTCGGGACCTTCGAGCCGACCGTGGGCGACGCCAAGAGCAAGAACGCACTGAGGCCGGCTGCCGCCGCGAGGGCGGCGGCGAAGTCGCGCGGGCGCATCGGCGTGGAGAACCAGAACCATAGGACGAAGACGAGTATCACCAGCTCACTCACCATGAGCGGTTGGACCACGTTGAGCGCGCCCAAGTGCAACGCCACCGCCTGGGACCCGTAACCGAGTGCCATGATCACGAAGCCGAGGATCCACACGGGCCGACGCAACATGTGACGTACGAGACCCATCGACGGCCCGTTCGCGGGCGGGGCGTCTTCGACACCGAGACGTTGACAGACGCTCGCTACCGCGTTCGCGAACGCGGCGAGGAGAGCCAAAACGATAACCACCGTTTGAGCCTACGGTCACTTTGGTTCCGCGGCGTTGCGGTCCTTGCTTTCGCGCCGGACCGAGCGACGTTGCCCTTTCGTCGTTTGAAGAGTGCCCGTCGCGAGGACGTAGATTGAGAACTACGACCAAAGGAGCGACGTGTCTTTCAATCTTGCGGAACTACTGGATCAGCGTCACGGCGAGAACTTCCAACTCCACGGCCAGTACCTCAATCCCCAGTTGACCAAAGTCGTGAAGACGCTCGGTTTCGACCGCTTCTACGTGCGCGGTGAGGGGTGCTACCTCTACGACGACGAGGGCAAGCGCTACTTGGACATGCTGAGCGGCTTTGGCGTCTTCGCCCTCGGCCGCAGTCACCCCGTCATCAAGGACGCCCTGCACCAGGCGATCGACGCCGATCTGCCCAACATGGTCCAAATGGACTGTGCCCTGCTACCAGGACTGTTGGCCGAACAGTTAGTCACTCGAAGTCCCGACAAGATCGAGCGGGTGGTCTACTGCAACTCCGGCGCGGAGGCCGTTGAGGTGGCGATCAAGTTCGCACGAGCCAGCACCGGTCGTGGGCGAATCTGCTACTTCGCTCACGCGTTTCACGGTCTCACGACGGGCGCCCTGGCGGTCAACGGATCGTCCGATTTCAAGGCCGGATTCGGACCACTGCTTCCGGGATCAACGGAAATTCCCTTTGGCGATCTCGAGACGCTGAGAAGTGAACTTCGCCTCGGCGACGTCGCCGCGCTTATCGTCGAACCCATTCAAGGAAAGGGCGTGAACGAACTCGAGCCCGAACTTTGGCGCGAGATCGAGTCCGCCGTACGCGACGCGGGGGCACTCTTCATCTGCGACGAAGTGCAAACGGGACTGGGGCGCACCGGCTCGTTCTACGCCTTTGAGCACTACGGCCTCGACCCGGACATCATCACCGTCTCCAAGGCACTCTCGGGCGGCTACGTTCCGGTGGGCGCGATGCTGACGAGCGACAAGATCCTTCGAAAGGTCTACAGCTCCATGGACCGAGCCATGGTCCACTCGACGACGTTTAAGGGGAACCAGTTAGCCATGGTCGCCGGGCTGGCCACGCTGTCGGTCTTTGACGACGAGCACGTCGTCGAACACGCCTCGGCCATGGGTGATTTGTGGCGCGCTCGACTCGAAGACCTCGCCGCTCGCCACGAGTTCTTGCACGTCGTTCGCGGGCGCGGTCAGATGATCGGCGTGGTCTTCGGTCCACCGACGTCACCTGGCGCGAGGCGGCGGTGGCGCACGGTGGAGACCGCGCGCACCGCAATGTTTACGCAGTCGCTCGTCGTACCACTCTTTCACCGCTACTCAATACTGACCCAGGTGGCCGCGGACGGCGTCAACGTCATCAAGTTGTTGCCGCCCCTCATCGCTGGAGAACCAGAGATCGATCTTTTCGTCAACGCGCTCGATGAACTGCTGAGCGACGCCGAGAAGAGCAGCCGCTGGTTGATGGAGTTCGGCGTCACCATGGCCAAGGGCACGATGAAGCGAAACCGATCGGCGACGCCGAGGGTCATGAGGTGAGCTTCGAACTGCGCCCGGGCGACCGTGTCGTCGTCACGGGCGCGGCGGGTTTCATCGGATCGGCCGTCACGCGGGCGCTGTTGCGACGCGGTGTCGACGTCGTCGCACTGGTGGAACCCGGCGTCACGGCGTCGAATCTCGACGGACTTGACGTGGAACGGCGCGACGTCGACATCACCCAAACGAAGAACCTCAGCGACGTCTTTGAGGGTGCGCGCTACTGCTTCCACCTCGCCGCTAAGTTCGGTTTCTGGCCCAAGGATCCGGCAGGTTTCTACGCCGTCAACGTCGAGGGCAGTCGAAACGTCGTGCGCACGGCCACCGAGGCTGGCGTCGAGAGGACGGTCTACACCTCGACCGTCGCCACGCTCGGTCTCTGGAAGACGAAGTCCGGGCGACCCTCGAACGAAGACGACGTGGCCGACCTTTCACACCTCTACGGGAACTACAAGAAGAGCAAGTACGTGGCTGAGCACGAGGTTCTGCGACTCGCCGCCGCGGGCGCGCCGCTGGTGTTGGCGCTGCCAACGATGCCACTCGGTCCGTTCGACCAACGTCCGACACCCTCAGGCAAGGTGGTCCTCGATTATCTGAACGGGAGAATGCCCGGATACGTGGACACCGCCATGAACGTCGCGCACGTTGACGACGTCGCCGAAGGTCACCTCCTCGCGCTGGAGAAGGGCTCGCAGGGGCGGAGCTATATCTTGGGCGGCGAGAACATCACCATGGCCGCGATGTTGGCGCTGCTCTCGAAAGTGACCGGACTCCCCCCGTCGCAGCGACGCTTCCCTTCGACTTTTCCAATGATCGCTGGCCGAATGTCCCAATTCATCGAAGGAGAACTACTGAAGCGCGAACCGAGAGTCCCGTTGGAGGCGGCGCAAATGGCAACGACCACCATGACCTTTGATGATTCACGAGCTCGCAATGAACTTGGTTATCGTTCACGCCCGGCGGACTTGGCC
This sequence comes from Acidimicrobiales bacterium, assembly GCA_035533455.1. GTDB lineage: Bacteria > Actinomycetota > Acidimicrobiia > Acidimicrobiales > RAAP-2 > RAAP-2. The sequence continues at coordinate 23,240 of DATLTT010000013.1, read as the reverse complement.
CTCTACGACGCGGCGAAGTGGTTCGTCGATCACGAGTACGTGAACGCGGATCGCGTGACGATGCTGCGTTGGAGTCAGCCGAGCACTGACGTGGACTGATTTCGGCGGTGTCTCACGGGTGGTTTGGGCATTCAGGTCTGGAACGATTGCCGAATCAGAGATTCACGAACGTTAAGTCGAGTGATCAATCTACGTCCCTAGATCTTTCGCCAAAAGGGACCGACGCGATCCGAATCTCCCTCCTCTGGGAACTGACCCGTGTCCAAGACCCGACGTGACCGACTCTCGTCGTCGGCGCTTCTTAGATCGGTCGAGAAGGTCTAATGCCACCGACGAATAAATGCGAGCGACGCCGATTGCTTACCTGCGCTAGCCCTGCGTGGAACGTCCCAGTAACTTTCCAATGGTGCACGGGAAAGCCCAACGGACTGGTGTTCGATTGAATCGGCGGGTTACTAAGAGCATCGTCGCGGCCTGCGCGCTCGCGCTGATCGGGTACGGAACGTGGATCGGCTTCGGAGTTAAGCATTCGATTGCGAACGGTGGCCAGATTTTCGCGCACGTCTCCGCTATCGGAAGCGCCATTCCCGGGGACGCGACGAACGTCATCACCCGCTCGTCCTCGGCCACGTGGATCACCGGTTGCTCAGAGATTCACGGAGCGAGGAGCGGCTGGACAACCGACTACGTGTCCATCAGCTTCATTGACCACAATCCCAGAAGAATCGTCATCCGAGAGATTGCCTCCTCGCTCAGGAGAATGGGATGGCAACGTCACGACTCCTCACCAGGTCCACGTCAGGGAGCGATTCCTCATTGGACTTTCAACGTCAGAGGCGCTCACGTCATACAGGCTTGGGCATTCCCCGTGGGAGCCGGCACACATCACTGGTTCGTGAGTTCGAGTTGGCGTCCACCCGGACCCACCGGACAAGGATGTCCGTGACCCGTCAACGCCGTGCCACGTTCGCTGCCCCGAGCGTCGCAGATATGTCGCCGACACCTTCCTCGTGTCGCCGCATCAAAAGTTGATCCACGATTGCCCGACGACGTTAGCTTTCGTAGAACGGGGTGCCCCTGATTCCCGATTGGTTTGCTCCCGTCAGATTGACACCCTCCATGTAGGCGCCGGTGACGTTCGCGTCGCTCAAGTTGGCCCGAGTGAGATTGGCCTCATTCAGATCGGCGTTCGTGAGAGTGGCCCCTACGAGATTGGCGCCCGTCAGATTCGCCCCGTGGGATGATAACTGCCACGCCTTCTTCACGGGGCTTCCCTCAAGACTGGCGTTTATGAGGACGGCGCCATCGAGGTTTGCGCCAGTCAGGTTTGCGCCAGCCAGATTGGCGTCGCGTAAGTGAGCACCCCTGAGTATCGCGCCCTTCAAGATGGCGTCCTTCAAGTTGGCCCCGGTGAGATTCGCCCCGCTCAGGTGAGCATCGCTCAGCTTTGCGTGCGTGAGGTTACAGCCCGCTAAGTCAACACCGGGCACGAGCTTCGCCTTGCAGTTGACCGTGGACGCGTTGGCACTAGGTCCACCGAGCGCCAGCGTCGATATCGTGCAGGCAACCACGAGCACGAAGCAACTCGCCAAGAATCGAAGATTCTTGCGCACTATCGAACGACGCAGGGACCGTTCGCTGCTAGAGGTTGGCCCCAACGTCGCTCCAAGGAATCGCATCTCAGTATCAAGTATGGACTGGTCTCGGTCCAATTGCGAGCATGCCCCCAGAACGTCAACCGTTCGTTCACTCCCGCCTCTTGAATCCGGTGGGCGCCTCGTCTCGATTCGCTCTCTCGCCGAGGGGGACCACGTCCACGTTGGACAGCACTCTACGACGTAGCTGATCAGTCGAAGCCCAAGCGGCGCTGATCGACCTTGCGAGGAGAGCTGAAAGAAGAAGCACCACAACGAGCTCACCGCGATGGAATGCGATCTATTGCTTCGCGGGCGCCCCAACCCCACGGGTCGAGCTGGTCAGGCCAGGGCCAGTTAGAGTCGGGCCAACGAGCGAAAGAGGGTGTCGTCATGAGTGAATGGGATGACCAATCGAAGGAGATTACGGCCATCACCCTGTTTGTCGAAGACCTCGAGGGAACCAAGAAGTTCTACGGCGAGGTCTTCACTCTTCCCGTGTACTACGAAGACGACAACTCCGTAGTCTTCCGTTTTGGAGGTACTTTGATCAATCTGCTGCAAGTCAACCACGCGGAGGAACTCATTTCGCCAGCCGCCGTGGCAAGTTCGAGCGCCGGTTCGCGTTTCGTCTTCACCATCACGGTGCAGGACGTTGACGCCGTGTGTGAAGAACTGGCACGACGAGGCGTCACCTTGCTGAATGGCCCGATGGATCGTTGGTGGGGAGTCCGCACGGCGAGCTTCAAGGACCCGTCCGGCCACGTCTGGGAGATAGCTCAGTAACCGTTTCGCGATCGGCAACTACCCAGAGCGTCCGTTCGTCGAAAAAAGGTCGAGAGGCGTCAAAGGACCGGCGTCGGGTGCGCTGAAGGCACCATTGCTGAGCATCGAACCACACGCGACGCGAACGAAGAGCTGACTACCTCGTAGAGCCCAGCACTTCTCGACGACCGCGGTCACGGGTGGGTTGACCCCGTGTCGAGGTGTCACGGCGCGACGTTCCGGCGCCGCGGAAGAGTTCGCCGCAATCAGACGAACCTCGTCAATGGCGACGGCGGCCATCGCCGCGGCGTTGCTCCGTCGTGGGCCACCTATTCCACGAACTCGAAGCCGTCCATGGCTTGAATGCTTTCCGCGCGCCGTACCTGGATGTTCGGCCAATCCTCTTCCTCGACGACTATTGGACGACCGCTATTTTCGACATTACAAACTTCTCCTCGTGGCCACGGAGGGTCGTCGACGCCAGAATTCTCTCCATAGACCAAGGGCTCATTGGAACGGGCCACCACCGAGTTCTTAAAAAGTCGGCGTTCGGACTGCCGTGATCCTCGCCGGTGTCGGTGACTCTCGGTACGTCTCGTACCTGTCCAGAGGGAACAACGTGCGCGCCTCAGCGTCTTTGTAGAGCTTTGTCATGTTTCTCGACATCGAGATGGGCGGCCGGCCCATAGAGTCGGTGGTGTCGCACCCGATTAAAGCGAGGACGATGTCAAGATGACGTTCACCGCACGAGAACTGACCACTGTCGCCGGAGCGCCCGCGCAACGTCCGCCGTCACGTCTTCCCGCCACGGAGAGGGCGGTCCGATGAACACCTCGCCCGACGTGAGTCGCGACGACGTGATCGTCAACGAAACAGTCTCCCCCTACGTCGCGCCCGTCACGTCACTCACCAAGGAGCTGCGTCGCTTGGCCACGCTCGCCAGTCAACAGCTCAAGCGTGGTGATCGCCCGTGGCTTGGTCTCGGCCTGGCCATCGCGACGATACTCGTCGCGATGCTCCTGAGGTATCACGTCTTCAGTCCGTACCTTTGGCGTTCCGGAGCCGTCTACGCGTCACTGCCCCTGAAGAGCGAACTCGCGCGTCTACCGATGTCGCTCTTCCTCCCCACGCCGTACTTACCGGTGTGGGCCGCGAGTGGCCAACTCTTCGTCGTGTTCGGACTGGGCGAGTTGATTCTGGGTCGGTGGTTGACCTTGATGGTGGCGGCCGTCGGACACTTTGGTTCCTCGCTCGTCGTCTACCTTCTACTGAACTCGGTGCACGACAACGTGTTAGGTCTCACGCCCGCACTCGCCCACGTGCTCGACACTGGTCCGTCGGCCGCGACGACGGCAGTCGGCGTGTGCGTGCTGATCGCGGCTCGAATGAAGCGCTGCGCCGGGCTCTTGACACTCGCCCTCGTCGTGGCCGCACTCATCGCACCCGGGGTCGATGGCGTAGAGCACACGGTCGCTCTCGGATGTGGATTGCTCGCCGGAGCGGCCTACCGGGTCGTCGCTACGAGGACCGCAAATCTTCGAACCAGGTCGAGAAGGACCGTGTGGTCCTTCCGTTTGCTGCGGATTGCGCAGGCGTTTCGATCTCCTCGCTCGGCGATGGCGGCCATCCGCGGTAGAAATTAACTGGCCCGAGTACGGGGCCCCTCGTCGCCGACCTTTGTCGCTTCTACGCCCTCTCCGTGTTCAGACCCTCGCACAGGGGAGATGAAGTAGTCGACTTGAATGGGCGTCGGTCACCATTGATCTCGATGACCAGAGACGCCAACAGCGCTTCCAGGGCCTCGCGAGATTGTGCAGCAGTGAGTCGCCCACTCTAACGGTCGTACGTCGGTCGACATGAGATAGCGATGCTCCGTCGAAAGTGCACGCTCGCCGTACCCCAGCGCAACGCCGGCGGCCACGACCGGAGGGGCGTCACACGGCTCGACTCACCCTCGAGGCGGAAATCGCCAACGCGATCGGTGCTCGCAGCACCGCCCTCTCGGCACTCGGCCCACCGCCGTCGCACGCGCGACGTGCTTCGTCCTCGTCGCCTGCAGGGCTTCGCCCTCGCGGGCACAGAATCGTTGCGCACGGCGAAGGAGGACTCACCACGCGTCGAACCGAAAGGTTTGCGCCGGGCGAATTCGTGTTACACGACGCGCAGGTGACTGCTCGACGAGCGGCGTCGAGAGGCCCTCTCTTGAAAGTCGGTGACCTCGTCGTCGCGGGCGCTCACTTCGCGCGAAAGGAATTCATCCAACTGGGAACTCGTCAGTGGCAGTGAGACGAAGTTTCCCTGGATGATGTCGGCGCCCGACTTTCGTATGAGTTCGAAGGTGACCTCGTTTTCAACCCCCTCGGCGATGACGACCAGACCGAGTGCCCGGGCCATTTCGACCATCGAGCGGATGAGAGAGATCGCCCGGCGGTCGGAGTTGAGCGCCAGAATGAAGGACTTGTCTATCTTCAATTCATCCACCGGCAGCACGAGAAGTTGGGACATAGAGGAGTACCCGACGCCGAAGTCGTCGATGGAGACCTTCACCCCGGCCATTCTCAGCCTTTCGAGGCTTTCCTTTGCGCGAGCCGGGTCTTGACTTAGACACGACTCGGTGACCTCGAGGGTGATCCGGCTGGCGTCGATGTGGTGCCACTCGAGCATGCGATCAATGGAGGTGGCCAAGTGCTCATCCATCAGGTCCCAACGGGAGATGTTCACGCTCATCTGCAGCGAATGCCCACCGCGATCAAGACGCGCCAGCTCGGCGATCGCCAATTCCAGCACCGTTCGCGTTAAGGGAACGATGAGTCCCACCCGCTCGGCGAGGGGTATGAACTCGTCGGGTTGTAGCAGACCCAGCGTTGGGTGATCCCAACGCACGAGAGCCTCGACGCCGTGCACGCCATTGGTCCGAAGATCGCGCGTCGGTTGGAAGTGCAACGTGAGGCGACGCCGTTCGATTGCCGTTCGAAGATCGTCAATCAACGAGAGGCGCTCTCGGCTGTTGGCGTCGATCTCGTCGCGGTACACGCACACGTCCACGTGACTGCGCTTCGCTTCGTACATCGCGACGTCCGCGCTGCGAAGCAGTTCGACGTGGGTCGTGCCGTGTTGGGGCCAAATTGACACACCCACGCTCGCGTTGACGCGAACTTTCGTGCCGTCGAGCGATACCGGATTGGAGAGCGTCCACGCCAACTCCTTGGCGGAGGCCGCTGGATCAACGCCGGCGTCAATGACGAAGGTGTAGGCAAACTCATCACCCCCGAGGCGCGCTACCGAACCACGATCGGCGACGCGCTTGGCAAAGCGTTGACCCACGATCTTCAAAAGTTCATCGCCGTACGCGTGTCCGATCGAATCATTGACTTCCTTGAAACCGTCGAGGTCGATCAGGACGATGCCCAGTTGTTCCGACGGCTTGAGCGCGGCGAGTTTGGCCTCGCCGTCCTCCAGAAATGCTCGGCGATTGGACAGCCCGGTCACGTGATCGGTTCTCGCCTCGACAAAGTTCGACTTTCCCAGCTGACGCACCTCACCCTGGGTCATCACCATTCGAATTATCACGAGCATCAGCGAGGCGAGCGCCATGAACCGCGTCGATTCCGGGATGGAACGAACCACGGACAGAGCGAGTATCGCTACCGAGAGCGTCCCGAAGATGATCGGAATGAAGTTGAGGCCACGAGGAGCGACCAAGAAGCCCCTCACGTCATTGCGGCGATCGACTCGGGGCCAGGCGGCCAGGGCCACGAAACAGAGTCCGATGGGCCGCGACGCACTGACCAACGCGCCAAAGGACGGCGAGCTAAACACCGCGTGGTTCAACTGGATGACGTCACTGGTCGCGAAAGCGCTGAGTCCAACGATGAGCAACGAGGTCCGCGTGTCGGAGCGGAAGTGCTTGGGAACCAGTCCGGCGAGGAGCAGGACCAGTAGCGCCATCACGAGCAGTGGGTTGTAGATCGTGAGTTCCGCTATGAGGGGCCGACCACTCAGTTCGATATCCTGCCGGAACCAGTACATCGACGCCAGCGACGCTAGGGCCAGACCAGCGATGAGTCCGTCGAGGCGCACACTGTTGGCTCGAGGCCCGAAGGACTGTTGCATCACGACGGCCACCGCGACGGCGATCGCGAAGTAGGAGAGCAGGAAGACGACGTCGCGCAGCGTCGGCGTCACGACCCGAGTCAAGTTCGTGAGTGGGACGGACCGGAGAAGGTTGCCGAGATTGAAGAACAGGACGCCGAGCCCCATGATGAACCACGCGCCGCGAAGTTCGGTCCGTCGGCGAACGCGAAAGTAGATCGGCACGACGGGCGAGAGCGTCGCGACCCGCCCCAGCCAGCTGACGAAGGCGCTCGTCGCTCCGGCCTGGGAACGAACGTCCGAGAACAGCGCCGCCGCGTACAGCGCGACCACCGCGATCGAAAAGAGCTGGGAGTACAACTGGAGTCTGAGGAAAGTATCCGGGAGCAACGATTCCAGGGAGCGCTTGGACGTCGTGGCGTCGCGTGAGTTCAGCATCGTCGTCACGCGGACCTCGTGGAGTGATCGTGGGCCGATGGGCCACGCTGGCGACGGGCAGTCCACACCGACAACGTGGCGCGCTCGAGTGCCAACCGAGCGAGGTCGCGCACCGAGGTCCTACGCTGTGTGACCGGACCGCATAAAAGACTTTCGGAACGCAAAGACTCAACTGCGTGCGCGCGCACGAGGCTTTCGAACTTCAACATGAGTCGCTTACCCCTAGTTCTGTTCGAGAGTCGGAGGAATATCGTTTTCTCTTAAATCAACCCGGTGACAACGCAATCACAGCGCTCACAATCATCTTTGAGTATTATCAACCTGATAACAACAAATCCCCAAGGTAAGCCCAACTTCAGGGCGCGGGGACACTTGCGGTCTCGTTCAACCCACCAATCGTGCTGCAAAACCCCAGCCTCACCAGTGATTATGGACGTGGGACCTGGATACGAGAAACGTCGGCACTCCAAAGACGCTCGACCCGAGATCGACGTCGCGGGCGTGATCTCACCGTGAGCACAAGACCCAAGACCTTGAGAGGTGACTCTTAAAGTTCCGTGTTCCTCCACCAAGAGCAAAACTGACGAACGCGTTTACCCTCGCGACCTCTTACGTGTGACTACGGTTTGACGACAGGCATCGACGTCACCCCTGAACTTCGCGACAACGTGTGGTGAAACTACGCCACTCGTTGACGACGTGTGGGCGCCGCGCATTCACGACAAAGCACCACGGACTTACGAACCTCTTCCTTCGCCTTGGCGGTGCGAAGTATTCGAACGACCCCATTGGAGCGACACTGGCGCTGGTGCCAGCACGACTGGCGAGAACATTTGCAGGCACCACTCGCGGGCGTACGCGTTACGACCGCCTTGGGCTCAAAATCCGACGAATCGGGAAGTAGTTCGGTCACGTCATCCCCTCAAGTCCTTGCGTAGCCAATTCTACCTTGGACGTGCGCGCTTAGCGAGGCATCTTCGGCACTTTTTTGGTCGTGGTAATTGGTAGATCGCCGCCTACGCTCTGTAAGGACCCAAGAAACGGCGAAAAGTCACTGCCTCAGCTGCACACCAGAGTTCGCCGTGAGAGACCGGACCCTCTTAAGGATCGCGACCCCTCCGAAGAGCTCTACGCCAACGCTCAACGACGACCGGGACCTCCTTCGCCGCGACATCGATCGACAGCTGGCCCGGCTGAAATCGCGAGACGCCACTCTCTTCTTTGCACGTGCTGCACCTGGCGTCAGACCGGTGCAGGACTCCGAGTGTCTACTCGACGAACGGGGCCGGTGCCGACATCGCTGGAGTCGCGTCGTCGATGACATCCAGTGTTACCATCGTGGCCGCGACGTGGTGCTCGTGATAAAAGACGCGCCAAGACGGGGGCGTGGATCCGCGCGACGTCATTTGCGACCCAACTTCGACAGAGCCGACTGAAGCGACTGCGCGAAGCCCGCTGACGTGTAACTCGCGCCCGAGACACTCTGGATGTTGGCACTCTGGGCCCGCAACGCTTCTTGTTCAAGTAGGGGTATCGAATACTGGTCAATTGACACCGAACGAGAGTTTCCGCCGTCGTTGATGGCCGCGATGGAGACGTTCGAGATCTTCGCGTTGGCCACCGTTACCTTCACCGAGAGGATGCCGAAGTAGTAGTTCACGCTCGCGCCAGTCGCCTGACCGGCACTGGGTGCGACGGTCGTCGTGGTGGCGGGAGGCTTGTCGTGAACGGGCGTCGTCGACGTGGTCGGCGAAGAGCTCGAACGCGGTGTCGTCGTGGTGGGTGTCGACGTGGTCGGTGGCGTCGTGGTCGGGGGCGTCGTGGTCGGTGGCGTCGTGGTGATCGGTCCCAGGGAGATTTTGGCGGGGGACGTGTGAAAACTGAACACGCCAGCGAGTCCCGCGACGGTCCCAAACATGATGATCGGGGCCCGCTTCACGCGGACCTGCCTCTTCGCTGCGTGCTCGTCGTCTCGTGCATTGTCTAGAAGGAGAAGGTCTCGCGATGGATTTGCTCAGGCCGTGCGCCGAGTTGTCCGGCGGCGACAACCACCGTTTCAGTGAACGAATCGGGCCCGCACACGTACACGTCGACGCCACGAAGGTCGCCGACGAGGTCGTAGAGGGACTTCGTGCTGAGGCGCACCTCATCTCTCGAGCCGATGACTTCGTGAAAGCTCCCTTGGCGCTGGGCCACCATTTCTACGAGCTCCTGGCGATGGACGACGTCCTGTGGCGAGGAGGCGCGAACGAGCACGGTCACTTCGATCGAGTGCGGAAGATCCTCGAGCAGCGCACGCAAGGGCGTCACGCCCACACCAGCGCCAACGAGCAAGACTCGTTTCGTGCTGAGCGAGTGGCGCGTGAACGTGCCGTAGGGTCCTTCGACGAGGACTCGGGTGCCGAGCTTCAAGTGCTCCATTGCCTTGCTGTGGTTGCCGAGACTCTTGACGGTCACGCGCAGGTAGGGCGCCTGGGGAAGTGCGGAGAGTGAGTACGGGTGCGCGTGCCACCAAAGATCTCGAGTCATGAATCGCCACTGAAAGAACTGACCACCCGACACGGCGAGTCTCGCGATCTGACGACCCTTGACGATCACCGAGAACACGCCGGGCGCGTCTTCGTGGACCGAGGAGACGCGTAGTTGGTGACGGAGATTTCGAATCGCGGGGAGCGCCACGCGAAAACTCACGACCGACACCACCGCGGCGACCCAGATCGAGACCCACAGCGCTCTCAACAGCGGATGTCCGAGGAACATCACGCCGATCCGGATCTGATGGAAGAACGCGAGGCCGAGCGCCAGGTACACGTAAAGGTGCACGACCCACCACGTCTCGTACTCCATACGGCGACGAACGATGCGCGCCGACGTGACCCCGGCCATCGCGAGTAGGACGAGGGCGACGGCGGATTCGAGAATATCGGGATAGTGCAGAATGAACGTCCAGAATTGGTGCACGATGCTCACGCTGGTGAGCTGCGCGTAGCCCCACGTGATGAGGGCCACGTGCAGAGCGATGAGCCCTACGGGCCAGCCGCCGATACGGCGATGCCACCGCACGAGCTGGTCTTGGCCCACGCTTCGCTCGAGCCACGGCATTCTCGACACCAAGATCACCATCACCAGCATGAGGTACGTACCCACGAGCCCGGCGAGGCGTCCACCGAGTGTGACCAAGCCACCTCGGGCCTCGAGGGAACTGAGCGACTCTCCCCAGAACGCCAAGACGACGGCCCCGGCGAGGCCGACGCGCGCGAGTACCGACAACGTGCTCACGACGCCGGGCACGGGGGCGTGGCCCGGTCGCCTTCTCGATCGCCCTCTCGCGTCTCCACGTGTCGTCACCGCACGCGACGAGGTGCTCACGGCTTCTTCGCTGACATCGTGATGAAGTCTCGCGCCCACCACGACTCGAAGTAGCGCGCGGGCGTGCCCGTCATCGCACCCAACAGTTCGCGCCCGTTCGCGGCGGTGGCGAGGCCCAAGGGCGAGGGTGCGTAGTACGAGTAGTTAACCCAATCGGTGTTGATGTCGAGCTCCATGGCCCGTACGGCGCCCGCCCGTACGAGGAGATTCGCGAGATCCGTGATGTTGAGTCCGGGACCGCCGACGTAGACCAGCGCACCGTCGGCCGTGACGCCCAACCCCGAGCGCCAGACGTACACCGAGTTACCCAGTGTCGCGCCCCATTTCGTGGTGTCGTTCGCCTGGAGACCGGGCACCGGCCTGGCGTTGTTCACGAGCAGGTCGAGGTTTTGGCGCACGGCGACGATGTTCGAGGTGACCTTCATCGACGGACCCCACGCCACGACGTTGGACGTGCCGTTTCGATAGACGACGAACGACGCGGCCCCGGGCCGGAGCGGCACCACCATCTGGTGATTGGTGTAGTAGCCACCGTTGGCGCTCGTCATGAGAAAGCCCGCGTTGAAGGCGGCCACGAGCGTGCGAGCTTGTGTGGTCCTGACGGGGGCGGAGAAGGGGTACGGACCCCCACCGGGGATCCAACTGCCGGAGTAGAGCTTCGCGCTCAGCAACTTCGTGTCCATCCACGCGACACCGACGACGTAGCTGGTGTGCACCGCGTCGGGACGAAGAGTGGTGACGTAGACGGCCGGCACGCCGCCGACCGTTCGTCCGGCCGCTGACCACTGTCCCTCACCGGGAATGGCCGGCGAGGCGAAGGGAACGATGGGCGCGGGCGTTGGGAGGTGGGGAACCTGCGCAACCTGCGTGCTCGGAGCGCTCGTGGGGACCTTGATCGCGTTCGGCGGCACCGACCCGCCGATCGGTGGCGCGTGGTGGCTGTACCACTCGTTTTCGACCCAGTTCACGATGCCCGCCCCGCCGTGCGAGCGGGCCCATTCCGCGAACCTCGATCCGAACGAGCTTCCCAGCGCGGGATTGAGAAGTGCCCCGCCGAGGGAAAAGGCCAACCACGTAAGCGCAATGAGTAGTACAAGAACGAGACCCTTCACCGCTCGGGATCGCCGGCGGAGGCGTGTCCGAGGCGCTTGTGCGTGCACGCCGCGCCGAGGGGTCCGAGGCGGCGTGGGTGACGAGCGAGGGCGGTCCATCGTCGAGCGATCCATGTTCATCGAGCTCCAGGAAACCAATGGCCCGCGTACGGAGTGGTCACCATGGCGAGCAGGAGCCCCACGACGAGGCTCGCCATCAGCACGCGCCTACGGCTCTTGGAGCCAGCGACCATCGACCGGGCGCGAACCGTCCAGTCCTTGGTGGCCATCTTCGCCGTCTCGCCGAGATGCCCCATCACGTGCACGCTCATGCACACGAACCAAAGAATGAAACTGGCCTTGTGGTCGAGGAGCATTTGACTCCGCCAGCTGGACGGTCCCACCAAAAGCAGCACTCCAGAGGCGAAGAGCACGATCGTGAGGAGGGCCACGAAAGGACCGAGTACTCGCAACGCTGCTGGGGGCGGTCCCTTCACTCGGTAGTCGGGCGAACCGAGGTAGTACTTGGCGAAGCGCCAAAGCGTGCTACTCAACTTGACCAGTACTGGCGGGATCAACAACATGCCAACGAAAATGTGCACCGTCAAGAGTGGTCGGATTTGCAACACCGTCACTCCTTCGACGGCGAGCAGGATCAACAAGACGAGGGCCGTGGAAGCGGTGAGACGCTCGTTGGCTTCGGTCCCCATCCGAACGGCGTGTCGCCCACGCGTGGCTAACCTCGGGCGCTCACGTAGGGACTTGCGGGGCAGCGTCATCCTTGGCACGTCACGCGGCGGATCAGACCGTCGACGCGGAAGTCGTCATCTCGCACGCGCCGGTCCTCGGGGTCTACGTACGCAATGGTGGCCACGTTGAAAGGCTAGGAAGCGAACCTTACGCCGAGATTACGACGGGTCAACTCTTCAGAAGTTCTTATGTTGCGCGCGCGAGGTCACGACAGAAGGGGGCGAATCGTCATCGCCGCGTTGGCGTCAGTCGAGCCACGATTTAGGAACGAGCCGGTGACGCACTGGCTCGTCGCCAGACAATCTCGAAGCGCGCACCCCCAAGATCAGAGTCATCGATCGTGCACTGGGCGTGCGATGACGTGATGATCGCGTTAGCGATCGCGAGTCCGAGTCCGGTCCCCGACGACGTCGAATCGGAGTGCTGGAAGCGATTGAAGATCAGATCCCGATCGCTCATCGCGATGCCTGGGCCACTGTCATCCACCCTCAGGACTGTTCGGTGCGACTGCGTGGCGACCGTGACGTCAACCCGGCCGCCGTCGCCCGCAAACTTGCAAGCGTTGTCCACGAGGACGCCGACGAGTCGGTCAATGGCGTCAGCGGGTGCGCTCACGAGCGCCGCTCCCTCGCCCAGCCGTACGTAACTGAGAACAATCCCGTGAGCGAGAGCAAGCCCTTCAAAGCGTTGACTCGACGCGTTCGCGATCGCCGCGACGTCGGCGTTCTCGGTCGTGAGCGGCGACTTTCGAACCTCATCCGAACGGGCCAACCACAGAAGGTCTTCGACGATCTTCTGTAAGCGGTGGCCCTCGCCTCCGACGCGTTGAAGCGTCGCTCGATAGCTGTCGCCGTCACGATTCTGGGAGAGAGCAACATCGACTTCGGCTTCTATCACGGCGAGTGGTGTTCGCAGCTCGTGCGACGCGTCGGAGATGAACTCGTGTTGGCGACGTTGGGCGAGCGCGATGGGCGCTTGGGCACGAATGCCGACCACGAACGCGGCGAGGAACATCAAGATCGCCAGCACGACGCCAACGATGATCTCCAGCGACAAGAGGATCGATCGGAGTCGTGCGACGGCGGCCAGGTTCTCTCCAGCGACGAGCCATCCTCCACGGAAACGGAGGGCACTAAAGCGAAAATTCGACCGACCCACCGCGGCCGTCGTGTCACTGACGGACCACGTTCGCCGAGGAAGTTTCGGGGCGTTGAGCGAATACGCGTCGACTGCGTTGCTGGCACGAACTTGCCAGACGTAGATTGGCACGTCGTCGCTGTCGAGCGCTCCCGAGGCCGGGACCGGAGGCGTCGTAGTAGCGCTCCCGTTCTTGAGCTCGACTTGGCGTACGATCTCGAGGCGTTGATGGAGCCGAGCGTCTACTTCGGCGTTCGTGTGGCCGTAGAACAGAAGGCTGAAGATGACCACGGTCACCACGAAGAGAGCCGCGCCAACGCCGGTCGCGATGGCGGCAACGACGGCGGCGTGTCGTCGGACCGACGGGGTCGCTCTCAATGGGGGACCATCCGATAGCCCAGGCCGCGAACCGTCTCGATCTTCGCGCGGCCGTGGGACAACTTCGAACGCAGTCGCGCGACGTGTACTTCGATGGTGTTTGAACTCGTGACGCGGTAGGCGCTGTCCCAGACCTGGTTGGCGATGGTCTCACGTGAGACAATCGACGGACTACGACGCATGAGCAGCTCGATGAGAAGACTCTCCGTGGTCGTGAGATCAATCAGTTCGTCTTCCGCTCTAAGTTCTCTCGTACTTGGATCGAAGCGAAGGTCGCCGCAGTTGATTTCCAGTGCGAAGCGCAGGGCCGGGCGACGCTGAAGGGCGTGGAGTCTCGCCAGTAGTTCGGCAAACTCGAAGGGCTTGATGAGGTAGTCGTCGGCACCCGCGTTGAGTCCGTGAACTCGGTCACTCGAAGCGTCACGGGCGGTCAGGAGAAGAATCGGCGTGAGAACGCCGGCCCTTCTCACCCGGTCAATCACCTCGACGCCGGAGCGAACGGGCATCCGCCAATCGAGGACGGCGAGTTCATATTCGTCTCGCTTGAGCGCCACCTCGGCACTCTCGCCATTATCGACTGCGTCGACGATGTAGCCAGCTTCACGCAGCCCTCGTTGGAGAACCTCTCGAAGCGCCCGGTCGTCCTCGGCAATCAGAATCCTCATGTTGTTCCACCGTACCTCGACCATTCTGAGAAGGTGGACGCACTTTCGGCACCATCCGCCACGTTGAGCTTCAACCTCGAAGGTCCAGCGTGAAGCGTGCTCGCCGAGGTTCGAGCTCACGATGCGCCTCCCCTCTCGCGGATCGTCGTCATCACCGAAAGGCGTCGCCGTGACCTCCGACTGCTTCTACGACGACTCGTAACTCCTTCTGAGCAGTCCTTTCGAATCGAAGGCGCCTCGTAGCATTCTTTGATGAGCTTCTACTCATCCGCCGTGGCCACACTGGCGACTTGACGTCACCATCAAGCCTGAGCGACCGCACGTTGAGGGCACGCTTCTTTCGGGACTCGACTGCAAAGCGAAGCGAGAATTCCTCGCAACCTTCGCGACACGCACGAGGAGGAGATTCTCGAATCGGTGTTTCGCGGGTGAAGGACGAACTTGAGAACGATGCCGCGAAGGGTCTCGAGCTGCGGGGGCGTAGGACTTCTAGGAACTCCCGAGAACCTCGTCGGTCGCGTCATCGGTGCTGAGAGTTTCTCACGGTGCTAAGAAGAGACCGCGATGGCTTCCTCCGTGAGCGAGAGAACGGGAGAGTTCGAACGTGGCTGAACATTCACCGCCGTGGTCGAAGCAAGGACCCACGTCGTACTTCCCTTTCATTGAGAAGAAGTACGGGCGCTCGATTGCGGATTGGCAGAAGATCATCGCCGAAAGTGGCCTCGACAAGCACATGGCGATAGTCGGACACCTCAAGTCCGAGTACGAGATGGGACACGGTCACGCCAACGCCCTCGTCGGTTGGACGCTCGCGGGTAACACGGCATCTCCTTGAGTTTCCTCATTCGTTGGTGAAGCGAAGACGGTGACGTCGTGTCGCGTCCCGGGAGTTAGCTCTTGGCCTTGGACGTGTTCAGAGCGACGGCGGCGCGAACGAGAGTCTTCAACGCCCTTTCGTTTATCTTCTCGCCCTCGTGGAAGTCGATGGCGCGCCTCGTGTTTCCGTCAAGACTGGAGTTAAAGAGGCCCGATGGATCGTCGAGGGCCGCCCCCTTGGCGAACGTCAGCTTTACGACGCTCTGGTACGTCTCACCCGTGCAGATCATTCCGTCGTGGTACCACACGGGAACGCCTCTCCACTTCCACTCCTCGACGACTGCGGGATCGGCCTCCTTGACCAAGGTACGCAGCCGACTCAGCATCGTGGCTCGCCAGTCCCCGAGCTCTTTGATCCGCTCGTCTATCAGCTGAGATGGAGACTTGCTCTTCTTCGGCACGACCTTCTCCATGAACCCTTCTCCCTTTTCTGTCTCGACGCCTCGGTCGTTGGGGACCGTCCCCACGGCAAAGTTACGCCTCGGTGGCCGATCCGTCTTCGGGGAGGGCGGCGAAGTCGCGCTTGGCCTTGCGGTACCACCCCATTCCGGCAATGGGATTCTTCCACCGGCCCTTCATCTCCTTCGCGGCACTCTCGTGCGCGTCGTCACCCGCCGCCACCATTTCTTTCAAGTGCTTGTCCTGCGCCTTTATGACCTCATCAGCGGTATTTCCCCGCAGCGCACGGTCACATGGCCCGCCGAGTTGTTGACACGTCATTGTCTTCATACGTCTCGCTTTCGTTCAATGAAATTTTCGGTCGACGAGGACGCGTTGACGCGATTGAGAGATCTCGTCCAATCGTCTCAGAGCGACGTCGGTGCTGGTCATGAGCGCAATCGCCGAACAGCTCAGCGCGCCTCCTGGATGCGCACGAGGTTGCCCGAAGGATCGCGCAACGCGCAGTCGCGCACGCCCCAAGGTCGACTCGCCGGCTCCTCGAGCACCTCGGCGCCCGATGCTCGAACCCTCTCGAACGTAGCGTCGAGGTCGTCGGAGCGAAAGATCGCTGCCTGCAGCGACCCCTGCAGCACCAGTGACAGGATGGCGTCGCCCTCGGCCTGCGAACGTCCGCCGTGCGGCTGGGTGAGAACGATGTTGACGTCCTGGCCCGGGGCGCCCAGGGTCACCCAGCGAAAGCCCTCCGACGCGACGTCGGCACGCACCTCGAGGCCGAGCGCGTCGCGATAGAAGCCCAAGGCAGCTTCGGGGTCGTGGACGAGGATGAACATTGATGAGATGGAGACGGTCACGCGAAAATGATAGGAGCACCGACCATCGTGCGCTTCTCCGAAACTGCTTGTTGTAGCGGCCTCGAGGGTCCTTTCAGCCGTTGGCGCCCCTTTCGCGGCCGAAGTTTGACCGAAAGCTCACTCCGTAAGCCGGGCGCGCCGCGGTCGCGTCGCGAACTTGCTCACGCACGACGGAACGATCTCGAGGTCGCGGTGGTCGCGCTCGCGGTACTGCGTCGGCGTCACCCCGACGATCTCGCTGAAACGTGAGCTGAACGAGCCGAGCGACGTGCAACCTACGGTGACGCACGTGTCGGATACCGACGCCCCCTGGCGTAGCAGGGCCTTCGCGCGCTCGATACGTCGCGTCATGAGATAGGAGTAGGGAGTCTCGCCGTACGTCGCGCGGAACTTGCGCGAGAAGTGCGCGGGCGACATGAGAGCGGCGCGCGCCATGGCCGCGACGTTGAGGGGCTGCGCGTAGTCGCGGTCCATGAGGTCACGCGCTCGGCGCAGGTGAACGAGGTCGGCGATCTCTTGGCGCGTCATGAGGACGACGTTACGCGACTGGTGGTCGCCCTGATCGACGAACGCGGGTCAGGTCCGCTCGAAGTGGACCTTGCTGACTGCGTCGACCGCGGTCCCTGCGCGAGCCAGACCTTCGCTACGCCGCGTCGATCCCCTCTCCCCTACGGGCAAATCTCGTGCGAACTACCCTCGACGGTACGAAACGGTGAAACCAACGACGGGGCTACGCAACGAGGTCGGGGTCGACGCTCGACTCGGTACGCAAACGCCAGCCACACCTTCGCTCAACGCACGAATGACTTCAAAAGTCTCGCGACGTGGGGGCTTCAGAGGACGTCGTTCCAACCTTCCTCGATGTTGCGGGAACAGATCCCCCGCGAGCGGAGCGCCGCACTCGGCCCCAGGCTCCGCTGGACGCTCACGAGCAACTTCAACTCGCTCTTGATCGTTTAGCGCCCCGCGCCCCTCGCCGGTCGAAGAAGGCAGTCTTAGGAGTACGGCATCATTCGGGGCCACTTTGGAAGGGGAGCTGCTGGCCCGTCTCGAGCAGCGTCTTGAGCCCGCTGAGAATCTCATTCCATCCCCCACCGGCCCCGCTCGACTCGCTCTCGCCTCGCACCACGGCGGCCCACATTGGCGCACCCGTCACGTCGTGGGTGACCGTAACCCTGGTGACACCGCCTCGGACGGGTTCGATGTCGTAGGTGAGTCGAGTAAACGCCTCGGCCGCCAACTCGGGCGTCATCGTCATCCGCCACGTCTGGACCAGCTTTCGAGGCGGGTCGGACTCGATGACTTCGCCGTCGCTGATGACGTCCGGACAGCCGAGCGCCTTCATGCCCTCGTTCGCGTACGCCCGGAAGGCACCGCCCGCCCGTAACTCGTATTCCAGGAGCGGGGCGTAGCCGTACTTCACCGTCCACTCGGGCTCGGTGACTGCCTGCCAGATCGCTTCGGGCGTGGCCTTGATGTACACCCGGTAGATCTGGATCGTCTTGGCCGTGTTATCCGTCGTCATTTCTGTGCCTCCAAATTGGTTTTTAGGTTGGCGAGCGCCGAAACTTGGCGCTCGGTGTACTTATCGATCCATCGGTCATGGATCAGCCGAATCGGGATCGGATTGAGGTAGTGAAGCTTCTCCCGGCCCGACCGGCGCGTAACGACAAGCCCCGCCTCTTCGAGCAGGCGCAGATGCTTCATGACGCCAATGCGCGTCATGTCCACGTGAGACTCGAGTTCCGTCAACGTGCGACCTTCACGCTCGAAGAGAAGATCGAGCAGAAAGCGGCGTGTCGGGTCGGCGAGCGCTTTAAAAACGAGGTTGTCGTCCACACCCAGCCACTATATGTCACCATATGGTTACATGTCAAGCGCGCAGGAAGCGCCGGATTCGTGCATTCGCCGCCGCGTTCCGCGCCTCGACCGCAGACTCCGATGACGCGTCGGCGGTCTCACGCTCGCGATCACGTGCAACGCGGGGATTGACGATCAGTCATTTAGTTACTAAAGTAGAACTATTATAGAAGCGCAAATGAATCGCGGTAATGAGAGCGGGTTCACTCGAAGGCGCCGCTACGCCATCCTGGCCATCTGCTCGATGAGTCTGTTGATGGTGGGCCTTGACGTCACCATCGTCAACGTGGCGCTGCCATCAATTGGCCACTCCTTTCACGCACCGCTGTCGGGTCTGGCGTGGACGATCGACGCCTACACGCTGGTCCTCGCGAGCCTGTTGATGCTCTCGGGATCGACGGCGGATCGGTTGGGTCGACGCCGCACCTTCGTGAGTGGCCTCGCGATCTTCGCCGCCGGGTCACTGCTGTGCAGCGTGGCGCCCAATCTCGGGCTGCTCATCGTCTTTCGAATGGTCCAAGCGGTGGGTGGCTCCATGTTGAACCCCGTGGCGATGTCGATCATCACGAATACCTTCACCGACGCTCGTGAGCGCGCGCAAGCGATTGGCGTCTGGGCGGCCGTCATCGGCGTCTCGATGGCGCTGGGGCCAGTGTTGGGCGGCGTCCTCGTGTCCTCGGTGGGATGGCAGTCGATCTTCTGGGTCAATGTTCCGGTCGCGCTGGTGGCAGTGGCGTTGGCGTTGCGATTCATTCCTGAATCGAAAGCGCCCGTGGCTCGAAGAGTGGACCTGCCGGGTCAGCTGCTCGTCATTTTGTTCTTGGCGTCGCTCACGTACGGGATTATCGAAGCTCCACAGAGCGGCTGGACGTCGACGTCGATCCTTGGATCGCTCGTTGTCGCGGTCGCGTCACTCGTGGCGTTCACGTTTTGGGAGCGACGAACGTTTGAGCCGCTCGTGGATTTGCGATTCTTTCGTTCTATCCCCTTCGCGTCGGCCACGCTGATCGCCGTCGCCGCCTTCGCGGGACTCGGCGGCTTCCTCTTTCTTAATACGATCTATCTCCAGAACGTTCGAGGACTCTCGCCATTTCACGCCGGACTGGACACGTTGCCCATGGCGGTCATGGTGATGCTCTTGCCCCCGGTGTCGGGCAGAATTCTGAGCCGACGAGGTAGTCGCATCCCACTCCTCATCGCCGGGGTGACCCTGGCCGCGTCGTGTCTCATGTTGGTTGACCTTGGACCCACGACGTCCTTCACGTGGCTCTTTGGCTCCTACTTGGTCTTTGGCATCGGCTTCGGGTTCGTGAACGCGCCGATCACCAATACCGCCGTCTCGGGCATGCCCCGGGCGCAGGCCGGGGTGGCCGCCGCCATAGCCTCCACCTCGCGCCAAATCGGGGCCACGGTGGGAGTCGCCGTGGTGGGTTCGCTCGCTGCGTCGTCGCTGCACCAGGAGCGTCATCCCTCTTTTTCGAGCGCCAGCCATCCCGGATGGTGGGTGCTCACCGGGTGCGGTGTGGCGATTCTTGTCATTGGACTCGCGGCGACCTCGTCGTCGGCCAAAGAGAGCGCCCGCGCGACCGCAGTACTGATCAATCCCGAATTCCTCGAAGAGACCCCCGCGTGACGCGCAAGGCCGAAGTTCGAGATGAACTCGCTCGCGAGGCGTTCGACGCCATGTCGAGCTTGGTCCTGGACAACGAACGTCGCCGCGAAGTGAGTGAGAAAGTCGGGCTCAGCTTTGGTCGCCTTCGAGCGCTGCGACGCGTGGCCGATCATCCCGTGGCGATGGGTGATTTGGCGGCACTGCTCAACGTAGATCCGCCCAATCTCACCGCGCTCGTGGATGAACTTGAGCGATTGGGTCTGGTCGAACGTTGCGCGCACCCGACCGATCGCCGCGTCAAACTCGTCGCGACGACCCCAACGGGTACGGCGCTGGCTCACCGGGCCCAGGAGATTCTCGACCGTCCGCCAGCCGGTCTTGCCGCTCTCTCGGTCGGCGATCTACGAATCCTGGTGCGAATCCTCGAGACGGTGCGCGCTCGTTGAACTTCAACGCATCCACCTCGCGGAAGGGACGCGCATCTCCGCCAGCAGGCGTTCGAGACCAGAGGCGAGTACGCGACACCCGACGAATGTGCGGTCGCTCCCACTCACGCGCCTTCGGAGTCAACCGTCTCGGCTAACGTTCCGTTTTCCCCTTTTTGAATGGACGCGGCTACGCCCACGACGGGTCGACACAACGATGCGGCGGATTCAAGGAGCGAGCACTCTACGGCGTCCGTCTCACGACGTGCGACGCCCCATCGTGCGCTCGACCGTTCGCGGCCGGGTTACCTCGGGAACTTTACGGATTTGAAAAACTTGGTCGTGGCGGCGGCCACCTTCGTCTCGACGAGCCCGACGAGGACACTCTTTCCGAGTAGTACCGCGAGATCGCCCTGCGTCGCGTTCTTATCCGGTACCGGTGTGCCGCTGTTGAGTGTGACGGCATTACCCACGACGGCGTACGCGCTCTTGCCGTCGATGGACTCCCTCTTCACACCTGGAGCGGTACCGTAGAACTTCCAAAAGCCCTTCGCGGCCGACGCCGAGTCGAAGGTGACGACGGTCATCTCGATCGCGTTCGGCTTCGGCACCCGGTTCACGCCGGCGAGGATGGCGGTAGCGGCGACGCCCGCCGAGAACACCGTCGCGGCCACGACGCCAGCTACGCCGCTGAAACCCTTGGTCAACTCCGCGGAAGTTAACGGCGTCGTCGTCACTTTGGACAAGAAGGCGGCCTGAAAGCGGACCCCGCCAGCCTTGTACGTCGGTGACGAAGCGCTAGCCAGTGAACTCGCGGCCGGAGAAAAGGTGAGCACGATGCTGGCCATACAGAGTGCGCCGAGTCGCACCGCGCGACATCCTCTCTGGCGCGAGCTGACGCTCTCGTGTAGTGGCAATCGACGGAGAAAAGCGCAGGTGCCCATTCTCATCCCATCTCAAACGAGCCGGACAGCAGTCGATGGTAGTCACTCCGTACGCTCAGCGCGCGTGGCGGACCCAGACTCGCCGATACAAGGATCACTGCCCCGCAACGGTGTTGATCGGGTGCCGCCTACCCGGCACCCGGTGACGACGTAACCGCTGATGAGAGTACTCCTACGTTCTCCGGCTCGAAAATCTCCGGCTACGCGGCCACGTCTGGTTGGGATCCCGTGACTGGCTGCGGCCGTCCTGATGTGCGGTTCCTGGCTCCACTTCTGGCTGCATTCGACAAGGGTTGATTCGCAACAATCGAAAGCCAACTGACGGAATGTCTCGGCCAGAAACGATCGCTAGATTCGAAGTCCTCACTGGGTGGGCTTTAGGGTCTGCTCTTGCCGTGCAGTCGGAGGTGTCCGTCGGCTACTCACGGGTGCCAATGCAGGAGTTCGATGACATCGGTGTCGTTCACTTCGACGCCGAGAAGGTCGTTGCTTGAAAAGAGGGAT
Organism: Acidimicrobiales bacterium; assembly: GCA_035533455.1. Taxonomy (GTDB): domain Bacteria; phylum Actinomycetota; class Acidimicrobiia; order Acidimicrobiales; family RAAP-2; genus RAAP-2. The sequence continues at coordinate 1,447 of DATLTT010000013.1, read as the reverse complement.
TCGTCGGCTGGGTTTCGTCGAGCCTCCGATTGACGGTCGGGGACAAGAGAATTTTCTCAGTGCTTCACGCAGCGCGACGACATGGCGTTCGCCGGTCGAATCTGACGATCAGATGGCTCTAGCTATTGCGAGCAATTGGCAGTCGAGCGCGTGGGGACGGCGCTCAAGTCGAGCCTGAAGCAACGGTGCGGCCTCCTCGGCTCTCCCAGCGGCGACGAACGCGCGAAGGAGGGTGTCTTCGACCACCTCTCGCTGGGCGTCGCTACCGCCGAGGCGCGGCAAGTCGTCTAACAATGGCTTGATGGAAGCAACAGCGTCGTCGGTTCTGCCTTCGACCATGGCGAGCAGTCCTCGTGCGATCGGGGCGATGAGATCGGCGAACGCCGGCCTCGAGTCCGCTTCCAATCGCCGCGCAATCGAGGCCAACGCGTCCACGTCGCCCGCGGCCGCGAGCGCAAGACAGGCGTTGAACACCGCGAACGGGGTTGGCATGGACTCCAGCACGGGGCCGGCGGCTGCGGCCGCCGCCACGCCGGTATCGTGCACCTCGACACTCGCTAGCCGGCATCGCCATAGGAGACTTCCGGCATCGATCACCGCCGCCGGTCCGATCTGGTCATTGAAACGTGCGAGCGCCGCCTCGATATCTCCGAGCGCCAAGGCGTGCAGCGCGTTGTGCCACGGGAAGTGAGTCCCGTAGAAGAGGAAAACGCGATCGCGACTCCACTCGTCGAGCCACGCAATTCCGGCTTCGTGCTCGCCGGTCTCGTAGTTAACGTGAGTGATGACGTGGGCTGCGGGCGCGCACTCGGGCTGTTCAACAAGCGTCCGATCGGCAAGCGCTCGAGCCTCGTCGTAGCGCCGCTGCTCTTCGCGGACCATGGCGAGCATCGAGTCGAATCTCCAGTCCCCGCTCATGCGGTGGGCATCGGATTCAACGAGCGCCATTCCCCTTTCGCGATTTCCCGGCACGCCGCTCACGACGAGGGAAGAGAAGCGAAAATAGGCGCCGAACAGATCGTCGGGAAAGGCTTTCGAGTGTTCGCCAAACCGATCCACGGATTGGTGCGGACCTTGAGTGATGAACACCTCGAGCGCGGACGCGAGCGATTCATCGACTGGGTCGCAAGGCAGTTCTCTCGCCGCCGCGAGCTCACTCAGCGGATCAGGTGCGAGACCAAAGATGCGTGCAGCTCCGGCACGCAGGATGTGAATCCGTGCCGAGGGCGATTCTTCGAGCGCTCGGTCGGAAAGTTCGAGCAGATTACCTTCGTACCGGAAGAAGGCGTCCTCCACGTCGCTGGCATCCATCGTGTCCGCCCCCCGAAGCATCGACCTCTTCGTCACCGTCACTGTACCCGCGTCAGGTAAGTGTGTCGCTGCTGAGCTCACTGCTTACGGTCGATCGAAGGAGCGATCGTCAACGTGGGATAACGAAGATCCATAT
>DATLTT010000012.1:0-27721 GCA_035533455.1 Acidimicrobiales bacterium | reverse complement strand
ACTGAGTAGAGTTTGCATTGAAAAGGTGTCCTTCTTTTTGGTTGATTTGGTTGTTCGAAGACTCCAATTCTACCTGATAGGGACACCTTTTTCGCGTATGGTCAGACCCTCAACTCGCCACCCCGGCGGTGGATGCAGGCTAAAGTTGATGATGGATTCATTGAAGCAAATCGGTGGGCTACTGCTACGGACTCAATTTATAGATACGTCGATGCCCGCGGCCACACTGAGGCAGTGCAGGGCCGAACTGGTGCAAGCCTCCGTTCTCGTCTCCTTCGTCATCGGAGTGCTGTCGCTCGACATACGAATCCTCGATCATTCCAGCACGTCGAGCGAAGACGTCCTGCAGTCGCTGGTCGACGACCTACCCGACATACTGGCGTCTGGGTGGGTTGGCGGGGGTTGGTCGCTGTCCCCAGACGCCTCGATCTCCGTCGCCGCAGCAGCCGAGCTCTCAAACAACTACTCGGCGGACCTGCTTGGCCTACATGGTGAAATGAGCACCAGCGACCTGACCAATCCTGAGGTAACGGGCGATCTGCTTCGACGCGTCGAAGAGCAGCACCAACAACTTGGCGAGGTCAGGCGTGATCTCGAAGATCGAGTCCGCAAGATTCAAACGATAATTCGGGGCCAATACGCCGCCGGTACCGCTTCAATCGACGACTGGCTCACCTAAACCAACTCCGCTTCTGAACGAAGACGGATCCCCGGATGACTCGGATGGTGGTCGCGGGTCAGTCCGGTCGAGAATACCCTGAACATCTCCGTCAAATGAGAAATGCCCGTCGCGGTCCCGTAATTCATTCACCCGTGACGAACTTCGACACACGAAAACACAGCGGGCCATTCTCGCAACTCAGCCCCTCGTCCGACCGGTCGGACGAGAACCACATCGCGACGCGCGAAGCCGTTCCGCGAAGATGCGGGCCCAGGCTGTCGGTGGTACGGGCTACGTCCTTCGAAGCCGCCATCACGTACGTCCACACTCGACGTACGTGATGGCGGGCATTACAACAATGCCCTCGTTGATCAACCAGCGCCTGACGTCGTGACAGCTAAGCGTTCATTGACTTGGACACCGTGGTAATGATCCGCTCGACCGAGGGGATGGCCAGATCCTCGAGCGCGTCCGCCGCCGGCAGCGGAATGTGCGGGGTCGTGATGCGTACGATTGGGCCGTCGAGGTCGTAGAAGATCTCCTCGCTGACGATCGACGACAACTCGCCACCCCATCCACACAGACGAGGGTTCTCTTCGACGGTGAACAGACGACCGGTCGCGGAGATTTCTCGCAACAGGGTCTGAGTATCGAGGGGCACGAGTGAGCGAACGTCGACCACCGTGCAGTCAATGCCCTGTCCGGCGAGCTCCTCAGCGGCCTTCATGGCCTTGGGTACCATCGCACCCAGCGCCACCAGTGTCGCGTCCGAGCCGCTGCGCAGCACCTTCGCGGTACCGAGAGTGTCGACGATTTCACCGTCGGGCACGTCGGCCTTGGACGAGTAGAGCGCTTTCGCCTCAAGGAAGATGACCGGGTCGGGGTCGCGAATCGACGCGGCCATGAGTCCAATGACATCCTCCGGGGTCGATGGCACGACGACCTTGAGACCAGGCACCATCATCGCCCAGTTCTCAACACTCTGCGAGTGCTGGGCACCGAAACGGAGGCCTCCACCGTTGCCCGAACGGATCACGAGTGGGAACGACATCTGTCCGTTGGTCATGTAGCGGCTCTTCGCAATCTCGTTGACGACGATGTCCCAACAGACGGCGAAGAAGTCGGCGAACATGATCTCCGCGATCGGCTTGAGGCCGGTCATCGCGGCGCCCATCGCGGCGCCAAGAATCGCCTGCTCGCTGATCGGGGTGTCACGCACGCGCACGCCTCCGAACTCCTCGAGCAGTCCTACCGTGCCCTTGAAGACACCACCCGCCGCGCCGATGTCCTCACCGAGGAATACGACCGACTCGTCGCGACGCATCTCTTGAGCGATACCGCGCGCAATTGCCTCACGAAACGTTAGTTGCGCCATGACGAACCCCCATCTGCCCAAACATCCTTCATTAGTAGTTCCTCTCCAGGCACGCCACCGGCCTTGGCCTCTTCGGTCGCGATGTCAACCTCACGCACGACGTCGCGTTCAATCTCAACCAGTTGGTCCTCAGTTGCGCCCAGCTCCAAGAGGCGGGTGTGGTATCGAGGAATCGGGTCCTTGGCCAGCCACTCCGCGACCTCACTGTCGGGACGGTACTTACCCGGGTCAGCGCGCGAGTGACCACCGTGACGGTACGTCTTGGCTTCGATCATGCTGGGGCCCTCGCCAGCGCGTGCGCGCGCGATCGCCGCGGCGGCGACCTCGTAGACGGCGTCGGCGTCGTTGCCGTCGACGATGATGCTCTCGAGTCCGTAGGCACTGGCGCGGTCCGCGGCCGGGTTCTCCACGGCCGTCACCTCGGTCGTACGGGTGTACTCCATCCAGAGGTTGTTCTCACAGACGAAGACCACCGGTAACTTCCAGATCGCCGCGAAGTTGAGCGCCTCGTGGAACGCACCGATGTTGGTGGAACCATCACCAAAGAAGGCGACCGCCACCTGATCGGTGCCACGGAACTGGGCGCTCCATGCCGCTCCGCAGGCAATGGGCAAGTGCGCACCGATGATGGCGTACGAACCCATGACGCCGTGCTCGACACTCGTGAGGTGCATCGAGCCACCCTTACCCGCCATGAGACCGTTGCTGCGACCGAGTAACTCGGCGAGCACGGGCGTCATTGGCACCCCGCGCGCCAGCGTGTGTGCATGGCCGCGGTACGTGGCGAATGTCCAGTCGGTGGGCTTCATCGCGGCCGCGAAACCCGCCGCAATCGCCTCTTGGCCGAGCGAAAGGTGGCTCGTTCCCTTGACGAGGTTCTCAAGGAACATGTCGTAGGCGCGCTGCTCAAAGAATCGAAGCGCGAGCTGCGTTCGATAGAGAGCCAGCTTGCCGTCCAAGTCCATGGGACTCGCGACGGTGGTGGTCGTTGTCATGGTTCAGCTCCTAATACTTGTTAGCGATCATGAGTTCCTGTGCGGGGAACTTCGTGAGAATTGCGGGACCGTCGTCGGTTACGACGACCTCTTCTTCGATTCGTGCCGCCGACACGCCGTCCGACGCCGGGCAGTAAGTCTCCAGAGCGAAGACCATGCCCGTCTTCAGCTCGATCGGGTCGGTGAGGGAGTTGAGCCGACTGATGATGGGCCGTTCGTGCAGACCGAGTCCGAGGCCGTGACCGAACTGCAGCCCGAAGGCCGCCATCTCGTTGGGGAAGCCGAACTCGGTCGCCGCCGGCCAGACCCGTGCGATCTGGTCCGTACCGACGCCCGGTCGAACGAGGTCGATGGCGTTGTCCATCCATTCGCGGGCCTTGGTGTACGCGTCGCGCTGAGGACCGGTGGAACTACCGACCGACATGGTGCGGTAGTAACAGGTTCGATAGCCGTTGAACGAGTGGATGATGTCGAAGAACGCCTGGTCGCCCGGACGGATGATGCGGTCGGTGAAGTTATGCGGGTGCGGATTACAGCGCTCACCCGACACCGCATTGATCGCCTCGACCTGGTCAGAGCCCATTTCGTACAAACGCTTGTTCGCGAGCGCGACGATTTCGTTCTCTCGCACACCCGGCTTCAAGGCCTCGAAGATGTCCTGGTAGACACCGTCCACCATCGCGGCCGCTTGGGAGAGCAGCATCAGTTCGTCCTGAGACTTGATGACTCGAGCGTCGAGCATCGTCTGCTGCGCGTCACGAATTTCGACGCCCGCCTTCTGCATCTCCGCGAGGAACGGCAGTTCAATGATGTCAATGCCAATGGGCTGGCCCAGCACACCGTGATCGGCGAGCAGGCCAACGATCTCCTTGACGGCAGACTCGAACAAGCCCGCTCGTGGGGCAATGGCACCACGGAGGCCCAGCATGCCCGCGCGACAGTTGTCAGGCTCGAGCCACGGTGCGAAGAGCTTGTGGTGACGGGCAGCCGATCCGAAATCCCACACGATGGGCTCGCCACCGCGGGTCAAGAGGCAGTACCTCGTCATCTTGTCGCCGAGCGCACCGCCCACCCACGTACCTGAGACGTATCGGATGTTGTAGAAGTCAAACAACAACAGGGCGCCGAACTCACTCGCCTCGAGCGCTTCCTTGGCGCGCGCCAAGCGGTAGTTGCGCAAGCGGTCGAAGTCGACGCGTGTTTCGAAGTCGACGCCCATGTGGCCGGGCGTATTCATCGTGGGGCCGAATCCTTCCATTACTTCACCCCACTCAGTCCGTCATCGACCTCGATGTTCTCGGGCTCCATCTTGAGCCCCGCACCGCGGGCCGCCTCGAGGAGTAGCACCGCGAAGTCCTCGTCGATGTAACCCGCGCCAATGCTGCTCTTGACGATTTCGGTACAGAGAGCCGAGACGGGCATGGGGACGTCGAGGTCGTAGGCCGCCGACATGCCCAAATCGAAGTCCTTACGCAAGAGCGTCGGGGTGAAGGTCGGCTTGAAGTCGAGGTTGACGAATGCCGGGGTCTTGTAACGCGTGAACGTCGAACCCATCACCGAGTTGTTCAAGAATTCCAGCCAGGCGCTGCGCTTGATGCCGCCGCGCTCGGCGAGCACCGTGATCTCGGCCATCGCCTGAGTCACGATGCCGAGCATCATGTTGTGGCAGATCTTCACCAGTCGAGCGACTTCGCCGTCGCCCACGTAGGTCACGCCGTGACCGAGTTGGTTGAAGTACGGACGAACCTCTTCGAACGCGTCGGTCGTTCCGGACACCGCAAGTGTCAACTGACCCGACGAGACGACTTTGGGGTTCCCGCTCACTGGTGCCGCAAGAAATGCGGTCCCGCGTGCGGTGCACGCCTCGCGCACCCCCGCGGACGTCTCGGTGGAGACCGTCGAGCAGTCGACCACGATTCTCGGCGCGTGATCGGGATTCGACAACACGCCATTGGGCCCCGAGGTGACTTCGATCAGATCGGCGTTGGCCGAGACCATGATGAACACGATGTCGCAATCACCGAGCTGGCTCGGGTGGTCAACCACCGTCGCGCCGAGTGCACCCAGTACCTCCGCCTTGGCGCGGGTGCGGTTCGTGACGGTGACGTCATTGCCCGCAACCACGAGGCGTGTGGCCATCGCAGTGCCCATTCGGCCACAGCCGATCCAGCCAATACGGTTGCTTACTTCACTCATTACACAATTCCTCTCAAGTTCTTTGGTGAGTCCGACTCAACTGACGTGCGTAGTCTCTTCGATGGAACCACCGAGGTACAGTGCGCCAATCTCTGGGTGATTGAGGACTTCGGTACCAGTGCCGCTCAGGCGGACATGACCATTCTCCAGCACCACACCGTGGTGGCTCATCTTCAATGCCCGCCGAGCGTTCTGCTCGACGAGCAAGACCGTGCGTCCCGCGTTGTTCATCATCTTGATCGTGTCGAACATCGACTTGAGCGTCTTCGGGTCGAGGCCCATAGACGGCTCGTCCAACACCACCAGGTCGGGCTCGAGCATCAGACAGCGCGCGAATTCGACGAGCCGCTGCTGACCGCCCGAGAGACTGCCGGCCTTGTCATTGGCGCGCTCGCGAACGATGGGAAACATGTCTCGGATCGATTCGAGGCGACTGGCGATGACCTTCTTATCCTTCACGAGGAATGCACCGAGCTCGACATTCTGCTCGACGGTCATCTCGCGAAAGAGACTGTGATTCTGGGGTACCTGCACGACGCCCAGACGAAGGATCTCCTTGGGAGACTTACCCACCAGGTTTTGGCCCTTGAACATGATCTCGCCAGCGCGAGGCTTCAAGAGACCGCTCACGGTCTTCAGTAGGGTCGACTTTCCCGATCCATTGGGACCGACGATGGTCGTGACCCCACCTTGGAGAACGTCACAGTTGACGTCCTTCAAGACGTCGGCGCCGCCGTAGCCGGCGAAGACACCCTTGAAACTCACGAATGCAGTATCAGCCATTGACGACCTCCTCTACTTCTTCGTCGTCGCCACCCAAGTAGGCGTCAAGGACGAGTGGATTGGTTCGAACTTCGGCGGGCTTACCCGAGACGAGGTTCGAACCCTGATTCATCACCGTGACACTGTGACACAGGTTCATCACGAACTCCATGTTGTGCTCGACAATGAGGAAGGTCTTCCCCTGGGCGTTCAGTGTGCGGATCTTGTCGGCGATCTGGTTGATCAACGTCAAGTTCACGCCTCCCGCGGGCTCGTCGAGCAAGATGACGTCGGGATTGGCCACGAGCACGTACGCCAATTCCAAAAGCTTGCGCTGACCGTACGAGAGCGACCCTGCCTGCAGTGTCGCCAAGCGAGCGATACCCACGAACTCGAGCCACTCCATGGCGTTGTCGACATCGACCGTGGACGACTTCGAGCGGGTCATGCTTCGCAGCCACCCTTCGTCGTGCTGCGTCGCGACGAGCATGTTCTCGAGCACGGTCATGCGCCCGAAGATGCGGGTCAACTGAAAGGTCCGCCCAATGCCCCGGGCGAACACCTTGTCGGGCTCTTCGCCCGTGATCTCAGTGCCGTCGAAGGTCACGGTGCCTGAATCGGGTCGCACGTAACCGGTCATGACGTTGAACAAGGTGGTCTTACCCGAGCCGTTTGGCCCGATCAAACCCGTGATACTCCCCTTTTCGACCTCGAGATTGCAGTTGTTCAGAGCCTTCAGGCCACCGAACGAACGAGAGATGTTTTGAGCGCTGAGTAGCACCGTCATTAGTTGGTACCCCCCGAGATAGCCACGTCATTAGTCTTCATTGCCACCCGGTCCAACTCCGCCTTCTTGGAGAGACGATCGCGCAGGTAGACAACAATGCCCTGGGGCATGAAGAGGATGACAATCAGGAACAGCGAGCCGAACAGGATCAGGTAGAGCGATCCGTTGGAGAACGAGACAGTGAGGTACTGCTGGCTGGACTCAAGGATCAGCGCGCCGAGCAGTGGACCCGTGAGGGTCCCGAGACCTCCGAGGAACGCCATCAGGGCGACGCTCACGTCGAACACCGGGTTGAACACGAACTGCGGGTAGATCTGACCCTGCTCCATGGCGTAGAGCGCACCGGCCATTCCGATTGTGAAGGCTGACAACGTGAATCCAACAATCTTCACCGAGGTCACCTTCACGCCCAAGCCCAGTGCTCGGTCCTCGTCGTCGCGAATCGCGAGCAACTGGAGTCCGAAGCGCGAGCGCCGCACCGCCGCCGACACCGCCGTGATGAAGATCACGAGGACCAGCGCGACGTAGAAGAAGGGTATGAAGTAGTAGCTCGAGCCCCACTGAATGAAGGGCAGCGCTAGGCCCGAGGTACCACCAGTGAAGGAGAAGTTGGAGGCGCCGAGCTGGAATATGAAGAACACCGCAATCGTGATCACCACAAACGTATGACGCCGCACCCGCAGCGCAATCCACCCGAACGGCAGCGCCACCACCATCGCGACCAGCCCACCCAAGGGAACAAGCCAGAACATCGCCGCACCCGGAGCCATATTGGCGTGGATCGAGACGAGTGCCATCGTGTAGGCCCCCGTCCCGTAGAACACAGCAGAACCCAGGGCGATGTAGCCCGAGTAGCCCGAGAACATGTTCCACGAAGTAGCGCAAGCCATGAAGACGAGCGTGAAGAAGCCGATCGACGTGTACAGCGGGTCCTTCACGACGAGTGGGAACGCAACCATGAGCGCCACGCCCAGCAACCACCAGAGATTCTTTTTCTGCAACATTACGCGACTCTCACTGACTGCTTGCCGAAGAGACCTTGCGGACGAATCAAGAGGACGATGGTGAGCACGATGAAGTACGACATCGACGACCAGATGGGTGACCAGATGACTCCCACCATGTCGCCGATGAAGACCATACCGACGCCGGCCAGCATCGCGCCGCCGAGACTGCCCATTCCCCCGAGCACGATGATCGTGAGGAGTCGCGAGATGAGGTCGTAACTCGTCGAGGCGTTGAACGAATTCGTCGCCCCGTAGATCATTCCACCGGCGGCGGTAACGGCCACACCGATACCAAAGCAGATGGTCGACACGCGCTTCACGTCGATGCCGACCAGAGCTGCTGAAGTCTGGTCGGCAAGCGACGCGCGAACGCTCACCCCAAATCGGGTGCGGTACAACATGAAATACAGTGAACTCAACAGCACTGCTGCCAAGATGAATCCCGCCACGTAGATGTAGCCAAAGTGGACGTTGCCAATCGCGAACGACTTGTTAACGTACCAGCCCTGAAGTTGCACATCGTTGGTGGAGAACGTCATATTCAGCGCACCCTCGATCAACAGTGAGACGGCGTAGGTCACCAGAATCGACATTGCGGTCTTTTCCGGTCCTTTCAGCCGCCCGATGAAGGCACGCTCGATCACAATTCCGATGATGAACATCGTCGGAATTGTGATGAGCAGGCCAACAAACAAGTCGATGTGAAGGTGAACTTGAAGTGCATAACTCAAGTACGCACCCAGAATCACGAGGATCCCCTGAGCAAGATTGATGATGTCCATGACTCCGAAGATCAGAGTGAGACCGGTCGCCATGAGGGCATAGACCGAACCGGTCATGATGCCATCTTTGGCGGCGCTGAGTAGTGCAGTTGAGTTCAAGGTCTACTTACCCCACACTGGCTTCGGGAAGAGAACCTTCACCGAATTCGGGTCACCCACGGGGTTGATCTGAACGAACTTCGCGCCCTGCCACTGGAAGGTGAAGGCCGTCGGCGTAACGTTCATACCGAGCTTGTTGAACTTCACTGGTCCCTGTGCTGACGTCATGGTCACGTTGGAGTGCAGGTACTTGATGATCTTCGAGTTGTCGAAGCCACCAGTCGCCTTTACCGCCTGCGCAATCACTTCGCCAACCGAGTAGGCCTCGACGACGTCGCTGCTCACGCCGGCTGCGGTGCCGCCGTACAGCTTCACGTACTCTGCGACCATCTTCTTGCTGAGCGGGTTGGAAGAACCGCCGTACCACGCGTTGGGCACCATCATGCCGTTGGCGTTCTTGATGCCCACGACCGAACTGAACGCCGTACCCTGGTCCGGACCACCGGTGGCGATGAAGACCTTGGGGTTGTAGTGCGCTTGTTCGAACGCCTGCATGAAGGCCGACACCGTCGGAACGTCGACGGAACCGAGGACCACGATCTGGGCCTTGGCGGCCGCTACCGCGTCAGCGATCGGGGTGTAGTCCGTCGTCTCCGCGGGAAAGACCGAGTAGTACGAGGTCTTCACACCCGCGGCGGCGATAATCTTCTTCGCGACCGGGATCTGTGGCTCGGTGAAGGCGTCATTCGTCGTCACGTACGCGGCCGTCGTTGGACGCTTGCTCTTTGGCAGTGCGGCAATCCACTGAGCAAACGGCGCCAGCGCGTCCTTGACGGGCATTGACACGTCGAAGAGGTTGGTCAGTCCGGCTTGGAAGACCGAGGGCGCACCGCCGGCTCCTTCCACCATTGCGTAGCCGTAGCGCGCGACAGTCTTGGCCGCGGGCAGGCTCAACAATGACGAGAACGGACCGACGGTCAAGTTCACGTGATCGAGTGAGATCAACTTCTGATAGTTCGTCACGACCTGAGTAGGACTAGACGCGTCCGACACGATGTCGAGCTTCACCTGGTGACCGAGCAGTCCACCGTGCTTGTTGACCGTGTCAGCCCAGAGTTGATAGCCCTGCTTGAAGGCGTTACCGTCGGCCGAGAAGTCCCCCGACAGCGACAGTGAGATGCCAATCGTCACCGGTTTACCCTTGGCGATCGTGCTACTCGATGCTCCGCTCGACGTGGCCATCATCGCTAACGACGCGAGTGCGACCGAAGTCACACCAGCCGCGCGAAGATATCTTCCTTTTCTATTCATAATTTCCCCCAGCGTTATGCGTCCCCGGCACTTCCCCGATGCAGTAGCCCGGGTCCGATCACTCGGTGAGTGATGGGCCAACCATAACGACGTCGCGTAACGCCGTCAACCGCAGGGGCATGAAAAGAATTCAATGAATCACTACTGTCCAACGCGGTAAAAAGTCCATTACCATCAGCATCGATCAGTAGTCCACTAGGGGGAAACATGGCAGACGTTCTGGTGGAAACTGCCGTGGCGAACTGGGAGCCCCGCTTTTGCTCCAACGGCGTCGAAGTGAGCGACTACGCGCGCATCACGAAAGACCTTGAACACTGGGACGACTGGTGCGCGGCGTGGTGCGCGGGTGCCGAAGTGCACCTCGAACTTGGCGAAGCAGCGCTCGCCAAAGGTCACACCCGCAGCGCCGGCGAGTTCTTTGCGCGTGCCGCCACGTACTTTCACTTCGGCAAGTTCCTCTTCGTCCACGATCCCGACCAGGCCAAGGCGGCGCACGCCCGCGCCGTTGACGCCCTCAACCGGGCTGCGCCTCTGTTCGTCCCCCCCGGTCGTCGAGAAGAGATCGAGTTCGAGGGCTCGAAGATGGTCGCACTCTTTCGCACGCCCGACGCCAGGGGTCCGCACCCGACGGTCATCTTGATCCCCGGTCTCGACTCCACGAAAGAAGAGTTTCGTGAGATCGAGCGGGCCTTTCTCGATCGCGGGATGGCAACGTTCTCTCTCGACGGTCCGGGCCAAGGCGAAGCCGAGTGGACCCTCGCGATTCGACCCGAGTGGGACCGCGTCGGTGAGGTCGTCATCGAACACCTCGCCACCATGGCCGACGTCGACGTTTCGCGTCTCGGCGTCTGGGGCGTGAGTCTCGGAGGCTTGTACGCCGCGCGCATGGCGAGTTCGGATCTGCCGATCAAGGGGACAATCTCTCTCGCCGGTCCCTACAACATGGGCGCCTCGTGGAAGAACCTAAACCCCCTTACGCGCCACGCCTTTCAAGTACGTTCATTCAGTTCAACACCGGAAGAGGCTGAGAAGAGAGCGTGGGACATGACGCTCGAAGGGTACGCACAGAACATCACGACGCCCCTACTCGTCATCATGGGTAAACGCGATGTCCTCTTCCCGTGGCACGACGGTGAACGCTTGGCGAGCGAAGCGCGTGGCGAGAGCGAACTGCTACTGCTCGAAGAGGGAAATCACGGCGGGGCTAACGTCATCTACCGTCATCGTCCCCAGGGGGCCGACTGGATGGCCGAGCGCCTTCACGTGACGAGCGTGGCGTGACGAGCGTCTCGACCTCAGGTACGCTGGCGCGCCGTGCCTAGAGTCACCATGCCCCAACTCGGCGAAACGGTGGCCGACGGAACCGTCACCAAATGGTTCAAGAAGGAGGGCGAGACCGTCAAACGCGGTGAGACACTCTTCGAGGTGTCCACCGACAAAGTAGACACCGAGATTCCCGCACCCGCCGACGGAGTTCTCACGAAGATCCTCGTGGTCGAAGGTGAGACGGTCGACGTCGGCACGCTGCTCGCGGTCATCGGCGATGATGATCGGCCCGAGTCTCCGACAAGTGGCGCGTCCACGACCTCTTCGGCCCCAGCGACGTCAGCCACTCTGGCGCGCGCCAATGTGAAGGCCACCAGTGAAGGGGGAGGCCCCGTGTCCCCCGTCGTTCGCCGCCTCCTCGCTGAGCATCAACTCGACGCCAGCGACGTACCCGGAACGGGACCCCAGGGACGTCTCACTCGTGACGACGTCCTGGCCTTCGTCGAGAGCAGAGCCGACGCGCCCGACGTGCCGTCACATCCCCCATCACCGGTCGTGCGGCGACTCTTGCGCGAACACGACATCGACGCGTCGTCGGTGCGCGGCACGGGCGCGGACGGTCGCGTGACTCGTCGTGACGTCGAGGCACTGATCTCTCATGGTCCCGGCATCACCGCGACCTCAGGTGACGAGGTCATAGCGTTCACCAAGATTCGTCGGCTAACCGCCGAGCACATGACGCGTTCGAAGGCGACGTCGGCGCACACTTTGATGGTGAGAGAAGTGGACTACGAGCACGTCGAGGACGTGCGTCGAACGCAGGGTGCCGCGTTCAAGCAACAAGAAGGCTTCTCCCTCACGTACTTGCCTTTCAACGCTCTGGCCACGCTCGCGGCGTTGCGTGACTTCCCGCACCTGAACGCGTCGGTCGGTGACGACGAGTTGATCGTGCACCACGATCTCAATCTCGGCATCGCGGTCGACCTGGACGGCAGCGGACTCGTCGTGCCAGTGGTGCAACACGCCGACAGCTACGACCTGCGCTCGATCGCGCGGAGGATCCGCGAGCTCGCCTCGGGTGCGCGCACGAAGAAACTCACGGTCGACGACATGGCCCACGGAACGTTCACCATCACCAACCCGGGACCTTTCAACACCCTCATGACGGGCGCGATCATCAATCAACCCCAAGTGGCAATTCTCGCCACCGACGGTGTAGCGCGTAAGCCCGTGGTTGTCACCGACGGCTCGGGCGATGAAGCCATCGCCATCCACTCTGTGGGAAATCTTGTACTCACGTTCGATCACCGGGTCATCGACGGCGCGTACGCCGCGCGTTTCTTGGCTCGGATGGCGGAGATCTTGCAAACTCGAGATTGGGCCAGCGAGCTCTAGCGCTCGTCTACCCCGTGGCGACCCGTGACGAACAACTCAACGTGGGGACGTTCACACCCTCACTCTTGATTGACGTAGCCCGATCCTCGGGGGCATTTCGCAAAAAAGGTCTTGACGTCGTCGAATCGTTAGTTCCTTCGTCACCCTCGCAGTTCACCTCCCTCGAAGCCGGAGAGTTCGACGTGGTCTTCACGAGCCCCGACAACGTCCTCGCGTATCACTTCTTGTCGGCGAATCCCCTTCGACGCAGCATCCCCTTGCAGATCATCTGCGGGATCGACCGCGGACTCGGTTTGTCACTCTGCACCGCGCCGGGCATCGCCGACATCGAGGAACTTCACGCTCAGATTCTCGGGGTCGACGTACCCCAGTCGGGATTCGCGTTCGTGGCCTACGCTCTGCTCGAAAGGGCCGGTCTTCGGCCGGGCGACTACACGATTGAATCTCTTGGCTCGACACCTCGACGAACGGACGCTCTCATTGAGGGCGCCTGCGCGGTGACGATCTTGAACGCGGGTAACGAACTTCGCGCCGGGGGTGCCGGTTGTAGCGTCGTCAGTCCCGTGGCCGACCTCGGTCCCTACTACGGAACGGTTCTCGCGACCTTGGCGGATCGCGATGATGACGTGAACGAAATGAACCAGCGCTTCGCTGGGGCGCTGCTCGCGACAACGGGCGAGATCATCGCGGGCGAAAGAGAGTCCGAGGTCATCGAGGCGGCAACGCGCTTGCTCAAGCTCAGCGAAGCTGAGGCCCAGCGTCACTACGAATGCCTGCGAACGCCTATGACGGGCCTGGTCGCGAGTGGACGGGTGGATCGCGCGTCAATTGCCACGCTCGTCGAACTTCGCCGCACCTACTCGCCCACGGACGAGCTCGACGTGATCATGGACGCTCTCGACGCCGTCGTACTGGATGGCGTCCTCGAAGAGTGACGAGCTCGTCGGGCGGCACGCGTCGCGCGAAGTGTTCGCGCAGCACGTGACTAGCCTCGGAACGTACGTGAACGGGGAACCAGCGAAGTAGAGGAAGTGAGATCACATGACCACCACTGAAGATCAGCGTTTGACCAAGTCCGGCGTCACCGACGCGTTGCTCCTTCGTCGCCCCGTATGGCAGTCGTTCATCGGTGGCGCCTTCGTCGAGGACGACGAAGGCGCCACGTTCGACGTCCTCGAGGCGTCAAACGCTCAGGTGTTGGCGCGCGTCGCCGTAGCGAGCGACGAACAGGTGGACCGCGCGGTGATGGATTCGCGACGGGCCTACGAGGAAGTCTGGCGTTACCTCTCACCCAAGGAGCGCGGCGCCATGATGCGAGAAGTGGCGCAGCGCATCCGAGACCACGCCGACGAACTAGCCGAGCTCTGCGCGCGCGAAGTTGGCAAGCCCAAACGAGACGCCCTTCGCATCGACGTCCTCTCGTGTCACTCGAGTTTCGATTACTACGCGGGAATCACGGACTACGTGAGTGGCGAGATACTCGATCAGGGTCCCGTCGAGGCCCGCGTGACCTACGAGCCCTACGGCGTGGTCGCGGCGATCCTCCCCTTCAACTGGCCGCCGATCCACTTCTCGAAGAAGTGCGCGCCCGCACTGGCCGTGGGTAACACCGTCGTGATCAAGCCCGGTGAGCAGGCACCGCTGACGGTGCTGCGACTAACGGAGATCGCCAACGAAGTCTTGCCCCCCGGCGTGATCAACGCCGTGAGTGGAATGTCCGCCGGCGCGGCGTTGGTGGCCCATCCGCGCGTCGAGCGAATCTCCTTCACGGGCTCAACCGCGACGGGTCGCAAAGTAATGGAGGGCGCCGCGAAGAACTTGACCTTCGCCACGATGGAACTCGGTGGCAAGAACGCCCTGCTCGTCCTCGACGACGCCGACGTCGAGAGCGCCGTCGCTATCGCTATTGAGGGCATGTTCTACAACCAGGGCGAGGCCTGTACCTCGACGTCGCGCATTCTCGTGCACGCATCCCTCTACGAGGACTTCGCCCAGCGCTTCGTTGACAAGACCGCACAGTTGGTTGTCGGCGACCCGCTCGACGGCGCCACCGACGTCGGGCCCCTCGTCGACGCGAAGCAGCACCAACGCGTACGGCACTTCGTCCAGCTCGGCCTCGACGAAGGCGCCACGCTGCTCTTCAAAGGCACCGTCCCCAGCGACGAACAGTTTGCCGAGGGTTACTTCGTCGCGCCGTACATCTTCGGTGACGTCACCGCGACGATGACCATCGCTCAAGAGGAGATCTTCGGACCCGTCGCCTCGCTGATGCGTTTCGACACGGACGACGAGGCCGTCGAAATCGCGAACGACTCCCCCTACGGGCTCACCGCGGCGATCTGCACGCGCGACGAGGCACGAGCGGCGCGACTGGCCCAACGTCTCGAGGTTGGAATGGTCTTCGTGAACAATTACACGAGACGAAACTTCATCGGCTCTCCGTTCGGTGGCGTCAAGGGCAGTGGCTACGGCCGTGAGTACGGTCCCGAGACACTGCACGAGTTCGTCCGCGCGAAGAACGTGCGCTTTCCCTCTGGTCGCGGCTCCATTCCCGGCTGGCCACCTCAGCCCCAGCGCTAGCGACGTCGGACGATATCGTGCGCGCAAGCGAACGTCGTAAACTCATCGAATGACTCGCGACAAGATTTTGGAGTCGGCCGCGCACGAAATTGAGCTCAACGGGATGACGCAGTTCCGCGTGAAGCGCGTCGCCTACGACGCCAAGATCTCGGTGGCGTTGCTCTACAGCTACTTCGATGATCGTGAAGATCTCATCGCCTGCGCGATCGTGCACCGCTTTCGCGAGGTCCTCCTAGGACTCGCCGAGACGTTCACCCATCCTCTCGAGTTCGTCCGCACCGCCGAGGACCTACGTCAAGCGTTGCGCATCATCATCGCCGAGGCGCAAGTCCCCGCCCGCACCGAGGCGCGGATCCAACGCATCGAGAGCATGTCATTCGCCCGCCACAATCCCACGGCGTCGGCTGGCATCGCCGAGGCGAAGAAGGAAGCGGCTCTGCTGATCGTCAGTCGAGTGAAGCCTCTCGAGGACAACAACCTCCTCGCCGAAGGCATGAGCGCGGTGGCCTTCGCGCGTATCTGGTACGCCCTCTTCTTCGGTCAGATCGAACTCGAGGGAGAGCACGCGCTCTCGGTGAACGCGGACGAGTGGTTCACGGCGCTCACGGTGCTGGCCGAGGCCGCCATCCGTAAGGAAACCAGCTCACTTTCTTCGTAGCGGTCACTCGACGAGACGTTGCGTCACGGAGACCTTCGGGCTAGGAACTACGCGACGAAGCGCGCTCTCGACTCTTCGAGTTCAACCAGCGCTTCCGCGCGGCCGACCCAGTTCTCGACCTTGACCCACTTGCCTTCGTCGAGGTCCTTGTAGACGGTGAAGAAGTGGCTGATCCGATCGAGGACGTCCTTGGGTACGTCACCGATGTCGGTGGCCGACTTCCACTTCGGGTCGTAGCTGGGTACCGTGATGAGTTTGCCGTCCTCACCGTTCTCATCAGTCATGACGCACATGCCGAGGATCTTCACCTCGATGAGGCAACCCGGAAAGGTCGGGAACTCGGTGAGTACGAGCGCGTCGAGCGGGTCACCGTCGCCGCCCAGGGTGTCGGGGATGAAGCCGTACTCCGCCGGGTAGCCCATCGCCACCACCAGGTGTCGGTCCAATTTGATCGTGTGGGTGTCGTGGTCGTACTCGTACTTGTTTTGACTGAATCGCGGAATTTCAACGATGACGTTGACCGTGTCCATGGCGTTGCTCCTTCGTAGATCGCGTGGTGGGTCCTACTCACTCGTCGTCAATCGTAGCCACCGTCTGCAGCGCTCTCGACGGTGACGACGGAGTTCCTTTGCGTGTCTCGCTCAAGGTCACGAAGCGACGCGGTCCTAGACTCGGTGCGCGAGAAGCCACGCTTCTTGACACGAGGAGGCCCGAATGGATCGTATTGGTGTAGTGGGTTGCGGTCTTATGGGATCGGGCATCGCCGAAGTCACGGCGCGCGCCGGGGCCAACGTCCTGGTCGTCGAACAAGACGCCATCGCAATGGGTAAGGGTCTCGAGCGTGTCGATAAGTCACTGCTTCGAGCGGTGACGTCGGGGAAGATGGCCGACGAGGAGTCTCGTCGCATCCGCGCCAACCTCTCTTTCACCACGGACTTCTCAGAACTCGAGGACCGCGAACTCGTCATCGAAGCCGTCGCCGAGAGTGAGGACGTCAAGCTCGACGTCTTTCGAAAGATCGACGCCGCGGTGAAGGACCCTGGAGCCATTCTCGCGACCAACACCTCGTCGATCCCCATCATCAAGCTCGCCATGGCCACTCACCGACCCGAGCAGGTGATCGGCATGCACTTCTTCAACCCCGTACCGGTCCTGAAGCTCGTCGAACTGATCTCGTCGCTCTTGACGAGCCCTGAGACGACGGCTCGCGCGCGTTCGTACGCGACGGAGTCGCTGGGCAAAAGAGTCATCACCTCACCCGACCGTGCCGGCTTCGTCGTGAACGCACTCCTCATCCCCTATCTCCTCTCGGCCATACGCATGCTCGAGTCGGGGTTCGCCAGTGCCGAGGACATCGACACCGGCATGGTCGTGGGCTGCGCGCACCCCATGGGTCCGCTCGCACTCACCGATCTCATTGGTCTCGACACGACGATGGCCGTCGCGCAGTCGCTCTACGAAGAGTTCAAGGAGACCCACCTGGCGCCGCCCCCACTGCTCTCTCGCATGACCCAAGCCGGACTGATGGGCCGCAAGTCGGGTCAAGGGTTCTTTTCGTACAAGTGCTAGGCAGCGACGCGCGCGAACGTGACGCGCGCGAACGAGTGAGAACCTACGCTTCGTTGAACCACGAGTTCGCCCGCGCCGACTTCTCGTACGCTGAGTGGTGAGGAGGGCCGTCGTGGTCAACTACATCGTGACACTGCAGTGCGTCGACGTGCCCGGCATCGTGCGTGCCGCCAGCGCCGCCATCGTGGCGATCGACGGCAACATCCTCGAAAACGACCAGTTCACCGATCCCGTCACGGGTCAGTTCTGTATGAGGACTCGCTTCGAGACCGCCCTCGGCGACGTCCAATCGGTTCGATCGCGTTTAGAAGGCGACCTCGCTTCCTTCGCGCCGAAGTTGGGCGTTCGTCTCGAAGAGGCGCGTCGACGAGCCCTCGTCATGGTCTCGACCTACGAGCACTGTCTCGCTGAGTTGCTCTATCGACACGAACACAATGAGCTTCCACTCGACATCGCCGCGATCGTCAGCAACCATCGCGACTGTGCGCTCCTGGCCGAGCGCTACGAGATTCCCTTTTACGAGATCCCGGTGACGGCGGACACCAAAGTGGACGCCGAAATCGAACTTCGACTGCTGCTCAAGGAGTTTGACGTCGATTTCGTGGTTCTGGCGCGTTACATGCAAGTGCTCTCACCCGAGCTCTGCTCCGACCTCAGCGGTCGGATCATCAACATTCACCACTCTTTCTTGCCCGGTTTCAAGGGTGCTCGTCCTTACCACCAGGCTTACGAACGCGGAGTGAAACTCATCGGCGCGACCGCGCACTTCGTCACGTCCGACCTCGACGAGGGTCCCATCATCGATCAAGACGTGGTGCGCGTCAGTCACGCACGACTGCCGAAGGATCTGATCTCGCTCGGTCGCGACGTCGAGCGCAGCGTGCTGGCGCGAGCGGTCCGCCTGGTCGCCGAGGACCGTGTCGCGCTCGTGGGCAACAGAACCGTCATCTTCTCGCAGTAGTCATGAACGGTATTGGACAACGACTTCCTCTTTTGAAGGTGACGAATGGCTAGGGAACGACGTGGGGTTTTCGGCGAAGCAGTGGCGCAGTACCAGGCCGCGCGACCGGGTTATCCCGAGGAACTTGTCACCGACGTCCTACGTTACGCCGGAACGGTCCATCGAGCTCTCGAAGTCGGCGCCGGTACCGGCAAGGGAACGGTCGCGTTCGCGCGGCGTGGCGTCAACCTCACCTGCCTCGAGCCGGATCCGCGCATGGCCGCGGAACTGGCTCGCCAATGCGCGACGTTCCCTTCGGTAGACGTCGTGGTGGCCCCGTTCGAGACGTGGGAGCCGAGCGAACGATTCGACGTGTTGTTAGCGGCTCAGTCGTGGCACTGGGTTGACGACAACGTCCGATGGGACCTCGCGCGCACCGCTCTCAAGGAGGGCGGCGCCATGGCTCTCTTTTGGAACGTGTACACGCTGACCGACGTACTCACCCGAGACGCGTTGCTCGACATCGATCGTCGATACCAGGTTGACGCACTCGGCCACACACCCAGCGATAGCCCTTTTCACGACTTCGACGGCGAGATCGAACTGACGGAAGGCTGGCCCGCGTTCGACCTCGCCGACGACGCCCGATTCACCGATTTCATAAGTCGGCGCTACCGCCGGGAACAGCGCTTCTCGACCGCTCTGTATCTCGATTTTCTCTCGTCGCTCTCGGCGTACCGAATGATTGACGACGACCAGCGAAACGCGTTGCTCCGCGACGTGGCTCGGGTCCTCGAGCGTCGCGGTGGCACTGTTTCGCTCCGGATCGCCACCGACCTCTTCATGTGCCGCGTGCACGAAGGACGAAAGTAAGGAGTGCCACCGAGCGTGACGCGAGAGGTTGAGGGACTCACGCGAAAGAGCAGCCTCGGGTGACGAGGTGAAGTTGAGCGTCGCCAACGATGACGTCGACGCCACCAGTCGCCTCGTCACGATGGTTACCACTGATTGGTCGCCACTGATCTCGCGCGGGAAGCTGCTACTCGAAATCGGCGAATTTCTCCCCCGGCGTCAGGGATATTCACGGGGCCATCGCCGACCAAGGCCGAAGAAGTCTCGCCCGGATCCAGAAAGAGTCCCCCTCCATCGGACAGGTCCCCACCGAGGGAGGCGTTTTCATGCCCAGTAGACATTGCTCGAACCTTTTTGGCCCGTCGCGCGTCTCTATAGACGTGCGACGCGTTTTCCCATCTGGCCAACCGGTACGAGTCGACTAAGTGGAAGGCTCAACGGTGCCGGACGATCTTCAAGTGTGGTTAGCCGAGTGCTATCCCCAGTCCGTTCGAACGGCCTACTTGATACTTGGCAATCGCCTCGACGCAGAAGACGCGGTGCAGGAGTCGTTCCTTCGCGCCTGGAAGTTCCGTGACTCTCTCTCCCGAGAGTCCAGCTTCAAGCCGTGGCTCTACCGAGTGGTCGTCAACACGTGCAACTCCAAACTTCGCCACGACATACCACGACGCGAAGGGCGCGTCAATGACGTGAACCTGGTCGACATCGCGACGAACGACGACCTACCCGGTCGTGTCGCCCTGTCGAACGACGTGATGTGCGCACTGCGCGACCTGCCCGTCCACCTACGCGTCGTCGTGGTACTTCGCTACTACGCCGATCTCAGTGAACGAGACATCGCCATCGCCATTGCTCGCAAGCAAGGAACGGTGAAGTCCCGACTCAACGAGGCCCGCACGCGACTTGCGTTACACCCCGCACTCCGCACCGATGCTTCGCGGGTACCCGCAACCAGTAAGGAGGTGAACGGATGACCATGATCGACG
The DNA here is from genome assembly GCA_035533455.1 of Acidimicrobiales bacterium. Lineage (GTDB taxonomy): Bacteria > Actinomycetota > Acidimicrobiia > Acidimicrobiales > RAAP-2 > RAAP-2. Next base: position 7,560 of record DATLTT010000012.1, on the reverse strand, counting down.
AGGATGTCCTCATCAACGCGCTCAACGACGTCGCCGACACGTTCGTTGTCTCGAGCGAAGCCCCCGATCGAATAGTGGCAGAAGCCGCGGCGAACGAACCTCCCCGACGATCCCATCACGTCCCTACGGTGATCAGCCAACCAAGTCGCGGTCGCGCGTACCTGGTCGCGGCGGCCCTCGTTGCCGTGATCGCCAGCATCTCGGTGCCCCTCTTTAGAAGCGAAGGCAATCCGAACAGAGCCGTGGTCCATGGCGGCCCTCCCCCGTTTGGCACGTCGGCACAAAAACTGCCACTAGGCGGTCTTAAGGGATATTCGGCACCATTGGCGCCCCGTCCGGGAAGCCAGAAGGGCACCACGATCACGGCATCGGGCGCAGCAACTACGTCAACGGGCGCGACGTCTGGGGTGACTTCACAAAAGATCGAGTCGAACGGATCGATTGCGTTAGCGGTGGACAAGGGCCACGTCGGAGCGGCCTTCTCCTCCCTGAACAAACTGGCCACGAGTGACGGAGGTTTCGTGGCGAGTACCCAGGCCAACGCTGGATCGCCTCGACCCGACACGTTTTCCTACGGGACCATCGTCCTAGAGGTCCCGCAACGCAACTTCGCGAGACTCGTCGCGCAGGCCCAGCGCGTGGGGCGACCGACGTCGGTCAGCACCTCTTCCAACAACGTCACGGCGCAGTACGTCGATCTACAGGCACACATCTCCGCCCTCGTGGCGAGCCGCCGCCAGTACCTGGTCATCATGACCAAGGCCACCACGATCGACGGCATCTTGGCCGTGCAGAGTCAATTGGACGCGCTGCAGAGTCAGATCGAACAACTGCAAGGTCAACTGAACGTGCTCAGCCACGAAACCACCTACGGAGCACTCACGATCACCGTCTCCGAAGTCGGTCACCACGCGCACAAGGCGTCACCTCTCTCGGGGTTCGCCAGGGCCTGGCACGACAGTGTCAAAGGCTTCTTCGCGGGATTTGAGTGGTTGCTACGACTCGCGGGACCGGCGCTCTTCGCCGTTCTCACCGTGGGTGGATTGTGGGGGCTCGCCAGGTACGTCCGACGCGCGCTCCGCCGTCGCAGGATCTAGAGGGATTCGCGTCGCCGCTCGAAGTCCTCAGTGATCATCACGACGCGTCCTCTTCCGGCGCCGACGTCGAGAGCTCAACCAGAGCCCAAACCACCATTTGACGAGAGCAACTGGCCGTTGATCCAACCTCCCTCGGAGGAACAGAGAAACGACACGAGGTTGGCGACGTCGTTCGGCACGCCGAGACGGCCCAATGGCGTCGCGTCCGTCACGAGCGTCTTCAGTTCGGGCGTCATCCAACCGGTGTCGGTCGGACCGGGATTAATGACGTTGGCGGTGATGCCGAGCCCGGCGAACTCTTGGGCAGCGGCGAGCGTGATCCGGTCCAGTGCTCCCTTGCTCGCGCCGTAGGGCAGGTTGCCCACCGTGGCGTCGCTCGTCAGCGAGATGACGCGCCCGTAGCCCGACGCTGCTTGATAGCGGATACCGAACTCTCTGATGAGAAGCCACGTCGCTCGCGAATTCACCGCGAAGTGTCGGTTGAAACTCTCCTCGGTGGTGTCAAGGATCCCTGAGTCGACTGACTCACAGTGGCACATCACGAGTATCGCGACCGGACCGAGACTGGCCACAATCGAGTCGTACAGAATGGTCGTCGATTCGGGCTTTTCGAGGTCCACCTCGACGGCCACGGTCCGACGACCCATCTCCGCAATTCTGGTCGTGAGTTCGTCCGCCCCAGCCGCGTCCGCGCCGTAGGACATCCGCTGATCGTAGGGAGTCCAGTAGTTGAAACCCACGTCGAATCCGTCGCGGGCGAGGCGTTCGGCCACGGCAAAGCCAATGCCCTGACGGCGGCTCACGCCCGTCACGAGTGCGACCGCGTTGGTTGGTCCATTCCCAGCCGGTGGCGTCATCTCATCATCTTGACCGATACGTGTGATCTGAGAACGCAACAGCGCCCGACTCTACCTGGACACGGGCGCCGTTGCGTTCGATGACCCTCGTTGAAGGTGAGAGTTGAGTCAGCGGATTGGTACTCGTCGAACTGCCACTACCTCTCGACGTGAGGCGCGAGCGGCTCCGCCAAAAGTAAGTACATTTGGCGGCGAAGTTCGGTGAGTAGTTCTCCGGCCCGCGCCTTTTGATCGGAGGTTCCCGCTTGGGCCACCTGGGTGACGGCGACCGCCACTTGTCGAAGGGCTTGATTTAGGGAGACGTCGCCCTGGTCCGCTTGGCGAACCATGGTCTCCCACGGCGCCGTTCCTTCTGCACGGTTCTTCAGCTCGGCGCGACCTTCGTCGGTCAGCGTGAACTGTCGACGACCATCGGCGCTCTCTGAGCGCACCATTCCCTGGTCTTCCAAGAGCTGCAGCGCGGGGTAGATGGACCCGGGACTTGGCTGCCACAGACCTTGGGTCCGCTCGGACAGCTCCTGCATCATTTCGTAGCCGTGCATCGGTCGCTCTTCGAGCAGCGCGAGGATGGCCATACGCACGTCACCGCGACGTCCCCGGCCGCCCCTCATGGAAGGCCCGCGACCTCGCACGTGTTCGCCTCTCGCACCTTCGTGGCGCGGGCCGTGGCGGCGCCGTGCGCCGGAACGAACCTCGAAGAGTTTTCCTTCGCTGTTTTCAGCGTTACTTGCCCGCCCCTTTGGCGAGCGATCGAATTCTCGATTTCTCATCAACATATCCTTTCGATAGGTTTGTACTGATAACGATATATCGTTATCAGTCTTTTGTCAAGTGGCCGCGAGTGATCTGTGAGTACTACCTGATAAAGGCCCTTATTATTTCGAACGGGCGAACTCGCTCCGTCACCAAGACGATGACGCGGGGCCAGTCCCCGGGTAGACGAGACGAGAGCCTCCTGGCATCGACGTGCTTCCTGGGGGCGGAGCAAGTGACGTCGCTCTCGCGTAGGTTCCGGTCATGGACTTCGAGGGGACCGCGTTCGACTATCACGGCGCGCTCGTCGTGGTCGAGTCCAGCGACAGTGAGATCGTCTTCATCCACCCCCGTGGAGGAACCCCTGACGCTCCGGCGTCGCTACCGAGCGATCCCTGTCAACCCGGCGAGGATCCCGAGACGGCCGCGGTACGAATCGTTCGCGAGAAGACCGGGCTCGATATCACGCTGCTTCGAGAGTTCGTCACGTTCGTCCAAGAGGGAACGCCGACCGGCACGATGTGCGCCCACGGCTACGTGGCGCACGTGCGCGGCGGAGAGCTTCTCGAGCACGGCCCCGAGGGCCCCGCGAAGGCGTACGCGATTGACAACCTTCCCTCCATCGTTCCCGTTCGCGTCGCGAATCAGCGCACCCTCGACGCCTACCTTCGACAGCGCTCCGATTTCGCTTAGGTGACGGCGTTGCGCTCCGCGAACTGAGCGTCGCGATACGACTCCCCTTGCAGGACGTCGACCAAGATCCCGACGGCGTCGTAGACGTCCACGAAGCGGAGATAGAGCGGCGTGAAACCAAAGCGCGCGATGTCGGGGTCCCGGAAGTCACCGATCACGCCGCGCCGGAGCAGCGCCTGGATGACGCCGTAGGACTCGCGGTGGCGAAGAGCGACTTGACTTGCGCGCTGGGCGTGGTCTCGGGGCGTGACGATCTCGAAGACACCCGGAAGTCTGGCCTCGACGAGTTCGATGAAGAGATCGGTGAGTTGGAGACTCTTGGCGCGCACCTGGTCCATCGACGCGCGGTCCCAGACGTCGAGCGCACCGTCGAGTGCCGCGAGCGCGACGATCGAGGGCGATGACGTGACGTACGCCTGCATCCCATCGGCGGGCTCGTAGTCGAGCTCGAAATCGAAAGGTCGAGCGTGCCCGAGCCAGCCCGGCAGTGGATTCTCCAGTCGACCCTGCCAGGACTTTCGAACGTAGAGGAACGCCGGCGAACCGGGTCCGCCGTTCAGGTACTTGTAGCCACAGCCGGCCGCGAAGTCCACGCCGGCGCCCGTGACGTCAAGGGGTACGGCACCGGCGGAGTGGGCGAAGTCCCAGAGCATCAGCGCGCCGACGTCGTGGACCTTCTTCGTGATGCCGCTGAGGTCGAGCATTTCACCGCTGCGAAAGTCGACGTGAGTCAACATGACGAGCGCGACGTCGTCATTGAGCTCGTTCTCGAGCGCGCGGCGTTCGATGGCCTTGACCGTGACGTGACGCCCAGCGCGCTCGGCCATCGCTCGCACGATGTAGAGGTCGGAGTGGAAGTTCGCGACGTCCGTCAAGACGACGGACCGGTCCCTTCGTAGATCGAGCGCACCGCCGATGAGTTTGGCGAGCAAGAAGGTGAGCGTGTCCGCGACGAGGACCTCGCCGGGTTGCGCGCCGATCAAGGGCGCGAGACGGTCGCCGAGATGCGTCGGCATCGCCATCCAACCGCCTTGGCTCCAACCACGCACGAGGCCGCGGCCCCACTCCTTGTTGAGCACGTCGTTGACGCGGGTGACGACCGACCGTGACACCGGGCCGAGCGAGTTGCCATCGAGGTAGATCTCGCGCTCGTCGAGCATGAATTCGTCACGCAGCGGCGCGAGCACGTCGGTCGCGTCGAGGGCGACACAGTCATCACGGGTTGTCACAGGACGGACCTCACTTCCCACAGCGCGGGGTAGAGACGTTGATTCAAGGTGGTGTCGAGGTAGGCCATCCCCTCGCTGCCGCCCGTTCCCGGGCGTCGACCGATCTGGCGTCCGGCCATCAGCATGTGCTGGTGACGCCACACCGCGAGGTTCTCGTCGTGGTCCATCAAGAGCTCCGCGACGGTGTGCAGGGCGGTCGTGGCGGCGTCGGCGTGCGAGAGGTAGAGCGCGCGCACGACGTCGACGAGGTCGTCGTTGCTGGCGCCCACGGTGAGGCGAAGGGAGTGTTCGAAGCCCGCCCAGACGCTCGGTATCTCGCTGACCGCGCGCAACCACGCGCGCTGCTCGTCGTCGAAGAACTCGAAGTTGAGCACGGCCTTTCGCCCGCCGCCACTCAGGAACTCAATGGCGCGGAACTGAAAGGACTGAAAGCCCGACGCCGGATCGAGGGGGTCACGAAACTCCAAGAAGCCCTCGGGTGACATGGTGTCGAGCAGGCGCAGGTGGGTGAGCAAGAGCTCTTCTATCTCCACCATCCGTCGTAAGTGCGAGACGGCTCGCCAGGGCTCGTTCAGGTGGAGAACCTTCGCCGCGCGCTTAAGTTCATCCACCATGACCTTGAACCAGAGTTCGTAGGACTGGTGCACCACGATGAAGAGCAGTTCGTCGGGCGCGTCGTCCGTGAGCGGGATCTGCAGCTTCAAGAGGTCGTTGATACGTAAGTACGTCGCGTAGTCGGTCCCTTTTGCCACAGATGAACCTTAGAGCGTGTGTTCTATTTGGCGAGTGCACCAGGAGTGACGACCGACACCATCACGTCGTGGCCCATTCAAGTGATCTGACCGATGCCCAGTGGAACTTCCTCGAACCTCTGCTGCTGGTTTCCTCCAAACGAGGACCGAAACACGGCAACGACTTACGCCACGTGGTCGATGCGATGCTCTACATCTCGCACACCGGGTGCCAGTGGCGGTTCCTACCCGAGGAGTTCGGTCCCTGGACGAGGGTTTGGTCCCAGTTCCGTCGGTGGTCGAGGAATGGAACTTGGACCCGAGTTCTCACCACACTTCACGCGTCCTCGCGTGCGGCTCTCGGTCGAAAGGAGCCCCGTCCATCGATGGTGGTCATCGACACCCACCTCGCACGAGGCGCCTCGAATGGGGGCGCCACCTTTCACAACCAGGGCGGTCCTTACGGTCGGACCAATGGGGCCAAGCGCATCGTCTGCGTGGACGTCACTGGGCTGGCGCTCTGCGTGCGAGTGGTCCCGGCTTCAACGTCCGAGTCGAGTGCCGTCGAACTGATACTGGACGACCTCGCCCGAACCGGTGCCGATGAACGCCTCGAGCTCGTGCTCGTGGACCAGGGCACGGCGGTGTCCGCCGCCACACGGTTGTCGGCGAAGTTCAACTACGAAGTTCGCCGGGTGGGATGGGATGAGCCACCACGCAACGAACACGGCGCCAGGGTCTTTCGTCCCATTCGTCACGCCTGGCGGGTCGAAGTGGCCCATGGCCACCTCGTTCGACGACGACGCCTGGCACGCTGCTTTGAGAACACCGTGACCTCGGCCACCGGATGGCTGCACGTCGCTTCCATCACCGACGTGCTTCGGGTGCTGTGCTGAACAGGAGCGGTTGGCAGATGGACTCCTCAACGCCAAAGACCACCGGAGCATGGGTGGCGGCGTACCGCCTATTGCGTAGCTGGGTAGATACGGAAGCCCGGCTTCTCCTTGTGTGAGAGCCTCCGATAGAAGCCACCAGCGTTGTCAGTGATGAGGTCAATGCGAGTCGCTCCAAGAAGTGGGAACGCGTAGGCCAGGAGCGCTCGCGCGATTCCCGCGTGTCTGCTTTCCTCGGAAATGACGAGCAGTGAAAGATGGGCCTGGATAGCACCATCAGTTTGGAAGTAGGCGAAGCCGGCGACTTCGTCGTCGACGGTTGCCACGATCGACACGACGCCAGGAGCCGTGAACACCCGATGCGACCGAGCACGATCCTCAACGTAGCTTGCCCAGCCTTCAGCGGCGCAGAGATTGAGTACTGCGTCAAGATCAACCTCTTCGTAAGTTCTGAACTGCGGCAGACCTTTCATTGCTCCAGTATCGCCTCGGTCGTGTCACAACTCACGACAATTGTGAGGGTGTGGGACCTCAAGCACCTCTATCGCGCACCGGCCAGGTCCTCTCGCGGGCCGTCACGTTCCAGTTCGCCCTTGACCCGAACGCGCAGCAGAGGATGCTGCTCGCCAAGTGCGCCGGTGCCCGCCGCTTCACCGTGAACCATCACCTGGCCCGGGTAAAAGCCAACCTGGACGCCCAATCGGCCGAGCACGAATCTCTCGGCGAGGCTCGGGATTCGTGCGAACCATCAACCCCTTCGCTCTCCTGGTCGGCCTTCTCCTTCATCAATGAATTCAACGCCTGGAAGAACGGGCATGCCGACGACTCGCCGGTGAACGACGATGGCAGTAGTGGGCTGGCCTGGCGACGCGAGTTACCTAACGACGTCTTCGAGTGCGCTTCAGTGGACGCGGCCCGGGCTCTCGAGAACTTCTCTGCGTCGCGACGCGGGAAACGCAGTGGGACGCCGGTCGGGTTCCCCCGCTTCCAAGCCAAGGGGAAGGTGACACCGAGCTTCCGATTGCGGAATCGCGCGACGTCGGGGACGGCCCCATCGAGTCAACCCATCCGTTTCACCGATCCCGCGCACCTGCGACTGCCCAAGTTCGGACCGGTGAAACTCTCTGGCCCCACCCGCAAGGTCCCCCGGATGATCGACTTGGGTTGCTTCCACATCTATTCGGCGACGCTTACCCAGCGCGCCGAACGTTGGACGGTCTCGCTGACCGGCGTGGCCGCGCAGCTCCACCAGGCCGAGCGCAGCCGCACCAACCGTCACGCCGTCCCCGTCGGAGTCGACCGGGGGA
>DATLTT010000011.1:0-72769 GCA_035533455.1 Acidimicrobiales bacterium | reverse complement strand
GAGTGACTCGTGGATGCGCCGGTTGTTGAACCAGTCGACGTAGTTGAGCGTCGCCCATTCGACGTGCTCGACATTGCGCCAGGGTCCCTTGCGGTGGATCAACTCGCTCTTGTAGAGACTGTTGAACGACTCGGCCATTGCATTGTCGTAGCTGTCGCCCTTCGATCCAACTGACGCAACGGCGCCGGCCTCATCCAGTCGCTCGGAGTAACGAATGCTGAGGTATTGAACGCCGCGGTCCGAATGATGAACGAGTCCCACCAGATAATCGCCCCTCGCGTAGATCGCCATCTCGAGGGCGTCGATCGCTAGGTCACTGCGCAGCGAGTTCGACACCTGCCAGCCAACGATGAAGCGACTGAAGACGTCGATGATGAACGCGACGTAGACCCAACCGGAGTGGCACTTCACGTAGGTCAAGTCCGCCACCCAGAGACGGTTGGGCGCGTCGGCCACGAAGTGACGATCGACGAGGTCGCTCGGACGGTGCAGTGACTCGTCACCGATCGTCGTGACCTTGTAGCGACGGCCCTTCTGCACGCCCGAAAGTCCGAGCTCCTTCATCAGTCGCTCGACGGTGCAGCGCGCGACGCTGACACCCTCGCGGTTGAGCTGCTTCCACACCTTCTTGGCGCCGTAGACACCGTCGAGGCTGGCGTCGTAGACCCGTTGAATCTCGGGCTTTAGGGCATCGTCACGACGAGCTCGAGCGGACTCGGGACGGACGCGGATCGCGTAGTAGGTGGCGGGGGCGAACTGCAACGCTCTGCAGATCGGCTCGACTCCCCATCGCGCACGTCGTGCGTCGATGTAGCGCACTACCTCTTCGTTCGACCGTCGAGCTCGGTCGCGAAGAAAATCGAGGCGTCCTTCAAGATCTCGTTCGCGCGCCGCAGGTCGCGGTTCTCGCGTTCGAGGGCCTTCAAGCGAGCACGCTCGTCGGTGGTGAGACCGACTCGCGTGCCGTGATCGACTTGGTCTCGTCGAACCCAGGTCCTGAGCGTTTCGGGTGACATCCCGAACAACTTCGCGACACCGGTGAAGGTAGCCCACTCGGACGGGTAGTCCGCGCGCTTTTCAATGGCCATCCGCACCGCTCGTTCACGCAGCTCGGGTGAGTAACGGGTATTTCGTGACATGGAGCAATCCTCTCAGAGGAATTACTCTCCAACTTTCCCGGGGCGAATCAGAGCTTTCAAGCGCTGGAGATGAGTCTGCGGCTTGACATCTTTTAAGCTACGAGGAAGAGTTGAAGACGAAGCGTCGAACGGTTGAAGGGGGAGGATCAGGTTGATCATTACTACTGCCGATTTTCTCGATGCGTTCTCACGACTTTGAGCGCGCCAATGGGACTTTGAATCCGTGCACGACGGTAGTCGACTTTTACCGAAACACATCCAATGCGGAGAACTTCTTGAAGCCAAATTTCGCCTCCGAATCCCACCGAAAATCCCACACGCCAGCGCCTTTCAGATAAGCCAGACCGACACAAAACAACACGATGGAGTCGAACGAACACGTATCTGACATTTCCATTTCAGCCAACAGGGAATCGAACGAAAATCCCACACACCAGAACGACTGAATTAAACCAGACCGACCAGAGACAACAGGATTCCTTGAGATTTCAAGACTTGATCGACCGGAACAACGCCTGGAAGCAGAATAGAACTCGCTCCTAATCAACAGGTTCCGGGTTCAAGACCCGGCCGGCGCACCAATTAGAATTTTCGATCAGAGTATGTTTCCCTGACCTCAAAATCGACCTCCGCGGTTCGTTCTCGTCTAAAACCCACGGAAAATATCACCGAATCGTTGTTCACGGATCCGTACGGTCTCAGCAATTGAAATTTTCGGATTCTTTCGTTCGCCAGATTTTCGAAAAGTGAGTGAAGATTCGCGTCGCGGACCCGAAGCAACAGATCCGCTAGCAAACACTGGCGGCTCACGTAACTTGAGTACAGGGGCATCCTCAATAGTGTGTGCTTATGCGAGTTGCCGGTTCAAAATCATGGCGCGTAACTGTGGATTGCCAAGACCAGTCTCTTCACATTGCCTTGTGTATTCGTGACCATTTTCGAGTCCCGGCCGGCGCACCGGGCCCGTAGCCTCAATCCGCTCTCCTATCTGAGTAAACGAGACAGGCGTCGGTCTTTAAGCTGTCGTCCGCCCGTCTGGCATGAGGGACAGTACGTCATCTCGTAAGACTCAAAAGACACGCGTCGCAACGTATCGCCGCACGGGGACGGGCATGGTTCTTCGGAGCGACCATGTACCTTGAATCGGCCGCCAAGCTTGGCTTCCGACAGTCCGCCCTCGCGAGTGCGCTCGAGTTCGAGTGCTTCGTCCAACACACTGGTAACGGCGCTGAGCAAGGATTCGCGCTGCTCGGGTTCCAACGAGCTGAACGATGCGAAGGGCGACAGATGGGCGCGGTGCAAAATGTCGTCACCCCAACCTCGGCCAATACCGGACACCACGTGCTGATCGCGCAGGTCGGTGGTGAGACGACGCTTCGAAGTACTGGTGCGGATAAGTTCAGCAAACTTTTCGCTTCCCGGTTCGGGCCCGAGCCTGGCGAGCGGCCCGTCCTCTTCGCGCGAGAGCACCCACCACGAGGCCTTTCGATGAGTGCCATATTCGCGCACTAATAGGCCGACTCCGGGCCCCTCGATTCCGGTGCCTCCACGACCGAACACGAAGCGCACTGCTGAGCCACGGGGCCGAGTCTGCTTTGGCGGCTGCTCAACGTCTAAACGTCCCGCTTGCGATAGGTGCAACACGACGCGGATTCCGTCATCAAACTCAAACACCAGGTACTTGGCCCTCCTATAAATCGATACGAGTCGGTGATGCAGCACGGAGTCGGGCGTGGGTACGTAAGTCTTGAGGGATGAGAATCCGAGCACGTCGGCCCGGAGCAACGTGGTGCCCGCGAGCAGCGCGTTGAGTCGTTCAGATAATGCTTGCATCTCAGGCAATTCGGGCACGCCACAATGTACCCATGACTTGACCGCGACCGCGTGACGCGATAGTCAGGTCGCTACCGACGCGGCGAATCCATCAGGACAGCCGTCGCCTTCTAATCGCGCAGACAGTCCCACCATGCGGGTCGGGGCCTTCAGCGCGCGACGGGTCGGATAATCTCGGGCAGCATTGCTCCGCTGGTCGGCCGGGGTAGGCAGAACGCCGCGAAGATCAAAGCGCCCGTCCGCCGTGTCCTCGATTTCGACCTCGGCGTCTGGGTTTCGCCCAAGACGTGGACCTCACCGACGTAAACGACGTCACGTAGCCATCGAATTCCTACCCTGAATCACCAAGTTCCGAGTTCAAGTTCCGACCAGCGCAACAGTAGAGATTCTCCTCAGGGTGTGCTTCTATCGCTCGTGCCCGCGTCGAAGTCGTGTCTGCGGGCTTCACTAAAGCGAGACATTCGCGACCAGCAATGCCACGGAGAGGACGGCGAACCAGCAAATCGGGCGAGTTCATCGCCAACCTCGTGCGATAAGTACTTGTTTGGATTAGTCGATCCGCTAGCTAGAGGCTGATGACTGCGCACCAGAGACTTTTGGGGGCGCGTGCCTTTAAACGTAATCCGAGCAAGTTCCCTACCGTTTGGCCACCTCGGGCTATAGATCGTGCGAACCGTCGCCGCGTGCTGAGCTGTCGGGCTGAGTACTACTGAATCACTAGACCCGACATCCCCTTGGGTTCTCGCCACGCCGCGAGCCAACCGACGATTGCCGCCACTGCGGGCATCGCTATGAGAATGGCCATCAGGTTCGCCATTGGAACCGACGCCAGTGAGGAGAGGCCATCCAACGCGTTGGTGCGGCTGAAGCCGATCATCGCGAGGTAGGCGGCGGCGGTGCCGACAACCGCTCCCACGAGGGCGAGCGCACCCGCGGTAGCCGCCGTCAGACTGCGACGAGTGCGGCTACTCGCACCAGTGGCCGCGAGGATTCGTAGATCGCCAGCCGTCTCGCTTCGGATGAGGCCGATCGTCATGGCGAGTACGCCCAACGCGAGCATGATGCCGACCAACGTCGCCCAGTCAATGATGGTGGCCGACGTGGGAATCGTTGACTTGCTTTCGATCGACAGTCCGTCGGCCGCCGCCGTCGCGCGAGCCCCCGTGAGTTGAGCCGCGCTCAACGGCTTCGTGGTCTCAACGAACCACCCAGACGTGGCGCGCGCGAGCCTCAATCGATGGACCGCGTACTCGGTGATAACCGTGTTGGGCGCGGAGGTGCCCGCGGGAAGTGCGCTGATCTCCTGCATCGAAGGATTGGCGAGGCAGTCGCTCGTGGGACATGGCCACGCCCCGTTCGGTCCTCCATTGGCGAAGTAGTTGCCGTACACAATCTGCATCTTGGTAATTCCGGCGAAGCCCGGTCGCATGGAGAGAATCTCGGTCGTCGGTTTGATGCTGGACTCGCTTATTCCGAACGCCTCAAGGAGTTGAGGCGTCGCCACGTACAGCGGCCCTGAGTAACTGCGACCCGGCGCGGCGTGCTGCAGTGTCGCGCTGGTGGTCTCGAGTTTGACGAACTTGTTGGAGCCCAGCGCAGCGGCAATGTCGTGCGCGTCACGCGCCATCGTCGTCATCGATTCGCTTGAGGCTCCCCCACCCTTGCTCGCGTTACCTGGGCCCCCCGGACCGTAGGGGCCGTTTGGCGTGTAGATGAGCAGTTGCGTTGACGAAACGTTGGGTCCCGCGTAGTCGAGGACGTTGCCAAAACGTGCCGCCGAGGCGATGATGACAACCATGGCGATGAGCACCCCGACGCTGATCGCGCCGAGTGCCGAGCCCGACCGGGCGCGATAGCGAGCGAGGTCGCGCGTCGCCATCCGGATCGCCAGTGGTGCGCGACGGGAGAGTCTATCGAGCACCGTGAGAAGAAAGGGCGACAGCAAAACGACGGCGACCGTCAAGGCAACGAAGCCAAGAGCGACCTCGCCCACGCCACTGCCGTTTCCGCCGCTCGCACCGGCCGCGCCGAGGAGGAAGAACGCTGCGACCGCGAAGATGATGCCGGGAACGGCCGAACGACGCAGTTGCTTGGGTGGCGCCGGACGACCGGCGAGGGCCGACACGACGGAGATCCGCGTCATGGCACGCGCGGGCCTCGTTGAGGCGAAGAAGGCGGCCGCAACGGCGAGCACGACGGCCACGATGATGACGATCCACGGCAACTGAAAGAGCCCAATGACGTGATGGGCGCTTGACTCGAGAGTGGGGCGATAGGCCAGCCACGCCGCGAAGCCCACGACGAAGCCCGACAGCGCGCCGACGAGACCGACGAAGAAACCGTTCGCGCGAACCACCAGTTTTATGTGTTCGTCGGTGGCACCGAGTGCGCCAAGCATCCCGATCGATCGCAGTCGACGTTGGGCCAAGACGGTGAATCCCGCAATGGCGACGAGTCCGATCAACAGCATCGCCATCGTCACGAGCACGATCGAGATGGTCTGAGGATTCAAGACGTTGCTCTGCGCGACCGACGCCGGCGTGATGACGTTAGAGCCAAGAGAGGTCTTGCCGACTCGACCGGCGTCGAAGAGAACGGTCACCTCGTTCGCCACTTTCACCTGCCCGGGAAGAACGAGGGCGAACTCATCCAACAGATTCTTCGGATTCTCGACGATACCGACGACTTTTCGCGTCACACCCAGCTCACGCCAACTACTTCCGACTTTTACGTTGAAGTCCGAGGCAACGCCGGAGGTCACCGCCGTCTCGTTGGCCCTCGTCGGAAAGTGTCCCGTCACCAGTGACAGCAGAGGTCGTCCGTACGGACCCTCGGGGTTCTGCGAGCGAAGGTCGAAGGTCGCGACGGATCCCGGTATGGTCACCGACTGGTTCTCGATGACGTCCGTCGCCCCGTAACGCTGATGCCACGACGCGATCTTCGCCGTCGTCGACGCCCCGTAATTCGAAAACGTCGCGAGATCGGTGGCGCTGCCGAATCCGACGTACGGAGACAGTGGCGTGTTCGTCGAGACCCCGACGCCGACCGTGGTAACCGCGACGGCGATCGCAATGAGCGCCAATACCAAAGACTGCTGGCGCCACTCGCGTCGAAGTAGTCTCCACGCCCAGCGCGTTACCGCGCGCCGTGCGGGAACGCCTCCGTCCGAGGGGCGGCGCGCGAAGCTTACTGAGTCCAAGGTCACGATTCTGAGGGACTCGAGGTGTCGTTACTGAGGAGATCCTCGGGTTGCTGAGGTGGCAAGGTCTCGTCGACGGCCTTGCCATCACGAAGGAAAACCACACGATCGGCCCATGAAGCGAGTTTTGCGTCGTGGGTGACGACGAGCGCGGCCACACCACCGTGGCACGCCGACAAGATCATTCGCATCACGGCCTCGCCATTGACCGAATCCAAGGCACCCGATGGTTCGTCGGCGAGGAGCAGGCTTCGCTCACCAACGACCGCTCTGGCGATGGCGACGCGCTGACGCTCGCCACCGGACAGCTGGTCGGGATAACTTTCGGCGCGGTCCACAAGTCCGAGCTCCTCGAGTGCCGACATGCCTTGAGCCCTTGCCTTCCTCATCGAGATTCCGTCGAGTTCAAGCGGCAGTGACACGTTCTCGACGGCAGTGAGTCCCGCCAAGAGATTGAAGTCTTGAAAGACGTAGCCAATGGTCCGTCGTCGTAGCCGGGCCTTGTCGTTACGCGACATACCCACCACGTTTGATCCATTGATCATGACGTCTCCGGTCGTGGGCTGCTCGAGGGTCCCCGCGATGGTCAGCAGCGTCGATTTCCCAGAGCCGCTCGGTCCCATGATCGCCACGAGCGATCCGCGATCTACCGCGAGATCGATATCGCTGATGGCGTCGACCTCAGTCGTGCCTCCGCCGTACACTTTCGACACGTTTCTAAGTTCAAGCATGCTCATCGGTGTGCTCCAATCCTTCGCGCAATACGCGGAGGGGCAACGGTGGCGTCCTCCGTCGATTCGAAAGCGGCGCGATGAAGCCGCCCATCGGCGGCGTCAAGCCAGCGAACAACGGCGTCCAGTCGAAAGAGTTCGGCATCTACTGCAAGGGCGAAGGCCAAATCGAAGTTGGCCTCATCCTCTTTTAAGTGCGTCCACTGCTGCATCAACTGTACGACGTAGCGGCGATGCACCTGAATGACGTCGTACACGTCGACGTCCGGGAGGCGGGACGCAACAAGAACCTTGATGACGAGTTCGTCCCTCGGCGGTTGCGAGAGATCGGGCGGCGTGCGTAGCCATCGAGAGAGTTCCTGTTCGCCAGCTTCAGTGATTCGATAGTTCCTCTGACGCTCATCCGCGTCAGCATCATCGGACTCCGCCAAACCATCGCGTTCCAGCCGCTGAAGCGTGGTGTACACCTGGCCAACGTTGAGGGGCCACACCTCACCGGTGCTCGCCTCAAACTCCTGTCGAAGCTGAAAGCCGTACTTCTGCCCCTCACTGAGAAGGGCGAGCAGAGAGTGGCGAACGCTCATATCGGCGTCGCGGAATCTTGCATACCCAGTATGCTACTCAATATACACATCGACGTCAAGAGTTTGGCTCGAACTAGTTGAGTGACAGGATCCCTGAGTCATCGAGGGGTACGGCTTGCGCCAGAAATAGCGGAGTGTTCGTCTGAGTAGACGTCGGCCACGATACAGCTTCGTTGATCGTGACGGCCATGTTGATCGATGCAAGGAGTGTTCGAAGCGCTCTGGTTACTGATCCTTTGGCGATCGACGCCGTCCCATCCGCTGTTGATTGGCCCGAGTACGTCCTCAGGTTGTTCGAAAGTTCACTAGACAGCGACCTCTCAAGCTTGCTCTCCCTACCCCCGATATCCGAGCGTAACGAGCACCCCGTGAGCTTCACTTCACCGTCGCTGTCGTCCTCGCCCGCCGATCCTCCAGCGCACGTGCGTACGCCTTCGCCGTTGTCGCCGATTGGCCCCGTGTGGACTAGGACTGATCTCGGCCCAACGTGATCGCTGTAGGCCGCGAGATTCCCCCCTCCGTGCGCCCTTGGTGGGTGACGTCCGGTCGCACTCGTCGAACCTGAGGCGGCAAAGACGTCTCCTCGAACCATTGAAGTCAGGACGAAATCGGTGCGGACGACGGTCGGCGCCATTGTTTTCACGAGCATTGCAAACTCCCTGTGCGCCGACTTCGTCGGTCTCGTAGGCAGAGTACGCGAGGAGTCTTCGACTGGGAATCCGGGACATCCCTAAAGTTCGGCGAACGCCCCCAGGTTGACTCAGGGTTTACCCTTAACTGAGCGCCGCACGTTGGTATCTCCGCGTCATCAAACGTGTGACTCCTGCCCAGAGCGCGCTACGGCGGCGGCGCTTCGCATTTCAAAAGGGGGAAATGACCGTGGTCGGCGCCGCGAACTCCAACGGGCTTCGTTTTCCCCTCTCGTTTCTGAAACGCCACGAAACTACGTTGACGGGTCGCAACGTGTCGTCGTAAAGTCAGATGACCTTCACGACGGTCGCAACGCTCTTCATCCAAGGAAGGAGTTCACCGAACGAACGGTTGCCGGGTTCAAGCCCCGACCGGCGCACGAGTTCCAATGATTTGACGTTGTCGGATGTCACAGCAGATCCCTACTGGGCAAGTCGCCAAGAGATTCGGCGAACGATTGCGGTCCGCCGCGCTCTCAGTCACGAGAGCCGTTCAACTTCAGATCACGCGGACGTTCTGCGCTTCTTCGCCCTTCTTACCGGGCGCGGCGTCGAACTCAACTAACTGTCCCTCTTCGAGGCTCTTGTAGCCATCTCCTTGGATGTTGGAGAAATGTACGAAGACGTCGTCACCCTGCTCACGCGAAATGAAACCGAATCCTTTTTCTGCGTTGAAAAACTTCACTGTACCTTGTGCCACGAATACTCGATTCTGAGGGCGATAGACGGACCATTTCCGTCTCCTGGTTAGACACCTTACTCGCCAGTGTCGTAGGGCCTATGAAAACACCCGAACGCTCAATGAATCGACCAGAACGGTCATCTACTTCTTCCTTGGGGGTGGACCTGATCAGTACAAATTCGTGTCTAAAGACCGTATTGACTACGGCTCTCGCCGCGACGCGCTCACGTCAGGGCGGCCTGCTGTTTGTCCGTCGTCCCCCAGTCCCTCCAAGTCAAGAGACGTCGTGATCATCGGTCCACGGCATGCACGACAGGTCGAACGTACCGCTGCGCTTGTCCGCACCGAACTCGCCAATGACGACCGGAACCACTTTGGCGAGCGGAGCGGCGTTCGAAGTCCCCCGCGAGGGCAAGTCGCGGCGGTCCAAGAAAGAGGTGTGGAAACTATCCGCGAGTTGGTGGTCGGGGACCTTGGTCTCGTACCGTCGCCAGCGCGAGGAGGGGGAACCCCGACGTCCACTGTCGCTCTCCGTCATCCGTTACCGCGAAGGCTTCAAACTCCGTCACTTCTTCAATCACCGTCAAGAAGTCGGTCCCGGCTACCGCCAACGCCGTCGCCAAGGCGTCCGCGAGACCGAGGTCGGGACCGGTCACGCTCGCCGAAGCGAGGCGCGATGCGAACTCACCCGAGTGAGGATCGAACAGATGCGGACCTCGTTCGTAGGTGCCCGAGGTGGCGATGCAACCGTTGAGCGACACGATGGCGGTCAACTCTTGGCGGTCGGAAGGGTTCGTAATACCTACTTGGAACGACGAGTTCTCTGCCGGGAATCCGAAGGTCGCGATATCGCCCGCCGCGTTCACCACGGCACCGAAAACGGGGGCACCGAGTAAGAGGTGCAGTGCGCGCTGCGCGGCCCAACCCTTCACGTAACCCGTGGGATCGACGCCGCCCGCCAGGGACCAGGGGTCGAACCAACCGCGGGAGAGTTCGCGGGCGGCTCCACAGGCCTCAAGTACTTCGCGCACCTCGGGCGGCGCGGTCGCGAGTTCGATCTCTCCCCGTCGAAGTTGGCTAAGGGGGCTTTCGGGTTTCCACGTGCTGAAGACGTCGTCCGCGTCGTGCAGGGACTCAACGGCCAACTGCAGCGCGGGATCTAACTCGTTTGCCACACTCGGGTCGCCGTAAAGATCGATGGTCACGATGGTCCCCATCACTTCTTCCTCGTGGTGAAGAATCCTCGCCCCATCCGTCGGGGGCACCGTCGATGGATCGCTCGAGCCCACTAGATACCGAGTTGTTGCAACGCACTCTGCAGGGACTGAGCAAAGCCAGCGCTCGTATAACTCGCTCCCGAAACGCTTTGAATATTGGCACTCTGGGCGGCCATGGCCTCACGTTCTAAAATGGGAATCGCCATGGAGTCGATTGACTGTGACCGGTAGTTCCCGCCGTCATTCAGCGTCCCGATCGTAACCGAGGTGACTTTCTTTCCGGTCGCCTTGACGGTGACGGACAAAACACCGAAGTTGTAGTTGACCGATGGTCCGGTGGCCGTACGCGAACCCGAAGGGATCGTCGTCGAAGGCGTGACTGGCGCGGTAGTTGGCGACCCGGTCGGCGAGCCCGACGTGGTCGTCGGCGCGGAGCCACCACCCGTCGGCGTGCCATTTGTCGGCGAAGAAGCGAACGTCAGCGAGGCGGGGGCCGTGTGAAAGCTAAGCACGCCCGCAACGCCGAGCGCGGTGCCCACGAAGACATACTTGGATCGTTTCATCGTGGTCGTTTCATCATGAGAATGAGAACTCTTCGAGGTGTATTCGATCGGGGTCGACGTGAAGCTTTGATAGCGCCGACACCACCAGGTCGGTGAATCCCGACGGGCCGCAGATGAAAAAGTCACTGTGCGCTACGTCACCGATCAGTCGGTGAAGGACGTCCGCGTCGAGTGGCGCGTCACGGCGCGATCCGATGATCTCGTGCAACTCGCCTTCGCGCTGTGACACCAGTGAGCGGATCTCTTCGCGATGCACCAGATCGTCGATCGATGAGGCGCGAATCACCGCGGTGACTCGCACGTGGCGCGGGAGGTCCTCGAGGAGCGCGCGCAACGGGGTGATGCCGACGCCCGCCCCAATCAGCACCACCTCATCGTGGTGGCGTACGTGCCGCGTGAACGCACCGTAGGGTCCCTCGACGAACACCCGGGTTCCGGGAACTAGCTTCGCCACCCCGCTCGACTGGTCGCCTAACGCCTTAACCGTCACCCTAAGGAAGGGCGGTCGAGGAAGAGCCGACAGCGAGTAGGGGTGGGCGTGCCACCACAGGTCCTTCGTAAGAAAGCGCCATTGGAAGAACTGTCCACCCGCCACGTGGAGTGCGGCGAGATTACGCCCGGAGATGGTCAGCGAGTAGACCCCCGGCGCCTCATTTTGAACTTCGTGAACTCGAAGCTGGTACCTCATGTTTCGAACGATTGGCGTGAGTACGCGACTAGTCACCAGAACGGCGGCGGCCCCCGCCCAGAGTGATATCCAAAAGAGTCGGGCCAGTGGATGTCCCAAGAACATGACGCCCGTCACAATTTGGTGAGAGAAGGCGAACAGCAACGCGAGGTACATATAAAGGTGCACCACCCACCACGTCTCGTACTTCATACGACGTCGCGCGAGACGGAACGAAGCCACACCGGCCACGACGAGCAGGATGAAACCGACGGCGCCCGCGAGCACGTCGGGGTAATGCTGAACGAAGACCCCAAACTGGGCAAGCGGTCCGATATTCGTGACCTTCGCGTAGCCGAGCGTGATGAAGACGATGTGCAGGGCGATGAGACCAATTGGCCAGCCGCCGATGCGCCGGTGCCAGCGAACGAGAGTATCTTGCCCTACGACCCTCTCCAGCCACGGCACCCGTGCTATCAAGACGATCATGATGAGCATGAGGTAGCTACCGGTCATACCGAAGAGCCGCCCCGAGGCCATCAGCCATCCGCCGGGTGACTTCAGTGAGGCCCACGATTCGGCAGTGATGGTCAAACTGACAACAATGCCCAGGCCTATTCCCGCGAGAAGAGCGAACGCGTTGGGCACCCACGGTCGAGGTCCGCCGACGTGACGGCGTCTCGTCGGGGCGCGACGTTCCATCCACGAGACCGCGGCGGCGGAACGTTCTTCAAGGGCGACGTCCATGTTTGGATGGTAACGAAGTCCGTTAAGACGGGGCGAAGATTGACGTATGAATTCCAGTGCTCGCCGAGCCGTACTGACGCCGACGTGGCTGCCATCGTCGGTCCGACGTGATGTCGCTCCGGTGAGGTGCTGGTCGTAACCTCCTCGAGACTGCGACAACAGCGTTCAAGACTTGCTCGTCGTCAACGCCGAAGCCGCTCGTTCCACGAAGTGGTCGTTCTGGCGTCGTGGCCGACCAAGCGGACGTCGATCCCTTACCTTCCCGGTACTACTTGGCGTGCTCGGAAGACGCGAAGAAGCCCTCTCGAGCCGACCGATGCTGGACCTCGGCGGCACTCAGCGACCTGCTCGCCACGAGATGCAACCACCGACGACGAGAGCGTTACGTCGTTTCCTTGGTGTTCCACGAGAACGAGTCGCCCTAGAGACTTCCAAAACTCCGAAACTCGCCTTACAAACACCTTACGTTGTCGAGCTAAAACTAAACGTGAGAAACACTGATGGGGGTTGATATGCGAATTGGCCAAGGTCTGAGATCCTGGATAGTAACCGGCGCGTTGACCGCGCTCGCGACCACGGGCGTCGTCGCGATGAGCAACGCTTGGGCACCCACCGTCGCGACCGCCCCGACCTCCGTCGCGACGAGCGCCACCTTAGTGACACCGTCAACTTCCTCAGGAACCTCGAGCGCTCCGTCTCCTCTGACAAACGTGAGTCTGTCGCAAGCGCCGTCGGGGTTCGGCGACGGTGGTACGAGCGACGGTGGATTTAGGAGTTGCGCAAGTTTCGGTGCCACGACATCTCCGTTAGGCTCGTCGACTTCGAGTGGCGCGAACGCGGCCACGTCGTCCACGCCCGTCTCGTTGACCTCACCGCCTCAGGGTCACCGAGGCGATGGGTGCGGCGCGGCGCGTCACGACAACTAGGCGCGTCTCGTGCTTGGCGTGACTGCGTCGGCATCACTCGGACTCTCGAACTGAGACGCCCTTCATCGCGTCAGTAGCCCCTAGGGCTCACAGTCGTCTCGACGTCGATCTACACGGCGGCGCAAGGAGTACGAACACGAATCTAGAAGATGCAGCCGCACCACGATTGAGGTGACACCTTCGTCTTTCGAAGCCCCACTCGATCCTCTTCGATGGCTGGCGTCGCGTGTGCGTATTTCGATTCCGAGCGTTAGGAACAGTCGGTTAGAGGGATCCACCCGGCGGTGCACCCGGCGACTCGCCAATGAGCGGAACGAGGTAGCCAAAAAACGCCACCGCTACTCCGAGGAACATGAGTCCCATGCCCCAGAGGCGAAGAGACCGATCGTAGGTGAGCACTCCCCCAATCGCACCTAGTGCCAGGCCACTCAATCCGGTCAACCCCGCAATCCTCTCGAGGCGACCCTTGCGCAAGGTAACTACGAAGATCGCGATCGCGCCCAGACCGAGTACGCCTCCCAGGAGGGCGTGGGCCACCGAGAGAGCTTCGCCCTGCTTGGAGAACCAGCCGTCCGGCCGATTAAACGGAACGAAGACAATCTCCGAAAGTCCAACGAGAAGTTCAATGGTGACCGCGATCACCATTGACGCCCACACCATTCGGCCGACGACCAGTGCGATCGGCCTTCTTACGGGTGTCGGCGTCACTCCCGCCTGGACCGGGGTGGTCGAGCTGACTGACCGGGCTGATCCACCACCAGATCTCTCAATGGCGTCGAAACGTACGGTGGCGAAGTGGACGAGGAAGTTGTAAGTAACGAGCGCTACCGCTAAATGCATGGCCATCAGCGCGAACACCCCTTTCGTGGGTTCGTGCTTGGCGAGTAGCCACAGATCGGGAAGCCAAAGAAACGTCATAACTATGATGGCGAGTCGAAAGAACAACCACCGAGGTGACGATGAAATCCGCACGACGGTGGACCACGCGGCGCACGCGGCGATGACACCGATGGCCGTCAATGCTCCATAGTCAGTGATTCGGAAATGCGAATAGCCCCTTATCGCCGGATAAAGGACGGTTGCTATCTTCACGATGGCGGCGTCAATGCCAACTGAGGCGACAATTGAGAGTGCCGAGACGACGATCATTCGCCTACCGGTCGGCGGTTCAGTCGCCGGCGTCAGGTCAACGCGTGCCCGTGCAAGCGCCCGATCGATCAATGAGGTTTGGCTCAAAGCGGGACTCTTCTATCGCTACGCAACCGTCAACCCCGGAGATTTCACCCCCCAATGTTAGTTCCTCACGAGTCAATTCCTTCTCAACCTTCTTCACGCCTCATGGCAATCAAAGCGTGTCGGCGCGACGTTGCTTGCTGCAGAGTGATACGAAGGATCGCCACGGTGCGCGAGAAATGTTGGATACGAAGACTGCGTTCGTCGGCCCCCCCGCGATGGACGCCATCGCCGGGCCGCCGATCAATCCGATCAACAGCACGATGCTCAAGTAACCGCCAGCTTGGCGAGCGACCCCAGATCGGAACCAGTACCAGGCAACGCGCAACATCTGGCTCATGAAAGTCGCGGCCTCTCGGAACGAACGTGCGGGTGAACGTTGGTGGAAGTCTCACTTCTTCGGCGTTGCGACGCTAGGTAGTTGACCATACTGTCGCACCACGTGCTAGTACCACTCGGACGAGCACGTCGAAGGGCGACCACAACTGTTCGGGCGGACGTGGGCGACGAGCCAGCGTCTCGCGACCGACGCCCGTCGCCAGGTTCCGACGCCCCACGAGTCGACGCGTTGCCGTGAGCGTCACGACACCGCTAGCGAGATGGATCGTGACGTAGATCTTGGAGGACGGTCCGCGCGGCACCGACGCCGCACATCCCGTGCACGCCGCCTCCGGGGGGCGTGGCCGAAGAACAGAGATAGATCCCCGCGGCACCAGTGCGGTAGGGATTCCATCTCATCGTTGGGCGAAAGATCGTTTGACGAAACGTGCCGGCGCCGCCGTTGATGTCTCCCCCGACGTAGTTAGGGTTGTGTTGTTCGGACTGCGCGGCGGTCACGGCGTTGCGAGCCAGCACGAGATCACCAAATCCCGGCGCGAATCTCTCAATCTGCGCTTCGATGCGTGACGTCATGTCGATGGTGGAGCCATTGGGCACGTGGCAGTACGCCCACAGGGTGGCCTGACCGGAAGGGGCCCTCGACGCGTCCACGACACTCGGCTGGACGACGATGCAAAACGGCTTCTCGGCGTGGCGGCCCCGCGCGACGTCGTCTTCGGCCGACGCCACCTCCTCGAACGTTCCCCCGAGGTGGAGCGTGGCGGCGCGGCGACACTCGAGCGCCGACCACGGGACGGGACCCGATAGTGCCCAGTCGACTTTGCAGACGCCCGGGCCATTGCGAAATCGACTGACGGCGTTCACGTAGCGAGAGGAAAGTCTCGTACTGGCGACGGCGACGAGCGTTTGCGGGGAGGTGTCGAAGAGCGTGACTCGAGACGGAGGAAGTTCGCTCATGCTTTGAATCCACTCACCGGTGCGCAGCGTCACGCCGGCGTCTTCGAGTTCGCTCACCAGCGCGCCAACGAGACCGCTACTTCCCCCTTCGACGAGCGGCCACCCTCCGGCATGGGCCGCCACGGTGAGAAAGATGCCAAAGGCCGCGGTGAGTGGCGTATCGAGAGCCATCATCGCGTGCGACGACACGCCAGCGAAGAGTCCCCGCGCGTCCGTAGAAAATCGTCGAACGAGGTGGGTGGCGGAGGGAACCCCGGCCAGGGCGAATCGAGCCATCGGGAGTGGGTGTCGAGGGACGGAGCGCAGTGACGAGAGCACCGTTGGCACGAGTGTGGGCGCCGCGTCAACGAGCGGACCCATGAGCCGGGCGTACGGCCCGCCGTCCACGCCGAGCGTGGCGGCCGTTTCGTCGACCGTGCCGTGTACCGTCGCGGCCCGTCCCCCGTCAAAGGGATGAGCGAACGCCACTTCGGGCGCCAGCAGACGTAGGCCGCGTCGTTCGAGTCCGAGCTCAAGGAAAAATGGTGACAGCGGAGCCATCGACTGAATAGTCGAGCAGACGTCGTGATGGAATCCGGGTAACGTCAGGTCCTCGGTGCGACATCCCCCACCTGCGGTCGGCGCCCCTTCGAACACTTCGACGCTGAGCCCCGCGCGCGCCAACACCAGCGCCGCAGCCAGTCCGTTCGGTCCAGAACCGACGACGACCGCGTCCAGTCCTCTCGTGGTGCTCGAACTCAAAGTTCGAGCACCATTGACTCCGAAGCGACGACCACCTCTTTCTCCGGCGCGAAGCGTCTCGCTATCTCATCGAGGGCGTCGTCGACACGGTCGGGCTTATGGTGGAAGAGCACGACGTTCCCGGCACCGGCGCGTCGACCCAGTTCTACCGCGTACTCAGCGGCCGCGTGGCCGAAGTACGCCTCCGCGGCGAGCTCCTCCGAGATGAGTTGCGCGTCGTGAATGAGAACGTCGGTGTCCTTTGACAGGGTCATTGCCGCGCCGTGGTACTCACCCCAGCCATCGGGGCCGGGGCCCAACTCACTCGGGCAGTGATCGGGCATGTAGGTGAGCGTCGAGTGACCGTCGCTGACGCGGTAGCCGAAGGTGCGCCCGCCCTTGTGGGGTATCTCCCTCGCCTTCACGCGGAAGCCTTCGATTTGCTCCTCTCCCGGCGAGAGCGCCGAGAAGGTCCACGCACCGCGAAGTTCGTCCGGGTACACCGGGAAGTGCGGGGGGGACATACCCCGAGAGATGACGTCGAGCGCGCTGGCACCGCTTTGTTGATCGGGCACTCGAACCGTCACGTGGGCGTGATCGTTGTCGGCGCCCGAGAAGAAGGGAAGTCCGTGAAGGTGATCCCAGTGCAGATGACTCAGCAGGATCGTACCGCGAAACGCTTCGCCCCCTAGAAGAGAAGTGCAGCGCCGTATGCCCGTCCCCGCGTCGAGGATCAGCGTCGGTACCTCGTCGGCGTCGAGCGCGAGGGCGACGCACGACGTGTGTCCTCCGTAGCGCACGAAGTCAATACCCGACGCGGGCGTGGAGCCTCGCACGCCGAGGAAGTGAACGCGCACCCGGTCAGCCCGCGTCCGTGTCTTCTCGGTGGTGTCCAGTGGAGAGCTGTTCGAGCGCGGCGCGATCCAGCGCGCTCGCCGCCACTGAGGCCACGCGACACTTGGTCACGGCCATGAGCGTGGAGGTGCGCGTGCCGCCTTCGAGTAGCGCTCTCTCCCCGAGCAGCGCGCCTGGTCCGTACTCGGCTATACGTTCGTCGTTCACCTCTACGCGGACGACGCCGTCAAGTATCAGATACACGTCCGAACCTTTTTCGCCTTGGCGAACGATGGAAGTTCCCGGACCCACGTTCACGATCCTAACTTTCGCCGCGCCGGACATCACTTGTTTCGAGAGCGAACGCTCCAGTGCGGATTCAACCACTGTGACAAAGGTTTCGGAGTCTTGGCTACCCCAGGGCGTCTTCTTACCGAAGGACTTGGCGTACCAGTCCTTGAAATCGATAAGTCCGGACTTCGACGTGAGTTGTCCAGAGTGGTCGTACACCCAATGGCGCGGAAAGCGGCTGGCCCCGACCAGCTCGCCCTTCGACGCTCCGTTGGTGTGAATGGTGAGCGCGAGGGTCGTCCACGCGAGAGGCGCCTGCCACTGAACGAACGGGGCACGTCGTACGTGTCGCGGCGCCGGCATGCCCGTACGACCGCCGGCGGTCTGAGTGAAGCGAACCCAACCGTCGCCGTACTCGATCTCGTGTTGCAGGTCGGGAAGGGCGACCGCTTGGAACACGTGACGAAGACCAGCGACGCGAATGGTGGTGCTGCCCATCATGCCCGCCCCGTCGTAGCCGGCGTTGGCGATCTCCCCCGAAGCGCGGACGTCTATCCAGGCGCCGAGATGGTTGGCGAAGCGGAAGCGGTCGGCGTCGCGCAGCGCGCCGAGGTCCCCTAACTCGTCGGGGGGCGGTTCGTCGTAGTGCGTGACGCCCGCGTCGAAGGGAAGTCGCGTGCCACCCACGATTGCCTCTGAGGGGATCCACGACAGTGACGTAACTGAGCTCTTTATTTTCATGTGCCCATGCTCGCGAGTTGCCTCGGGGCGGAAAAGGGTGCTGGCCCGATGATTGGGGGTGGTTCTAGCACCCCTAGTGGCGAGGAAGGCTGCCCCCTGTTGTCGGCGCCCACTTCGTGGCAGAACTGTAGTTGAGATGACGCAACGCCACGACGAAGACGAAGGGACCATCAAAGTGTTCCTGGCCGACGACAATCTCATCGTGCGCGAAGGCGTGCGTTCCCTCATCGACCGTCACCCGGACCTCACGGTGGTCGGCGTCGCCGCGGACTACGACGAAACCATCGCCGGGGCCACTGCTACCGAGCCGCACGTTCTCGTCACGGACATCCGGATGCCGCCGTCGTTCAACCGTGAAGGCATCGACGCGGCGAAGGAAGTTCGAAAGCGTCACCCCGGCACGGGCGTCGTGATCCTCTCGCAGTACGACGATCCCGAGTACGCCGTGTCGTTGCTGGCCGAAGGGTCCGCCGGCTACGGCTATCTCTTGAAGGACCACATCGCCGAAGGCAACCAGCTGGTCGAGGCGATTCGCGTGGTAGCGACCGGTGGAACGGCGCTCGATCCGGCCATCGTCGAAGCCCTGGTGCGCCCGGTCACGTCGAAGGGCGAGCTCGCGCCCTCAGAAGAGGCACTGCTCTCGCTCATCGCGGAGGGCAAGCCGATCAAGGCCATCGCGGCGGCTCGCGGGCTACCTCCCGAGGCCGTGGACGCCGAAGTGGAAGCCGTCTTTTTGAAACTCGCCCAAGGGGTGAGCGCCGGGAATCAGGGTGCCTTGCACCGTCTTCGACTCTTGCATCAAGCGATCGTCGATCGCGAAGAACAAGGTGAGACGCTCTCGCGGCTCTTGCCCGGAAGGCTGGCGGAGAAACTTCGCCTCGAGGGTCGACGCATCGGTGAAACTGAGCGAGTGGAGGTGACCGTCGTCATGAGTGACATCCGTTCTTACTCGAGCATCGCCGAGCACGCCGACCCGAGCCAACTGGCCGGCCAACTCAACACGCACCGCGCGGCGATGAATCAGGCCATCCTCGGAGAAGAGGGAACGGTCATGCAGTTCGTCGGTGACGCCGTGATGGCGGTCTTTGGTGCGCCGTTCCCCCAAGACGACCACGCCGACCGAGCGGTCGCCGCCGCCGAAAGCATGCACGCACTCCAGGCCGCGATCAATGAACGCTGGATCGCCGAGGGCCTGCCCGCGTTCGGCCTTGGCCTCGGGCTCTCGACGGGTATCGCCGCGGCGGCCCTCCTCGGCTCGGAAGAGCGCCTCGAGTACACCTTGGTCGGCGATACGGTGAACCTTTCGCAACGTCTTCAACAACTCGCTTCGAGCGGCGAGACCGTGCTTTCCGAAGCCACGGTGAAAGCGATGACCTTCGAGGTCTCGACGATGAAGCTCGACGAGCAGTTGGTCAAGGGACGCGACACGCCCGTCGTGGCCTTCAAGGTGCTTTCCTTCGTGCCCGTGGCACCGAACGTCAACGCCAACGTGCAACACCAAGCGATAGACAAGAGAAAGGAAGGTTGACCATGACCAAAACCGACGCCCCGACACGCCCCGACGACACCACCGCACCCGCCCTCGAGGTTCACGGCGTTCGAAAGACCTTCGAAGCGGAGATCGCGCCCGTGCGCGCGTTGCGAGGCGTCGACCTCACGATTGCGAGGGGCACGTTCATGGCCCTGATGGGCCCGTCGGGCTGTGGCAAGTCAACGCTGCTGAATCTGATCGCCGGTCTTGAAGAGGCGGACGAAGGAACGATTGAAGTAGCCGGTGAGTCCATGACCGGTGGGACCGAAGACGATCACGCTCTCATCCGCCGGCGCCACATCGGCATCGTCTTTCAGTTCTTCAATCTTCTCGAGGGCATGACGGTGTTGGAAAACGTCGCGTTGCCGGCGATTATTGCGGGACGCAGCCGCAAGGCTGCGGATACGCGAGCTCGAGATCTCCTCGACCTACTCGGGATCGCCGACAAATCGTCCGTCATGCCCGGCGTGCTCTCTGGCGGGCAGCGCCAACGCCTCGCCATCTCACGCGCCCTCGCCAACGAGCCCACGTTGCTGCTCGCCGACGAACCAACGGGGGCCCTCGACTCCGCTGGCGGCCGTGAGGTCATCGAGTTACTGAATCGCCTGCACGCAGCGGGCCAGACCATTATCCTCGTGACCCACGACGCTGACGTCGCCGCCGCCGCCGACACGGTGCTCGCGATGCGCGACGGGCGCATCGTCACCATCGGTGACACCGCGCCAGGGTCAGGCGACCCCGCAACAACGATCGGATCGCTCTAAGCGTGCGCGCTGGCGATGGAGCGTTCGACATCAGCGGCCTCGACGCGGGTCCCTTGGTCACCGTGACCAGTGCCGACGATCGACCGATGGTCCTCGGCGTCATCGTGGCCCTGGGCGCGGTCGCTCTGGTGGTGGTCTCTCTGTTTACCGCGCCGCACGTTGGCCACCGGACGCTCTGGATCGTGAGCGGTGTCGTCATCCTATGCTGGACCGGCGCGGGTCTCGCGACGCTCCCTCGAGCACGTCACCTCGGTTGGCTCGTCTCGCTCGGAGCGCTCCTCGCCTCGGGCGCCGTGACGGCGAACCGCTTCGCCGACGCCAACGGACTCGGTTCGCACGGAGCAGCCCGCAACGTGGCCACGATCGTTGCCCTGGTTGCCGTCGCCACGTCGATCCACGTCTTGCTGTCGCTGCCCGACGGTGACCTCGAAGTCCGCTCGCGCCAGATAACCGCGGCGCTGTGGTACACGGCCGCGTTGGTCGTTGGCATATTCCTCGCCGCCACGGGTCGAGTGCTGACACTCTGGCCCGTGGCCATCGTGTGGACGTTGGCAATCCTCACCGCACTGCCGTCCCTGCACACCCGATACGTGGGTGCGTCGGCCGCCGGGCGTCAACGAGTGCAGGGGCTCGCCGTCGGCGTCGCACTCGCGACCATCGCCGCGATTGTCATCGGCACCCTGCACCTGCTCGTCATGTGGCCCGTTCAAGTGGCCATCACGCTCATCGGCGCCTTCGCGTTCGTGCCGTTGGGTCTCGTGATAGGCACTCGATCCTTCGCGTCACGCCTCGACCGCTTCCTCGTTCATCTGTTGGTGGTTCTGGGGATGGTCTTGGTCATGGCGGCGGCGTACCTCGTCGCCCTACGGGGATTCGGTAGGGCGCCCGCAGTTTCCGGAGAACGAAACGTGCTCTGGTGGTCAATGGTGGCGGCGGCCGTCGCGGTCATTTCCTACCTTTCGCTTCGACGACGCTTCGAACGTGTCGCCAACGGCCTCACCTACGGCGCTCGCGAGGCGCCTGACGAGGTGGTTCGGACGTTCGGCACGCGTCTGACTCGGGCCATTCCCATGGACGAGTTGCTTCTACAACTCGTTGAGTCACTGCGCAAGACCCTCACCCTCGCGTCGGCGGAGATCTACACCGGTACGGGTGAGGTTCTCGAACTCGCCGTCTCGGCGCCCGACGTCGCGAAGCGTTCCTTCGCCGTCACGGGTGACGAACGAACCGTCATCGCACGCGCCGGCGTTTCGGGCAACGCGTGGGTGTCGGTGTGGATTCCGTCGGTGAGCGCGAGCCGACCGAACGCTCCCCTGCGCGTGGCACCCATCAGCCACGGGGGCGAACTCCTCGGGATTATCGTCGTGACGCGCGCGGAAGGAGCCGTAGCGTTTCGAGAAGAGGACGATCGAGTCCTCACCGAACTGGCTCGCCAAGTGGCACTGGCCCTGCACAACGCCCAGTTGGACACGGCACTGCAGAGTTCACTTGACGAGCTACGACGGCAAGCCGATGAGCTTCGCGCTTCGAGGGCGCGGGTCGTCGCCAGTGGTGACGCCGAACGGCGGCGGGTCGAGCGAAACCTCCACGACGGTGCTCAACAGCACCTCGTGGCCCTCGCGGTGAACCTACGGCTCACGAAGGACGTGGTCGTCGAAGACCCCCAAGCCGCCGTGAAGATGCTGGACGAGCTCGGCGTCGCCGTGCAAGACACCATCAAGGAACTGCGTGAACTCGCCCATGGCATCTACCCGCCCTTGCTGGTGGACAGTGGCCTGGGCGAAGCACTGCGAGCGGTGTCCAACCGCAGCCCACTCGACATTGAACTTTCAACCGAAGGAATTGGGCGCTACGGGAGCGACGTCGAAGCCGCTCTCTATTTCTGTTGTCTCGAGGCGTTACAGAACGCGGCAAAACACGCCCCGGAGTCGCACGTGCGGTTGCGAATCTGGGAAGAGTCGGGAGGTCTACTGTTCGAAGTCAGCGACGACGGTCCGGGTTTCGACATTCGACGCGCGCGACAAGGCCACGGGTACGTCAACATGTCCGACCGATTGGGCGCCATCGGAGGCCTCGTGCGCTGGGAGTCTCAGCTTGGACACGGCACGACGATTCGCGGCTCCGTCCCGCTCAACTGAGCGCGGTCCAGCTCGACGATCCCTCTGAATCGCGATCGTCCCAGAGACGGCGCAGCGTCGTGGCGTCGAGGTGCTCTTTGTTGACGTAAGCCCGAGCCCCACTGGACGCGGCGTCGGGTGGCAAGTCGCTCACGTCGTAGGTTGAGCACAAGATGACGACCGTGTCGGCGTAGTCGGCCATGATCCGTCGCGTCGCCTCGATGCCCCCCATCTCGGGCATGTTGATGTCCATCAACACCAGGTCCGGGCGCAATTCACCGACCAGAGAGATGGCCTCGACACCGTTCTCGGCCTCACCCACCAGTTCGAAACCCTTGCTACGGCTGAGGACCGCGCGCGCGGCGAGGCGAAACGGTGCCTGGTCATCGACCACGACCACGGTGAGAGGGGGAGACACGATGCGTCAAGTCTTTCACGCCGAGCAACGAAGAAATGGAGGGGTGCCACCCATCCCGAGGTGAGGTTAACCTCCCGGCTGCGCGCCAAGGTAGACCAGGACGGCCTTGACTCGACGATTCAGATCACGCTCCTCCGAGAGCCCCAGCTTCGAGAAGATTGCGTTCGAGTGTTTCTCGACCGCTCGCTCCGACACGCTGAGGCTCTTCGCGATGGCGCCGTTGGATTTGCCCTGCGCCATCTCGGCCAGAATCTCGGACTCTCTCGGCGTGAGCCACTCGAGATCGGACTTGGGGTGCTTCGCTCGAGCGCTCACCAACTCGTCAACCACGTTGGGATCGATGACCGACCCGCCCGAGGCCACCACCCGGATCGTTCGCGACAGTTCGTTTGCCCCCGCCACCCTCTCTTTCAAGAGATAGGCCCGCCCGGACGAGCCTTCCTCGAGCAGGGCCAACGCGTAGGCGGGTGCGGTGTACTGACTGAGAACGACGACGCCCATCGATGGACGGTTCTCTCGAATCCATGACGCCGCCTGAATGCCTTCGTCGGTGCCCGTGGGAGGCATTCGAATGTCGGTGACCACCACGTCGGGTTCGTGCTCGACCACGAGGGCGAGCAACTCTGGCAGATCCGTCGCGACACCAACGAGATCAAGTTCCTCTTCCACCTCGATCATGTGCGCGATTCCCTCGCGCAGTAGCGCGTTGTCTTCCGCTAAGACCACCCGAATCGTCGGCATAGAACCGCGAGCGTATCACTCAATCACGTTTCGAACCGCCGGTCCGAGGACCCAAATGACCGCAATATTTAAGGCCTCGGCTCTCAATCGAGCGCTTCCACGAACTCAGTGAGCGCACTCGTCGCGTCGCCGTCAAGACGTCGGCTCGGCGCTACGACACTGTTGGCTTTCGTTCGAACAACCTGCTAGACAGACGGTGTCAGCGCCATTGACTTGACGCTGACGACATGAGCGCCGCGGAGGAGTTCGCCCTGACGTTCTACACAAGGGAGGGTTTACTGTGTTCACTGGAACAAGGCGTCTCGTCGCCACTTCAAGAGCGGCGCTAGCGAGTGGCGTGGTTCTGGCCACGCTGGTCGTTTCGCTCGGCGTCGCTGTACCGAGTAGCTCGGCATTGGGCTCGAGCGCGTTCTGTAAAACGTTGTTCAGCTACAAGCCAATTGCACCACCCACGAAGGTCAATACCGTGAGTTACAAGAAGTGGGCCAAAGCGGATTTGCCGTTTTACGAGAAGTTGGCCTCGGAGGCGCCCAACGCCAAGACGAAAACTATCCTCAACGAAATCGTCACGATTTTGAAGTACGAGGCGAATTCAACCAGTCTCAAGAGCTTGGAGACGTACGTCGCGGCGAACCACGTGCACTTTGCGAAGAGTTCGATCGCCTTGGCGCACGCCATTGTCGCTTGCGCCGGATAGTCGTTCGCCCAAGGCGAGCGCCGCCAAGTTAATCGGGCCGCGAAGTGAAGTTGGCTCGTCGCCTTTTGAAACGCCGGACAAGAGCCCGTACGACCCCCGGAGCGAGCGGGGTTCTCCTTAAAGCGAACGATGCCGTGCGCGAAGGGTGGCAATCGCGCCAGTTGCCCAGCCGCTCTCGTCCTCGAGAGCCCTCTCTCGCGCCCTTCGCTTACCGCGTTGATCGAGGAAGTTAATCCTGGTTGAAGAGCCGGGCGCACGACCTCCGCTCTTCTTCTCGACACTCCTCTCGGTTTCACTCATCACCGACGCGTCCCCGTCAACCACCACCGCGAGCGACACGTCATCAACGTCCGCCGACGACGTACCAGCCGTTGCCTCAGATGTTCTCGTCGAGGTGACTCTCGCGACCTGCGCGAAGACACTTCCGCAAAGCAAGAAAAATATCGGAAGCGCCGATCCACCTTCGCAAGGATGTGGTGTGATCTTTCTGGCTCTCGGCGAGGAGTTTCGCGCGGCGAGGACGCGCGAAACGAACCGAAGATACGTCTGAAGAGGAGGCCAAAAATGACTTGACAAGACAGGGCACGGTGAGTACATTGTAAGCGGTTACAACTCTGTAAGCGGTTACATTCGGCGTTGTAGGGGAGACTTAGGGGGACCGGTGGTCGATTCACCACCAACGATTTACGACGTAGCGAAACTTGCGGGCGTCTCGATAGCGACCGTCAGTCGAGCGCTCAACTCACTCTCGTCCGTACGCCCCTCCACCCGCGCCAAGGTCATGGCCGCGATGGACGAATTGGAGTTCGTACCCAACGCGGTCGCGCGAGGTCTCTCGAGTGGAAAGCACTGGATCTTGGGACTCGTCTTCACCAGGGCGACGGTCGACAACAACGTGCTCGTCGTCGAAGAAGCGAGTCTCCTCTACACGGACATCGTGATCCGAGGCGCCGAGACCCGCGCCGCCGAGCGTGGCTATTCACTCTTGCTCAGCAGCGCCGATGACTCTCATCCATCGGGGATGAATTCTCTTTTGAGTCTCAGTGGCACCGTCGACGGTTTGATCCTCCTCGACCGCGTGCTGGGTGACGACGACGTGGCCTACTTGGCCCGGCGAATTCCAGTGGTCCTGCTCGCGGGTAGAGGGGACTCACCTTCCGCGGTGACGGTTCGCGTCGACAACGAACAAGCCATGCGGAGTCTGGCCGAGCATCTGACTGGGGTGCACGACATCACGCGCGTGGGATTCGTATCCGGTGCTGACGCGAGCCCCGACAGCGTGGCGCGCGTCAACGCTTTTCGCGAGTCGATGGAGGCGTGCGGCGGCACGTTGGACGACGTCGATCTCCTCGACGGCGACTGGACGTCGGCGGGCGGCGAGGCCGTCATGCAGGCTCGACTCGATCGCGACGAGGCGCTGCCCCAGGCGTTCGCTTGCGCCAACGATCAGATGGCGGTCGGCGTCATCTACGCCCTCAACGCGAGGGGATTCAAGGTTCCCGACGATGTCGTTGTCACGGGCTTTGACGACATCACGCTGACGCGCTACTTCAAGCCATCGTTGACCACCATTCGTCAATCGGGAAGTCTCCTCGGCGAAGTCGCCGTCGACGCGCTCGTGGCCACGCTGGACGCTCCGCACGAAATAGAACGGACAATCGTGCTTCCGACCGAGCTCGTTCTACGCGAAAGTTGCGGATGCGCAGAGGAGACCGAGCCGCGACTCACCCTCGCCAGTGTTGCTGCGTTACGAACAGAGGCGGGCTGACCGTGCGGATGATCGCTCGCCGCCTGTCCTTGTACGCACTCACCGCGTGGGTGGCCATCACCGTGAACTTTCTCTTGCCGCGGCTCATGCCCGGCAATCCGGTACAAACGATGATCGGAAAGCTGACGGGCCAAGTCACCCCCGCCGAGATGAACGCCATTCAACTGTCATTCGGAGGCAGCTTCAAACAGGGTCTCTTCGCGCAGTACCTCACCTACCTCACGCAGCTCTTCCACGGTAATTTTGGCGTGTCGATCACTCTCGGGGCGCCGGTGGGTGCCATCCTGCGTGAATCGGTTCCCTGGACCGTTGGTCTCATCGGTTTCTCGACGATCATCAGTTTCGGCGTGGGAACGTTCGCGGGGGCACTCCTCGGCTGGACCCGCGGATCGCGACTCGACTCACTCATTCCGACGGCGACATTCTTTCAGGCAATCCCCTACTTCTTCTTGGGCACCGTGATGCTCATCGTCTTCGCCAGCAACCTCCACTGGTTCCCCGTGCTCGGCGCCTACAGCCAGAACGTCACGCCGGGATGGAACTGGGCCTTCGTGGGCAATGTCATTCGCTACGGCGAACTACCCGTCATTTCGATCGTGTTCAGCTCCGTCGCGGGCTGGATGTTGGGCATGCGCAACATGATGATCACGATGGTCGGCGAGGACTTTGTCCTCATGGCCGTCGCCAAAGGTCTGCCTCGTCGCAAGGTGATCATGCACGCGGCGCGCAACGCAATTCTCCCGAGCATCGCGAACCTCTCGCTCGCGATCGGACTGGTGGTATCCGGTGCACTGTTGGTCGAACTCGTCTTCAACTACCCCGGCGTTGGTGATCTTCTCCTGCAGGCCGTGCTCAACGAGGACTACCCGCTCATTCAGGGAATCTTCCTGGTCATCACCCTCACGGTGCTCTGCGCCAACTTGATCGCCGACGTCGTGTACCTCGCGCTCGATCCGCGAACGAGAACGGAAGCCGCGGTATGAAGACTTTGCGTCTACCGAAATCGCCCAAAGTCATCTTGGGACTCGGCATCGTGGGCTTCTTCATCCTCATGACCGTGATCGGCCCCTGGCTCGCGCCCTACAGCCCGAGCGCGACGAACTTCGCGGCGAACCTCACGCCCTCGACGCATCACTGGCTCGGCACCACGAGTCTCGGCCAAGACATCTTCTCTCAACTACTGGTGGGGGCGCGCGCCACCATGGTCGTGGCGCTCGTCGCGGGACTCGTGGCGACGATTCTTTCGGTGACGATCGGCGTCGCCGCGGGCTATCTCGGGGGCCTGCCCGACGATGGTCTCTCGCTGCTGTCCAACGTCTTTCTCGCGATTCCCGGTCTGCCGTTACTCATCGTCATCGACAGTTACCTTCCCGTCAACAGTCGCTCGAACTCGTTCGTGATCGGCCTCATCATCAGCCTCACCGGTTGGGCCTGGGGAGCCCGTGTTCTTCGGGCCCAGACGATGTCGTTGCGCAACCGTGACTTCGTCGAAGCGGCGCGCATCATCGGTGAGAAGCGTTACCGCGTCATGTTCAGCGAAATCGCACCCAACCTCTTACCAGTACTCGCTTCTTCGTTCCTCTTCACGGTGCTCTACTCAATAGGCGCCTACGTGACGCTCGCCTACATCGGTCTGACCAGTACCGCGGTGTGGAACTGGGGCACGATGCTCTACTGGGCCCAGGCCAACAACGCGCCGCTTTCGAACGAGTGGTACTGGTTCGTACCGCCGGGCATCTGCATTGCCCTCGTCGGCACCGGCCTCGCGCTCGTGAATTTCGGGATCGACGAGTTCATCAATCCCCGACTGCGGGCGGCCGGCCTCACGTCGCGCCAGCGCCGCAAGCTAGGACTACCCCGCCGCGTGCGCCTCGGCTTCACGCCCGTGCTCCACGCCGCGAAGACCCCACGCGTCAACGCCTCGCCGGCAAAGTTGGCGAGTCAATGAGCGCCGACACGTTCGACATTCAAGCAGTCTCGCCACCGAACGCGCGACACGCAGTCCACGGGCTCCGCGAAGACGACGTCGCGGCCGGGGTCGGAGGCAACGAGTTCGTGCTCGAGGTCAATGACTTCAGCGTCGACTACGGCGTTGGCGCGAACATGGTTCGCGCCGTCAACGACGTATCGCTCAACCTGCGACGTTCGAAAGTCCTCGGCGTCGCGGGCGAGAGCGGATCGGGCAAGTCCACCTTGGTCTACGCCATGACCCGGCTGCTGCGAGCGCCGGGGGTGATCAGTGGAGGGAACGTGACCCTCACCTTCGCGGACCGCGAAGACGAGAAGGCGTTCACGACGCTGAACCTCGTGACGGCGACGGAGAAGGAGCTTCGAAAGATTCGATGGACGCACGTCTCAGTCGTTCTCCAGAGTGCCCTCAGCGCGCTGGATCCGGTGCTTCGCGTCGGACGAGAGTTCGACGAGGTTCTAAAGACACACCGACCAGATATGACGAAGGCTCAGCGACGCCAACGTGCTGCGGAGTTGCTCACGATGGTCGGCCTCGACGACGATCGCTTGTCCCGGTTCCCCCACGAAATCTCCGGTGGTCAACGTCAGCGGATCATGATCGCGCTCGCGCTCGCGCTCAACCCGGATCTCGTCATCATGGACGAACCCACGACGGCGCTCGACGTCGTGACCCAACGCGAGATCATCGGCGAACTCAGCGACTTGCGATCGCGTTTTGGCTTCGCGATGATCTTCATCACGCACGACCTCTCGCTGCTCGTGGAACTCGCCGACGAGATCGTCGTGATGTACGCCGGTG
Organism: Acidimicrobiales bacterium; assembly: GCA_035533455.1. Classification (GTDB taxonomy): domain Bacteria; phylum Actinomycetota; class Acidimicrobiia; order Acidimicrobiales; family RAAP-2; genus RAAP-2. The sequence goes on along the minus strand of DATLTT010000011.1, from coordinate 43,871 downwards.
AGATCGTCGAGCACGCGGGCGCCGGCGAACTCTACGAGGCGCCCCGACACCCCTACACCCTGGGGCTACTCAACTCCTTTCCCCCCTTGCACGGCCCGCGGCGTGAGCTGACGGGTATACCCGGATCGCCTCCGGATCTCTCGGACCTGCCCGCCGGCTGCAACTTCTACCCTCGCTGTCCGTTCAAGATGTCGCGCTGCGAGCACGAAGCGCCGACGTTGACGGCCATCGATGGTTCCGACCGCAGCGTGGCGTGCTGGTTGCACTCGCCGGACTCGCCAGTCCCGGTACCTGTCGAACTCTCACGTACGGCGCATCCGACAAGAGACCCGGTCACGTCGTCCGAGGAGCGACCGTGAGCGAAGCCGCGACCGCGACGGCGCAGTTGAGCGCGCGGGGGCTGACGCGCCACTACACGACGCGCGTGCCCGGACGGTTCCTTCACTCCAAGCGCGTCGTTCGGGCCGTCGACGACGTCAGCCTCGATCTCTTTGAGGGCCACGTGACCGCCGTCGTTGGCGAGAGCGGTTCGGGTAAGTCGGTACTCGCGAGAATGCTCGCCCGCATCGTCACGCCAACGTCGGGCGAGTTGATTCTCGAGGGTGCCACCGTTCCGGTGCGCTCGAGGCGGACCCTCGACTACGCCGCCAAGGTCCAGTTGGTCCTGCAAGACCCCTACGCCTCGATCAACCCCGTGCACCGCATCCGGCACAGCCTGGAGCGACCCCTGCTGATCCACGGCGCGAAGAAGGACGACGTCGAGACGCTCGCGAGCGCGGCGCTGTCTCGCGTCTCGCTCGATCCACCCGAGCGCTTTTTGGACCGCTACCCCCACGAACTCTCGGGCGGTCAGCTCCAGCGCGTGTCGATCGCGCGCGCGCTGTGCGTGAAGCCGGACGTGCTGCTGGCCGACGAACCGATCTCCATGCTCGACGTCTCGGTGCGACTCGGTATCTTGAACCTCCTGCGGGGTCTGTGCGACGACGAACACCTCGCCATCTTGTACATCACGCACGACATCGCCTCGGCGCGTTACATCGCCGACGAAACCATCGTGATGTACGCCGGTCAGGTCGTCGAACGCTCGAGAGGCACGGCGTTGGTGGACGAACCCACCCATCCCTACACCCAACTCCTGATCTCGTCGGTGCCCGATCCCTCCGATCCGACGAGCCAGGATCCCAACCGGACGGCGCACGCGACGTTCGCGGTCGCCGACGTGGGCTGTCGATTCGCCCCACGCTGCCCCTTCGCCATGGACGTCTGTCGCAAGGACGATCCGCCAGATTTCATGGTCGGTGAGGGCCACTCCTCGCACTGCTGGTTGCACGCGAGCGAGCCCGAAGCCGCGGTCGAGGTGGCGCCACCAAGGCGCCGACGAGAGGGGGAACCGACGACGACATGATGACGACCAACTAGTTGGACTCGCGACCGACCACAACGTCGGTCCGGAGTCCACACGAGAACGCGAAGGTCCAACCGGCCTCGCGTCGTGCAATACGGACCCACACGGTTCATAAAGACGTCGGCGAAAGCCGGCTGGACACTATCAATATAAAGGATACGTATGTTTAGGAAAACAGGAGTTGTTTTAACCGCCCTGTCGTGCTTGACGCTCGGCATCGTGGCGGTGACCGTTGGCGCGGCCTCCGCGTCGACCAGTTCGGTGTTGACCCTCGAGGGAAACACCGGAGTGACCTTCACCAATAATTTCAATCCCTTCGACTCGAGCTCTTTCGCGGAGCAGTTGAGCGTTCGCTCACTCGTGAACGAGCCGCTCTTCGAGTTCGACACGTTGAAGGCCAGCACGCAGTACCCGTGGCTCGCGAAGAGTTACGCGTGGTCCAACGGGGGCAAGACGCTGACCTTCCAGCTTCGCAAGGGAGTCCACTGGAGCGACGGCAAGCCCTTCACCTCGGCCGACGTGGCCTTCACGTTCGACCTCTTGAACCGCGTGCCCGCCGCCAACGTCTACGGCGTGCCGAAGATGTCGAGCAACGCGACCACGAGGGGCAAGTACACGGTGGTCCTGCACTACTCGGCACCCCAGTACTTAAACATCACGTCAATCGCCGGCGCGGCACTGATCGTGGCTCAACACGTCTGGTCCAAAATCGCCAATCCGGCGACGGCCATCGTCACCAAGACCGTGGGCACCGGGCCGTACGAGTTGAGTAGCTACTCGTCGACGGTGGTGAAGTACAAGGTCAACCCCCACTACTGGGGCGGTAAGCCTGCCGCGCGTCAGATCAACGTCCCGGCGTACTCTTCGAACACCGCCGCGGCCACGGCGCTCGCCGATGGTCAGTTGACCTGGGCGGGCAACGACATCGCCAACGTGAACCAGATATTCGTCGACAAGAACCCGAGGACCAACCACACGTACTTCGCGCCGGGAAGCACCGTCACGTTGGAGTTCAACGTCACGGGTACCGGACCGCTCAGTGACCCGGCGGTTCGCCAAGCCATCAGCGTTGGCATCGACCGTACGGCGCTCTCCGTGAAGGGTGAGACGGGATACGAGAAGCCCGCGACCTCGTCGGGTGCGCTCATCTTGCCCAACCAGGCTTCGTACCTCTCTTCGTCACTGTCGAACGACCTCTCGCCGACGTCGGACCCGAGCAAGGTCGCTTCGATCTTGACCGCGGACGGCTACGCGAAGGACTCGAAGGGCTTCTACGCGAAGAACGGCACGGAGATCTCGTTCTCGGTCGAAGACCCGACCGCGTACTCTGACTACTACGCCGACGATCAACTGATCTCGAACGAGTTGCAGGCCGAAGGCATCAACTGCACGGTCGACGGCGTTCAGGCGTCGCAGTGGTACACCGACTCGGCCAACGGGAACTTCCAGACCATCATCCACTGGGGCAACGGTGGCTCGAGCCCGTTCGTGCAGTACGACAACTGGCTGGACTACACCCTTTCGGCTCCGGTCGGCACGTCGGCGAACAGCGACTACGGTCGCTACAACTCACCGGCGGCACAGACGGCGCTCACGACGTTGGAGAACACCAACCCTTCGAACACGGGCGCGCTGAAGTCGGCCGTGACGTCATTGGAGAACCTCGTGTCGACGCAAGTACCGGTGGCACCGCTGCTCTACGGCGCGGACTGGGACGAGTACTCGACGGCGAACTTCACTGGCTTCGTGACCGCGGCGAACCCCTACGCCGACCCGTCCCCCGGTGACCCGCAGCTGCCACTGATCCTCATGCACCTGAAGAAGGCGTAACCGACTTCGTCTACGCGCGGCCTCGCCTCACTCCAACCCGGTGGGGCCGCGCGTAGAGGTATCAGCATAATTTCACGACAATCTATGAGGAGACGCATCAACCATGAGCACTCCAAGCTCGAGCATCACCGATCACACTCGCCCGTTCCCACCAGGGTTTCTCTGGGGCACGGCGACGGCGTCGTACCAGATCGAAGGCGCCGCCACCGCGGACGGGCGCGGTCCTTCGATCTGGGACACCTTTTGTCACCGACCCGGCGCGGTGTGGAACGGCGACACCGGCGACGTGGCGTGCGACCACTACCACCGCATGGACCAGGACCTCGAACTGCTGGGCGAACTTGGCGTGGGTGCCTATCGCTTCTCCGTGGCGTGGCCCCGCGTCCAGCCCACCGGCAAGGGTCCCGTGAATCAGCGGGGCCTCGACTTCTACCGTCGACTGGTCGACGGTCTGCGCGATCGCAACATCGAGCCCACGCTCACCCTCTACCACTGGGACTTACCCCAGCCGCTCGAGGACGCCGGTGGTTGGTGCGTACGCGACACCGCCGAGCGCTTCGCCGAGTACGTCGGCATCGTCGCGGGTGCCCTCGGTGACGACGTCGAGCGATGGATCACGCTTAACGAACCGTGGTGTTCATCGTGGCTCGGCTACGGGGCCGGACGCCACGCGCCAGGGCTGCACGACATCGGAAAGGCTGCGGCGGCGAATCACCACCTCCTGCTCGCGCACGGCATGGCCGTTCCCATCCTTCGTTCGGCCGTTCCTTCGGCGCGGGTAGGGATAACGCTGAACCTGGGCGATCATCGTCCCGGCTCACACCACGAGCTGGACGTCGCCGCGGCGCAGCGCGCCGACGGCAATCTCAATCGCCTCTTCCTCGAGCCGATCTTTCGGGGTCGTTATCCCCAGGACATGCTGGCGCACTACGCGTCGTCGAGACCGGGATTCTCGGTGATTCAAGACGATGATTTGAAGCTCATCTCCCAGCCTCTGGACTTTCTGGGTGTCAACTACTACTTCCCCTCGACGGTGGTCGACGAGTCTCGGGCCACCGAAGCCCGACTCGCGGGCTACTTCGTCGCACCGACGGAACAGTTCCCCGACCTGCGCGTGCGATCGCTCGAGACGCCAGGTCGTGACAAGACGGCCATGGACTGGGAGATCGAAGCGTCGGGGTTGACGGCGCTGCTCGTGCGCATCCGAGACGAGTACACGACGTTGCCGATCTACGTCACCGAAAATGGCGCGGCGTTCGACGACTACGTCGACCCCAATGGACGGGTACTCGATCACAATCGGGTGGCGTACCTTCAAGAGCACATCTCCGCGGTGCACGACGCGATCGACGCGGGCGTCAACGTTCAGGGCTACTTCGTCTGGAGTCTGCTCGACAACTTTGAGTGGGCCTTTGGCTACTCACGACGATTCGGCATTGTCTGGGTGGACTTTCCCTCCGGCGAGCGCCTCACCAAGGAGAGCTTCCACTGGTACCGTGACACGATCCAATCCAACTCAGTGGAGTACGCGACGTCAGTGGGAAGCGGTTAGACCAGTCCCGAGCCGTCGCGTTTCGAGGTTGCGGAACTCGCGGTCGCCGACCGCGCGCCGTCTCGAGTCGAACGACCACCACGAACCCACCAGCGTGAACGAGGGCTTTCGCACCGTAGCCCCGGTGACGGGCCGGTTTCGACGCGACGCTGACTCAGGACGCTGGAATCACCTGGGTGTAGGGAATCGTCGACGAGGGAACTTTCACGCTGACCTTCTCGCCCCATTTGGTGAACGTCGTTTCGCTCTTGCCCGTCGACGTCGACACCGCGTCCTTCAAGGGAAGGGTCTTCTTTCCGGAGGAGAACGTCATGACGGTCGTCGACTTTGGCTGCGTGCTCGTGGCCTTCGCCGTCCAGGTGAGCTGGTAGCCGTTGGTCTTCTTGTCCCTCTTCGACAGCAGCGACGTGCCCTTCGTCGCGGGTAGGAGCGAGGCGAACGTCGTACCTGACGTCAAATTCGCTGCGAACGTCGTGTAGTACGACGACCCTTTCTTCATGGCCATCGACTTCTTGCCGATCTTCTTCTGCTCCGCGGCGGTCAGCCCCATCAACGTCGTGAGACCCTTCAGGCTTCCGCTCAAGTACGCGTACGTCGGGGTCACGGTGATGGTGAAGCTCTCATTGCCCGAGCGATAGGTCTCCGCGCCGCTCGCCTGGCCAATGTCGGCGACGACCGAGCTGTCGATCTTGCCCGAGACCGTCGCGACCGTGACGTGGACTCCACTTTGCTTCACGATGGCAGTCTTGGCGGCCTTCAAGATCGACGCCACCGTCGGATTCGCCACCGACGCGTTCGCCGCCAAGGGGGTCCCCACCACCAGTGCCGTCAAAAAGAGCGCGAGCGAGGTCGAAAGGAGCGAAGCACGTCGAAAGGTAGCCATGGGGTACAGCCTAAGGGGCGTCGCGCGCCGTTCTCCTTCACTCGTGGGCCCCGGCGGACTCCTTCGTACTCGGGGCCTAGAAACAAGCCGCCAACTCGAAGAGAAACTGTTGCATGGTTCGAATGTCGTCCAAGAGCTCCGGGGCGCACGTTTCGAGTTTCTCGTCGCTCAACAGGCCGTTCACGACGGCCGTCGAGCGCAGCGCGACTTGCAGGGTACTCAACCACGCCCACGCTTCGGTGTCGTTCAGATACTGCTCCTTCAGGGTCATAATCGAAAGCTCGGCGTTGGACGCGATTTCGTTCTGACGAGTGAGCGACGCGAGCGGATCGTCGTCATCGCTGCTCGGATTTATCGGCGCGTTGAGCGAAAGGTGCCACTCGTGTTCGGGGTCGCGCTCCGCGGCGAGCACGTGGGCGAACACCTCTCGAATCGCCCCTCGACCCGCGTCGTTGAGGCGTACTTCGATCCGACCGTCTCGTCGTCGAGCAAAGAGTTTGCCGGGCACTACGCGTCTCGCTCCACCGTGGCCTGCAACCCCGCGACCTGTAGCTTCACGCAGTACGACTCAGCTCGTTCGCGTTGACCCGACCACACCACGGCGCGACCTTCGTGATGGACGGTGAGCATCAGGTCCGTACATTTGTTGTTCGAGTAACCAAAGATCCGCTTGAAGATGACGACGACGACGGTCATCGGAGTCACGGGGTCGTTCCACACGATCACGTTCCAGGGTCGCTCGGTGATGACCGCGACCTCGCTCTCGACGTCACTCTCCGTCGAGGAGAAACGAAGTGGTTGCACCGACGGCATACCTCCAGTGTCGCAGACGACCGGTCGGATTGGAAGAGTCGCAACGTAAAGTGGTTACGAAACACCGAGGAGGACGCCTTGATCGCCAGGTGGTATCGAGACTCGATCAGCCGACTGCGCCATCGCGCGAACATCAAGATTCGTCGCGCCGCGGGCTTGTCGATGGATCCCCCGGCGCGCTGCGACGACCCCCTCGAGGCGTACAGCGACGTGTACGGCGTCACTCGAGTCGTCCACGGTGACCTTCCGTCGATGTTGGTGGGCGGACTGGGCTCACTCTTCTTTCAGATGCTCCACCCCCACGCCATGGCCGGCGTCGCGCAGCACTCGCGCTACCAAGACGACCCGTTCGGACGAATGCTCCAGACGGCCAACTTCATCAGCGCGACGACGTTCGGCTCGAAGGAGTCGGCGGCGGCGGCGATCGATCGGGTGTTGAACGTGCACCAGTTCGTCCACGGCGTCACCGACGACGGTGCCCCCTACGACGCGAACGACCCCCACCTCTTGGCGTGGGTGCACTGCACCGAGCTTTACATGTTCCTCAACTCGTACCAGCGCTTTGGCGCACACCACCTGAGCGACGACGAAGCCAACCAGTACGTTGCCGAGATGGTCCACGTCGCGAACGATCTCGGGGTGCAGAGTCCTCCGCGCACCATCGGCGAACTCAACGCCGCCTTGTTGTCGTTCCGTCCCGAGCTGCAGCTCAGTGCGGACGGGGTGAGCGCGCGTGACTTTATCTCTCACGGCGTGACGAATCGCCGCAAGCAGCGTTTCGTGCATCGGCTCATCGTGCGTAGCGCCTGGTCGCTCCTGCCCTCGTGGGCGCAAGATCACCTCGGCGTGCGCTCAAACCCCGTCGGCGACGTCCTCATTTTCCGTCCGGCCACCAGGTTGCTGTCGTTCGCCTGTCGACTGGCCCTACCCCCGGCGCCACGTCAGGTGGCGAGCGAGAGGCCGCCGTCGACGACGACGATCTGACCGGTGACGTAGGACGTCGTCGCGAGCGCGACGATCACGTCAGCCACGTCATCGGGCGTTCCCGTTCGCCCGAGCGGCGCCACGGAACGAACGAAGCCGCGAACGGTGTCCCAGTCCTCGGTCCACGGGGTGTCGATGAGTCCCGGCGCGACGGCGTTCACCCGGACTTCGGGTCCGACGACTTTGGCGAGCAGCGTCGTGAGGTGATTCAACGCGGCCTTTGACGCCGCGTAGGGTATCGACGAACCAGTTGGGCGTACGCCCGCGACGGAAGAGACGTTCACGATCGACCCCCGACTCTCCTTCAGTGCGGCCATCGCGGCGACGCTGAGTTGCCACGTGCCAAAGACGTTGACCTCGAAGATCTCACGCCACATGTCGACGTTGGCGGCTTCGAGGTCCCGGTGAGCGATGACCTTGGTCGTGCCGGCGTTGTTGACCAGTACGTCCAGTTGACCGAAGCGCTCGAGGACGTCACGAATCAATCGATCGCAGTCACCGGCGACCGCGATGTCGGCGCGCACGTAGTGACTGCCCGGCGTCTCCGCCGCGAGACGTTCTCCCGCCGCAACGCTTCGCGCTGAGTTAAAGACCACGGTGTCGCCCCTCTGCGCGAAGCGACGCCCGGTGGCGAGACCGATACCGCTGGTCGATCCAGTGACGAGCACGACGCGTGAGGTCATGGCTGCGTACGGCGCAGGCGCCACGAACCGGCCCAGTGTTGACCCGGTTCGAGAACCACGACGTCCTTGCCGCTGCGCAGCGCGTCGGGTGGACAGGTCATGGGTTCGACCGCCACCGACGTACGTCGGCGACCCTTCTCCAGGTGATCGCCGGTGTACACCTGCAAGTAGGGAAAGTTCCGGTCGACGCTGAGTTCGATCTCGCCGCCGTTGGCGTCTTGCAGCGTCGAGACGGCGAGACCCGTGTCGTCACGCTCGAGCTCGGTGTAGGTGACGTCGAGTTCGTGGCCACTGAGTGACTTACGCTTGGAAAAGTCCAGTTGATGACCGGCGAGCGGGAGGATCTCGCCCGTCGGCAGTTGGCGCTCGTCCACCGCGACGTAGGCCCTCGCGGGAACTTCCAGTTGGGAACCCTCGATGGTGGGCGTCGTGACCGACAGGTAGGGATGAAAACCAACGCCAAAGGGCACGGGGACTTCGTCGCGGTTGGTCACGGTGGTCGTCACGGTCAGGCCGAGTGATCCGAGATGGTAGGCGACGCTGATCTCGCTCAAAAAGGGGTAGTCCGGGGTCGGATGCAACAGCAGCGACAGCACGCAGCGGTTTTGATTGACGGCTTCGACACTAAAGGGGCGCCAGCGAACCAGACCGTGCGAGGCCGTGGCGTGTTCGACGTCGTCGATGGTCGGGCGAGCGGTACGCCCGGAGAACGACCACTCACCGTCACCGATCCGATTGGGCCAGGGGTAGAGTACCTGGCCACGCGCGTGCGCGGGCACCTCCTCACCCGCGAAACCTTCGACGACACTGACGCCGCCCTTTACGTAGGTGCGAAGCGTCGCTCCGACCTCAGTGATGACGGCGCGAAGATCGCCGTGCGCGATCGCGATCTGTTCTCCCGAGGGCAACATCAGATGGTTTTCCTTCTTTTCACTGGTACGTAACTTACGACAGTTAGGGTTCGGGTATGCGACTGCTTCTCACGAACGATGACGGCGTCCTCGCTCCGGGTATGGCCGTGCTGGCCCGTTGCGTCGCTCGATGGATGGATGAAGCCGCCCCGAGCGAGGTTCGTGAAGCGATCATCGTCGCGCCCAATAAAAACTACTCGGGCATGTCGTCGGCCGTTGGTGACGTGTTCGAACGACCGACCGTCAAGTACCGGCGCCACCGCGTGGCGGGCGCCGAGTCCATCGTCGCCTACGGACTCGAAGCGCCGCCGGCGCTGTGCGCCATTCTGGGCGCCCTGGGCAGTTTCGACTTCCAACCCGACGTCATCGTCTCGGGCATCAACGCCGGCGCCAACGTGGGGCGAAGCGTGCTGCACTCGGGCACGGTGGGCGCGGTCTTGACGGGCGCGCAACTCGGGCTCTCGGGTCTTGCGGTGTCGGTGCAGTGGGGCGAGGACGTGCACTACGAAACCGCCGGCGCGGTCGCCATCGATGTCCTCGACGAACTCTTTCGTGCGCCGTCTCGAACGCTGCTCAACCTCAACGTGCCCAACGTGCCCGCCGCGCAGCTAATGGGCGTACGACGTGGACGCATCTCTATGGCCGGTCTCATCAAGGCGGCGGGACCACTCGCGGGCGGCGAAGCACTGAGCGACGAAGGAGAGCTGCCCCTGCGCCTCGGTGCGGCGAGCCCCGAGCTCGGCGACGTCAGCGACGAAGACGCCGACGAGGACGGGGCGCTGCTCGTCGCTGGTTACGCGTCCCTGACGCCGATTCGCGGTCCTCACGAGGACGACGACCCCGCGCTCGATGAAGTGATGCACAAGGCGCTGCACGCCATCACCCAAAAGCTGGAACGGCTGCGTTAGTCCTCGGTCGGGCGTCGACGTTGCACTTTGAGTTGCCCTCGCGCCTTCTTCTCGTCGACGCGACGAACCTTGGCGCCCTTCGTGGGTTTCGTCGCTCGCCGCGGCGTTCTTGGAGCGAGGGCCTTCGCGAGTTTCTCCGCCAGCTGGTCGAGTGCGGCCGCGCGATTCTGTCGCTGGGACCTGAAACGGCTCGCGCTCGATCGAACGACCGGTCCGAGGGTCTCGCTGACGACGTGCTTTTCGGCGTCACTGAGCGTGCGTGACGCGTTGGCGTCGAAACTCACCACCACCCGGGTGAGCGAACGGTTGGCGTGTTGTCCACCCGGACCACCGGACGTGGTCACGCGCAGCACGACCTCCTCCGCGGGAATGGTGAGGCGAGAGCGAATCGACAACGAGCCGTCGTCGTTGGCCCGCGGGCCCGTCGGCACGACCTAATGACCGCTCGGCAAACGAACCATGGCGAGCTGCGAAGACGAAGCGACGAGCTGATTGGTGTCGTCGAAAAGCTCGCAGCGCTGGTCGAGCAGACCGTCAGCGATGACGACCGCCCACTGGCGCGCGCGCAGCCACTCACTCGTTGGCACGCGGTGCACGTACGACGTGAGTTGCAGCGTGGGCACCCAGCCCGACGAGCCGAGCGGCAGCGTCGAGGGGGGCAAGGCGTCGCTCGCCAAGAGCAGGCTCCACGGATCCCAGGACGCTTCACCGTCGTCCAGTCGGAGCCAACCGCGAACCTCACCTTGGTTCGAGAGTTCGCCGTGCCACCATCCCGTGCACGAGGGGTCGAGGCGAAGGTCGACCACCCTCATGATGTTGATCTCGTCGCTGCCCGTTGACTGGCGACACTTTTCGAGCGCGTCGATGACGGGCATCACCGCCTCCTGGTATCGCGTCGACGAGTCGTCGCGCAGCGTGCCGAGCGTTACGAGGGACTCCGCCGCGAGCTCGTCATTTTGAAACAACGCCACGTACGCGAAGGAGACGCCACGACCAAGGCGACGGACCTCGACGTGCAGTTGCGCCACCCCGGGTTCGGTCGTGTTGACGAAGTTGGTGGTGAGCGCCGTCGCGTGCAGGTGCGTGGCACCCTCCTCACTGGCCCCCGCCAGGGCGCCGCCCGCCATCACGCACTGGAGGTAGCCGCCGTGGGGGTGACCCACGACCGTGTAGACGGGCGAGAGGTTCACGGAAAACTGTCCACTCCCCAAGGGTTCGACGGACGCCGCGCCGCGCAGCGCCCGTCCTCGATCGGCTCCGTCCATTGAGCAACCTTAACGAACGAAAGGCTCGAAACAGTAGATTGGCACTGCGAAAGAGGTCTCTCATGAGAACGATCCCCCACTTCATCAACGGCGAACGGGTCGAAGAGCCCGGTCACTCGAACGTCTTCAATCCCGCTACCGGCGAGGTCACGGCGCAGGTGCCGATGCCCTCGCCGGCGTTCGTCGACAACGTCGTCGAGGTTGCGCGGCGCGCGGCCGAGCAGTGGAGTCAGTCGACGCTCTCGCGCCGAACGAACATCCTGTTCTCGCTCCGTCAGTTACTCGTCGAACGCACCGACGACTTAGCCGCGATCATCACGTCCGAGCACGGCAAGACGCTCACTGACGCCAAGGGCGAGATCGCTCGTGGCCTCGAGAACGTCGAGTTCGCCTGCGGACTCGTCGAGCTGTTGAAGGGCGGTTTCTCCGATCAGGTCGCCGAAGGTGTCGACGTGCACTCCACCCGCGAACCCGTGGGCGTCGTCGTGGCCGTCACCCCCTTCAACTTTCCGATCATGGTGCCGCTATGGATGAGCGCGAACGCACTAGCGAGCGGCAACGTCGTGATCTTGAAGCCCTCCGAGCGTGACCCGTCGGTCTCCGTTCGTCTCGGCGAACTCCTGCAAGAAGCTGGCCTGCCCGACGGCGTCTTCAACGTCCTCCAGGGCAACGCCTCAACGGTCCAAGCACTTCTGGAGCACCCCGGGGTCGACGCCGTCAGTTTCGTCGGCTCCACACCCGTCGCGCGGGCCGTCCACGAGAGCGCCAGCAAGCACCACAAGCGAGTGCAGGCTCTCGGGGGCGCCAAGAACCACATGGTCGTGTTACCCGACGCGGACTTAGACATCGCGGCCGACGCCGCGATCAACGCCGGCTACGGCTCGGCCGGCGAACGATGCATGGCGATCAGCGTGGTCGTGGCGGTGGGCGACGTCGCCGCGCCCCTCATCAAGAAGATCACCGAGCGACTGGATCGTCTCAAGGTCGGACCGGGCGACGATCCCACCAGTGACTTCGGTCCCCTCATCACGAGAGAGCACCTCGAGCGCGTCGTGCGCTACGTCACGACCGCCAAGGAGGACGACATCGACGTCGTTCGAGACGGCACGACGCTCACGAACGGCGGTGGCTTCTTCGTGGGACCGAGTCTCCTGGACGGCGTGCGACCCGGTACGAGGGCCTACGACGACGAGATCTTCGGACCCGTCCTCGGCGTCGCGCGCGTGGCCACCTTCGACGACGCCATCGCCCTCGTGAACGCCAACCCCTACGGCAACGGCGTGGCGATCTTCACGCGTGACGGCAACGCGGCACGGCTCTTCTCACGCCAGGTTCACGTCGGCATGATCGGCGTCAACGTGCCCATTCCGGTGCCGATCTCGGCGTACTCCTTCGGGGGCTGGAAGGACTCGCTCTTCGGCGACAATCACATTTACGGGCCCGAGGGCTTCGCCTTCTACACGCGCGCGAAGGTGGTCACGACGCGCTGGCCCCAGCCCTCGGAGTCACAAATCGACCTGGGCTTTCCCACCACTCGCTAGTGCCCGATCGACGTGAGAGGGGGCTCGCTTTCGACGCGCGAGGGAACGTCGAACCTGATCGCTTGGCTACTATTTCTCCAGCGAGCGCCGCCGAACGGTGCTCCTCGGGCGCGCGACGTGGCGCGCACGAAGTGCACGGATGAGGACGTACAAGCACCGATGAGCAAACAGCACACCAGCGTGAGGGCGTACGGAATCCTCGTGCACGACGAGAGCGTGCTTCTGGTGCGCTCAAGTAGCGCCCAGATCAACCCGCCACTCTGGTGGCTGCCGGGCGGCGGCATTGACTTCGGTGAGTCACCGGAGGAGACGTTGCTCCGTGAGTTTCGAGAAGAGACCGGCCTCAAGGTTAGAGATCCCGTGCTGTTCGACGTCGCGAGCGACGTTCGCCGCCGTCCGAACGGCGACCGCGTTCACACCGTACGCGTCCTCTACACCGTCGCTCTCGACGGCGGGGAGTTACGCGACGAGATGACGGGTACCACCAACCAAGCCCAGTGGTTCAATCTTCACGAGCTCGGCGACGTCAACGTCGCCGAGTACGCCGGACGCGCGATTCAAACGGCGTTGGGAAAGTAGAGTTCGGGCATCTCGCGCTTGATGAGTTTCCCCGCGGGATTGCGCGGCAACGTTTCACGCGTGAAGGCCACGCGCGTGGGGATCATGTACGCGGCGAGGCGCGACGAGAGGAACGCTCGCAGATCGTCCGTGGTGAGCGTGGAACCCTGGCGCACCATCACCGCGGCGGCCACCTCTTCGCCGAGACGCTCGTTGTAGAGACCGAAGACGGCCGCTTCGTAGACGGCGGGATGCTCGTAGATGGCCGACTCGACCTGCGCCGAGTAGACGTTCTCGCCCGCGCGGATGATCATGTCCTTTGCCCGGTCCTCCACGTAGAGGAAACCTTCGTCACTCACGTGCCCGAGGTCGCCGGTGCGAAGCCAACCTCGTTGAATCATCTCTCGGGTGGCGTCGGGATTTCGCCAGTAGCCACGAATCAACGTCGGTGACTTCAGCCAGATCTCGCCACGCTCGCCCGCGCGCAGCGAGCGAAGGGACTCGTCTCTAATATCGGCGTCCATCACGATTGTGGGGACGCGGCCCGTGGACGTGGGATGCGTGAGGTAGTCCTCGCCGTAGTTGCCCGGCCCGTACGCGTTGGTCTCGGTCATGCCGTAGCCCAAGTTGGGACGGCCCTTCGTGAACGACTGTTCGACACGCGCCACCAGCGTCGGCGGCGCCGGCGCGCCACCACCACCCACCGCCGTCAGCGACGAGGTGTCGTACCGGGAGAAACTCGGCGACTCGATGAGGTCCCAGGCCTGGGTGGGCACGCCCACGAAGTTGGTGACGTGGTGGCGTTCGATGAGCGCCAATGCTCTCTCGGGGTCCCACTTGTACATCATCACGAGTTTGAAGTGCCAGGTGAAGCACGACAGCATCACCGGTACGCAACCGGTGACGTGAAAAAGGGGCACGATCAGTATGAAACACGGTGACTGACCACTGCCCAGTTCATCGTCGTCGCGACGGGCAGCCTGCACGGCGGCGCCCGAGGAGAACGCCATGATCGTCTGACAGATCGCGCCGTGGGTCGACACCGCGCCCTTGGGAAAGCCCGTCGTGCCCGAGGTGTAAAGGATGGTGGCGTCACTGTCGGCGTCGAGGTCCACGTGGGGCATTGGCGCGCCCGTCACGACCACGTCCGACCACCGCTCGACGTCGGGCGCGTACGCCGTACCCTCCTGCAGTCGCACGCCGAGCAGTCGCGCGCCCCTTCGAGCGCACGTCCGGCTGGCTCGAAGGATTCGTTCGCTGTCGCCAATAAACAGCGACAGGCCCGCGTCGTTGATGGCGAAGTCGAGCTCGTCCTCGGTCCACCACGCGTTGAGAGAGACCGAGATCGCCCCGACCGAGACGATGGCGCCAAAGGCGATCACCCACTCGGGATAGTTGCGCATGGCGATGCCCACCCGATCGCCGGGCTGGATGCCGTAGTGGCGCACGAGCGCGTCGCCGAGGGCGTCGACCTCACGCATGACGTGGGCGAACGTCCACTCCTCGTCCTCGTAGACGAGGAACGTCTCCTCGACGCCTCTCGCGGAGTCGAAGAATTGGCGTAGCGTCGTCGGAGCGTTCTTGAAGACTCGGTTCGTCACGCCGTGACGTTCGACCTCGATGACCTCAAAGGGCTGTCCCGCGGCGGCAACCTCCGCGATCGCCTCATTGAAACTGCGCACCAAGCACCCCCATGTTGACGACATCCTAGACAGTCGAGGTTCGCTCCCTCGACACGACGCGATCGCCTCGGCGACGACGATTTTCACGACGAATCGAGATGAGACTCTACAATTCGCGCTAGAGATCTCTGAAAGGACTGCCGTGCTGGCCGCCAACTATCCCTTACTCGACGTCTTCATATCAACGCTGTACGTCGCCCTCTTCGTCTTTTGGCTGATTCTCGTCTTTCACGTGGTGCTCGACGTCTTTAACAGTCACGACTTGAGCGGACCAGCGAGGGCCCTGTGGATCCTCTTCATCTTCGTGCTTCCCGTGGCGGGTTGTCTCATCTACGTCATCACCCGAGGAGGCGACATGCACCTGCGCAGAGTGCGCGCCGTGCAGTCGCAACAAAAGGCCTTCGAGGACTACATCCGCGCGGTCGCGAGCACGAAGGAGTGAGGTCGCTCGCTCTAGTGCGACGCGCCGATTGACGTCTTGATCAGTGACGCCTTGTGCGCCATGCGCTCGACGGACTCGGCGATCTTCGCTTTGACGTTCACGAGGTCGACGCGGGCGATCTCGGCCTCTTTGTTGAGACCCTTCAAATGCTCGATGTCCCAGAGAGCCAAGACGGGGGTGAGGACGTCGCCCAGGTACTGACCGAGTCCGTAGATCCCCTCTCTGGCGATCCGTACGGCGTGGCGCGTGAAACTAGGAATCCCGGTACCGGGCATGGCGAAGGTGCTCACTTGTTTCGAGACCGCGATCATCATGGCCGAGGGATCGATCGCGAACGCCGCCAACGTGAGGTCGCGATAGAAGAGGTAGTGCTTCGTCTCGTCGCCGGCGATGAGCGCTAGGACGTTGCGACCGATCTTGTCGTCCTTGGGCAGTTTCGCGCC
This sequence comes from Acidimicrobiales bacterium, assembly GCA_035533455.1. Taxonomy (GTDB): domain Bacteria; phylum Actinomycetota; class Acidimicrobiia; order Acidimicrobiales; family RAAP-2; genus RAAP-2. The sequence goes on along the minus strand of DATLTT010000011.1, from coordinate 27,971 downwards.
GGTGTTGCGGTGCGCGATCTGCGTGGCGCGTTCTTGGAACGACACGTAGGCGATCAACTCGGCGAAGGTGGCCGGATGGGGCACCTCACCCTTTTGCATCTGCACCCGACGGCCCTCTTCGAGCGTCGTCGGGTTGATGCATCGACTGACGTGCACCCAGTCGCGCATCACCATGGCGTGGCGATTCTCTTCCATCGTCCACTGACAGGTCCACTCTCGAATGGGGTGGCCCTTGGGCGAGTGCTCGAGGATCGAGTCCGTGTAGTACGGCAGGTTGTCCTCGGTCAACAGGTTGACGAAGATCGAACTGCGCACGCCGTCACCGATCGGATAGTCCTCGGGCGACCAGGGACGCCGTTGAAAGCTCTCACCCTCGCCCCAGTCGATCTGCTCGTGGGGGAACCAGAGTCGCGGTGCTTCCATGTGTCGGTTGTAGAGGCGCTCGACGTCGCCCGTTATCTCCTCTAGAAGGTCAACCCGGCCCTTGGCCAATCGAGTGCTCAAGTCGTCACACCTCTCCGTTAGTGGGTGACTAACGTCACAATCTTAACTCTCGAGGTGAAATTGACCTCCTCCTTCTTGTGATTCGCCGCACAAAGTTACCCAAGTAGCCTGATGACCTCGTGAAACTCATCGACAACCTCGTTCCCAGCGACTTTCGCTCGTCGATTCGCGGTCCCCTGCGCCGGTTCTTCCTCTGCACGTTCATCGGCTGCGTGGGCAACGGCCTCACGCTCTCGCTGTTCGTCATCTACCTGCACAACGTACGCGGCTTCTCGACGAGTTTCTCCACGCTGTTGCTCGCCTTGTCCGCGGTGGTAGGAATCGCGAGCGCGCCGCTGTAGGGAACGGTGACCGATCGACTCGGGCCGATTCGCGTCATCCTCTTCGCTTACAGTTGCGACGCCATCGCCCTCGTCCTCTGGGCGCTCGCGCACACGCGCGAGGAGGCCACCCTCGCCGCGCTCTTCATTGCGGTTTTCGGTGGTGCCGCCTGGGGGCCGAGCAGCACGATGTTGAGCCGACTGGTGGCGCCCGAACACCGCCAACGGGCCTTCGGCTTCAACTTCATGTTGTTGAACCTCGGCGTGGGCTTCGGTGGGCTGATCTCCGCGTCGGTCGTCGACCTCCAACACCCCGATACCTTCGTCGCGCTCTACGTCTTTAACGCGGGCGTGACACTCGTCGCCGCCCTCTCCTACCTCACCCTTCGCCAACACGGGGGACCCGTCACGGAGCACCACGAAGACCCGGTCAAGAGCGCCGAAGGCTGGCGTGAGGTCGTGAGGGATCGTCGACTCGTGCGCTACGTGGTGGCGTCGATCTTTCTGATGATCGGTGGCTACGGATCGCTCGACGCGGGTCTCAGCCTCTTCGTGGTGAACAACCTCAAACTCTCGGTCCACTCCATCGGCGTCATCTTCTTCTTCAACACCTCCACCATCGTGCTCGTCCAGCTCCGGGTGCTCAATCGCATCGAAGGAAAGAGCCGAACGCGCGTCTTGGGCGTCGTGGCCGCGTTCTGGTTCTTCTTCTGGGTGATCCTGGAGACGACGTTGGCGTTACCGGCGGCCGCCTCGATCTCGATGCTGTGCCTCGCCATGGTGGTCTTCGCGATCGGCGAGACCATGCTCCAGCCGGTCGGCTCGGCGATCGTCAACGACATCGCGCCCGAACACCTGCGCGGTCGTTACAACGCGGCGTCCGGTCTCGCGTGGGGTGTCTCGGGCACCCTCGCGCCGGCCATCACGGCCCTCTACTTCAGTGTCCACCTCGGAAACTGGTGGCCCCTCGGCACCGGTCTCACCGCGCTGGCGGGCGGGGCGATGATGATGAACCTGCGACGTCACATCGGCGCTCCTTAGCACGTTCGCTCGACGGACGCTCGTCGCGCGAACGTGAGTCCGAAACGTCCCAAACGTCCGACGTCGACGTTTCACGTTCTTCGCGAGCCGATCGTCGACCTCTCCTCGCACGTCAGTGGTTGAAGGCCCCTTCGCGTAGCGAACGCATCGCATTCAACGTAAAGTGTCACACTCTCAGAAGTCTGTAAGGTCCCGGTTTTGAATGGTGCCGCCTCACTCGTAGGCTTACGGCACGTGCATGCACTCCTGACGAAGTCCTCGTTCGCAGTTGTCGTGGCCGCGGTTGTTCTCGTGGCTACCTCGGGCCTCGCCTTCCCGGCGACGCCTATTGCACCGACGTCGATCGGCTACGACATCAGCTTCCCCCAGTGCAGCGAGTCCCTTCCCTCGTCACCGGGCTTTGGCATTGTCGGCGTGAACGCCGGCCACCCCTTCAGCACCAATCCGTGCCTCTCGCGAGAGCTGGCCTGGGCCCAGGGCGCGGTCAACGCCAACCCGGCCTTCTACGCTAACGCCGACAATCCTGGGCCGACGTTCGCGGCGGACTGGCCGACCAGTCAACAGTCGCCCAAGGTGTGCTCGGGCGCCGACTCGGTCGCCTGCTCGTACGACTACGGCTGGAACGCGGCGCGCTCCGCGTTCGCGAACGCCGTCAACGCCGAGATCGCCAACGGGTCGTCGTCACCCACGGGGGCCGCTATCGCGGCGCCGTGGTGGCTCGACGTCGAGACGGGCAACAAGTGGCAGACCATCGAGATGGGACGAAGCGCGGCGACGGGGACGTACGACGAAGCGGCGATCGAGGGAATGATCGCCTCCTTCACGAACATCGGCGTGACGTCGATCGGCGTCTACTCCACGTCACAACAGTGGAAGGTCATCACCGTCGCGACCCCATCCTCGTTCCCGCAAGTACCGGTGTGGATCCCGGGATTTGGATCGGCGCCGGCCGCTCAAGCGGGCTGTAGCTCGTCGTCGTTCACCGCGGGGCGCGTGGCGCTCATCCAGTACGGCTCGCACGGCTACGACGGCGACTACCTCTGTGGGCTCTTGAGCCCACCGGTGTTGACCGCCGTTTCGGTGGCCGGCTCATCCACGTTCAGTAGTCAACTCGTGTCCACGAACAACGACGGCGCGGTCACCTACGTCCAGACGAGCGGCACGCCTCAACTGCTCGTGAGTTCGAGTGGCGTCGTCACGACGAGCGGTTCGCTACCCCTCGGCACCTACGTCGCGGCCGGCACCAGCGTCGACGCGAAGGGTAACGCCGGCACCTTTACCCTGACGCTCGCCGTCGGCAAGTTGCTCCAAGGCGCGCCCACGAGCGCGTCGGCGAAAACGAGCGCGTCGGCGACCTTCAACAACCAGCTCAGTGTCACGGGTAGCAACGGCGCGGTCACCTACGTCCAGACGAGCGGCACGCCCGCGTTGCTCGTGAGCTCGAGTGGCGTCGTCACGACGAGTGGCACCCTCACCGCGGGCACCTACGTCGCCCGAGGGACCACGGGTGACGCGAGCGGTGACGTCGGTAAGTTCGCCTTCACCTTGACGGTCGGCTCGCTGGTCCAGCGCGCACCCTCGAGCGCGTTGGTGAGCACCACCAATTCATCGACCTACAGTGTCCAGCTCGATGTCGGCGCGAATCTCGGCGCCGTGACCTACGTCCAGAACCGAGGCACCCCCAACCTCGTCGTCAGCTCGAGCGGTCTCGTGACGACGAGCGGCGCGCTCGCCAGTGGCGCCTACATCGCGGCCGGCACGGTCAGCGACCCTTCGGGCGACGTCGGAACGTTCAGCTTCAAGTTGAACGTCACGACGCCCCAGGTGCCCCCGACGGCCACGTCACTCGTCGGTCACGCCGTCGCCGGGCGTACCGTGACGCTCGCGATCCACGGCACCGGATTCTACGGACGGCCCCGAGTCACCAGCCACGCAGGAACGACCGCCATCGTGACCCGCGACACCGGTCGGTTGCTGATCGTGCGCGTCACGTCGCGTGCTCGATCGCGCAACGGCGTCTTCACCTTCACCATCACCTTGTCCGACGGTCTCGCCTGTACGATTCGCTACAACCAACGATAGACGTCGTCTCGTCTCGTGCACGGCGAGCGACGTAGCTCACTGGTGCAGCACGTGCGCAAGAATGGAGGGATTCGTTCGCCAACGATCGACGTACGTCAAGGTGAGGAGCCTCGGTGCAGCAGCACGTAGTGCGCGTCTACGAAAGTTCATCGACCCCTCCTCGCACTGAGTTGCTGGCCTGGAAGCTGGCGTGCGTCGCGCTGGACGACGCACCCCTCGACGCCGACGTCGTCGAGATGATTCTGAACCGAGTGATCGACAACGCGGGGGTCGCGGTGGCCGGTCTCTTGCGTCGTCCCGTCGCGAACGCGCGTGCCCAAGCGCTCGCCCATCCCCACGAGGGCGGCGCCACGATCTTTGGCGTCGCCAACACCACTCTGGTGTCGTGCGAATGGGCGGCCTGGGCGAACGGCACCGCGGTACGAGAACTGGACTTTCACGACACCTTTCTCGCGGCGGACATGAACCACCCGGGCGACATGATCCCCCCGCTCATCGCCGTGGGCCAACAGCTGGGCTCGGGCGGGGCCGACCTCGTGCGCGGTATTGCGGCTGCCTACGAGATCTCGGGCGACCTCACCAAGGGCATCGCGTTGCACCCGCATCGCGTCGACCACCTCACGCACATCGCGGCCGGCATGGTGGCGGGCATCGGCGCGATGTTGCGCCTCGACGTCGACACCATTTACCAGGCGCTCAATCACGCGGTGCACGTCACCGTGACCACGCGTCAGTCGCGCAAGGGCGAGATCTCGACGTGGAAGGCGAACGCTCCAGCGCACGCCGGCAAGTTGGCCGTCGAAGCGATCGACCGCTCCCTGCGCGGCGAGACGTCGCCGGCGCCGATCTACGAGGGCGACGACAGCATCATCGCGTGGATCCTCGACGGGCCCGACGCCGAGTACACGGTGTCTCTTCCAGTCCCCGGTGAATCCAAGCGCGCCGTCATGGAGTCCTACACCAAGGCCCACTCGGCCGAGGTCCAGGCCCAGGCCTGGATCGACCTGGCCTTTCGGCTGCGCCGGCGACTCGGCGATCTCTCGGAGATCGACGAGGTCGTCATCCACACCAGCCACCACACGCATCGCGTCATCGGCAGCGGGTCGGGCGATCCACAGAAGTTCAACCCTCGCGCCAATCGCGAAACGCTCGACCATAGCCTCATGTACATCTTCGCCGTGGCCCTCGAGGACGGGACGTGGCATCACGTGGACAGCTATCGCCCCGAGCGCGCCGTCCGAGCGGACACGGTGTCACTGTGGCGAAAGATCCGCACCGTCGAGGACGCCGAATGGGATGAGCGGTACCACCATGACGATTCGGAGAAGAGGTCCTTCGGCGGACGCGTCGTCGTGACGAAGCGCGACGGAAGCATCATCGACGACGAGATCGACGTCCCCGACGCCCATCCCCGCGGCGCCACCCCCTTTGGTCGCGACGACTACCTGCGCAAGTTCCACGAGCTCGCTGGCTTGAACGCCACCGAGGAAGAGCGGAAACGATTCCTCGAGGTCGCGCTCGCCCTGCCCGACTTGGCACCGGGTCGCTTGAGCGAGCTGAACGTCGAGATACCGAGGGAGCTACTCGAGGTCGCGGGTCTCACCCCGGGCCTGTTCGAACGGCACGGTCGCTGAGCGTCGCGACGAGACGTCGAGACGGTGAGGACCTTCGACGCCGCGCCGGATGCGAGGATGGAGACGTGAAGCAACGAGCCATCCCCGCCGTCTTCATGCGTGGCGGGACGAGTAAAGCGATCATGTTCCACCAACGCGATCTGCCCGCGAGTCGCGACGACTGGACACCGCTCCTCGTCGCCGCCATGGGCTCGCCCGATCCCCACGGACGCCAGTTAGACGGGATGGGTGGCGGCGTGTCGTCACTCTCCAAAGCGTGCGTCCTCGCGCCGTCCCCACGCGCGGACGCGGACGTCGACTACACCTTCGCCCAGGTCATGATAAAAGAGGCGCGGGTTGACTATCGCAGTAACTGCGGCAACATGAGTTCGGCCGTGGGTCCCTTCGCCGTCGACGAAGGACTGATGACGGCGAGCGGTGACGTCGCCACCGTTCGCGTCTTCAACACCAACACCAACAAGATCATCCACAGCACCTTCGCCGTCGACGAGGGGCGGGCCCGCTACGACGGTGACTTGGTCATCCCCGGCGTGAGTGGTTCGGGCTCGCCGATCCGACTGGATTTCATGAGGCCGGGCGGTGCGACGACGGGCGCCCTCCTGCCGAGCGGACACGTGACCGATCGTCTCGAAATACCCGGTCACGACGCCGTCGACGTCTCGCTGGTGGACGCAGCGAACGCCGTCGTCTTCGTTCGCGCTCACGACGTCGGTCTGACCGGTGTCGAGTTACCCGACGCGCTCGAAGCCCGTCCCGACGTGCTGGCCCTGCTTGAAACGATCCGCCGTGTCGCCTCGGTGCGCATGGGCATCGCGCCCGACGTCGAAAGCGCGGCGAGCGTCACGAGCGTGCCCTTTGTCTGCGTCGTGAGCCCTCGCGCCGTCAGCTCGAGCGTGTCAGGAGCGACGATCGAGGGCGACGAGGTCGATCTGGTTGCGCGCGCCATCTCGCACGGCCAGCCCCACCGAGCCCTACCCCTGACCGTCTCACTGTGCACCGCCGTGGCGGCGCACGTCCACGGGTCGGTCGTGGCGCAACTGCTCCCGTCGACCAAGAGCGCCGGGTCGCTACGACTCGGTACGCCGTCGGGCGTGTTGAGTGCGGACGCCGACGTGACCTACGAGAACGACGAGTGGGTCGCCCACGCGGGGACCTTCTTTCGCACCGCACGACGGCTCTTTGATGGACGCGTGTGGGTCCCGGGTCGCCCACCATCAATTGAAGCGGCGGTAAGTTGAACCTCTCGATCGACAGAACATCGCGAATGGCGCAACTCGGTGAGGTCGCTCCGACGTAGAACGACGCCACGCACCGAGCTTCGAGACTACCGAGAAAGGAGGAGCCTTCGTGTCACGGCCATCAGTTTCGTTTCGACCTGGACTCATCGGGGCGATCGTGCTCGCCTCGTTGGTCGTCGCGCCAACCAACGCGACCGCCTCGTCCATGACGACAACGTCGGGTGACGTCAGCGCGACGTTCACGTACTCGGGGACGTTTCCTCAGTCCCGCGACGCTCGTCTCACGATCACTCGCGCCGGCACGTTGGTGAGCGACGTCGCCGTAAGTTCGAAGTGGTGTGGTCACCAGTGTTGGCCAGATTCACTCTCCCCGGGACGCACGGTCCTTCACGTCGTTCGCCTTAGCCAACATGGTCCCCTCGACGTGGTGCTCGACCTCTACAGCGGCGGCGCCCACTGTTGCACGGTCGAACAGGTCTTTGCGTTCGACGCGTCGTCCGGAAGGTACCAGAAGTTCGAATACGAGTTTGGTGACCCCGTGGCCAGACTCGAAGCACTCGGCAAGGGAGGAAGCGACGTCTTCGTCAGCGCGGACGACCGTTTCGCCTACGCCTTCACCGACTACGCGGGCTCGGGCATGCCCATCGAGATTCTGAGCTTCTCCCGCAACGCCTTTCATAACGTGACGAGATCGTTTCCGAAGCTGATCGCCCATGACGCCGCCCAGTGGCGTAGCGCCTTCGACAGTTCCGCAACGTCCCACTACGGCGACACGGTGGGACTGGCGGCCGCCTGGGCCGCCGATGAGGACATGCTCGGACACTTTAGGAGCGTCCAGAAATTTCTCCGCTTAGAACTACGAGCGGGCCACCTCAACAGCGCCTTGAGCCCAATCGAGCCGGGTGGTCAAAAGTTCATCGCGGCCCTGCAGAGATTCTTGAGCCAACGGGGTTACCGGCCGTGAGCGAGGCGGCCCGCACCGTCGCGACGCCGGGCTACCCGCGAACCGGCCTGCTTCGAACGGTGATCTCGTTTCTCCTCGCGGTCGCGCTCGTCAACGCCGTTCTCGCTTTGGTGGAGCGACGAGCCGACGCGTCACCTCATCTCCACACGTGTTCGCTGTCGGCGCTCCACTTCACTCTTCAGACGAACGCCGGCCTCGGTCATGGCGGGTACCAGATCCTCGTTCGAAACGTCGGTCCCACGACGTGCGCACTGACGGGTTACCCACGAGTGCGCGTTCCCCTCGAGGACCGTCGCGACAGGTCCGTCCAAAGGAGCCTCCAGCGCGTGATGCCACCGGGAAGTTTTGCCGAGGTGAGCAACACCATCAGCAGTTACGCGGGCGGCTACGACGGACCCACCACCCCGTCTGGTCGGGTCGCGCTGCCCGTCGTACCACTGACGCCTCGAACGGGCGTCGCGAGTTTCACCCTCGTGTGGATAGAAGTGAGCCTGAAGGCGTGCCCGGTATCGGTGAAGCTGGACGTGGGACTTCCCGGTGATCCTCACTTTCGGATGACGACCCAACTCGCCTTCGTCTGCTCAAGCGTCAACGTGACGCCCTTCGTCACGGGAGACACCGGCTCGTGGCACTGATACTTAGGAGTCGGTCGAAAGAGTTCGTCAACGGCGTTGTGCAAGCGACCATCGTCACCCTGGTCGCCGCCGCGGATCCTTTCTCGTCAGGTGGAAGTGGTTCGCGAGCGCACGAGCCCCCCGAGCGCGGCGTCCGGGAACGGCGACACGCAGCTCACGTTGATCTCGCACAGCAGCTACGTGTCGCGGCCGTCAAGAGTCGTTGGACCGAAGAGAAAATCCGCGTCCCACGGCAGTGGTAACTGGGAGTGGGATAGTCCAACGGCCTCCATCAGTCCGGGAATCCACTCGGCTTCCATCTGCTCACGAAGGACCGCAAATTCGACACTGCGCGCGTCGAGCATGATCTTGACCGAGGGGATGCCAAAGACGCGATCTGTGGCGAGCGACGGCGCTCCGTTCTCGCCTTGATCCGCGTACTGGCGAGCGAAACCCACGACGTCGGGGCCATGGGAGCGCCGCCTCACCCTGAACACCTTTCGCCGTGACGGCCAACGTCGTGCGAACAAAGAGAAGGTGAGCCAATCTGACGCCGACTGCTCGTGCGTTCAGGACGCGATTCGCAGGAGTGCCTTACCGATCTGGCGCCGTTCTTCAAGTGCCGCGTGCGCCAGCTCCACGTTGTCGAACGTGAACTCGCCCGACAACGTCACCGAGAGTGATCCGTCGCCGAGACCTTCAAAGAGGGCGTCGGCTCGACGTTGGATGGTCTCGCGATCGGCGACGTAGTCGGCCAATCTCGGTCGCGTCAGCCAGAGTGAGCCAGCCTCGCCGAGTTCCACCGGGTCGAGGTCGCGAATCGAACCCGCCACCGATCCGTAGTTGACCACCAGACCCCGCGACCTCGTCGCGCGAAAGCTGTCGCGCAGCGTGGGAGCGCCCAGCGCGTCGAAGACGACGTCGACCCCGCGACCAGACGTCGCACGACGCACTTCGTCGGCGAAGCCACCGTGGTCGTAGGGGTAGAACTCGTCCGCGCCGCACTCGAGGGCGACCTGCCCCTTCTCGCTCGTGCTCGCGGTGGCGTAGACCGTGGCGCCCGCCTTCTTGGCGAACTGGACGAGTAGTTGGCCAATCGCGCCGGAGGCGGCGTGGACGAGACACGTGCTCGCGGGGCCGAGTCGAGCGACGTCGTGACAGAGGTAGTGCGCGGTGCACCCCTGGAAGAGCGACGCGGCAGCTACGTTCAAGCCAACGTTGGGCGGGACCTTCACGACGCGGCGAAGCGGGACCACGGCGAGCTCGGCGTAACTTCCCCACGACAGACACCACGCGACGGAATCACCGACGCGCACTCCCGTGGCTTCTGAACCGACCTCGACGACGATGCCCGCGCCTTCCATGCCGAGCGTGAGCGGCAGGTGCAGGGGGTAGGTGCGCGAACCTTCGTACTTGCCCTCGCGCGTGTGGACGTCCATGAAGTTGACGCCCGCGAAGGCCACGCGAACGAGAACGTCCGAAGGGCCGGGCACCGGTACGGGAACGTCCCAGCGCTCGAGGACCGACTGGTCACCGTACGCCGAAATGCCGATAGCCTTCACGTTGCGTTAGCACTCCTTGAGAGCAGGAGCGACGAGGGCACGTCCCCATCACGCCAGTGTCACGACACGGTGTCGAACGCCGTTGGCCGTGCAAATCGACGCCGCTCAGGGTTATCGTAGGGCATGACAACAAACTCTTCCCCGTTCGGATCGTGGGCGTCACCGGTCACGAGTCAACTCTTGGTGGGCGACGTGGTGGGATTGACGTTTCCACTGGTTGAGGCCGGCGCGTACTACTGGATGGAGTCACGTCCCACCGAGGCCGGGCGTAACGTCCTCGTCCGACGAGGTCCCGACAACGTGACGGCCGACGTGTTCGGTGCTGACTTCGCCGCACGCACCCTGGCTCATGAGTACGGCGGACTTTGCTACGCGGTGCACGGTTCCACCGTCTACTTCTCGAACTACGCCGACCAGCGTCTCTACCGAATCGAACGTGGAGGCGAGCCCGTCGCCCTGACGGCCGAACCGCCGTCGACGCGCTCGTGGCGATACGCCGATCCCGTGGTAAGTCCCGACGGAAGGTCCCTGGTGTGCGTTCGCGAGCGTCACGAGAGCACGGTCGTCAACGACATCGTTCTCCTCGCGACCGACGGCACCATCGAGCCGGCGGTAGTGGCCGCCGGACACGACTTCTTCAGCTCGCCCACCTTCTCGCCGGACGGGCGCCGGTTGGCCTACGTGGCGTGGGACCACCCCAACATGCCCTGGGACACGACCGTGTTGTACGAAGTCGAACTCGACGCGCACAGCGAGGTGACGTCGCGTCGCGTGGTCGTGGGTAACCCCGACGAGTCGGTCATCCAGCCTCGCTACGACGCCGCCGGCTCCCTCGTCTTCGTGTCCGACCGCACCGACTGGTGGAACCTCTACCGCGACACGCCCGCCGGGCCAGTGGCGCTGTATCCACTCGCTAGCGAGTTTGGACGCCCCGCGTGGAACTTTGGTTTCACGAACTACGCGCCCCTGGTCGACGGATCGCTCGTCACCACGTGGCAGGCGTCCGACGGTAGTCACCTCGGCGTCGTGAACGCAGCCGGCGTGCGCGAGGTACCCATCGACTGGACCATCGTCGGCTCCGTCGCGACCGACGGCGTCGACTTCGTGGGTCTGGTGGCCTCCCCCGAGAAGGCCCCTGCGGTGGTGCGCGTCGACCTTACGAGCGGAGCCGAGACGATGCTCGCGACGAGCTTCGTGAATGACGTCGACCCGGCGTACCTGTCGGTGCCCGAGCCCATTGAGTTCGCGACCACGAACGGACTGACGGCGTACGCGCTCTACTACGCCCCGAGGAACCCGGACTTCGACGGTCCTCCGGGTGAGGCTCCCCCGCTCATCGTGTCGAGCCACGGCGGCCCGACCGCGAGTTGCAGCGCCGCGTTGAACTACGCCGTCCAGTACTGGACGAGCCGAGGGTTTGCCGTCGTGGACGTCAACTACGGAGGCAGCACCGGGTACGGACGCTCGTACCGTGAACGTCTAAAGGGCGCCTGGGGCGTGGTGGATCTCGACGACTGCGTGAACGCCGCGCGCTACCTCGCCGCGAGCGCCCGAGCGAATCCGAAAGCGCTCTTGATTCACGGTGGCAGCGCCGGGGGGTACACCACGTTGTGCGCCCTGACGTTTCGCGACGTCTTCGCGGCCGGGGCGAGCTACTTCGGTGTGGGCGATCTCGGGGCGCTGGCCGAGGACACCCATAAGTTCGAGTCACGCTACCTTGACGGCATGATCGGCCCCTGGCCCGAGGCCCGCGCACGTTACGAAGAGCGCTCGCCGGTCTACCACACCGATTTGCTACGAACGCCGATGATCTTGTTCCAGGGACTAGAGGACGCCGTCGTGCCCCCGGCCCAGGCAGAAGCCATGGCCGAGGCCCTGCGCGACAAGGGCGTCCCCTTCGCCTACGTGGCTTACGAGGGCGAGCAGCACGGTTTTCGTCAGGCCAAGAACATCGTACGCACCGCCGAGGCGGAGTTGTCCTTCTACGCGCAGGTGCTGGGCTTCACGCCGGCGGGCGACATCGAGGCCGTAGCGGTCGAAAACGCTGGCGCGTTGTAGCACGCCACGGACCGGTGGCGTTCTCATCAGACGAGAAGTCCTGCGCAGTGGCGACGCGAGCCATCTCTCGTCACCCTCGTCGCGCGCGAAACGTACGGCACTCGTGATCGTCTTTACGACGTGGTGCCCGCGGCCACGGAACCGACCCACCGCTCTACCAACGCGGCCATCGCCGGCAAGGGAACCGGTCCAGCCTCAAGTACGGCGTCGTGGAACGCGCGCAGGTCGAAGCGGTCCCCGAGGCCGTCCTGCGCCACGCGTCGCAGGCGTTCCAGCTCCATTCTGCCGACCATGTAGGCGAGCGCCTGGCCGGGCGAGGTGATGTAGCGGTTCACCTCGGCCTCAATGACGACCCTCGCCAAGGGCGTATGCGTCGAGAACCAGTCCACCGCCCGCTGGCGCCCCCACCCGAAGTGATGGAGACCGGTGTCGACCACGAGGCGGCCCGCGCGCCACGCGTCGGCCGTCAGCATGCCGAGCCGGGTGACGTCGCTGGTGTAGAGGCCCATCTCGTCGGCCAGTCGCTCGGCGTAGAGACCCCAGCCCTCCGCGCAGGCGGTGTCCCTCAGGACACGTCGCGGCAGCGACAGCCTCGGTTGGCCCTGGGCGATGGTGATCTGGAAGTGGTGGCCCGGCACCGCCTCGTGAAAGGCAATGGTCTCCGCGTCGGCCCGTGAGCGCTCCGTCGCTCGAAAGGTGTTGACGAAGTACGTTCCCTGGCGCGAGCCGTCGAGGGCACCGGGGAGGTAGTACGCGGGAGCGCTGCCCACCTCCTCGACGCGGGGAACGGGTTCAACCAGACAGGCCTCGTCGGGCAGCTGACCGAACCAGTCCGGTGCCGCCGCCTCGGCCCGCGCCACCGCCGTGCGGGCGTCGGACACGATCTGGTCGGCGTCGTCGTAGCGCAGCCCGGGATCGTGGCGCAGACGATCCATGACCTCCTCCACTTCGCTCGTACCCCAAAGACGTTCGCCGACGTCGCGATATTCCTGGTTTATCCCTTCCATCAGCTCGAGGCCGACGTGGTGGAGTTCGTCGGGGGTCCTGGTGCTCGAGGTGTGCAGGCGCACCAGCGCGTCGTACATCACGACGCCGTCGGGGAGATAACACAGCCCACTGCGAGCGTCGTCACGACCCGCGGCGACGAGACGAGATGCCAACACCTCTCGATACCGGGCGAAGGCCGGCACGACGACGTCCTCGAGGACCCGGTCCAATCGCTCAGAGAAGGCAGGGTCGTCGCCACGAACCCGTCGCAGGCCCCCCGCGTCGGCGTCATCGATGACGGTGTCGAGCTGGGCGATCAGCGCTTCCACCAGTCGGCGAACCGGCACCCGCCCGGCGCTGACGCCGTCCAGGTGGCGGGCGGCCACCGCTTCGAGCAGCCCGGGCAGGCCGTTAAGTCGAGTGAGATAGGCGTCGGCCCGCGCGTCGGTGTCGAGCGAAACCTTCGGCAACGTCAGGAGAATCTCGGACACGGGTGCCGCGTGGAAGTCGCTGACCGTGAACTCGACGAACGGCACCGCGGCGGCGTCGGCGCGCGCGTTGGCGCTACTGAGCACGAGATCGAGGGTCTGGTGATCGACCTCGTCCAAGCCCACGACGTCGAGGCGCCCAGCGTCGTGCGCCACCGCCCGAAGGGCCGCAACTTCTCTCTCTTGCGCCTTCGGGCGATAGTCCGGAAGCCGGTCATCGTACTCGGACAGCCCGAGGAGAGAGCCGTTCAGGGGGTGAGCGTCGAGCACCGCGTGGAGGAGCTTTGCGGCCAGTTCGTCGGCGGTCACGCGCGAATCGTTGTGGTGGCGCGCGGCCCGGCGATGAACGTCCTCACCGCGCTGATCGTACCATCGCCCGATTGCAATCGACGTGGCGAAGCTGTCGCTCACCCGTCACGACGGCGAATCAGTAACGGCGTCAGCGACGGGGAACTACGTGGCGAGTCGCGCCCGCGAGGCCGTCCGAACTGGATCCGCGACTGCCCCGGCCCCGACATTGGTCGATCCACCACCGGGACTCGTTGGGGTCGGTCAATCGGTCGTGTGGACTTCGAGCGCTGTTTGAAGCGCCCATCGGTAGTCCGCCTTGCCGTTGGGTGCCCGTTGGACCGTGGTCCGAACGACGACCGCCCTGGGGATCTTGTAGTGAGCGAGCGACGATCGCAGGAACTCACAGATCTCGTCATAGGTTGGCGCCGTCGGCGCGGGTGAACCAATGACCGCCACAACCCTTTGACCAAATCGCTCGTCGGGCAGTCCGACCACGAGACAGTCGTCGACCAGGTGATGGCGCTTGATGGCCTCTTCGACCTCTTCCGCGAAGACCTTCTCACCACCGGTGTTGATCGTCATCGATCCGCGTCCGAGAAGCGTGATGGTGCCGTCGACGTCGACGGTGGCCCAGTCGCCCGTGAGAACGTAACCCTTTCCATCCATTCGAATGAACGTCCTCGCTGACTTCTCAGGGTCTTTGTAGTACCCGTAGGCAGCGGTCCGACTCGCGAGAACGCCCTGTTCGCCGGTTCCGCGCGAAACCTCGAGCCCCTGCTCGCTCACGACCTTCGAGTCGGGAGTCAGCGAGAAGTGCGCGGTGGGTGTGCCCTGGTCGCGACTCGCGCCACTGACCCCAAAGCCCAAGCCCTCCGTCGAGCCGAGCGAATCGACGAGGAGGGCCGACAGGCGCGATCGCAGCCCGTCCTTGATCTCTCGGCTCCAGATGGCTCCCGACGAGATGACGTGGCGCACGCTGGCGGTGTCGACGGCTCGACCTTCCGATTCGCGTGCCTCCAACGCGCGCAGCAGCGGACGAGCAAAGGGATCGCCGACGATGACGATCCGTGTCGCCCCTTCCTGTTCGGTGATCCGCCACACTTCGCCAGCGTCGAACGAACGTGATTCCAACAGCACGACCGCGCCACCCGTCAGCAGCGCGGGCATGGCGCCGATCCACATCCCGGTTCCGTGCATGAGCGGACAACACGAAATACTGACTTCCGGGCCCGTCACCGTGATTTCGCCGACCAGAGCCCTCAGACCGGATCGATCGGCGGGTATTGACGTGACGAGGCCCAGTGCAAGGGCTCCGGCGAGGAGGCCCGCGATGAACTCGCCCTGGGGGAACATGACGCCCTTCGGCATTCCCGTCGTGCCGCCGGTGTAGAGCATGTAGAGATCCTCCGGGGATCGCTCCTTGCGCACCTGTGGCTGATTCGCCTCCAGCAGGTCCGTGAATCGTCGCGTCCCTTCCAGGTGGGGCCCACCGTCGTCGACCTCCACGAAAAGACGAACGTTGGAGAGCTGAGCACGCACCCGCCTCACGCACTCCGAGAGCGAGCTGTGAAAGACCAGGACCCGCGCGTCAGAGTTCTCCAGCAGGTAGACGAGTTCGTCGTCGAGATAGCGGTAGTTGACGTTGATCGGTACGGCACGGTGCTTGAACGCGCCGTACTGGGCGATGAGATACTCCGGGCAGTTGTGGAGATAGAGGGCGACTTTCCCGCCCTCGGGCACGCCCGCCGCCTCGACGGCGGTGGCGAAACGGGCCGCGGCGTCATCGAACGCCCGGTAGCTGAGTCGTCGCTGACCTTGGATGACGGCGTCTCGCTCCGACACGGCGTCGGTGACTTCCTCCCAGGCAGACGCGAAGTCGAGCAACTGAATCCCCCACCATCACTCATCCGTCGCGGCACTTCACTACCGGCGTCGCGACTCGGCAACAGGCTAGGCGCTACGAACGTGCGTGGCGAGCCCCTCTTCGTACGTTTTGCCGTTCGCGCGGCCACTGCCTAGGAAACCGACACGTCCGATTCTGCGAGAACGTGCACGTCGGCACGAACCCACCTAGGTCCGGACGCAACCACCGAGACGTTCGCGCTCAACCCTCTGAACTTCGAGCGCGACTCGACGGTTACGAACAGCCGCTCGTCGCGCCACAGGTCGAACAGACGTAGCACGAGCCCGCGCGCTGCATGGCGTTGCCGCACTGGTAACACATGGGCGCGTCGCGCTGCTGCGAACGGCTGATCAGTCCCGGCGTTTCACGCGGCGGCGAAGGCTTCTCGTTCACCTCGATGAGCGACTGTTGAATCGGCAAGTTGATCGTGGGCGTCGCCTGCTCGGCTACGCCGAGCAGTGTGGGCTGAATGCGCTCGCTCGTCGAGAGCACGCCTATCTCTTCACGCTCGAGTGGGTTCAAGTAGTCGAGCGCCAAGCGACGGAAGATGTAGTCCACGAGCGACGTCGCGATGCGCAGGTCCGCGTCGTCGGTCATGCCCGACGGTTCGAACTTCATGTTCTGGTACTTGCGCACGTAGGTCGCGAGCGGTACTCCGTGCTGGAGGCCGAGACTGATGGAGATGGAGAACGCGTCCATGATGCCCGCGAGCGTGGAGCCCTGCTTGGCGACCTTGATGAACACCTCACCCGGTCGCCCGTCCTCGTACTCGCCCACCGTGACGTAGCCCTCACAGTCGGCCACGCGAAAAGCGAAGGTCGACGAGACGCGACGACGGGGAAGCCGTTCGCGAACGGCGCCCACCACCACGTGCGCGCCCTCGTCGCGGGCGTGCTCGAGCGCGGCTTCGAGTCGAGCGACCTGCGCGTAGAGTTCGACCATCTCCGCGGCGTCGACGTCGGACTCACTGGCCGGAGCGCTCTGGCCCTCGCCGTCCTTCTTCGCCGTCGAGAGGGGCTGGCCGACCTTGCAGTTGTCGCGGTAGATCGCGACGGCCTTGATGCCGAGGCGCCACGCGTCGAGGTGGAGGTTCTCCACGTCTTCGATGGTCGCGTCCTCGGGCATGTTCACCGTCTTGGAGATCGCGCCCGAGATGAAGGGCTGCACGGCCCCCATCATGCGAACGTGACCCGAGTAGTGAATGGTGTTGTCACCCATGGAGCACGCGAAGATCGGCAGATGCTCGGCCTTGAGCGCCGGCGCGCCCACGATGGTCTTGTGCTCGTCGATGTAGGCGATGATGACGTCGCGCTCGGCTTCTGAGTAACCGAGCACGTCGAGCGCGCGCGGCACGGTCTGGTTGACGATCGACATGTTGCCGCCGCCCACGAGCTTCTTGAACTTCACGAGTCCGAGGTCGGGCTCGATGCCCGTCGTGTCACAGTCCATCAGGAGGCCAATGGTGCCCGTCGGGGCGAGCACCGTCGCCTGCGCGTTTCGCACGCCGTGGCGCACGCCGAGGTCGACCGCCTCTTCCCACGCGACCTTCGCGGCTTCGAGAATGCTGGCCGGCGCCAGGTCGGCGTCGATCTGGTACGCCGCGTCGCGGTGCATGCGCAGCACGTTGAGCATGGGCTCGGCGTTCTCCGCGTAGCCCTCGTGCGGACCCATGCGACCGGCGGTGCGGGCGCTGGTGGCGTAGGCGTGACCGGTCATCAGTGCCGTGATCGCGCCCGCCCAAGCTCGTCCGGCGTCGGAGTCGTACGCGAGTCCCGACGCCATCAACAGCGCACCGAGGTTGGCGTAGCCCAGACCCAACTGGCGGAACTTACGCGAGTTCTCGCCGATCTTCTCGGTCGGGTAGTCGGCCGCGCCGACGATGATCTCCTGCGCGCTGAAGAGCACTTCGACGGCGCTCTTGAAGGCGTCCACTTCGAAGTGACCGTCGACATCGAGGAACTTCATCAAGTTGATGCTCGCGAGGTTGCACGCCGAGTTGTCGATGTGCATGTACTCCGAGCAGGGGTTCGAGCCGTTGATCCGGTCGGTGTTCGACGAGGTGTGCCACTTGTTGATCGTGGTGTCGAACTGCAGACCCGGGTCCGCGCACTCCCACGCGGCGCGAGCGATCTGGCGCCAGAGGTCACGGGCCTTTACGGTGCGGATCGTCGCGTTGCCGTGGCGCGCGGTCAAGTTCCAGTCGCCGTCGGCGAGGACGGCCTCCATGAACTCGTCGGAGACCCGAACGGAGTTGTTCGCGTTCTGGTACTGGATCGAGTTGATGTCCTTGCCGTCCAAGTCCATGTCGAAGCCGGCGTCACGTAGGACGCGCGCCTTGTTCTCCTCGTTGGCCTTGCACCAGATGAACTCTTCGATGTCGGGGTGATTGGCGTCGAGGATGACCATCTTCGCCGCGCGCCGGGTCTTGCCACCGGACTTGATCGTGCCCGCCGAGGCGTCCGCGCCGCGCATGAACGAGACGGGACCGCTCGCGGTCCCGCCCCCTTCGAGTGCTTCGGCGCTGGAGCGAATCTTGGAGAGGTTGACGCCCGCGCCCGAACCACCCTTGAAGATGATGCCCTCTTCGGTGTACCAGTTGAGGATCGAACGCATCGAGTCCTGCACGGCGAGGATGAAGCAGGCACTGCCCTGCTGAGGAACGCCCTGCACGCCGATGTTGAACCACACCGGCGAGTTGAAGGCGGCCTTTTGGGTGATGAGGAGGTGCTTGAGTTCGGCGCGGAAGGTCTCGGCCTCTTCTTCGTCGACGAAGTAGTCGCCCTCGACGCCCCACGTCGTCACGGTGTCGACGATGCGGTCGACGACCTGCTTCAGTGAGGTCTCGCGCTCGGGCGTGCCCAGCGTGCCGCGGAAGTACTTCTGGGCGAGAATGTTCGTCGCGTTGAACGACCAGGTGGAGGGTACTTCCACGTCGAGTTGCTCGAACGCTACCGAGCCGTCTCGAAAGTTCGAGATACGTGCGTCGCGACGATCCCAGATCACTTCATCGTAGGGATGACGGTCCTCGGTGGTGAAAAAACGACGAATTCCAATCCCGAGTCGCTGAGGTGCGATAGCCATATTTCTCTCTTTTCCTATCCAGTAACCGACACTAAGAACACGCGTCCGGCGACGTGGAGTCGAGAAGTCCAGGTTAATGGCCCCATTCTCCCCTAGCCACAAGATGTAGTGGCAACGCCACTTCTCATCGCAAGATGCTGTGTTATTACAGCACTGTAATTACAACTTGTCAACTACTTTTTCGAATACTTTTTCAGATTCTTCGGAAGTCCAGTCTAGGCCCCGATACCGACCCTCCCTCCCTCGATAGCCTGACCCGAATGGAGCTGATCCTCGCCCTCGACGCCGGTACCTCGGGCGTGCGAACGGTGGCCTTCGGCCCCGACCTGGGGGTCGTGGACGAGGCCTACCACGAACTCACCCAGCACTTTCCGGCCCCCGGCGAGGTCGAGCACGACCCCCACGAGATCGCGCGACTAGCCGTTTCGACCCTACGAGACGTCGCGTCGCGCGCGCGCGACGCGGGCCACCACGTCGCGGCGGTCGGTCTTACGAACCAACGAGAGACAACGGTCGGCTTCGACCGCGAACGCGGCAAGGTTTTCCAGCGGGCCATCGTCTGGCAGGACCGTCGCACCGCGGGACTCTGTCAAGAACTCGAGGATCAAGGTCACGCGGAGGCCGTGCGCGCCACGACCGGTCTCGTCCTCGACTCCTACTTTTCGGCGACGAAGATGCGCTGGATGCTCGATCGCGGCCTCGCCGACGACGCACTGCGCCCGAGTTTCGCCACCATCGACTCGTGGCTCTTGTGGACGCTGTCGGGCGGTGTCGAGGGCGGTGTCTTCGTGACCGAACCCTCCAACGCCTCTCGCACGCTGCTCATGGACTTAGCGACGCTCGACTGGTCGCCGGCGATGATGACGCTCTTTGGCGTCCCACGCTCCATGCTCGCCGACGTCCTCCCCTCGTCGGGGCGTTTCGCCGTCGTCAGCGGCGACGTCGTCGCGGAACTCGCGGGGGTCCCGGTGACGGGCGTCTTGGGCGACCAGCAGTCCGCCCTCTTCGGACAGGCCTGCTTCACGCCAGGAGAGGTGAAGTCCACCTACGGCACTGGTGCGTTCCTGCTCGCGAACGCTGGCAACGACATGCCCAGCGTGGTGAATGGCCTGCTCAGCACCGTCGCGTGGGACCTCGGCGCCTTCGGACCAACCACCTACGCCCTCGAGGGCTCGGCCTTCGTCGCTGGAGCCGCGGTGCAGTGGCTGCGCGACCTCGGTTTCATCACCGCGTCGAGTGAACTCGAGGCACTCGCCCTTTCGGTCGAGGACTCTGCGGGCGTGCAGTTCGTCCCCGCCTTCACCGGACTGGGCTCGCCGTTTTGGAACCCCGACGCGCGCGGCGCGATCATGGGGCTGAGTCGAGGTGTCGGCAAGGGCGAGATCGCGCGCGCGCTCGTCGAAGCACTCGCCTACCAAGTACGTGCGATGACCGACACCCTTCGCGACGGCGGCCTCGAGCTGAAGGAGCTTCGCGCCGACGGAGGTGCCGCGGCGATGGACCTACTGCTGCAACTTCAAGCGACGAACTCGCGCGTGGCGGTGTCACGCAGCTCCACCCTCGAAGCCACGGCGCGCGGCGCGGCCAGCGCCGCGGGTTTCGAGGTCGGTCTCTGGTCCTCACTCGATGAGCTCAGTGAGCGCTGGCGCGGCGTCGCGCGATTTCATCCCGAGGATCCGGTCGTCGTCGACGCGGGCTACGAGGCGTGGCGTCGCGCGCTCGAACGCGCCTGACGAGTAGGTTTCAGCGAGCGAATCGGGGGGAACGATGGAGCAATACGTCGCGCGCGTTCTACGCGAGGGACTGTCCTTTGGCGAGGCGCCGCGCTGGCGTGACGGTCGCCTCTGGTACTCGGACTTCTATCGCCACGGCGTCTACTCCCTCGACGAAACCGGCACCGACGAACGGCTCGAGCACGTCGTACCTGGTCAACCGTCCGGCCTCGGGTGGACGACGAACGGTGATCTGCTCTGCGTCTCGATGACCGACCACCGCGTCCTGCGCTTTCACCACGGTACTGAAACGCTCTTCGCCGACCTCGCGCCCTACTGCGGTTTCTGGGCCAACGACATGGTGGTCTCAGCGAGTGACGTGAGTTACGTTGGCAACTTCGGCTTCGATCTCGACGTGATGCTGCGCGACGTCGGTGTCACGGGACTGCTCGCGTCACCGCCGCCGACGACGAATCTCGTGGTCTTGGACCCTGGCGGCGGCGTCCTTCAACTGGTCCCCGACCTGGCTTTTCCAAACGGCACGGTACTCACTCCCGACGGGAAAACGCTCATCGTGGGCGAGACTTTGACGTTTCGCTTGACGGCCTTTGACGTAGGCACCCACGGCACGCTCTCGAATCGCCGCGTCTGGGCTCAGTTGGACTTCGTCGCCACCGACGGGATGTGCCTCGACGCCGGTGGTCAGATCTGGCTCGCGAACGCCCTCACCACTCAATGCCTACGCGTCAAGGAAGGCGGCGAGATCACCGGCGTCGTCGAGACTAACCAGACGGCGTTCGCGTGCGCGTTGGGTGGAGCGGATCGTTCGACACTCTTCGTGATGAGTGCGCCGACGAGTGATCGCTTCCGGGTGGCCGACGCCACGCTCGGCACCATCGAAGTCGCCAACGTTCGAGTTCCTGGCGCCGGCCTTCCCTGAGGACTAGCCGAGTTTCGTAAGGGCGCGCTTTAAGTTGCGTACGGCTTGGTGCGTGCGCAACTCGTTCTCGATGAGGGCGAAGCGAACGTGACCGTCCCCGCCATCGCCAAAGCCCACGCCCGGGCTCGTCGCCACGTCGGCCTCTTCAATCAAGAACTTCGAAAACTCCAGTGACGACATCTCGCGGTACGGCTCGGGAATCGGCGCCCAGATGAACATCGAGCCGCGCGGGGCAACCACGTCCCACCCGACGCGACGAAGACCGTCGATCAAGGTGTCGCGTCGCGATTGGTAGATGACTCGAAGTTGCTCGGGGTAGTCCACCGCTTCGTTCATGGCCACGATCGCGGCGATCTGCACCGGTTGAAACGTTCCGTAATCGAGGTAGCTCTTCAACTTCGTCAACGCGGCGACGATCTCCGCGTTGCCGACCAAGAAGCCCACCCGCCACCCGGCCATCGAGAACGACTTCGTGAGCGTGTAGAGCTCGACGCAGCACTCCTTCGCCCCGGGCACTTGGAGGATCGAGGGCGGACGGTAGCCGTCGAAGCCGAGATCGGCGTACGCGAAGTCGTGACAGATCACGACGTCGTGTTCGAGGGCGAAGTTGACGAGACGTTCCATGAAGGCGAGGTCGACGCACGCGCTCGTCGGGTTGTGGGGAAACGAGACGACGATGACGCGCGGCTTGACGCTGGCTCTCTGCCACGCGTCGACGAGGCCGGCGAAGAAGTCATCCCCTGGATCGTTCGTGCTCGAGCCCGGGTCGACCATCGGCACGGTGATCACGTTCGCGCCCGCGAAGCCCGGACCGGCCAAGTGAATCGGGTAGCTCGGGCTGGGCACGATGGCCGAATCCCCCGGACCGAGCAGGACCCACATCAGGTGCGTCAGTCCCTCCTTGGCGCCGATGGTCGTCACGACCTCACTGTCGGGGTCGAGGTCGACGTCGAAGAGCATCTTGTAGCGAGTGGCGATGGCGAGGCGCAGGTTCGGAATACCGCGACTGGCGCTGTAGCGATGGTTCTTCGGATTACGTGCCGCTTCGGCGAGCTTCGCCACGGCCACGTCGGGGCTTGGGAGGTCGGGATTGCCGAAGCCGAAATCGATGACGTCGCGACCGTGGGCCCGCGCCTCGGCCTTCAACCCATTGATCTGTGCGAAGACGTACGGTGGCAAACCCGTGATGCGACGGAACTCCATCCGTAAACCGTAGTTACTCAGTTCGCCCGACGCCACTCTTCCAACTGATCCATGCTCAACGGCGCGCTCGCCACCGCCCACGTGACCCCCGCGTCGCGCAGGGCGTCGAGGGTCTGGACGGTGTCTTCGTTGAGCGGTCCGGCCCAACTGACGGGTCCACCTCGTGCCACGTCACGCACGACGTTAATCTCCTTGCCCCAGAGATTTATCACCGCGCCGAGGTCTCTCGCGAGTTGATCGGTCTCCTTCGAACCCGCGCCGCACCACACCTCCATCGTCGGCGACAGCGCCACGACGGCGTCACGAAGTAGTTGGCGACGATCGCTCGCCGAAGGGTAGCCGAGGTCGTACGCCACCTGCTCATCCTCGGAGAGTTTGTCTCCCGTGCCAAGAGCGGCGATCACCCGTCCGGGCGCCAGCGCGTGCAGGGTCTCGAACTGTTCGACGAGCTTCTCGGTCCCCACCAGTCCAACGCGCGCCACCAACGGACCGAGCGAGAGTGAAGGCCAACGCGACGAGATGGCCGCGAGCACGGGGAAGGGCGCCAGCGCGGGACGTTCGGGCGAACCCATGGGCCAGAGGTGGTCGAAGGCGAAGACCCCGTCGAGTCCCGCGCGTTCCGCCTCCTTCGCCACGGCGAAGGCGTCCTGCGCGTCGTCACGAAACGTCGGAAGTAAGACGCCGATTTTCACGCGCCCTCGATGGCCACGAGCGTCGCGCCCATCGCGCCCGAACGGGCACCAAACATCGAGGTCGTGACCGTGATGGTCGGACGAGTGGCGTAGCCCTCGACGAGCTCGGCGAGGTACTCGCGCGCGGCGGGCAACACCATCTCCGAGACGCTCGAGAGTCCGCCCCCGATCACGAAGTGACCGCAGTCGAGAACGGCGACCAAGTTCGCGAGCCCGAGCGCGAGCCACCACCCCACCTCGCGCATCAACGTGACGGCTTCTAAGAGCCCCTGCGCGGCGCCGGCCGTGACGTCTTCGGCACGAACGCGCCTCGGGTCACCGCCGCTTCGCTCGACGAGTGTCGCGAGTCGACCGTCGAGTGCGGCTTCTCTCGTCATGCGGTGCAGTCCGCCGCCCGAGGCGTAGCGTTCCCAGCAACCGTGTCCCCCACAGGGGCACGCCGCACCGCGCGCTTGGACGACCATGTGGCCGATCTCACCGGCGAAGCCACTTCGCCCGCGGACGAGTTGCCCGTCGGCGACGACGCCCCCACCGATACCGGTGCCGAGCGTCACCATGACGAAGTCGCGAATCCCGCGTCCGGCCCCCCACTCGTGTTCCGCGAGCGCCGCGCAGTTCGCGTCGTTCTCGCTGAACACGCTCGAATTGCCGAGCGCCGCGCTCAACTGTGCGCCGAGGTCCGCACCCGACGCCGTCTGGAGATTCGGCGCGAAGGCCAGGTGGCCGTCGCGTCGCATCATGCCCGGGAGCCCGAGGCCGACGGGGACGTGCGCCGGGTCGAGGCCCTGGCGAGCACAGAGTTCGTTAACCTGCTCCACGAGGACTTTCGTCGTCGCCTCGCCCGCGCCGAAGCCTTCGTCGTGGGGCGTCTGGGACTTCATCTCGCCCAACACCCTGCCGTCGCGCGCCACCATGAGCGCGAGGGCCTTGGTGCCCCCGACGTCGACGCCAATGGCGACGTCGCTCATCGCGCGCGCTCCGCTCGCGCCTTTAGTTCGCGCAACGCCTGGCTCTGGATCCGGTACGCCGCCCTTGACTTGATGAAGCCTGGAATCGGCACCAGCAGTTCGACCTCGAGGTCGTAGGTGAGAAGCGTGTCGTCGCCTTGTGGTTCGAATCGGTACTCGCCGTTCAGGGTCGCCGTGAGGTCGCCACTCGTCTGATGCCACGTGAGCACCTCCGGCGCGCGGTCGTAGTCGTAGCGCAGGGCGTAGGTCGTCGAGCGACCGAAGGCAGCGGCCCGAAACTCAACTTCGAGGGGTCGCCCCGTCGCGTCGCGTTCGAGGACCTCGATCCTCTTCAAGTCGCTCACCCAGTCGGTGTAGTGCTCGAAGTCGGTGACGACACGATAAACCACGTCCGGTGGCGCGCTGACCGCAATGGACTCCGTCGCACGCTGCGTCACGCCACCTCCCTAGTACTCCACCCTAGGCCAGCGAACTCGCGGGTTTGAAGTGATCAAAGGGCTCGAGACCCTGCGCCAGCTCGAACGCGAGCGTGTCCCACGAGAAGTTAGACAGCGCGAACGCGCGTGCTTGACGCGCGTAACGTGCTCGGCGTTCATCGTCGAGCATCAGGGTCTCGATCGCGTCCGCGAGTTCACCCACACTTCTCGATCTCTTCAGAACTATCCCCGTCTCACCGTCACGAACGGCGTCGTGACTTCCGCCCGATCGCCCCGCGACTTGCGCCAGTCCGCACGACGCCGCTTCGACGAACACGATGCCGAAGCCCTCTTGTTCTAAGCCCAGCCAACGGCTGCGACACGCCATCACCATGAGGTCCGACGCACCGATCCAGCGAGGTTGAGCGTCGTCGACGACGTGGCCGAGGAACGTCACCGGCGCCCGCAGTTTGGAGACGAGACGGTCAAGGCGGGCGCGATCTCGACCTGAGCCGCCGATGACGACGCGCAACTTGGGGTACGCGTCACGCAGCCGCGCGCTCGCCCGAATGAGCGTGTCCATGCCCTTTCTCGGTACCAGGCGCGAGTAGGAGGCGACGACGAACTCCTCGTCACCGAAGCCGAACTCGCTGCGCGCTGACGAGCGCGCGGCGTCGCCCAGTGGAGTGAAGCGAGCGGTGTCGACACCGGGGGGGATTTGAACCACGGGGCCGAGGAGTTCGGCCGCGTTGCGAGACGATTCGTGCTCGGGGTACGAACCGGCCGCGACGACGACCGTTGCGTTCTTCAGCACGTAGCGAAGTGACGACGCCACGATAGGTAACCGTCCGGGAATGGCGACCTCGGCGCCGTGCACGATCACGCCGTAGGGACGAGAGAGTCGCGGACCGAGGAGCCCGAGGGGCCACGCGGGATCGAGTAACACGAGGTCGGGTTGGTGACGCTCAATCGCCGCTTCAATGGCCCGCAGCGCTCGAAGGGTCGGCAGAAACAGCGTCGAAGCATCGACGCGTTCGACGTCCACCTGGCTTGACGCGTCAAAGCTCTTGGCTCTTTCGTTCGACGACGCCGTCAACACGACCGCACGGCCGTCTTCGAGGCGGCGCCACAGTTCGTGAAGGTAGACCTGAATACCACCCGTCTTCGGGGGGTAGTCGTTGGTCACCAGGAGGTGGCGGGCCATGGAACCACGCTAGCCAACTCGTACGGCGAACAGGTTAGTTAACCGTACGGTGGAACTTCAACGTGGGCAGGAGTCCCTCGGCCGTGAACAGCTGCACGACTTCGGCTTCCCTCGCGGTCATCACCAACTCGTCGGGCGTCTCACCCAGCACGAAGGTGACGAGACAGTCCGAACAGTCGGGCGTTCCGCGCCGCACGCAATCGTTGCAACTGATCGAAAGCTCAATTTCCTTGCTCATGGTGGTCCCTCCTTTCCGATGCGCCCACTCTGCCAAGCGTGTGTGACGTCTCACCGAGTCAAGAATGACGCCACTTCGCCCGCGACCTGCGCAGGACTGAAGGGGGTGCCTTCGCCAAGCACGCTCGAGGTCGCCGGATCGATCAGGACGTACCAGGGGGCGGAGCGAATCCCGAGTTCCTTCATGAACCCCGGCGCAAGCAGGACTGATTGGCGGGCCCGGTGCCACTCCTTGTCTCCTGAGGTCGCACTGACGACAACGACGAGGACGTTGGCGAGGTCGTGGAGATCACCGTAGATGAAGTCACGACAGCCCGCGCAACGTGGTTTCACGGCGACGATCAACGTGGGTCCGACGAATTCGATGCTGATCTCTTCGCCATTTTGTGAGCGACCGCGAAGTGAACGAGGCGCGGGTCGCTCGCGGGGCGCGTCAAAGGAGTGGACGTGAAAGTCACTCACTGAAGTTCGGAAAAGACCTCGACGCCACGTCCGTGACCGCACCAGCGGCACGTCACGGACTCGACACTGTGGGCGATGATCTCGGGCTCTTCGACGTTCAGTTCACCGCCGACACT
Source organism: Acidimicrobiales bacterium (assembly GCA_035533455.1). Classification (GTDB taxonomy): domain Bacteria; phylum Actinomycetota; class Acidimicrobiia; order Acidimicrobiales; family RAAP-2; genus RAAP-2. Next base: position 1,254 of record DATLTT010000011.1, on the reverse strand, counting down.
GTAGTGATGAAAGGCACGAACCGAGGTGGTCTCCACCACGTCAAAACGAGTTAGGTTGCCGCAAGCGGTGCAGCGATACCGGTTGGTCACGACCTCACCGTACCGGCATTATCGGGGACTCAATCGCGGCGACGACGTTGCCACTCGTCGGGACGAACCTCGAGTTGATAAGGACCGGGATCCTCATACGTGTAGACCGTGTCCAAGGGAACCGAGTTACTTTCAGCGTCGCGGCGTTCGGCGTCGATCAATCGACAGAGCGCGCCGGGGTGACGCACGAAGCCCACGGCGAGGGGTCCAGCGGACGTTTCGAGAAAAACGTAACCACGTCGCGTCAAGCGCTCACTCACGCGCTGGTCCACTTTCGTAGCCATCACGTCGCGCATCTCGATGGAGGTGCTCACGTGACGTAGGACACCGCCTTCGATGATCACGCGGTCATTGGTCACGTGAACCTTGTGCGAACGCCAGCGCCAGATACGGGTCAAAGTCACGAGACCGAGCGGGCCGATCGAGACGAGCACCAACCAGTCTTCGAATCGGTGGACCAGTGAGTACCGTGACGCACCCTCCACGATCAGCGCGATCGTGGTCAAAGTCACAAGAACTGGGCGCACCACGCCGCGCGACACTGGCGTCACTGAAATGACTCGCACTTCGCCCTCGCGGAGGAGATCACGCCTTCCCATATCCTTCCAGCGTAAGGAGTTTGCGTTGGGAAAACACGGAGGGGGTGCCCGAAGCGTCGTACCTAGACGTTTCTCATCTGGTTCGCGACCATGAGGAAGTACGCCGTCATCTCTTCGTACTGTTCGTCACTCAGTTGATCTCGCACGCTTTCGAGTGCACTTCCCATCGCCACGAGCCACGCGTCGCGAGCACTCTCCGTGATGCGAAAGGGCACGTGACGCATCCGTAGGCGGGGATGGCCCCGCTCCTCTTGGTAGGTGCGCGGACCACCCCAGTACTGGACGAAAAAGAGCGTCAGGTGTCGTCTCGACTCCGTCAAATCTTCGGGATACATGGGGCGCAACGTCTCGTCAAATTCGACGACGTCGTAGAAGGCGTTCACCAATTGTTCGAAGAAGGGCTCGCCACCGACCTGTTCGTACAGTGATGCTTCCACCCCGTCACGCTAATCGTGTCGCCTACAATGGTCTTCCTGGTCCCAGCGGGACCTGCGGGTGTAGCTCAATGGTAGAGCTCCAGCCTTCCAAGCTGGATATGCGGGTTCGATCCCCGTCACCCGCTCCA
>DATLTT010000010.1:0-80585 GCA_035533455.1 Acidimicrobiales bacterium | reverse complement strand
CGTTCCGTTGAGGAGCGCCTCAATCTGCTCGTCGTAGGCCTCACCTCGGGCGAGATCCGCGACGCGCGAGCGAAGCAGCGCGTTGACAACCTTGTCGAGCTCGACGCGGGTGCGAAGGCGCCGAGCTTCCACGAGAAGCTCCTTGTCGAGAAAGATCCGGTGCGCGTCGATCGCTTCGAACAGTGCCAGCGTACCTTCGTCACTCGTCGCGGTCGTCTCGACGACGAGGGGACGCCACGCCCGGGCTACGCCGAGGTCGAGCATCTGCTCGAGGTCTCGTCTAGTCTCTTGGACCCCGGGTCGATCGGCCTTGTTGATCACGAAGATGTCCGCGACCTCCAACAGGCCGGCTTTATTGGCCTGCATTGAATCGCCCCAACCGGGGTTCGTCACGACGATCGTGGTGTCGGCCGCCGAAGCGATATCGACCTCCATCTGCCCGACGCCCACCGTCTCGACGAACGCGAAGGGAAAGTTCGCCGCGCCCAACACCCGCAGCGCGTCGGGCACGGCCAGGGAGAGCCCCCCCAGGTGTCCGCGCGTCGCCATCGAACGTATGAAGACGTGATCGTTGGTGGCGTGGTCCTGCATGCGAATTCGGTCACCCAGGATCGCGCCACCGGTGAAGGGAGAACTGGGATCAACGCAGAGCACGCCCACCTGATCGAAGGTCTCGGCGTCACCGACGTGACCTCGCGCCAGCGCCAGGGAGATCAGGTGGTCGGTAAGCGTCGACTTCCCAGCACCCGGTGGTCCGGTGACGCCAACGACGAAGGGTGGGGGCGTCGCGTACGCGAGCGACACCGTGGCTCGATGCTGCGCTCCCCCCGATTCGACGTACGTCAGCAGTCGCGCGAGCGCGACGCGCGAGCCGCGCTTCGCCTCGTCGAGCAGTACGTCGGGAGCGCGTGCGATCACGGGTACCGATCAATGGTCGCGCCCAGAGCGCTCAAACGACCGACGAAATCGTCGTAGCCGCGGTCCATGTGTTCGAGACCCGTCACCGTGGTCTCCCCTTCAGCGACGAGGCCCGCCAAGATGAGCGCGGCGGCGGCGCGGATGTCGCTCGCGCGCACCGACGTACCCTCGAGTCGTTCGACCCCGCGGATCATGGCGTGGTGACCTTCGGTCGTGATATTGGCACCGAGGCGCACCAACTCGTCAACGTAGCGGAATCGTCCCACGAAGAGATTCTCGGTGACGACCGAGACCCCTTCGGCGACACCCAACATCGTCGTCAGCAGCGGCTTGTAGTCCGTCGCCACGCCAGGGTAGGGCAACGTCGCCACGTCGACCGCCTTCAGTCGCTGGCGCGATCGGACGGCGACGCCGATACCCTTCTCGTCGACGTCGGCCCCCATCGCTTCGAGCTTTCGCAGCAACATCACCATGTGCTCCGGTCTCGCGTCGACGACGCGCACCTCACCCCCGGTGATTAGGCCCGAGGCGAGGTACGTCGCCGTCACGACCCGGTCGGTCACGACCTCGTGGTAAGCGGGGGTGAGTCGCGCCACCCCGTCGATGGTGAGCAGTGAGGTGCCGAGTCCCTGGATGCGCGCGCCCATGGCGAGGAGCTGACGACCAAGATCGGCCACTTCGGGCTCTCGCGCGGCGTTGTCGATGATGGTGCGACCCTCGGCGAGCACGGCGGCCATCAAGAGATTGTCGGTCGCCGTGTGGCTCGGATACTCGAGCGTGACGCGCGTGGCGTGCAGTCGTGGTGACGAGGTCGTGGCGTGAATAGAAGTGCGGTCGTTGTCGAACGTGGCCCCCATGGCGGTGAGGCCCTCGGTGTGAAAGTTGATGGGGCGTTGACCGAAGTCGTCACCACCAGGCAAGGCCATGTTCGCCACGCCACATCGAGCGAGTAGAGGTCCGAGTACGACGATCGACGCGCGCATCGCTTCGAAGAGGTGCGCGGGCGCGACGGGGTGGATGTCCTCACACTCGGGCACGACGACGCGAAGCTCGTGCTCGACCGGCTCGTCGACGCGACAGCCGAGGGCGACGAGGAGTTCGCTCATCACCTTGACGTCGCTGATGCGCGGCACGTTGGTGAGTCGATGTTCACCCGACGCGAGCAAGCAGGCCGCCATCTCCTTGAGCACGGCGTTCTTCGCCCCGTAGGCCCGAACTTCGCCGTTCAAGGGTCCGGCGGGCTTCACCACGAGAGAACTCACCCCTCAAGTATTGCCGGTCGTGACAATCGACAAAAACAGCGTTTGGGGCCGAAAGGCACTGACGAGTACGCTGACGCTGTGCAGCGTCCAATCAGGCCCGATCGCAACCTCGCTCTTGAGTTGATCCGTGTCACCGAGGCCGCCGCCGTCGCGGCCGCACGATGGTCGGGGCGCGGTGACAAGAACGCCGCCGACGGCGCCGCCGTTGACGCCATGCGCTTCGTCCTGGGCGCCGTCGCCATGGACGGCATCGTCGTCATCGGCGAGGGCGAGAAGGACGAAGCGCCCATGCTCTACAACGGTGAGCTGATCGGTGACGGGCATCCGCCAGAAGTTGACGTCGCCGTGGACCCCGTTGACGGCACGACACTGACGGCGATGGGACGAAACGGCGCCCTCTCGGTGATCGCACTCTCCGAACGTGGCACGATGTTCAACCCCGGACCCTGTTTCTACATGAAGAAGATCGCGGTCGGCCCGCGCGGTCGCGGATCGGTCGACATCAACGCGTCGGCGACGGACAATCTCACCGAACTCTCCAAACGACTGAAGAAACCCGTCCAAGAACTCGGCGTCGTCATCCTGGACCGTCCCCGCCACGACGAACTCGTGTTAGAGGTGCGTGAAGCGGGCGCGCGCGTCATTTCGATTACCGACGGTGACGTCGCCGGAGCGATCGCCACTGGTTGGCCCAACTCCGGCGCCGACGTGCTTCTCGGCATCGGCGGCACGCCCGAGGGTGTCATCGCCGCCGCGGCGCTGAAGGGTCTCGGCGGCGAGATCCAAGGAGTCCTGCACGCGCAGAGCCCCGAGGTGAGAAAAGACGCCGAAGCGCTTGGTTATGATTTCACAAGAGTTCTCACGAACGACGACCTCGTCGCGAGTGATAACTGCTTCTTCTCGGCGACCGCCATCACCGACGGTGACTTCTTGCGCGGCGTTCGTTTCTACGATTTCGGTGCCACCACCCAATCTCTCGTCGTTCGCTCACGCTCGGGCACCATTCGGACCATCGAAACGTTCCATCGTCACGACAAACTCCAGGAGTTCAATTCCGCCGGTCTCTAGCGAAAGTGAGGGATTCTTCGGGTTCGGCACACCTGTTGCTATGCGACGACGGGGGTCGTAGCCTCAAAAGTAGGGCCCAGGGGCTTAGACGCTTTTAGCGTTGGAAAGTGGGGGAACACGATGCGAGTCTCGAAACTTTTAGCGGGTAAGGGCCGCGACGTAGCCACGATCTCGAAGGAGCGAACCGTGCGCGACGCGCTCGCACTGTTGAAAGAGCGCGGAATCGGCGCCCTGGTAGTGACGGGTGCCAAGCCGCCGTTGGTGGGTATCTTCTCCGAGCGCGACGCGGTGCGGGCGCTGGCGACCAGTGGTGAGAGTGCCTTGGACGAGAAGGTCGAGGATCTGATGACCAAGGACGTCGTCGTCTGCACCGACGCCACCCAGCTCACCGAGTTGATGACGATGATGACGGAACGTCGCATTCGTCACGTGCCCGTCGTCGAGGACAAGAAGCTGGCCGGCCTCATCTCGATTGGCGACGTCGTCAAAGCCCGCCTCGAGGAGCTCGAGAACGATAAGAAGGATCTACTCGACTACGTGTCGGGTCGTTAGTTCGACGACGTCGCGGCGCGCAGGCGCAGTTCGGCGCGTTCGAGAGCGGCGATCGCGATGAGGTACGTGACGCTGTCGTCTTGTTCGACCTTCGACGCGCCGGCGAGTCGCGCTTCAGCCGACTCCTTGGCGGCCTGCGCGCGAGCGACGTCGATCTCCGTCGTTCGTTCGGCGACCCCCGCGAGCACGGTGGCGAGCGTCTCGCCCTCGACGCTCCCGGGTCCGACCTGAAAGTAACCAGTATGCACCGCGAAGGCGACTTCGCCTTCTACGGTTTCGACGCGCACGATGCTCGAGACGATGTCACCCACCGTCGGCGTGTGCTGAGGCAGGATCGTGAAGTTACCTTCCGAGGAACGCGCGATGAGGGCGCTCGCCTCCCCGGCCCACAACGCCCTTTCGGGGGAAACGATCTCGACGGTGAGCGTCGCCATCAGTTCTTGGCCATCTCCGCAGCCTTGGCTTCGACGTCCGAGGCACCCCCGACGTTGAGGAACGCTTGCTCGGGGAAGTGGTCGAGGTCGCCCTGCACCAGGTGTTCGAAGGACTCGATGGTTTCTTGCACCGGTACGTTGATGCCCTCGATGCCGGTGAAGACCTTCGAGACGAACATGGGTTGGGAGAGGAAACGCTGGATCTTGCGCGCGCGCGTCACCATGATGCGGTCCTCTTCGGAGAGCTCATCGAGACCGAGGATGGCGATGATGTCCTGGAGCTCCTTGTTGCGTTGCAGGATCGCCTGCACCTGGCGGGCCACCGCGTAGTGACGCTCGCCGACGATCTCGGGCGCCAGGATGTTCGACGTCGAGGTGAGCGGGTCCACGGCCGGGTAGATGCCGAGCGCCGCGATCTGGCGACTCAGCTCCGTCGTCGCGTCGAGGTGGGTGAAGGTCGTAAAGGGCGCCGGGTCGGTGTAGTCGTCCGCCGGAACGTAGACGGCCTGCAGCGAGGTGATCGAGTGTCCACGCGTTGACGTGATGCGTTCTTGCAGCTCGCCCATCTCGTCGGCCAGCGTGGGCTGGTAGCCCACCGCCGAGGGCATGCGGCCGAGCAACGTGGAGACCTCGGAACCGGCCTGGACGAAGCGGAAGATGTTGTCGATGAACAACAAGACGTCCTGGTTCTTCACGTCACGGAAGTACTCGGCCATGGTGAGGGCCGCGAGCGCCACGCGTAGACGCACCCCCGGTGGCTCGTCCATCTGGCCGTAGACCAGCGCCGTCTTCTCGATGACGCCGGACTCGCGCATCTCGAGCAGGAGGTCGGTACCTTCACGGGTGCGCTCGCCCACGCCGGCGAAGACCGACACGCCGTCGTGCTGTTCGGCCACGCGTCGGATCATCTCCATGATCAAGACGGTCTTGCCGACACCGGCGCCCCCGAAGAGTCCGATCTTGCCGCCCTGCACGTACGGCGCGAGCAGGTCGACGACCTTGATGCCGGTTTCGAACATCGTCGCGCGCGGTTCGAGTTGGTCGAAGGCGGGCGCGTCACGGTGGATCTCCCAGTGGTCCTCGACGGCGCCGATGTCGTCGGTGTCGAGCGACTCGCCGATCACGTTGAAGACGTGACCAAGGACGGCGTCACCCACCGGCACGGTGATGCCCCGGCCGCTCTGGCGCACGATCGCCCCGCGAACGAGCCCGTCGGTGGGCTTCATGCACACGCAGCGGACGCGACCCTCGCCGATCTGCTGGGCGACCTCGCCGACGACGGTGATGGTCTGGCCCTCGAGTTCGATGTCCATCTCCACGGCGTGGTTGATCTCGGGCAGAGCGTGGGGTGGAAACTCCACGTCCACGACGGGCCCGGCGATCGCGACGACGCGACCTGTTTCGAGCTTGGTCTTTTCTGGAGCCACGGTCATTTGATTCTCACTTTCCCGAGCGGAGCGCTTCGGCGCCGCCCACGATTTCCATAATCTCGGTCGTAATCGAGTCCTGACGGGCTCGGTTCATCACGCGCGTTAACGTCTGGCCGAGTTCGTCGGCGTTGTCCGTCGCGGCCGCCATGGCGCGCTGCTGACTGGTGTGAAACGACGCGGCACCCTCGAGCAAGGCCGAGTAGATCTCGCTTTCGAGCGCCCGCGGTGCCAGGAAGAAGAGCAACTTCTCGACTTCCGGCTCGAACTCGGTGTAGCCCTTCAGTGTCGTCGACTGCTCGGCGACGGGCAGTTCCGGTAGCACGAGGGGCAAGAGCTGTTGGACGTCGACCGCCTGCGAGCCGGCCGAGTGGTATCGCATGGAGACCATGAGGATCTGTTGGGCCTCACCGTCGAGGTAGGGCGCGGCGAGGTGGCTGGCGACCAGTTGGACGTCGGCGAACGTCGGGCGGTCGACGAAGCCCACGAAACTCTCTTCGACTTCGAGGCCGCGGAAGCGAAAGTAGGCGGCGGCCTTCTTTCCGACGCAGAAGAGTCGAACCTGGGTGCCCTCACGCTGCAGTTTGACGGCCAGGCGCTCTCCGGCGCGAAGCGTCGCGTTGTTGTACGGACCCGAGAGCCCCCGGTCGCCGGTGACGACGAGGACGAGGGCCGTGTCCACCTTCTCGGGCAGCGCCAGCAACTTCTTCGCGCCCGCCGGGTCACCGAGGGCCGCTTCGAGGATGATGCGCTGCATCCCGAGCCGGTACGGCCGATTGGCGATGATACGAGCGAGGCTCCGAGGGATCTGTGCGGCCGCGATGAGCTCCATCGCTTTGGTGATCTTGCGCGTCGACTGCACCGACTTGATACGTCGACGTAGGACTCTCTCTTGTCCACCGGCCATGATCCCTCCTTTCTCTCTCGCTGTTCTTTAGTTACTGGTGGCGAAGCTGTCGACGAACGACTTCAACGCGGCGTCGAGCCGGTCGGTGTCGGTCAACTCTCTGGTGTCACGGATCTGCGCGAGGAGGTCAGCGTGCTTGGCGCGAAGGTCGGTCAAGAACTCCGCTTCGAAACGGATCACGTCAGCAACGGGAATCGTGTCGAGCCAACCGCGCGTGCCGGCGTAGATGGCGACGACCTGCTCCTCGACGGGCACCGGCGCGTTGAGACCCTGCTTCAGCAGTTCGGTCAAGCGGTAGCCGCGGTCGAGCTGTTGCTGGGACGACTTGTCGAGTTCCGAACCGAAGGTCGCGAAGGACTCGAGGTCACGGAACTGCGCGAGATCGATCTTGAGCGTGCCCGCGACCGACCTCATGGCCTTGATCTGCGCGGCGCCGCCCACGCGTGACACGGAGTTACCGACGTCGATCGCCGGTCGTACGCCAGAGTAGAACAGGTCGGACTGCAAGAAGATCTGACCGTCGGTGATCGAGATGACGTTCGTCGGAATGTACGCCGAAATGTCGCCCGCCTTGGTCTCGATGATCGGCAGGGCCGTCAGTGATCCCCCTCCGAGCTCGTCGCTCAACTTCGCGGCGCGCTCGAGCAGACGACTGTGAAGATAGAACACGTCGCCGGGGTAGGCCTCGCGGCCCGGCGGCCGACGTAGCAACAACGAGATCTGTCGGTAGGCCTCGGCCTGCTTTGATAGGTCGTCGTAGACCACGAGTGCGTGCTCGCCCGCTTCCATCCACTCTTGACCAATGGCGCACCCGGCGTAGGGCGCGAGGAACTTGAACGGTGCCGGGTCGCCAGCACCGGCCACGACGACGACGGTGTACTCGAAGGCACCGAAGTCCTCGAGGGTCTTCACGGTCTGGGCGACCGAGGAGTTCTTCTGACCAATGGCGACGTAGATGCACTTCACGCCTTGGCCCTTCTGGTTCAAGATGGTGTCAACGGCAACGGTGGTCTTGCCGGTCTTACGGTCGCCGATGATGAGCTCGCGCTGCCCGCGGCCGATGGGCGTCATGGCGTCGATCGCCTTGATGCCGGTCTGCAGCGGTTCGCCGACGGGTTGGCGACCGGTGATGCCCGGCGCCTGGATCTCCATACGGCGATGCTGGGGGTTGACCAGCGGCCCCTTGCCGTCAATGGGTTCGCCGAGCGCGTTCACGACCCGCCCCAGGAGCGCGTCGCCAACGGGCATCGAGAGGATCCGACCCGTCGAGCGCACGACCTGCTCTTCTTCGATCTTGTCGACCGAGCCGAGCACGACGGCGCCGATGGTCTCCTCGTCGAGGTTCATCGCCAGTCCGACGGTGCCGTCTTCGAACTCGAGCAGCTCGTTCACCTTCGCCGACGGCAGACCCGACACGCGCGCGATACCGTCACCGACCTCGACGACGCGCCCGACCTGCTCGGCCTCGACGGCCGGATTGAAGTCGGTCACGTGCTTGCGCAGTGCCTCAGTGATCTCGCTAGCACTAATAGTGAGCTCAGTCATCAAGCATTCCTCTTCCTAGTCATTTCGATGTACAGCGGATTCGAGCATTCGACCTGAGGCGACGGCATCGCGCAGTGCGCCCAGTCGACCGCGAGTGGTGGCGTCGAGGCGCAGGTCGCCAATCTCAACGAGTACGCCGCCCAACAGATCGGGCTCTTCGGCGATCTGTAGTTCAACGCTCTTGCCCGTCAAGGCACTGAGCGAACCCACGAGCTCGCTCTGGCTGGCCTCGTCGAGTGCACGAGCGGTGTGCACGCGCGCGACGCGCCAGTCGCGGGCCTGCGCGACGTAGTTCACGAGAAAGTCCAGTGTGCCCACGACGTCGCGGGGTCGCCCGCCTTGGATCGTGAAGAGCGCGAGCGACAGCGACACGGGATTGACTTTGCCCTCGAGGAGCTGATTGGTGAGACCGAGACGGGCCTCGATCGGTGCGTCACGGTCGAGCAGGAGGTGGCGAAGCTCGACGTTACCCTCCACCGTGCGAGCCCAGCGAAACAGGTCGTCCTCAATGGAGGAGAAGGTCTCGGTGTCGGTTTCGTCGAGCAGTGCGTCAGCAAAACCCGCGACGCGACGACGCGCGTCGAGCAGACCGAGACCGGCGTGGTGAAACTCGCCACTCTCGAGGAGACCGCGAGCGACGTGGGCCAACTCGTCCACCGAGCGTGGCACCTCTTGGGCCGGCACTGACTCGGCGGCGTAGACGCTGAGTCGTAGGGCTTCGGGACTGACTTTGCCGGTCAAGAGGTCGCGTAGCACCTGGCCGCGCGCCACGTTCGAGATCGACGTGTCGGTCAACACGGCACTGAGATCACTGCGGGTTTGCACGGTCGATTCGAGGGCGTCGAGGTCACCGACCACCGTGGCGAGCACGGTCGCGTCGAGTCGGCCCAGTAGGGCGGCAGCGAATCCTTCGAGCGTGGCCAGCATGGCTAGTGGTTCGATCCCTTAGTGGCTTCGGCGTGGAGCGCCGCGACGGCCTCACGCACGAGGTCGTCGTGCGTGCTCTGGTCGACTTCGCGCCCGACGATCTTGGAGACGAGGTCGAAGACAATCTCACCAATTCGCGCCGACGCTTCGTCGACCGCGTGCTGGCGAGCGCCGGCGACCTCACTCTGCGCCGTGGCGACGATGCGGTCGTACTCCACCTGGGCTCGACCTCCCGCTTCGGCCTTCAGACGGTCCGAGGTCTCTTGCGCGCCCGCCACGATGACTCGAGCCTGCTCGCGAGCTTCGACCAGCACCTTGGCGCGCTCCTCGTCGGCGGCGGCCGCTTCAGCCCGCGCGGCGTCAGCCGCCGCGAGGGCGCTGCGGATCTTCTCCTGGCGCCCCTCCATCGCTCGATTGAGGGGCGGCAGGATGTACTTCGTCATGAGGAACAATATGACCGCTACCACCAGCAGTTCTACGACGAACGTGCCGTTGGGCAGCAGGAAGATTGACGTCGCAATCATCTCGTGAGACCTTCTTTCTTAATGTCCAACCCTCGCGACGCTCCGGCGCTGGAGCGTCACGACTGAATTAGTGCTTCTCGAAGACGTAAACGAAGACGACCATGAACAGCAGGTTGATGAAGTACATCGCCTCCACTAGGCCCACCGTCAAGAAGAAGTACTGCCGTGCCTTGTTTTCGATCTCGGGCTGGCGCGCGATGGCCGCGATGGTCTGGCTACCGGCCAAACCGTCACCAATCGCCGCACCGATGGCGCCACCGCCGAGGGCGAGACCGCCGCCGACGAGGGCACCCGCGATGCGTACCGCACTAGCGACAGTGTCTGTATTTGCCATTAATCATTTCCTCCTGGGTTAGTTAATGCGAGGTCTCTACGACGGGATCGAGTTCTTCGTGGCTGGTGGCGAAGGCGAAGTACAGAACCGTCAACAACATAAAGATGTAGGCCTGGATGAGCCCGATGAAGAGGTCGAAGGGCTTCCAGATGAGCTCACCCAGTGGCGAGACGAAGATGGGCAACAGCGACACCATGACCGCGATCATGAGACCACCGGAGAATAGGTTGCCGAAGAGACGGAAGGTCAAGGTGATGGGCTTGGTGATCTCTTCGATCACGTTGATGGGCGTCAGCGCGAGATACGGCTGTTTGTAGTGGCGGAAGTAGCCACGAAAGCCACGGGCGCGAAAGGACTCGACGTGGACCCAGGCGATCACGAAGAGCGCCATCGCGAGGGGAAGGTTCACGTCGCTCGTGGGGGCCGGCAAGATCTCCGCGGACGATCCCGGGTGCAGCGCCGAGGGAATGAAACCGATCCAGTTACAGATCAAGATGAAGAGGAAGAGGGTGACGCCGATGGGGACGAACCGTCGTCCCTTGGGCCCGATCGCGGAGTCGGCGAGGTCGTTGACCTGCTCGACGAGGAGCTCCCACATGAGCTGGAGCTTTCCGGGCACCCCGTCGGTGACCTTGGCGCGCACGCGAAAGCCCATGTAGAGCAGGATCGCCGCGGCCAGGAGTGTCGACGTGACGATGTCGGTGTCGATCGTGAGACCGAAGACGTGCGCCTCCGGGTGTACGCCGACACTGATATTCCCCGCCGCCATCAGCATCCCCACTACATGCCTCCCTGGTTCGCCATGACGCGAAGAACGTTCATGACGAAGACGATTTGATAAAGAACAAGCCCTGACACAATACCGATTCCCAAGGGAGCGTCTAGGAAGACGGCGCCAATGATCAGCACCGTCACCGCGGCCAGTCGCAGGGTGGTCTTTCCGCCGATTTGGCGACGAACGGCCTTGGTACTTTGTTCGCCACGAAGTTCGACCTTGGCTGCCTGGGCGTCCAGGAACCGTAGATTGAGAATCGCGAGACCCACGCCAAGTGCGACACCCAACGCGCCGAGGGGCGGAGCGATGAAGATGGCGACGACGAAGCCCACCACGCCGACCGCGATCGCCGACAGGGTGGTTCGGCGCAGGAGACGTGGGAGGGTGTTAGCGGGCAGGTTTTCTAGCACGGACGGTCAATTTTAGAGGAAGCGCCGAACGAGCGTTATTACGCTCGCCACGGCCGCGACCGTCCCTAACACTATCCCCAATAACAGACCCCAAGGAGCGCTGCCCCAGACGTGGTCGGCCCAGAGCCCCAACCCCACGCCGACGGCGAGGCAACCGGCGATCGTCGTACCCATGCTCGCGAAGGCCGCGAGCCCGGGCAAGTCCTTCGACGTTGATTTCTCCTGGTCCGAGTCGCCCCCAGCGTCCCCGCCGCCAGCCTCACTCACGGAGCGACGACTTCGTCGGCGACGTCAGCCTCTTCACGACGTCGACGCAGGCGCCAACGAAGAGGACTGAACCACGTGAAGAGGGCGATGACGAGGACCGCCACGCCCAAGGGGATGAACACGTTGGCCCGGGTGTCGAAGAGCGGCAGCAACACGAATCCGCAGAGCAAGGCCGTCCAAGCCCAAAGAATGATGACGGTTCGACGATGCCCGTGGCCCAGGCGCATGAGTCGGTGGTGGATGTGGTTCTTGTCGGGCGTGTGAAACCCCTGTCCCGAGACCGTCCGTCGTGCGAAGGCCCACACCGCGTCCACGAGCGGGACGCCAAGGATGAAGACCGGAATCAAGAGTGGCGCGAAGAAGAAGAACGTCACGCCGCTGGCCGGAGGAGTTCTGCCACCGATCACCATGGTCGAAGCGCTCATGAGCAGACCGAGCATCAGCGCGCCCGCGTCACCCATGAAGAGCTTCGCTGGGTGAAAATTGTCGCGTAGGAAGCCAATACATATCCCACACGTCAGCGCGGCGATGAGCGGCCCCACGTTCGTCGCGGGCAAGAGACCGAGGCGCTCCAGTCGAAGTCCGTACAAGCAGAGCGTCCCCGACGCGATGCCCACGATGCCGGCCGCCAGACCGTCCAGTCCGTCGATGAGGTTGACGGCGTTCGAGAGCGCGAAGACCCACACCGCCGTGATCACCGGCAGGATCGAGGGGCCCAGGACGACGAAACCCGCGAAGGGAAGTTTCAGTTGGTACATCGTGGCACCGCTGAAGTACAAGATGGAGGCGGCGAGGAACTGCCCGGCCACCTTCGCCGGCGCGCTCATCTCTCGAAAGTCGTCGAGCACCCCGACGACGAAGATCACGCCCGTCGCGAGCAACACACCGAGCATCTCGTGCGACGACGTGATCACGCTGCGCAGTGCCGGTATGAGGAAGGCGAAGAGCAGCGCGATGCAGAATCCGACGAGCATCGCTCCCCCGCCACCGTAGGGGGTCTCCTTGCTGTGGACCTTGCGCTCGTCGGGCATAGCGGTGTAGCCCACGCGCAACGAGATCGCGCGCGCGGGCCGGTTCGCGATCAGAGTAACCACGGCTCCCACCACGACGACGGCGAGGTACGCGGCAAGATTGCCCATGGACTACTTCGTGAAGTTCGCGTACGGGTTGAAGTTGGCGCACAGGGCGGCGACGTCGTTGCGCACGTCAACGAGTGCGCCTTCGTCGTCACGCTTGCGCAGTGCCCGAGACATCAGCGACGCGATGGTCTCGAACTCGCTCTCTTCCATGCCCGCGGTGGTCTCGGCGGCGGTGCCGACGCGCAGCCCCGACGTCACGAAGGGGCTTCGCGGGTCGTCGGGGATCGTGTTTCGATTAGTCGTGATGCCGGCGCGATCGAGGACCTCTTGGGCGACCTTGCCCGTGAGCTCTTGATCGAAGTCGCGCAGGTCTAACAGCACCATGTGGTTCTCCGTGCCACCCGAGACCAAGCGGAAGCCCTCGTTCGCGAGCGCCCGAGCAAAGGCCTTGGCGTTCGCCACGATCTGCTCGGTGTACCCCGAGAAACTCGGCTGGCTCGCCTCTTTGAAGGACACGGCCTTGGCGGCGATGACGTGCTCGAGGGGGCCGCCTTGTTGGCCGGGAAAGACCGCCGAATCGATCTTCTTCGCGTGCTCCTCTCGACAGACAATGGCGCCCCCGCGCGGACCGCGCAGCGTCTTGTGCGTCGTGAACGTGACGACGTCGGCGTAGGGCACAGGGTTCGGGTGGGAGCCACCGACGATGAGTCCGGCCACGTGTGCGGAGTCGAACATCAACAGCGCGCCTACTTCGTCGGCGATCTCACGAAATGGTGCCGGATCGATCCGTCGCGCGTAGGCCGTCGCGCCGGCGACGATCAGTTTCGGGCGGTGCGCTAGCGCGAGCTCGCGAACGTTGTCAAAGTCGATCTGTTCGCCCGGCGCCGCCGGATCGTCGCAGCGTGGCGTCACGCCGTAGGAAACGAACTTCCAGAACTTGGACGTTATGGACGCCGGCGAACCGTGGGTGAGGTGGCCGCCTTGGTCGAGACGCATCGCGAGGATCGTGTCGCCCGGGTCCAACAGTGCTTCGTACACGGCGACGTTGGCGTTGGCGCCACTGTGCGGTTGGACGTTGGCGTGATCGGCTCCAAAGAGCGCGGTCAGTCGCCGCCGGGCCAGGTCCTCAACCTCGTCGATGACGTAGTTGCCGCCGTAGTAGCGGCGTCCGGGATAGCCCTCGGCGTACTTATTGGTGAGAACTGACCCGGTCGCCGCCAACACCGAGGGCGACGCGAAGTTCTCGCTCGCGATGAGTTGCACGGTCGTGGTCTGACGATCCCACTCCGCGGCCAAGAGCGAGGTCAACTCGTCGTCGTTAGCAATCCAGGCGTCAAAAGGCGATGATCCCACGAATCTACTTCTCCTCGCGCGCTAACTCTAGGTCGAGTTCGCGTAGTTTCTCGATTCTTCCTTCGTGTCGCGGCTGCGGCGTGGCGTTGAGCCACGCCGCCAACGCCTCGACGGCGACGATCGTGCCCGTGAGTCGGCCGCCCATACAGAGCACGTTGGCGTGATTGTGTTCGCGCGCCAAATGGCCCGACGTTACGTCGTGCACGACGGCCGCTCGCACGCCGGGCACTTTATTCGCCGCCATCGCGATCCCGATGCCAGAGCCACAACAAGCGACGCCCAGATCGGCGTCTCGTGACACGACGGCTCGTCCGACCGCGGCACCGAAGTCGGGGTAGTCCACGGGTTCGCTGGCACTGTCGGTACCGAGGTCGAGCACGTCATAACCCCAGCCGAACAGCGTGGTCTTCAGAAGGGTCTTGAGCTCGTAACCGGCATGATCTGAACCAATGGCGATGCGCATTGACACCACCATACCTTTACTCCTTCATTGACCGACGACGACGCGACGACACTCGAGAAGAACTCCGATCGTCACCCGCGTCGTCAATCGTTGGCCCTCGACGAGGCCAGTTTCCCACGTTCAACTCGTAACTAGGCTTTGACCATGAAGCACGTTCTGCTCGCGCCGCCGCTCGTCTCGACGCTCGACGCGTCCTCGGAGTCCTTTCAGAAGAACCGCGCCGACGTGCTCGAACAGCTCGGCGTCATTGACGATCTCCTCGACGAAGCCGAAGCCGGGGGTGGCGACAAAGCCACCGAGCGGATGCGTTCGAGGGGCAAGTTGCCCGTGCGCGAGCGCATCGCCAACGTGCTCGATCCCGACTCACCGTTCCTCGAGATCTCGCCGCTGGCGGGATACGACTCGGACTACACCATCGGCGGGGGCATGGTGGTGGGTATCGGCGTCATCGCCGGCACCGAGTGCCTCCTCATGGCCAACGATCCTTCGGTCCTCGGTGGCGCACTCACCTTGTACTCGGCCAAGAAGTGGATGCGCGCGTTGGAGATCGCTCGCGACAACCAGATCCCCTACGTCAGCTTCGTCGAGTCCGCTGGCGCGGACCTGCGCGTCGGCAGTGGCGGCGGCGGGCGGATGCAGACCGGCCACTTCGCCGAGAGTGGGCGATTCTTCTACGACCTCATCGAACTCTCGAAGATGCGCGTACCGACGATCAGCGTGGTCTTCGGGTCGTCGACCGCGGGGGGCGCGTACCAACCTGGACTTTCGGACTACAACATTCTCGTCAAGGACCAGTCGAAGATCTTCCTCGCTGGCCCTCCGCTGGTGAAGATGGCCACGGGCGAAGAGTCCGACGACGAAACCCTCGGCGGCGCGCTCATGCACGCCGAGGTCTCGGGGCTCGGCGACTACTTCGCCGAGGACGAAATGGACGCGATCCGCCTGTGCCGCGAAGTGGTGTCGCACTTGAATTGGCGAAAGAAGGGTCCCGAACCCTCGCTCGAAATCGACGAGCCGATTCACGACCCCGAAGAGCTCCTCGGCATCGTGAGCCGCGACCTTCGCCAGAGCGTCGACGTACGAGACGTGCTCGCGCGGGTCGTCGACGGCTCACGCTTCGAGGAGTTCAAGGCTCGCTACGGCTCGACACTCGTCTGTGGCTGGTCGAGCATCCACGGCTACCCGGTCGGCATCCTCGGCAACAACGGGGTCATCCACCCTCACGCTGCAGAAAAAGCTGGCCAGTTCATTCAGCTCTGCAATCAGATCGACGTCCCCCTCGTGTTCTTCCAGAACATCACGGGTTACATGGTCGGTAAGGAGGCCGAGGCCGAGGGCATCATCAAGAAGGGCTCGCAGATGTTGAACGCCGTCACGAACTCCACGGTCCCGCACCTCACGGTGATCATTGGCTCGTCGTACGGCGCCGGTACCTACGGAATGTCCGGACGCGCGTTCAACAATCGCTTCACCTTCCTATGGCCGACGGCGAAGGTCGCCGTCATGGGGCCCAAACAGATCGCCGGCGTGATGTCTCAGGTGCGGCGCGCGCAGGCCGAACGCAAGGGCCTCCCCTTCGACGAGGCCGAAGACGCCAAGATCGTCGCCATGGTCGAAGCGTCCCAAGAAAAGGGATCGCTGGCCCTGGCCGCGACGGGCGCCGTCAGTGACGACGGCATCATCGATCCGCGCGACACCCGCACCGTGCTCGGCTTCTGTCTCTCGGTGGTGCGCAGCCGTCCCGTCGAGGGCGCCACCAGTTACGGCGTTTTTCGCCTGTGACGTTCTCAACCATCATGGTGGCCAATCGCGGCGAGATCGCGCGGCGGGTCTTTCGCGCGGCGAAGACCGTGGGCTTGCGATGCGTCGCGGTGTACGTTGACGCCGACGCCGACGCGCCCTTCGTGCGCGACGCCGACGTCGCCATGCGAATTGCCACGAACTACCTCGACGGTACGGCGATTCTCGCGGCGGCGAAAATGAGCGGCGTTGAAGCCATCCACCCCGGGTACGGATTCCTCTCCGAGAACGGCGCGTTCGCGGCCAACGTCGAGGCGGCGGGTCTCGTGTGGATAGGTCCCTCGCCTCGGGTCATCGACGCCATGGGTGACAAACTCGCGGCGAAGAAGCTGGCCACCCGTGCGGGCCTCGCGGTGCTCGCGTCGAGTGAGGATCCCAACGACGCCTCGTCGATTGGCTATCCCCTTATGGTGAAGGCCGTCGCCGGCGGCGGCGGCAAGGGGATGCGCGTCGTGACCGACCCCGCACAACTCGACGAGGCCGTCGCGGCGGCCCGGCGCGAGGCGAACAGCGCGTTTGGTGACGACCGCGTCTTTCTCGAGCGCTACGTCGCCTCGTCGCGCCACGTCGAGATCCAGATCCTCGGCGACCGCTACGGGAACCTCGTTCACCTGGGCGAACGCGACTGTTCAATTCAGCGTCGTCATCAGAAACTGATCGAAGAGTCACCCTCACCAATCGTCGACGACGACCTGCGCCGCGCCATGGGCGCCGCGGCGACCGATCTCGCTCGCGCGATCGGCTACAAGTCCGCGGGGACCGTCGAGTTCCTCGTCGACGACGACACGCACGACTTCTACTTCCTCGAAGTGAACACGCGGCTCCAGGTGGAGCATCCCGTCACCGAAGAGGTGACCGGCGTCGATCTCGTGCGAGAGCAACTACGCGTCGCCCAGGGTGAGCGCCTCGGCTACGGACAAGCCGACGTGCACTTTTTGGGCAGCGCCATCGAAGTGCGCCTCTGCGCCGAGGACCCGAGCGTGGGCTTCCTTCCGGCGACGGGCACACTCTTTGCTTTCGAGACGCCGACGGAGCCCGCGGTGCGCTGGGAGAGCGGCGTTGAACGGGGTTCGGTGGTCACCGTGTCCTTCGATCCCCTCCTCGCCAAAGTCATCGCGCACGCCCCCTCCCGCGTCGAAGCCGCGTCGACGCTCGCGCGAGCCCTCGAACGGCTCCACCTCGGTGGGGTGACGACGAACCGCGACTTCCTAGTGGGGACCCTTCGCAGCGAACACTTTCTCGCGGGCGACACGACCACCGACTTCATCGAGCGCTACGACCCACCTCGCGAACTCCTCTTCTGCGAAGAGGAGTTGGTCGCCGCGGCGAGCGCCGGAGCGCTGTGGCTCCAAGGCGAGCGTCGAGCGAACGCCGCGGTCCTTCGCCAGGTGCCCAGCGGTTGGCGCAACGCCCGGTTGCCCCGACAGCGCACGTCGTTCCTCTTCGCTCACCAACGCGTAGACCTCGACTACGCGTCACGTCGTGACGGAACGTTCGATCTCGGGGCCCACGGTTCAGCACGAGTCCATCACTGGAGCGAGTCGGCGATCGACCTTGAGCGCAACGGATACCGAAGTACCTCGCGCGTAACGAGAGCGCACGAGCATCTCTACGTGCAGATCCTTCGCGGCACCGTGGCCTTCGAGATCGTCCCGCGATTCGACGTCCAACACGGCGAAGTCACGCCCGGCGGTCTCAGCGCGCCGATGCCCGGTCTCATTCTCGACGTTCGCGTGAGCGCCGGACAACACGTCAACGCCGGTGAGACACTGGTCGTGATGGAGGCGATGAAGATGGAGCACGTCATCGCTGCGCCGAGCGCTGGTTCCGTGAGCGAAGTCCTGGTCACCAAGGGACAGCAAGTCGACAACGGAGCCCCGCTTCTCACCTTCGACCCCGACGACACCGCGGACGAGGAGTAGCGATGGCGGCGCCACTGCGAATCGCCAACTGTTCGGGATTCTTCGGTGATCGACTGTCCGCCGCGAAGGAGATGGTCGACGGCGGTCCCATCGACGTCCTGACGGGCGACTGGTTGGCCGAGTTGACCATGCTCATCTTGGCCAGAACGCAGGCGAAGAACCCGTACCTCGGGTACGCCCGAACCTTCGTGACCCAAATGGAGCAGGTGATGGGTACCTGCTTGGACCGAAGCATC
This sequence comes from Acidimicrobiales bacterium, assembly GCA_035533455.1. Taxonomy (GTDB): domain Bacteria; phylum Actinomycetota; class Acidimicrobiia; order Acidimicrobiales; family RAAP-2; genus RAAP-2. Next base: position 62,382 of record DATLTT010000010.1, on the reverse strand, counting down.
AAAGTGGTCTCCAACGCCGGCGGTTTGGACCCCGAGCGATGCGCCGAGGCCGTCGCCGACGTCGCCTCGACGCTCGGTCTCTCACCGGTCATCGCGTACGTCAACGGCGACAACCTCTTGGGACGCCTGGACGAGCTCCTGCGTGCTGGCGTCGATCTGGCGCACTTCGTGACCGGCGAACCGGTGGGCGACGTCTCGCGCTTCATCACGGCCAACGCCTACCTCGGCTGTTTTGGCATCGTCGAGGCGCTGTCCATGGGTGCCGACATCGTGGTCACCGGTCGCGTCACGGACGCGGCGCTCGTCTGTGGTCCCGCCGCCTGGCACCACCAGTGGCGCCGCGACGACTTCGACGCCCTCGCCGGCGGCGTCGTCGCGGGTCACGTCATCGAGTGCGGCGCGCAGGTCACTGGCGGCAACTACTCCTTCTTCCGCGAGGTGCCGGGCATGGCGAGAGTCGGCTTTCCCTGGGTGGAGGTCGCCGAGGACGGCTCCTCGGTCGTGGGCAAACACGACGGCACGGGCGGCGAAGTCTCGATCGGCACGGTGACCTCACAGTTGCTCTACGAGATCGGTGGACCGTCGTACCTCGGGCCCGACGTCTCCGCCCGCTTCGACACGATTCACCTCGATCAGATCGCGAAGGACCGCGTACGCATCAGCGGGGTCAGGGGTGAGGCACCCCCGACAACGCTGAAGGTCGCGATGAACGAGGTTGGGGGCTACCGCAAGGACCTGAACGTCGCCCTCACGGGACTCGACATCGAAGAAAAGGCTCGTCTCGTCGAAGAGGCGTTCTGGTTGGCCTGTCCGTTCGCGCCGAGCGACTTCCAGAGCGTCACGACGCGACTCGTTCGGTCCGACAAGTCCGACCCGATCACGAACGAAGAAGCGGTCGCCACCTGGCGTCTCACGCTAAAGGACACTGACGAGCGCAAAGTGGGCCGAGCCGTCGCCGACGCCGTCGTGGAGCTCGCGCTCGCGAGCATTCCCGGCTTCTTCATCCCCGGCGCGAGCCCGTCGAAGGGTACGGCGTTCGGCGTCTATCGACCGGCCGTCGTGCCGAGTGCTCTCGTGCCCCAGTACGTGACGCTCGTGGGGGGCCAGCGAAGCACCGTTGACTCGGTCGCCCCGTCCACCAGCCCCGAGATCGTGGTCGACGACCACGTCAGTGCCACGGTCAGAATCGGTCCCACGACCATGGCGCCCCTCGGCACCCTCTTCGGCACCCGGTCGGGTGACAAGGGGGGTCACGCGAATCTGGGGGTCTTCGCTCGAAGTGACGAGGCGTGGGCCTGGCTCGATACCTTTCTCTCGACCGAGGAGATCCGCCGACTCCTGCCAGAGACGTCACCACTCGTCATCGATCGCTACCGGCTCCCGACATTGCGCTCGCTCAACTTCGTCGTGCACGACTTGCTCGACGAAGGGGTCGCGGCCTCGACCCGTCAAGACGCCCAGGCCAAGGGGCTCGGCGAGTGGCTGCGGAGTCGATACGTCGCGATACCAACGGTCCTGCTCGATTCCCCGTGACTAACCGTGAAGCCGCCGTCGAGAGGTCGAGCGAGTTGGCATCACTACGTCGCGATCTCATCGAAGAGCAGCGGGCGCTCGACGAACTCGTCGCCGTCATCGACGACGACGAGTGGTGCCGTGCGACGCCGAGCCCCGGGTGGAACATCACCGATCAGATCGGTCACCTGACCTACTTCGACGCCCGCGCCGCCACGGCCATCACCGATCCCGACGCGTTTCGCGTTTCGGTGAGTGAACTCGTAGCGGGCGCGACGAGCGTGGGAGTGGATGAGTTCACGCTCGGCGCGTTTCGAAAACTCTCCTCGCACGAGCAGTTGGCCACGTGGCGAGGCGCGCGCGCCGTCCTCGCCCGCGCGGCACTTTCGCTCCACCACGACGCGCGCGTTCCCTGGTACGGGCCGTCCATGAGCGCGACGTCCTTTCTCGGCGCTCGTCTCATGGAGACGTGGGCGCACGGCACCGACATCGCGGACGCCCTCCAGGTCGAACGAAACGCGACGGCGCGACTTCGTCACGTCGCACAGCTCGGCTTCATCACGAGAAAGTGGTCGTACCAAGTTCGCGGCGAGGACGTGCCATCGGGGGATGTCCGGCTCGTACTCACCACTCCCTCGGGTGGACTTTGGACGTGGGGTCGCGACGACGCCGAGGACACCATCACGGGGCCGGCCGAAGAGTTCTGTCTCGTCGTGACTCAGCGACGACACGTCGACGACACGTCGCTCGAGACCGGCGAACTCGGCCATCACTGGTTGGTGAGGGCCCAGGCGTTCGCGGGCGCCGCGACGAACGGACCGAAGCCAAGGAGCGTCCAGTGAATGTTGTAGAGACGAACATCATCGACGCCGTGATGACGATCACGCTCGACGATCAGGATCGGCGAAACGCCCTCAGCATTCAACTACTGCGCGAGCTCTTGGCCGCGGTCGACGAAGCGGAGACGAACGCCAACGTGCGCGTCGTCGTCGTGACGAATCGTGGCTCGACGTTCTGCGCCGGCGCGGATTTGACCGAGCGCTTAAAGCCCCACGACGGTGCGAGCGCGGACGTCGTCGAGATGAGCGAGATCTTTCGGCGAGTTCGACGATCGCCGAAGCCCTTCGTCGGACGCCTGGCGGGTCACTGCGTCGCGGGAGGTGTCGGACTTGCGGCGGTAATGGACATCTCCGTCGCCATCGAGACGGCCAGATTCGGATTCACCGAGGTCCGCCTTGGCCTCGCGCCGGCGATGATCGCCGTCGTGTGCTTGCCCAAAATGCGTCTCGCGGACGCCCAGAGCGCCTTTCTTCGCGCGAATCGCTTCACGGCCGGCGACGCCGCGCGCATGGGACTTATCAACAAGGCTGTTCCCCTCCAAGAGATCGACGACGAGATCCACGCCATCGTGAACGACCTTCTCGCGGGCGAACCCCACGCGCTGGCCGTCGCGAAGCAGCTCACCACGTCGCTCGCGTCGATGTCCGAAGAGGAGGCCATCGCCTGGACGACCCGCACGTCGGCCGAACTCTTTCACGGTGACGAGGCGCGTGAAGGAATGAGCGCGTACTTGGAGAAGCGACCCGCGTCGTGGGTGAAGAGGTATCCGCCGGCTACGTAGCAGCTGAAGTACTGGGGTACCTACTCGAGAGCTCGCGCGACGTCGTCGGCGTGGATGACACCCGAGCGTAGGACGCGCCACTCGTTCTCGACGACGTGCACGACCGTCGAGACGTCGCCGACGCGGGTGCCTCCGTCGAGGACGCCGTCGAGCGTCTCGGATTCACCAAAGACCCCGAGAACTTCGTGCGCGCTGTGGCACGGCAGCCGCGCGTGTTCGTTGGCACTCGATACCGCGAGCGGCCCCGTAAGCGCCAGCACCTCGCGCAGGAGTTCGTCATCGGGAAGTCGAAAGCCAGCCGTGTCGAGGGCGCTGCCGACACGGCGCGCCAGTGCGGCGGGAACGTCCACCACGATGGTCAGCGCGCCGGGCCAGAACGCGTCACTGAGGGTCCGCGCGACGGGTGGCCACGTCACGCCGAGCGCCTCAAGGGACGACGTCGACGCCACGAGTATTGGCAGCGCCACGCCACTCGGGCGGTGCTTCAAAGAAAAGATCTTCGCGATGGCGTCCGGACGCCCCAGCGACGCCGCGAGCCCGTACACCGTGTCGGTCGGTACGGCCACGACACCACCCTCGTTCAAGAGCCGCACGGCTTCGTCGCGACTGACGACGGCGCTCATCGACGTGCCACCAGGACCCGGGGACGGCCAGCCAGGTCATCGAAGTCTCGCGCGTCAGAAAAGCGAGCGGACCGCGCCGCAGCGAGCACCGCGTCACGATGCGTGCTGGCGTGTTCACAGACCAACACGCCGCGAGGCTGAAGCCACGTCGACGCTTGGGTGATGATGACCTCGAGGTCAGCGAAGCCCGTCACCCCGCGTGCGTCGGGTGCCACGATCGCGTCCCTCGGTTCGTGGCGAAGGACCGGATCGAGACCCTCGAACTCCTCGTCGCCCACGTAGGGAGGGTTCGCGACGATGAGATCGACGCGGCCGTGCCGCGAGGGGTCCACGTCGTCGAACCACGACGAGTGCACGAAGCTCACCGCGTGCAGGTCGTGCTTTCTCGCGTTTCGTCTCGCCAACGCGAGCGCGTCGAGCGACTCGTCGACGGCGACCAGCGTCGCCGCGACCTGGCGCGCACGAAGTTCATCGAGCAGCGCGAGACCGATCGCGCCCGAACCGCAGCCGAGATCCATGATGCACGGTTCGCGGACCTCCACACGGAGAAGTTCCGCCAGCGCGAGTGAAACCAGCTCCTCGGTCTCCGGACGAGGGATGAGCGCGCGCTCGTCGACGTCGAGGTCGAGGGATCGAAAGGGCCAGTGGCCGAGTACGTACTGCAGGGGTTCGCCTCCCCGGCGCCGGCGAGCGGCTTCGTGGAGGGCTTCGTCGTTCGAGCCGAACTCTTCGACGAGCCAGCGCGCTTCGCGCCGATCGAGACCGCCTTCAACGAGCTCGGTCACCGAGTCGGCGTTAGCGTCCGTCACTCTCGGCCAACTGGCGTGCTCGCTTGTCCGCCAAGAGCGCGTCGACGTAGGGATCGAGGTCACCCGCCAAAACCGCGTCGAGCGAGTAGTTCGTTAAGTTGATCCGGTGATCCGTGACCCGGTTTTCCTTGAAGTTATAGGTGCGGATCTTCTCACTTCGCCCGCCACTTCCCAACTGTGAGCGCTTGAGATCGCCGAGCTCGTTGGCCTGCGCGTCCTGCGCCGCCTTCAAGAGCCGCGCGCGAAGCACGATGAGGGCCTTCGCGCGATTCTGGATCTGGCTCTTCTCGTCCTGCATCGAGACCACGATGCCCGTGGGTAAGTGGGTGATGCGCACGGCCGAGTCGGTCGTGTTCACGCTCTGGCCACCGGGACCCGACGAGCGGTAGACGTCGATCTTGAGGTCGTTGGTGTTGATGTCGACGTCGACCTCTTCGGCCTCGGGCAGTACCGACACCGTCGCCGACGACGTGTGAACGCGACCCTTGGCTTCGGTGACGGGGACCCGTTGCACACGGTGCACGCCCGCTTCGAACTCGAGGCGCGACCACGCGTCGTCGCCCCTGATGAGGTAGATCGCTTCGTCGAGCCCGCCCTGCTCGGACGCACGCTCTTCGATGACCTCGAGCTTCCAACCGCGTGTCGCCGCGTAGCGGCGGTACATCTCGGCGAGGTCCGCGGCGAAGAGGTTGGCCTCCTCGCCACCCTCGGCGCCGCGAATCTCCAGGATGACGCTCCGGCCCTCGTTGGGGTCGTGGGGCAGGAGGAGCGTCTCGAGCTCGAGCTCGAGCGCCGCGATGCGCTCATCGGCGGCGTTGACCTCTTCACGCCAGGACTCGCGATCGGCGCCGTCGGACTCGTTGAACATCTCGCGGGCCGTGGCGAGGTCGTCGCGCGCGCCCTGTAAGTCAATCCAGGCCGCGTTGATCTCACTGAGTTCCTTGTGGCGGCGCGAGAGATCGCGCAGTCGCGTGAGGTCGCTCGCGACGTCGGGCTCGGAGAGCTGGGCCTCCACCGAGTGAAACTCACTCTGGAGGACGTTCAGCGTCTCGTCGAGGGAGCGCACAAAGCTCGCTGAGCGCTCGAGGACCTAAGCCTTCGGCGCGCGCGCCTTGGTCTTCTGCGCGTAACGGCGCTGGAAGCGCTCGACGCGACCACCGGTGTCGACGAGCTTCTGCTTGCCGGTGAAGAAGGGGTGGCACTCGTTGCAGAGCTCAATGCGGATCGACGACTTGGTCGACTCGGTGGTAAAGGTGTTGCCGCACGAGCACGTGACGCTGGCTTCTCCGTAAGTGGGGTGAATATCTGGCTTCATGATGCTCCTTCGTGCGAAGAGTGAGTTTAGCGGGAATTTAGTTGGTCGGCGCCGGGCCCCGGGCGATCTCCGCCAGGAACTCGTCGTTGGACTTGGTGGATTTGAGCTTGTCGATCAGCAGTTCGAGTCCCGCGGCGTCGCGACCCTCGGCGGCCAGGCCGTTCAAGACGCGACGCAACTTCCACACCTGGGGCAGGGCTTCGCGACTGAAGAGCAGTTCTTCTTTTCTGGTCGACGAGCCGTTCACGTCAATAGCCGGATAGAGTCGGCGCTCGGCCAAACGACGGTCCAGACGCAGCTCCATGTTGCCGGTCCCCTTGAACTCCTCGAAGATGACTTCGTCCATCTTCGAACCCGTTTCGACGAGGGCACTCGCGAGGATGGTGAGCGATCCCCCCTCTTCGATGTTGCGCGCCGCGCCGAAGAACTTCTTGGGCGGGTACAGGGCGCCCGAATCCACACCACCCGACATGATGCGTCCGGTCGCGGGCGCGGCCAAGTTGTAGGCACGCGCCAGTCGCGTGATGCCGTCGAGGATGATCACGACGTCGCGGCCCTGCTCGACGAGGCGCTTCGCGCGCTCGATGCAGAGTTCGGCCACGTGCGTGTGCTCTTCGGCTGGGCGGTCGAACGTCGACGAGATGACTTCTCCCTGGACACTTCGACGAATATCGGTGACCTCTTCGGGACGCTCGTCTACGAGCAGCACCATCAGGTGCACCTCGGGGTTGTTCACTTCGATCGACTGGGCGATCTGTTTCATGATGGTCGTCTTGCCGGCCTTGGGGGGCGAGACGATGAGCCCGCGCTGACCCTTGCCGATGGGCGACAAGAGGTCGACGATGCGCGGGGTGAGGTCGAGCTTGCCCTCGTTGGTCTCGAGGTTCAATTTCTCGTCGGGAAAGAGTGGCGTCAAGTCCTCGAAGCGCGGGCGTAAGCGCGCCACTTCGGGGTCCACGCCGGCGACGGTGTCGACGCGCAACAGCGCCGGGTACTTCTCGTTCGAGGCCGCCGGACGGAAGCCGCCGACGATGGTGTCGCCCTTACGAAGGTGGTAACGACGAACTTGGTTGATGGAGACGTAGACGTCGTTGGGCGACGCGTGGTAGCCCTTCGTGCGCAAGAAGCCGTAGCCGTCGTCGCGCAGATCGAGCAGACCCTCGACTTCGACGAGTTCGCCCGCGTAGGGCTGATCGGCGTTGGCCATGGAGTCGCCCGCGAATCGCTCACGCCCGTTTCGATTGCGACGGTTGCGTCGAGAGCGGTTGTTCGTGTCGTTCGAGAACTCTCGAGGCTGACGCTCGGGGCGTGTCTGGATGAACGGTCGGGCCGTGGGCCGCTCCGACGGCGCGGCGGCCTCGGAGACGGGAGGCTCACTCGGGGTCGTCCCTTCGACCTTGGTGTCAGCGTCGAACTCGCCGAGCAAGCCGTCGAAGTCATCGTCGGGGGTGGCGACGGTGCGACGAGAGCGCACGGCGCGCGTCGCGCTGGCACTCGCCTCCGTGGGCGTTTCGCCCATGATGGCCTCAATGAGTGCGGCTTTGGTGGCGCGGGTGGAAGCCTCAACGCCCTTTACTTTGGCGATCGTTTGGAGATCTTCGCGAGTTTTGGACTCGAGATCCGAACGGTCTGGAGAAGGCTTAATAGCCATGCATGATCCTTTCACGCCGCCCGCAACGATACGTCGGGTGGAGAAGAAAATCGGGAAATGTCGTCTCGGAAGAGATTCCTTACGTCGATACAACCGAACGGACGACAACTACCAGTGTAGCCGACGACACGAACATAGCAAACACTTAGGACAGCGTGGCCAACAGAGCACCTAGTGACGCGTCCACCACGTCGGGCGACGCACTCGATCCTACGGCCGTGTCCGGATCCTTCAGGCCGTTGCCCGTAAGGACGCACACGACCGTCGAACCCTTGGGGACGCCATACTTCAAGAGTCCCGCCACCGACGCGGCCGACGCTGGTTCACAGAATACGGACTCGTGTCGCGCAACGTAGTGATAGGCGTCAAGAATTTCCTCGTCGGTGACGGCGCGGATGTCACCGAGAGACTCGTGAATGACCTCGAGGGCGGGCACCCAGCTCGCGGGGTTGCCGATGCGAATGGCCGTGGCGATGGTCTCGGGGTTGTCGATGGGGTGACCGAGAACGATCGGCGCCGCGCCGGCCGCCTGGAAGCCCCACATCTTCGGGAGCGTCGTACAGCGTTGCGCGAAGTGGTACTGGGTGAAGCCTCGCCAGTAGGCGGTGATGTTCCCGGCGTTACCCACGGGGATCGAGAGGATGTCGGGAGCCTCGCCCAGGACGTCCACGATCTCGAAGGCGCCGGTCTTTTGTCCCTCGATGCGGTCAGGGTTGATGGAGTTCACGATGGTGATGGGTAGGTGCTGGGTCAGTTCGCGGGCCAAGTTGAGGGCCTGATCGAAGTTGCCCCGAATCTGAAGAACCCGCGCGCCGTAGATGATGGCCTGTGCCAGTTTGCCGAGCGAGATCTTGCCCTCGGGCACGAGCACCACGCAGTCCATGTCGGCCTTGGCGGCGTAGGCCGCGGCCGCGGCGGACGTGTTGCCGGTCGAGCCACAGATGACGGTCTTCGCGCCCTGCGCCTTCGCCTTGGTGATCGCCATGGTCATGCCACGATCCTTGAACGATCCCGAGGGGTTCATCCCCTCGCACTTCAGCCAGACGTCAGCATCGAGACGCTCCGAGAGTCGCCCGGCGTGCAGCAGTGGCGTGTTCCCCTCTTGGAGGGTGACCACGTCGTCAATGCCGTCGAGGTCAAGCCACTCGGCGTACTCCTGTAGAAGTCCCCGCCAGCCCGTCACTCTAAACTCCCGTCGATCACGCGAATGCAGGCGCCGACCGACTCGACCGAATTGGACGCCGCCAACTCGGCGACGGTGGCGAAGACGTTGGCGCTGTTCGCGTGGTGGGTCAAGAACGAAAGTCGGGCCTCGTCGCCGAAGCCTTCTTGTTCCATTGAGCGAATCGAGACGTCGTGACGGCCAAAGACACCGGCGACTTCCGACAACACGCCGGGCCGGTCCAAGACGTCGACGCTGAGATAGAACACGCTCGACAGCGCACCGCCCGGCACGTAGTGAAGCGACGTGTCACCGGTGAAGGGGATGTCGTGTCGACCGCTCACCCGATTCCTCGCGGCGTCGAGGACGTCACCGAGGACGGCCGTCGCGGTCGGTTCACCGCCCGCACCCTGGCCGAGCCACATGAGCGGACCGCTCTTCACGCCTTCGATGAAGACGGCGTTCATTGCGCCGTTCACCGACGCGAGGGGGTGGCGAAGGGGGACCATCGCCGGATGCGCCCGACGCGAGATACCCGAGTCGCCGACGCGTTCAGCGACGCCGAGCAGTTTGATCACGTAGCCCGAGCGACGCGCGAACTCGACGTCGAGCGCGCGAATACCCGTGATGCCCTCGCGGTCGATCTCTTCTCCGCTGAGACGCGTGCCGAAGGCGAGCGTGGAGAGTATCTGCACCTTCGCCGCCGCGTCGAAGCCCTCGACGTCGGCGCTCGGATCCGCTTCGGCGTAGCCGAGTGACTGGGCCTCGGCGAGGGCGCTTTCGTAGTCGCTCCCCTCGCTCGACATCTTGGTGAGGATGTAGTTGGTCGTGCCGTTCACGATGCCCATTACTCGATTGATGCGTTCGCCGGCGAGTGAACTTCGCAGGGCCCGCAGGATGGGTATGGCCCCTCCGACGGCCGCTTCATAGAAGAGATCGGCACCGTTTTCGTCGGCGAGTTGGGCCAGCTGCGTACCACTTTCGGCCATGAGGGCCTTGTTGGCGGTCACGACCGAGACACCCAACTTGAGCGCCGACTCGAGGTAGGTGCGACACGGTTCGACGCCGCCCGCGACCTCGACGAGCACGTCGAGGTCGCTCGCGATGAGTCCATCGACGTCGGTGGTGAGGAGTGCCTCGTCGATGCCGTGGTGGGGCTTCGACGTGTCGCGTACCGCGACGCCCACGAGTTCCAAGGGCGCGGTCGCGCCGTCCACGAGGGCCGCGTGGCGAGCGGGGTCGGTCAGGAGCTGCACGAGGGCCGTACCGACGAATCCACCGCCGATGACGCCGACTCTAACGACCGGTCTCTCCATCAAACAAGGCTAACCCACGCTTCACGAAGGCTCGACTTCACACTTCGAGTCGCGCGAGGTCGTCGAAGGTCTCACGCCGAAGGACCTCGCGCGCGTGGCCGTCGCGTACGAAGACGACGGCCGGTCGGGGCACCCGGTTGTAGTTCGACGCCATCGAGTAACCGTAGGCACCGGTCACCGGCGTGGCGACGAGGCTGCCGGCTCTGGTCGCCGCGGGCAGGTACGCCTCATCGATCAAGACGTCGCCACTCTCGCAGTGCTTGCCCACGAGTCGCACGGCCTGATGACGCGGCTCGCTGGGGTGGTCGACGTCGAAGGCTTCGTAGCCCGAGCCGTAGAGCACGGGCCGGGGATTGTCACTCATCCCCCCGTCGACGGCCATGTACGTGCGTTTGCTGACGGGCTTCACGACCCCGACCGTGTAGATCGTCACGCCCGCTTGGGCCACGATGGCACGACCGGGTTCGGCGAGAAGACGCAGGTCCTCGCGGAGTCCGCACTCCCTCGCCGCGTCACGCATCGACGCGGCCCACTCCTTGATCGAAGGCGCGGACTCGCCCGCCACGTAGGCCACGCCTAGTCCTCCGCCGACGCAGAGTTCGTCGAAATCGTCGTCTCGCGTGAAGGCGGCCAGCACGGACATCGACTCGCGAAAGCCATCCACTTCGAAGATCTGTGAGCCGATGTGGGCGTGTACGCCGTGGAGGCGTAGCCCCGGCACCGCGCGTAGCTCGGTGATGGCCCGTCGAGCGTCACCGTTCGAGACGGAGAAGCCGAACTTCGTGTCCTCTTGGCCCGTGCGCACGTATTCGTGCGTGTGCGCTTCGACGCCGGGCGTGACGCGCACCAGCGCGTTGAGCGGTTGCTCGAGACTGACCAGGTGACGCAGTTGTTCGATCTCGTCAAAGTTGTCGACGACTAGTCGATGCACGCCCACCTTTAGGGCCTGGGCGATCTCATCGCGGGACTTGTTGTTGCCGTGCACGATGACTCGACCCGCCGGTACACCCGAGCGCAGCACGATGTCGAGTTCACCCCCGGTCGCCACGTCCACGCAGAGGCCTTCTTCGAAGGCGAGGCGCGCCATGGCTCCGCAGAGAAAGCTCTTCGAGGCGAAGGCGACGCCGTCGTCAAAGGAACCCGCGGCTTCGCGACAACGGGCGCGCAGCGTCTCTTCGTCGTAGACGAAGAGCGGCGTACCGTAGGTGGAGGCGAGTTCGCGCAGATCGACGCCGCCCACCGACACGCCGTCGTCGAGCAACCTCGCGGTGTCGGGCAAGAGCGACGCGTCGATGGGTTCGGTACTCATACGCAAACCTTACGAGGCGACAGCGTCAAGGCCAAAGTCGCAAAAGACCTGTCGGGTAGGCTAGGCCCACCGCCCTCGTAGCTCAGCGGATAGAGCATTGGCCTCCGAAGCCATGTGCGCAGGTTCGACTCCTGTCGGGGGCACCACCGTCGGGGACACCGCGTATTCAGTGGGTGGGAAGGATTCACTCCTGTAACTCACTCAGTTCTCGCACTCGTGAAAACGTTGCCGGATGGAGCGAGACGCAACTAGACCATGTAGACCGTAGGCCGCTCGTGGGCAGAACCTCAGCGGTACAGTCGTGGTCAAGATGGAACTCCCAATGTACGACGCTCGTGGCGGAAGCCTCGTGTCGTTCGCACAACTGGACGACAACTCGCTCGAGGGCCTGGACGGTGCGGCGGGGCCTGTTTGTTCCCTCGTCATCGTGGAGTGGGGCCAACGAGTACTGCTCGGCTTCAACGTCTCCCGGCAACAGTGGGAGTTACCGGGAGGATCGCTCGAGGAGGGTGAGTCGGCGTACGAGGCGGCGATTCGCGAGCTCGAGGAGGAGACGGGCATTCGAGCCGTCCGAGTTTCGCCGGTCGCGCGCGCCGAATTCCTTTTCGCCGGTGAAGCGAACAGTCATTTGGCTGCGGTGTTTGCCGTTGCCCTTTGCGGTGACCCGAAGCTGGTCGAGAGTGACGAATTGAACAGCTTTCATTGGTGGGTTCCAACCGAAGAGTTGTGGGAAGGAGTAAGCCCCCTCGACGCGGAGGTCATTCGACGCTCTCTTCCCCGCGCGACCCACGATACTCAGTAGATTGCAACGCCAGCGCCGAGCGAACTTATCGGTCGATGTACGCGGGCTCTTCGGGGCGGAGATTCACGTTGTAGACCGTCGCCAGTTGTCGAGCAACGAATGTTCCAATGACAAGTTCACCGGTCGAGGTGAAGTGAATGCCGTCGGACCTTCGTAGTGCACTTTGCACGTTGTTCACGACCGCACCACCCCGGTAGTTGTCGCCTTTCGTGGCCAAGAGATGCCACATTGGCTGAAACGTGACGCCGGGCGTCGACGAGGCCACCTGACCGTAAATGGCGTTCAACGCCCGAAGACCTTGGCTGTAGCTCTTCGGCGCGGCGATTGGAAGACCGACCCAGAAGGCGTACGCGCCCGCCTTGGTCACCATCCGATCGATCCGACGAACGCGCGCAATGTAGGCATCACGCCACTTCGGCGAACCGAACGGTTGCGACACCCCATCGACGGCAAGTGCCTGCTCATCGTTCGCGCCAAACATGATGACCACGAGATTGGGATGGTAGTCGTGCAGATCAGACCTCAGATGGGCCGGCCAGTTGTAAAACCACGACGCGGAAAGACCGGTCGACGCTTTGTTGCGTTGGATCAGTTTTAATCCCGGCGTCAACTGAAGTTCATGTCGAATGCCGTATTCGAGGTCGTCACCTAGCGAGTCGCCAATTTCAAGGAGTCGACAGTGACCCAGTGCGAACGGCGCGTGATGAGGTGTTGTGGTTGACGTCGAGGTGCTCGTTCGCACCAGCGCCGACACCGGGGTGAAGCCGCATCCGCGCGAGGGCAGACGAAACGCAACGCTATCCGCGACGGGGGCATCCAGTGGGATCTTTGACTTCGTCGTTTTACTTCGTGCCGAGCGTGCCGAGGCGCTCCGTGCCGACGTTGTGAACCGCGACGCCACTTTCAATGTAACTCGATTGACGTGCGAGTTGAGCGACGATGCCGATCCAGCATCAACGCTAACGATCTGAACTCCAGTGAGTACCAGCGCAGACAGGGTCGCCGTCGTCAGCCAGCGCATCCACAAGCGCCGGGACTTCGGAAAAGGAGTCACGAGGGTCTTCATTGCGGATTCGACGTTAACAGGCGCGCGAAGTTCCACCGCATCGAATCGTTCGTGCACGCGAGACGGGTCGTGGCCAAGTAGTGCGCCCTGAAACTCGACTCCCCCGCTTACTAAATGCACCGCGGGTGTAGACACGCGGCGGATCGCGGAGCCGTGCTTTCTCAGCACCTACCTTCTGTGCGCACCCGACGCGGTGGGGGGACAGAAAGCGCGACGATGCGAGACGGAACCCCCCTTGTTCCTTGTCGGAGCCGTGCGCACCCCTTCTGAGCATTGGTCCCCGAAGCCCTGTGCGCAACTTCGACGCCGGCCGGGGGCACCACGGAGAAGGCGCGTTCTCCGGTCGAAGTCTTTTTCACTTGGTTCCTAAGTCCCACCGTCAGACCGAAGAGTCCGTTGGTACGTGGCGTGTCACAAATCTCAAAAGATGAGTGAACTCTCATCTTCCACTCATCGAGCCGTAAGAAACCTCGCCCATACTTGTCACATGGACCTAGAACGGGGACGAGTCGAGCATCGCGGTTTGGCCATTCTGGCCCGAGGACTGTGGGTCGGAATCGTGATTGGCCCTGTCCGCGTACGCCAATTGACCAGTAAACCGTCAATCGGACGATGAAGGCAGCGGGATCGGTGGAGCCATGAGAGGACGTTCGATCTTGGTCTCTGCGGTCCTCGTCGGTGGTGCTGTCGTTGGCGGGTCCGCTGCACTCAAGGGTGTCGCCGCCACGACCACGACCTCGGTACCGCCCGCCACCACCACGACTCTGGACCCGACGACGGTGCGGATCCGCTCTCTCGCCACTGAAGCCCAGCGCCTCGCCGGGCAAATCACGATTGCCCGCGCGAAACTTACGACGTTGGAGCAACTGGTAATGTCAGAAGCCGCCCAGCGGCGCACCACGCTCAGTGCGGCCGCTAAAACGTCCACGAATAGGACATCGCTTGCGCCAGCGACATCAACGACAACGGCGCCGCTGACGCACACCACTACCGGGGCGAGTTCTTCAACCGGCGATGGCAGCAACAGTTCGAACGGTGGCAGTGGTGACAATTAACCCCGACCCACCACGAGACCCTTCGCCGATTCGACCCCTCGACACGTTGCTGCCCGAAGAGTTACTCGTGGCTAGTGACCGCATGGCCGCGAGCCGCGCGACGGGCACGCGTTCACTCCGGCGATCGCGAGCACGTCGGCGCGTCATTCCCTCCGTGGCCGTCACTTCGATGGCACTGATCGGCGCCGGACTGGCTAACGCCTTCGTCAGCTCAACGATCGTCTCGACGACGACCACGACGACGTCCAGCATTACGACCGCCACGGCTAGCCAAAACGCGGCGAACGCCCGCACACTGGCGCGACTCTCCGCCGTGATCGCCGCCGACAAACGAACGCTGGCGGCGCTCGCCGCGTCGGCCGCCGCGACGAGTGCCGCCGCGCTCGCCGCGTCCGCGGGGGGCGGAGGAGGGCAACCTACGACACCCCCGTACGGATCAGGCGCCGGAACGTCCAGTGCTGTCGCACCAGCCGCTTCCTCGCCAGTCGCCGCCGCACCCGCGCCAACGCCAGCGCCACCGACACACACCACCACTGGTGCCTCCGGTCTTGGCTGAGTCCGGAGAGAGCGAGATAGTCGCTACGACCCGGGCGATGGCAACGGAAGTGACCATCAAGATCGCTCCGACACGCGGAGCGGGCGATCTCCACGATTTCGACGAAGCTATTCACACGGCCCTCGAGGTCTTTCACACGGTCGAAAGAGCGTGCACGCGCTTTGATCCAACGAGTCCCCTCATGCGCGTGAACGCCTCGCCGGCGCGTTGGCACAAGGTGCCTCGCGTTTTGTACGAAACGCTGAGGGAAGCGAGTAGCGCTCACCAACGCAGCGCAGGGAGCTTCGACCCGAGGATTCTTGGGGACCTGATCGCGCTCGGCTACGACCGCTCCCTCGCCTTCGCGAGCGGCGACGTCGTCACGGCGCAGCGAGCCGCTCGGCGGCCGGGCGGCCAATCACCGGGACCGTGGCGTCCGCGGTTTCGCGGCGCTTTACTGGAAGTTCTGCTCGGCGAGGCCGTCGACCTTGGTGGCATTGGGAAGGGACTCGCCGTGCGCTGGTCCAGCCGAGCGCTGGCGTCGAGCGCGACAAACTACATGGTCGAGGCGGGTGGCGACTGCTACTGCGCAGGTGTTGCCCCCGACGGCGACAACTGGCGCGTCGGCGTCGAGGATCCTTTCTTCGGTGGCGAACCGCTGGCGGTACTTTCACTCCGCGACCGTGCCGTGACGACGTCGTCGATCAGGCTTCGTCATTGGCGAGCCGGTGGCGAGAGCGTCCACCACCTCATTGATCCGCGTACCGGACGTCCGGGAGGCGGAGATCTCGTCGCGGTGACGGTCGTTGGCAAGGATCCGGCGGACGCTGAGATTGAGAGCAAAAGTCTCTTCTTGGCCGGCCGACAGATCGCCCGCACGGCGAGCCGGCGAGGCGTCGCGGCTCTGTGGGTGGACGCCAGCGGTGCCGTCAACGCCAGCGCGAACATGAGTCGCTACGTGCTCTGGCAACGTTCATGACTCGCTCGACGTCTGACCACGTACGCGGTGCCGCTTCGTGGCTAGTCACCGCGTTCGCGACGCTCATCACGCCAATCGCCGCCGGGTTCGGATTCGCTCGCCTCTTCGCTCCGACGCTGCACAGCCGGTACTTCCCCTGGATTACGGGGCGTGCCCTGGGCATCGCGGCATTCCTCTCGCTTAGTGCGCTCGTCGCTCTGGGCATTTGGACACGCCACCCGTGGCGCCTGCGCCGGCCCTTCATGCACAGCGAGACGCGCCTTCGCGTCCACGCGGCGCTCGCCACGGCGACGGTCGCGCTCGTCGCGGGCCACCTTGTTACTCTCGCCACCGACCACTACGCCGGCGTCGGATGGTCGGGGGCATTTGTGCCGGGTCTGTCGCGGTATCGAACGTTCGCCGTGGCGCTCGGTGTCATCGCGTTGTTCTTCATGGTCCTACTCACCGTGAGCGCTCGCGCGGCGGGTCGGCGTGGGGCGCGTCACTGGAGTGCGATCCACCGTTTTGCGATTCTCACCTATGTTCTCGTTTGGTTTCACGGCGTGCTCGCGGGCGCGGATACCAACGCCCTGCGCGGCCTGTACGTGGCCACCGCGGTCGTCATGGCGGTGCTCGCTCTCACTCGATACGGCGCTGCTCGCACGACGGCGCCCTCGCCCGATGACCTCGACGTCGCCGCGGCGTTGGCCGACGCCCGACGCGAGAGTCTTTCCAAGATCGATCGGGTGTCGTGACGAGAAGCGTCGACGTCTCCGACGAGCCGGTCCTTCGAATCAAGGGGCCCCCGGCGGTCCCCCAGGCGACAGCGCAGTTCGGCGTTGCGGGCTCGCCTGGAACACGTCTGCTGGCGGGACCGGCTCAATCAATGGGCAGTGAGTCGCTGGCCAGTCACGTGCGTCGGCTCGGATCTCTCGACTCCATCCGCTCTTCACCCCAAGCGCTTCGTGACACCGTGCGCGCCAGCGGACTGATGGGTCGCGGTGGCGCGGGATTCCCCACCGCCACGAAGTTCGACGTCGCCGCCGCCGCTCCCGGCACTCCGATCATCGTGGTAAACGCCAGCGAGGGTGAACCCGCGAGCGCCAAGGACCGAACGCTGCTCGAACTTCGGCCACACCTCATTCTTGATGGAGCCGATCTCGCCGCGGCCGCCGTCGGCGCGAAGGAGATTGTCATCTACTTCCACCGGGCGCATTTACGCTCGAACGCAGCGATTGAGCAGGCGTTGGCCGAGCGGCGCGACGCGGGAATCGACACGTCGCACGTCCGATTGATCGACGCGCCGGCGCGCTACGTCGCCGGCGAAACGAGCGCCGTGGTCTCCTACCTCGGTGGTCATGGGGCGCTGCCGCGCCGTGGCGCGAAGCCAGCCGCGCAGGTCGGCATCGCCAGTCGTCCGACCGTGGTGAACAACGCTGAGACACTCGCCCACCTCGCACTCGTCTCTCGTTTCGGAGCGAACTGGTTCTCGCAGGTCGGCACGCCGGAGGCGCCCGGTTCAACACTGATTACTCTCGCTGGGTCCGTCGCGATTCCCGGACAAGTCGTTGAGATTCTGGGACCGGTGACGATCGGCCGAGTTCTCGAAGGCGTGGGCGGACTCGACGCGAAGCCTCGAGCGATTCTGCTCGGAGGGTACGAAGGAACCTGGATCAGCGGCGATACGGCGTGGTACACGCCGCTCGAACGCCACGGACTCAAGTCGCTCGGTATATCGCTCGGCTGCGGACTGGTGGCGGTGCTCAACGATCGGACCTGTGGTCTGGCCGAGACGGCCCGCTTGCTTTCCTGGCTCGCGGGTGAGTCGTCTGGACAGTGCGGATCATGCGTGTACGGACTCCCAGTTCTGTCTGGTTACGTTGACGACATCATCGCGGGCAGGTCGCGACGCAGCGACGTGCGTCGTCTGCGCGAGCAGGCGGCTTCGGTGCGCGGACGCGGCGCGTGCGGGCATCCGACGGGCGTCGTTAATCTCGTCGAGAGCGCCCTCGACACGTTTACTCCTGAACTCACACGCCATATGCGCGGCGCGGTCTGCGACGCGCACGACGGATCGGATCATTTCCCGCTGCCGCGCGACGCTGAACTGCGACGATGAAAAGGGACTCAGGCGTCGTCGCGATAGTGGTGGACGGATCAAGATGCGACGGGCACGGGATCTGCGCGCTCGTCATGCCCGAGCGCATTTCGCTCGACGCGTGGGGTTACGCCAGCGTCGACGGCAATCCGATTGAGGACACGAGGACACTGAATCGGGCCAAGCGAGCGATCAGCGCCTGTCCGGTTCGAGCCCTCGCGCTCGTTGGTCCGGTTGACGTCGAGGTGCGCCTCAGGGGGCGCCGCGCGCGGCTCCCCAAGAGTCGCGTCCAATGAGCAAATGGCCCCGGTACCAACTAATTTTCCGTGACCGACTCAGATGTAGGAGAATCGTGAGATGACCAGATCTAACGCGGACGAGGCGGCAGGAAGCGCCGCGGATGCACGAGTTCGTCGCCTCGGGCGGAGGTCTTCGCTTTCGCACTCGCGGTGGGGCCTGTGGCTCGGTTCACTGATCGTCGCCGCCAGCGCCACGGCCCTGGTCACCGTGGCGGGCGCCGGCGGCACCGCCGCGCAAGTCCCCTCGGCAATTCAAGTCGGAAGCCAGGCGCGGGCGGTCACGCTGATTGCCCCGAAGCCGAAGGTACCCGCGCCGACGCTCTCCACGCCGAGCACTCGACCCGTCGCCACACCGACGACCAAAACGACAACTGCAGTGACGGACCGCACCAAAGTGATCAATCCCGTGTCAACGGTCACCGATCAAGGGGACTCGGGCGGAGGTGAGAACGCTGGCAATTCGCGCACGGTGAACACGAAGACGACCACGAAGACTGCCACTACCCCGTCGACGAGTGTTGACAACTAGACAAGCTCAAAGATGGCGTGGTGCGATCGACCGCGCAAACCTGGGTACACCGTCCGAAGCGGCTCCACGGCCAAGAAGTCGCCGAGATTCCGTTGACGGGTCGCGCCTCGCGCGCTGCGTCTCCAAGGCGTGTTGACGCCCCTCCCGTTGCTGAGCAGGGTCGGCAGCGCCGGACGTCTCGCGATCCTGAACTCAATCATTCTGGCGCTGGTGCTCGGCGCGGTCGTGGCGGTTTTCATCCGCAATTTCACGTCGAGCTACCAAGCGGTTGCCGCCTCGAGCATTGGTACCGAGCTACGCGAATTCGAGCAACAGGCACTGAAGCAAAAGCCCGCGAACCTTGAAGCCTTTGCCGCTAGTTTCCTAAGGAGTCACGCCCTGGCACCTGGCGAAGTGGTGGTGATCGACTTAACGAAGAACAGTCGGCTCGTCACGCCTGGCTCGGGACCGGTCCTCGCGAGTCCCCTCGTGCGAACCTGGGTTCTCAACCCGCCGAGCCGCAGCGTCGTCGTCTCGACGGTGATCGGCGGACATCCCACGGAGTTGGTCGGCGCTCCCATCATCGCCGGGCACACCGTTGTCGGAACGTTCATCGCCACGAGCGACCTGAACGCCTTTGCGAAGGAACGCTCCCGAGAGATCCTTCTCTCGATCGCCGAAGGAACCATCGCGTTGCTCGCCGGAATCATCAGTACCTTCGTACTGCTGCGCCGACTTTTGCGCAAGGTGGGACGGATTACGACCACCGCCGACGAGATTGGTAGCGGGACGTTGGATCAACGACTGGGTGATCAGGGGAGCAACGATGAAGTCGGCGAACTCGCGCGAACGTTCGACGCGATGCTTGATCGAGTACAGGCCGCGATGACGGCCCAACGACGCCTGCTCTCAGACGTCTCGCACCAGCTGCGAACGCCGCTAACGGTGGTGCGTGGGCACCTTGAAGTCCTTGGGCGCGGTGGCGCCGACGATCCGCTCGAAGTGCGAGAGACGCTCAACCTCGTCATCGATGAAATCGACCACACCCAGGTCGTCGTAGAGCGACTCCTCATGCTCGGACGCGCGATGGAGCCGGACTTCCTCGACATACGGCCCGTGGAGGTGCACGTGTTGCTCGACGAGGTGTACGAGGCCGTGCGGGTACTCGCCGATCGCCAGTTCCTCCTTCCCCAGGCACCCCAGGATCTCGTCGCGGTGGTCGACGCGGAAAAGATTCGTGGCGCGCTGATGAACCTCATCGACAACGCGGTGCACGCCACCGTTCCGGGTGACGCGATTGCGCTGGTCGCCGAGGTCGATTACCTCGACGACGTCATCAGATTGAGCGTCGACGACTCGGGCCCGGGGATTCCCGAAGACCAACGGGCCGCGGTCTTACAACGCTTCAGTCGACCGGGTGCGCGCGACCGTGACGGGTCCGGACTCGGCCTCGCGATCGTGAAGGCCGTGGCCGAGGGTCATGGGGGTCGAATCACTATCGCGACGTCGGACCTCGAGGGAGCGCGAGTGACTATCGTTCTGCCCAGGGCCCGCACACGGGCGACCGAGGACAGTTGAGCATGCGAATTCTCATCGTGGAAGACGACGCCGGCATCGTGTCATTCCTCGCCAAGGGACTCAAGTCCGAGGGTTACGCGACCGCCACCGCGCCCGACGGAGAGAAGGCGATTCAATTCCTCCGCGCGAGTGAGGAGAGTTTCGACCTCGTCCTATTGGATCTCGGCTTGCCCGGCACCTCGGGCGAGGAAGTGTTGCGGGTGCTTCGTCAACGAGACACGTCGTTGCCGGTCATCGTCCTCACCTCGCGAGCGGAGATCGCCAACAAGGTGCGAGGTCTCGAACTGGGGGCCAACGACTACGTCACCAAACCATTCTCTTTCGCCGAACTCCTGGCGCGGATACGCGCGGCGCTTCGCAGTTCGTCCCAATCTGCTTCGACGGAGCTGGTCGTCGGCGATCTACGTCTGGATCTGCTGACCAAAATCGCCTGGCGGGCCGGTCGTCGCATCGACCTCGCGCCGCGAGAGTGGGCGCTCTTGGAACTCTTCATGCGCCACCCGACCCACTTGCTCTCACGCGCTCGGATCCTGAATGAAGTGTGGGAGTACGGATTTGACCCGGGCAACAACGTGGTCGACGTGTACGTCAGCTATCTGAGGAAGAAGCTCAACATCGCCGGTCTCGATCCACTCATCCAGACCGTGCGCGGCGCGGGCTACCGCCTCGTGGCTCCCTAGGGATCGACAACTCGTTGCGATAGTCCCGAGACTTCTCATCGCTGCGGCGCCAACGCAGCAGTGCCTTGACCGAACGGCGGGCGCCGGCATTGATATAACTGGCGCGCGAGTATCCCCGCCCTGATCGAGGAATCGTCAGACGCGTGGGCGCAACCCGCGGCCGACAAAGCCCTCTACGCAAGTTCGAGTCGGCTCGCGTCACCGCGCGTAACTTGAGCGGCGTTGCTGGGGCTGGGCGCGGCCAAGGCGCCGGTGCAAAGTGCCGTGTGACGGCGACGTTCATCGAAAGCGAGTAGACCAACGTTCAGAAGTCGTGGTGGTACAAACCACAAAGGAAGCCGAGCGAATTTCCGGGCGCGATATCTCTGAAGCGGCTGAGCCCCGGTGGGTCCGTGCTCGTTCGTATCATCCATACTCCCCTCTCGGAGCGATTTTCAGACCCACCCGCCGTCACCTTTGGCGCTTCGCCACCGTCTGAAGTAACTCGGCGGGAGAACACTCTGGGGTGATCTCGGGCCGAGGAAATCCAGTGTGAGGCACTCAACGTGCGAATAGGACGGGTCGAAAGCCGAGCGGCGCCGAGAATCGTTTCCATCATCACGTCGGAGAACGGTTTGGGCGAAATGACCTACTGTCACGCCGTCCGCCCATCGCGATTCTCAAGGGCAGGAGGACGCTGGTCAGTCACCCGGACGGAGCGACCCTCCAAGACCACCGAATCAACCATCATCTGCGCCAAAACCATGAGTTCAGCCCCACTAGGGAGTGCCCACTATGTCTCGACACGTGCCGTCCACTATCTAGTGAAGTCGCCCACTGCCCGGGACAGCGAAGTGTAGAAGCTCACACCCGCGCCGCGCGGCGCGTGTCGAACGCGATGACCGCTCAGTCGGTGAAGTAGTGGCCCTCGTCGAGGTCATCGATGAGACCCGGCTGCACCGTCTGCCAGTTCAGTAGTTCACGGGTCAGCGTGCTCGAAGCTGGGGCGTCGAGCGCGAGGAAGGGGGCGAGCCAGGTGAAATGCTCGCCCGCGTCGTCCGGAGAGATCGAGACCACGGGCACGCTGAGATGGTGGCCAATGACGTCCGCGATGCTCCGGACCGGCACGTCTTCATCCGCGACCGCGTGCAGGGTCGATCCCGCCGGCGCCTTCTCAAGCGCCAAGCGAAAGAGCCGCGCGGAGTCGAGTCGGTGCACGGCGGGCCAGCGGTTCGATCCGTCGCCGATGTAGCCAGAGACACCCTTGTCGCGCGCTACGGCGACCAGGGTCGCGACGAAGCCGTGATCACCGTCGCCGTGATTCGTCGGCGGTAGGCGCATCACCGACGAGCGGACGCCTCGCGACGCGAGGGACAGCACAAACTCTGCGGTGGCCCCCCGTGCGCGCGGACCCCCGCCCAGAGCGGCTAAGGCTGGATCGTCATCGTGTCCGTCGAGTTCGGTTGCCACCCGTCCCGGGGCGACCCCGAGTGTTCCCGAGGCGATGACCAGTGGCCGATCGGTGCCCGCGAGCGCGTCAGCGAATGCTTCGACGGCGCTGCGATCGGCGTCGGCAGCGCCCTGAAAGTCGCCCGTGAAAGCGAGGTCGTGTTTGAAAGCGAGGTGGATCACGCCGTCCGACGCGCTCGCCGCACTGCGCAGACCGTCGAGGTCGTCAAGGGCGCCACGATGCACTCGCGCCCCGGCGGCCGTGATGGTCGCGGCGGCGTCATCCGAGCGGGCGAGCCCGACGACCTCGTGACCCGCGCCGACGAGTTCATCGACGACGGCGGTACCGATCCAACCGGACGCCCCGGTAACAAAAACGCGCATAGAAACCTCCAAATGGCAGTTCCCCTCGCGAAAAGACCTACGTGAGCGGAAAGCAATGTCAGTCGCTGTCATCACTATAGCAGGTAATGTCACTCACTGCCATCAAGTACGATCGGGGCATGGGACGCTGGGAGCCAAACGCGCGCGGTCGGCTCGAACAGGCGGCCATGAGCCTCTACCTTGAGAGCGGGTTTGAACAGACCACCGTGGCGGAGATCGCCAAGCGGGCGGGACTCAGCGAACGGACCTTCTTTCGGCACTTTACTGACAAACGCGAGGTTCTCTTCTGGGGCGCCGGTGCTCTCCAAGACCTGCTGGTGGGCACCATCGCGAGCGCCCCGACGACCGCGACGCCCATCGCCGCGGTCCTCGCAGGTCTCGAGGCAGGTGCCGCCTTGTTGCAGGAGCGTCGAGAAGGAGCAGTACAGCGTCAGTCCGTCATCGCGGCCAACGCCGAGCTCCAAGAACGCGAGCTGATCAAGCTCGCCTCACTCGCCACGGCGATGGCCGACGCGTTGCGTCAGCGCGGTGTTAAAGAGCCAGCGGCGAGTCTGACGGGCGAAGCGGGGATCGTCGTGTTCAAAGTCGCGTTCGAGCGCTGGATCAACGTGACGAACGAGCAAGATCTTGTCCCGCTCGTACGAGACTCGCTCAAAGAACTCAAAGGCGTTACTCGCGACGGGTAGCCCCGGAGGAGACGTGGACGTCAACGCTCGCGAGCTCGAAACGCCACGAGTGCCGCGACCCGCGCCATCTCGTTGCCGACGATCTGGAGCCCTTCGTCCACGCCCATGCCCGACTTGGCCAGGATCTGATCGGCGCCGTCGCCCTCGCCCTCGCCACGGTCGCCCCCACCCGTGCCGACACGTCCGTTTCGGTGCGACTGCCTCCACAGTACGCACGAAGACCGTGGACTCGTACGTAGGGCGGTGGCTCGATCGTGTTGTTGGCACCTCCGAGGTCGGGCATCTTCACGTGGATGACGTCGGCCGACTCGCCAGCGACGAACGCCTCGATGTCCCGGAGCGTGTGACACCACTCGTCGGCGACAGTTTGCACGTTGATCGAACGCGTTTTCAGTTCACGTCGAAGTTGGGCCATCGCTACAATCTGCGCTTCTCGACCACCCGCGTCGAGGGGGTGCTCGACACGACGTTGAAAGAGCACCGCCACCGGGGCCAGTTCGAACAGATAGTCGGCGATCGCGACGGGGTCGCCGTCGAACACTTCGCCGATCGTGCCGTCACCGTCGAAGTGCAAGAGCGGCGCGTAATCGGGTAGTGCTCGTAGTGTCCCGATTCGATAGTGAACCCACTGGACACAAGTCGCGGAAGATCTCGCCGTTGAGGCCGACCTTCGTCGCCTCGTCATTGATGAGCCCGTGCGGCATCACGTCAACTCACTTCAGGATCATCTTCTCGACGTTGGCGTAGCGATCATCACCCGACTTCGCGAACATCGCAACGGGGACGATCTCGACGACGGTGTCGTACTCATCACGGGTGACGTCGACCACGGCGATCCTCTTCGAGCGCGCGACGTCGTTCAAGAGCGCCTGGGCCACGCCGTAGCGAATGGCCGAGGACATCGTCTTGCCCTCGACGACGAGTTCGTCCACCCGTTTCGCCACCGGACGGAAACGGTCGAGTGACGCGCCGATCAGCAGCGGTCGAACGGGCGGACGGGCAGGCCGGCGAGCTGATTCCCGTCGGAGCGTGTGACCAACACCTGGCGAGCTCCCTCTACGTGAGTGCGTGGCCAGTGCCGCACCGTCGCGAACGATTTTCGCTCAGGGCGCCGCGAAACACCGCTGAATAACTGATCTTTTGAGTGGTCGCTCGAATGTATGGTAAAAACTCTTGGGGCAAACACGGTAGTTCGTGTCGGGGGGGAAATAGTGCGTTATTTCATGCGTGGTAGGGCCGTGCTCGAAACGAAACGTCTGGTTTCGCGGGCTGCCTCGCTCGAACCGTCAGCGCGATTGGGTTCGTCGACCTGAGTTCCACGTGAAGACCGAGTGGTTCGACGCGCTCGAAGCGACCCGTTCACGGTCTCGCTTCGTGGCAATCGCCTTCGCTCTCGCGATAGTCGTGGCGATGACGGTCGCTCCATCCTCGACGACGTTGGCCTCCGCGGCGAACACCTCATCGACCTTGTGCAGCGGCTACGCGGCCTGCAGCCAAGTCGGGTTCACGACCCACGGTTATCAGAGCCACCTCGATTCGTCGTACTGGCGGATGTACGCGGGCAACAACTGCACGAACTACGTCGCCTTCGTCGAGTCAGTGGCGTACCAAGTGGCGACACCTTCGTTCGATCTGGGCAACGGCGGTCAATGGGCAGCGTCCGCGTTGGCCCACGGTCTCACCGTGAACAAGACCCCGACCGTGGGCTCGGTGGCCGTATGGACGGGCGGCGCCTCGGGCATGTCCCCGTCGGGACACGTGGCCGTCGTCGAAGCGGTGGGCCCCAGAAGTGGTTACGTGGTGGTCTCCCAGCAGCACATGATGGTCACTGACGGCTACGACTGGGTCCGCCTCGAACCCACCGCGACGGGAAACCAGTGGGAACAGTGGCCCAGCGAGTTCATTCACTTCGCGGCGAGTCCCGTGGCGCGGGCCGCCCGTATGACGCCGATGAGCGCCTCGATGCTCGCGCGGGCGGCACCGAAGTGGACCGCTCGTGCCAGACTCGTGTTCCCCTTGGCACTGTCACGACTAACGTTGGGTCTCGTCAAAAACGTCGACCGAGTTCCCCGTCCGGCTACGGGACGATAATCATTCGCACGGTGTCGGTGATGGCCGTTCCGCCCGAAGCCGAACCCGCCATCACCACGAGTGCGTCGCCGGTGTTGGCAATCCCGCATCTCTTCAACTCGGCGATCGCGACCTCACAGAGCGTGTCGATGTCTTGGGCGGGTGAGACGACGATCTCTTGAATCCCCCACGAACCGCGCATCTGTCGCGCGGTCGACTCGTTCGGCGTAATCGCGACGATGGGCATGGGCGGGCGAAAGCGCGAGATGGCTCGCGCCGTCATACCCGATCGGGTGCAGGCGACGATCGCGACCGCGTCTTCGTCCATCGCCGCGCGCCAAGCGGCGCCGGTAATGGCGGCCGTCACCCTCGACGATTGGGTGCTCGAGGCGGCGAGACGTTGCACCCCGAGTCCGGCACCCCACGCGGCGTAGGGGAACGACTCCTCGGCCCGACGTACGATCCGGTCCATGGTGAGAACGACACCGACCGGGTCGTCGCCGATCGCCGTCTCGCCACTCAACATGACCGCGCTCGCGCCATCGAGCACCGCGTTGGCAACGTCAGTGACCTCGGCGCGTGTGGGCACCTGCGCGTGGGTCATCGATTCGAGCATCTGCGTCGCCACGACGACGGGGCGCGCGTAACGAATGCCCAAGCGCACCATCTCCTTTTGCAGATGAGGCACTTCTTCAATGGGTAGACGGACCCCGAGGTCGCCTCGAGCCACCATGATCGAGTCCGAGTGTTCGATGATCTCGTTCAGGTTTTCGATACCTTCGACGGTCTCGATCTTGGACATGATCATCACGTCGTCACGCTTCAACACCGCGCGCACCGATTCGACGTCAAAGCCCGAGCGAACGAAGGAGACGGCGAGGATCTCGAACTCCTCGTCGTGCAGTGCTTCTAGGCGGGCTCGATCCTCCTCAGTAGGAAGTCGATCGTTCATGATCGATGAAGGAAGTGAGAGACC
Organism: Acidimicrobiales bacterium; assembly: GCA_035533455.1. GTDB lineage: Bacteria > Actinomycetota > Acidimicrobiia > Acidimicrobiales > RAAP-2 > RAAP-2. Next base: position 35,941 of record DATLTT010000010.1, on the reverse strand, counting down.
AGGCTTGCCCATGACCGACCCGCCCGAGGTGACGCGCGCGGTGACCGGCGCGGCGAGACGAACGATCTCGAGGGAGACGCCGCCGTCACCAATGTGGACCTTGTCGCCCTCCTTGAGCTGTACGAGTACGTTCTCGCGCTCTACCGTGATGCGCCGAGCGGTCGACTCATCGCCGAAGGCTTCGGCCAGTTCGATCTCATCGCCGACATTCAACACGACGGGCAGCGTCCCGAAGGAGCCCGCACGAATCTTGGGCCCGGGGATGTCGACCATGATGGCCAGGTCGGGCGCGATGGCTCGAATTCGGCGCAATCGTTCCAGACAAGAGGGAATGTCGCCGTGGGCAAACGACAGGCGAAAGACGTCGACTCCTGCCTTTACGAGTTCCTTGAGGACCTCGTCGGAGTCAGAAGCCGGGCCAATTGTCGCTACGATTCGCGTGCGCCGCACGGGATTCCCTTCGTTTCTTTTGCCAAGTCTACGAGATGGACGACGTCGATTGAATTCGACGCCGCGGTGATCGAGCGAAGTCCTACCGCGAAGTAACCGTGTGACGCGAACCTCGTGATGGATTAGTGACGAACCGGTATCACCACGTCGGCGCCGTCGACGTCGATGACGCGAAGTTTCATGCCGTAGCAGTCGGCCAGCTCCTGGCTTCGAACCACCTCGCCCGAGGGACCGTCGAGCACGAGTCGACCGTGATCGAGCAGGACGAGTCGATCGGCAAACTGCCCGGCGAGCGTGAGGTCGTGCAAGGTCGCGATCACCGTGAGACCGCACTCGCGCACCTCCTTTTGCAAGAGCTCGAGCATGGTGATCTGGTGGCGCAGATCGAGCCCCGTGATGGGTTCATCGAGCACCATGACCATCGTGGCCTGGGCCAGCGCGCGCGCGAGAACCATACGCTGACGTTCGCCGCCTGAGAGGGTGGCGACGTCGCGGTTCGCGTACTCGTCGAGCGAGAGCCGGGTCAGTACGCTCGACACGGCCTGGCGGTCGCCGACGCCCGGCGCGCGCAGGAGTCCGTGATAGGCCGTTCGCCCGAGCGCGACGTAGTCGTGAACACTCATCCCCGCAGGAACGTTCGGGTGTTGCGTGACGAGGGCGACGCGCAGCGCGCGCTCGCGTTCGCTCATCGAACTCACGTACTCTCCGGCGATCGAGACCGTGCCCTTCGAGGGCCGACGGAGTCCGGCAATCGTTTCGACGAGCGTGGTCTTACCCGCGCCGTTGGGCCCCACGATCGTGCACCACGTGCCCGCCTCGACGCCGAGCGTGACGTCGCTGATAAGTGCGGTCGAACCCGCGCGAACGCTCAGCCCACGGAGCTCGACGATGCTCACGTGACCATCTGACGGCGAAGGCTCAGGATCAGGACGAACACGGGCGCGCCGACGATCGCCGTGACGACGCCGAGCGGTAACTCCGACGGCGCCATCACGGTTCTCGCGATGGTGTCGGCGAAGACGAGGAACGCCGCGCCGAACACCACCGAGATTGGCAGAATCCTCCGGTACGACGTGCCGACGAGCAAACGAACGATGTGGGGCACGATGATGCCGACGAAGCCAATGAGCCCAACGGCCGACACGATGGCCGCGGTGCCGAGGGACGACGCCGCGATCACGATGAAGCGAACTCGTCGTACGGGTAGACCTAGTGAGCGAGACTCGTCCTCGCCCACGCTCATGACGTCGAGGGCGCGTCCCGCGGCGACGCAGATGACGACGCACACCACCACGTAGGGCAGCACCAGTGTCACCGAACTCCAACTCGCGCTCGCGAGTGATCCGAGAAGCCAGATGTAGACCCTGGCTATGGAATTGGTGGACGACTGTTGCTGGAGGAACGTCTGGGTGCTCGTAAACAGCGAGGCCACCGCGACACCGGCCAGTATCAGCGTCGAAGTACTCGAACGAAGCCCACGCCCCCCAATGACCCACGTCAAGGTGACCGCGACTATCGCACCGCCGAAGGCCAAGACCGGCGTCCAACCCGGCGTCGTGAGCCCACCGCCGACGTCCACGATGGCTAACGTCGCGCCAAGACCGGCGCCGGCCGCGACGCCCAGCAAGTACGGGTCAGCCAATGGGTTTCGAAAGACGCCCTGGTACGTGCCCCCCGCGACCGCGAGCATCGCGCCGGCTAAGAGTCCAAGGACCATGCGCGGTGCGCGCACTTGCCAGACAATCAACGACTGCGTTGGCGTCAGGGTGGTGTGGCCGAAACCGACACGGGACAAGACGTCACCGAGGACACGCGCCGTGGCGATCGACGTGGGACCAACGACCAACCCACAGACCACGGCCGCCGCGAGCGCGACAATCATCGCGACGGCGACGAGCGCCACGCGACGACCGGTCGGTGGAGTGGTTGTCAACCCCTTACTTCCAGACGGCCGCGTCCGACAACGTGGCCTTGACACCCGCGGTCAGTTGGTTCATCAAGATGCCCAGGCGTGGTCCCCAGCGTGAGGCGATGTCGTCGCTAAGACCGATCACGTGATGGTTCACGACGGCACTGACGCTAGAGAACCCCGTTCGTTTCGCGACCGCCGCTTGGTTGACGTGACAGCAGATCGTGTCAGCGAGGAAGATCAACTTGGGGTTCGCGCTCAAAACGTACTCCGCGCTCAACTGGGGGTAACCCGCGTCGGCTGACGTCGACTTCGCGTCAGCGATATTGACGACGCCCAGTGACTTCAGCAGAGAGCCAACGAACGTGTTACTCGTGACTGAGTAGTACGTGGGGTCGAGTTCGTAGTACGTGGTGACGACCTTGCTCGGATCCTTAGGTACTGACGCGATGTCCTTAGCGATCGTGGTCTTTAGATTGGTCACGATTTTGGCGGCGTTGCTCGAGTGACCGGTGAGCTTGCCGAGCTGGGTGATCTGTTGATACGCACCGCCCAGTGTGGCTGGTGCACTTTGCACGATGACCTTGATACCAAGGCCCGTCAACTTCTGTTGAATATCGTTGGCGTCGTACGAGATGATCACGAGATTGGGTTTGGCCGACGGGTGAGCTTTGGTGACCTTGCAGATTCCCACCACTGATTCGACGCTGGGATTGAGGGCGTTGATTCGTTTCTTCGGCAGGCCCGACGTCGGATAGTTCGAGTCGGTGTCCACCGCTTGGACGAGCTTGCCGGCGCCGATGGCGAACAGGGTCTCGGTCGCCGTGGGCGACATCGACACGACACAGTGGGGCGTACTCGACGCACCCGCAACGAAGGCGTTCGTGGCGCTGATAAACGGCAGCGCCACTAGACCAAGGGATAGCGCGAGGGTTAATCGCAGGGACTTATTCATGGATATCTCCTTTTCCGTCGAAGTGGTGTGGCGACGGACGGATATCCGAACAACCGCTCCTTGCCTCGAGAGCTGTTTTTCACATCTCCTCGCAGCAGGCGACCTGGCTTCGCGGCCTCTTAGGAGACCACTTACAGTTGCGGGACAGCGTTGGAATCGCACCAACTTCGCTGCCACGAGGCACCCACGACACTACCGCAACACTTGGGACCGAGGCCGTTCGAATTTAGACTCGCGAGGCAATGAGAATGACGTGCCCTCCAAAGGAACGTGGCGCCACTTTCGTGGCGCCACGTTTCCTCATTCCACGGGCGTGCACCCGTGAAGACTCGCTACGGCTAAATGCTGAGCTCGCGCTCGATCTCGGCGAGCTCTTCCGCCGAACCTTGAATCCTCGGGCCCTTAAACCACTTACGAGCGGAGGCCGCGTAGTAGATCCCGGCGAAGCCGATGACCGCTACCACGGCGACGGGGGTGTAGTTAAAGCTGTCGGCGTTGATCGGCTTGACCGTCGGGAGCATGAAAAGAATGCAGATAAAGACCACCCAGACAATGGCGATCCAACCGAAGACGGGGCCCCACTTACCGAGTTTCCACGGTCCTGGGGTGAACGCGCTCCCGTTAATTCGCCGCAAGAAGACCGGGATGAGATAGGCCACGTAGAGACCAATGACCGCGATTGACGTCACGGCGGCGTAGGCCGTCGATCCACTCGAGCCAGGGAGCAACGCGGGAGCGGTCAGAATAAATGCACCCACCGCACCAAACCAGGCCGAGCGCACGGGAACCCGGCTGCGCTTGCTGACGTGGTGCCAGTAGCTCGAGCCAGGCACCGCGCCGTCTCGGGAGAAGGCGTAGATCATTCGAGAGTTGGCGGTGATGGATGCGATGCCACAGAAAAACTGGGCTCCGATCACGACCAGTACCAAGAGCTCGCCAATCACCTTGCCCGTGGCATAGACGAAGACGTTGCCCCACGGAACCCCGCCCGAAAACTGCGCGTAACTCGTGTACTTCGTTCCGGCGATGTTGACCGAGAAGCCGTGGACGAAATGCGGGATGGCCACGCTGACGCCGATCAAAAGAATGAATCCGGCGATCCAAGAGACCCAGATCGAGGTCACAATTCCTTTGGGGCCCGAGACTGCAGCGTCAATAGTCTCTTCGGTCACGTGGGCCGACGCGTCATACCCCGTAAAGGTGTATTGGGCGACCAGTAATCCGAGCAGGAAGACGTAGAACGGAACTGCAAATCCCGACAGCCCCTTGAACGCGTCAAAGCCCCCAGACCCAAAGAGGAAACTTCCACTCTGGTGAGAGTGCGAGTGGGGCGCAATGAAGAGAAGCGTGACGATGACGGCCACGCCCGTGAGGTGCCACCACACGGAGACTCGATTGAACAGCGAGACGATGTTGACTCCGAAGGTGTTGATCAGACCTTGGATCAGAAGTAGCCCGGCGGTGAGGAGCACCACGTGGCGGTTATCGGTCCAGAGCGCGTTGCCCGAAACGAGATAGATGAACTCTCCGATGGAGTATCCGCACCCGAACGTGATGCCCGCCGTCACCGCAACTTGGCCCAGAAGGTTGAACCATCCCGTAAACCACGACCACGCCGGACCGCTTTTACCCGGCGCCAGTTTGGCCGACCAATAGTAAAGACCGCCCGCCGTCGGGAAGGCTGAGCAAATTTCTGCCATCGAGAGGCCCGCTAGGAGGACCAGTCCGCCGACGATGGCCCAACCCCAGATCATGGTGGGAGGACCACCGTGGGTCAGCCCGTAACTGAAGAGCGTCAGACAGCCTGACAGGATCGAGATGATGGTGAATGAAATGGCGAAGTTAGAGAACCGACTGAGTCCTCGATGCAACTCTTGGGCGTAACCCAGTTGATGGAGTCGCTCGGTATCCGACGTCTCCGATTTCGACGAAGCACTCAGCTGATCATCCATGTACAACACCCCCGTGTCGTTAGTGCAGTTCGGGCGAGCATACGGTTTAGTTAGGTCGCTCGCAAATGAAAACTCGCCTTTTTGACCGGCGGAGACGACTTCCGCAGGCCACCGTCGTTCGTCGATCGGTGCGCTGATTCTCCTCCTCGCTGAGCGAACTCTCTCGTTCGATACGTTGTCTGTTCGCCCGCCGAGTCGAATTCATCGTCTCGTCTGGACTTACGTGAACACCATTGACCTTCGAGGGTTGCGTTGCCACGTCTCTCGCACCGAGGTGAGCTGACTGCCTGTTCGGCCTACCCGTACAAACGGCGTAGCGGATGACATTTGTCGTCGCATTTTCCAAGCGCGCGTCGCACGCTGCGGCGCGACGCGTACGCCCACGTTCTCGGTGGGGAGTTCTGAAGTCACGGCTACCATTGCCTGCACTGCTGAATCGAGGAGACGAGTATGAGTTCTTCAACCCCGGGCCGGTTCTCTCGTGATGAACTCGTGAAGCTCATCCGCAGTGACGAAATCGACACCGTGATCTTGGCGATCACTGATATGCAAGGGCGACTCCAGGGCAAACGACTCGACGCACGGTTCTTCGCCGACGAACTCATCGACGGTGCGGTGGAAGGTTGTAGTTACTTGCTCGCCTCCGACGTGGACATGAACACCGTGGACGGCTTCGCCTTGACGTCCTGGGAGCGTGGTTACGGTGATTTAGCCTTCAAAGCTGACTTCTCCACCATTCGACGGATCCCTTGGCACGAAAAGACGGTGATGATCTTCGCCGACGTCGAGACCGTGGAGGGTGAGCCCGTCATGGTGTCACCTCGCCAGATTCTAAAGAGACAGGTCGAGCGACTAGCCGAACGTGGTTGGACCGGCTTCACAGGGACGGAACTCGAGTTCATCGTCTTCGACGACACCTACGAAGAGGCGTGGCGTTCGGGCTATCGCGATCTCACTCCCGCCAATCTCTACAACGTTGACTACTCCCTGCTGGGAACGTCACGCATTGAGCCGCTGCTCGGACGACTACGGCGCTCGATGCGCGACGCCGGGATGATCGTCGAATCTCTGAAGGGCGAGTGCAATTTCGGACAGCACGAGATCGCCTTCAAGTTCGCCGAGCTCGTCGACAAGTGCGACGAACACGGACTATTCAAGTTGGGCGCCAAGGAGATCGCGTCGCAAGAGGACTGCAGTCTGACGTTCATGGCCAAGTTCAACGAGCGCGAAGGAAACTCCTGCCACGTTCATCTCTCGCTGCGCGAGGACGACGGGACTCCCGTGTTCGCTGGTGACAAGGCTCACGGGTTCTCGCAGGTATTCGAACACTTCTTGGCCGGACAGCTCGCGTACGCCAGGGAGTTCGCCCTGTTCTTGGCGCCCAACGTCAACAGCTACAAGCGATTCGTCGAGGGTTCCTTCGCTCCGACGGCACTCTTGTGGGGACTCGACAATCGGACGTGCTCGTTTCGCGTCGTGGGGCACGGCTCGTCGATTCGCGTCGAGTGTCGCATCCCCGGCGGCGACGTCAACCCCTACCTCGCGGTGGCGGCGCTCGTCGCCGCGGGGCTTCGCGGCGTTGAGGAGTCCCTCCCCCTGCCCGGGGCCTTTGAGGGCAACGCGTACGTGGCCGACGCCGCACGCGTACCCACGACGTTGCACGAAGCGTTGGATCTCTTCGACCACAGTGTGGCAGCCCGCGAGACCTTCTCCGACGAGGTCGTCGACCACTACGCCCACGCCGCCCGTATCGAAGTGGGCGCCTACGACGCCGCCGTCACGGACTGGGAGCGCTACCGAGGTTTCGAACGACTGTGAGCACGGACCTACCCGTCATCAACCCCGCGACCGAACAAGAGATCGCGTCGGTCGCGGTCCACGATCTCGACGAGACGAACCGCGTCATCGAGCGCGCGGCCTCGGTCGCGCCCGCGTGGAAAAAGGTCACACCCGTCGACCGTGCTCGGCTCCTTCGTCGCTTTGCCGACGTGGTGGACGCGCACGTCGAAGAGCTCGCCCAACTCGAGGTCGCCAACGCCGGTCACACCATCTCGAACGCGCGCTGGGAGGCGGGAAACGTTCGCGACGTGCTCCTGTACTACTCGGGCGCGCCTGAGCGTCACGCGGGGCGCCAGATCCCCGTCGCCGGTGGTGTCGACCTCACGTTCTACGAACCCCTCGGCGTCGTGGGCATCATCGTGCCGTGGAACTTTCCCATGCCCATCGCCGGCTGGGGGCTCGCTCCCGCACTCGCGGCGGGTAACACGGTGGTACTCAAGCCCGCGACGCTCACGCCACTTACCGCCCTTCGCCTCGGTGAACTCGCGCTCGAGGCCGGTCTGCCCGATGGCGTGTTTCAGGTCGTCACCGGCGAGGGCGCCATGGTCGGCAATCGTTTCGTCACGCACCCCGCGATTCGCAAGGTCTGTTTCACGGGATCGAACGTCGTGGGACGGCGCATCATGGAAGGTTGCGCCGCACAGGTGAAGCGGGTCACGCTCGAACTCGGCGGGAAAAGCGCCAACATCATCTTCGCCGACGCCGATCTCGAGAGGGCCGCCGCCAGCGCGCCCTACGCGGTCTTCGACAACGCGGGCCAAGACTGCTGCGCGCGGTCACGACTCCTCGTCGAGGCTTCGGCCTACGAACGCTTCATGGAGCTCTTCGAGCCCGCCGTGAAGGCCGTGAAGGTCCTCGACCCCGTGAACGAGTCGAGCGAGATGGGACCACTCATCACCGCGGCGCAGCGCGACGCCGTTCGCGGCTACGTCACCGAGGCGGAGGTGGCCTTTCGAGGAAGTGCACCCGAAGGACCGGGCTACTGGATGGCGCCGACGGTCCTCGAGACGAACGACACGACGAGTCGGGCGTTTCAAGAGGAGATCTTCGGTCCGGTCGTGTCGGTCGTGCGTTTCAGCGATGAGACGGAGGCGATCGCAATCGCCAACGAGAGCCCGTACGGACTTTCGGGGTCGATCTGGAGTCGCGACGTAGGTCGCGCCCTACGCGTGGCTCGAGGCGTCGAGACCGGAGCGTTGTCGGTGAACTCGAACTCGTCGGTGCGCTACTCGACGCCCTTTGGTGGCTTCAAGCAGTCGGGACTCGGTCGAGAACTCGGCCCCGACGCGCTACTCGGCTTCAGTGAAGAGAAGAATGTCTTTATTTCTACGGAGGAGGGTTAATGGGACGTCTCGACAACAAGGTTGCGATCATCACGGGCGCCGCGAGCGGCATAGGACGAGCGACGGCCCTTCGCTTCAGTGCCGAGGGTGCCAAGGTCGTCGTCGCCGACCTCGCCGAGACCGAGGGCACGCAACTCGCGACGGAGATCGGCGGCACGTTCGTTCGAGTCAACGTCGCGGACGAGGCGAGCGTGAAGGAGATGTACGCGAGGGTCGTCGAGACGTACGGCGGCGTCGACATCCTCTTCAACAACGCCGGTATCTCTCCGGCCGACGACGACTCGATTCTCACCACCGAACTCGACGCGTGGAAGCGCGTGCAAGACGTGAATCTCACGTCGGTCTACCTCTGTTGCAAGTACGGGATACCGTTGTTGCTCGAGCGCGGCGGCGGCTCGATCATCAACACCGCGTCCTTCGTGGCCGTCTTGGGTTCGGCGACCTCTCAGATCTCCTACACCGCCTCCAAGGGTGGGGTCCTTTCCATGTCGCGCGAGCTCGGCGTGCAGTTCGCGCGCCAGGGCATTCGCGTGAACGCGCTCTGCCCCGGTCCCGTCAACACGCCACTACTCCAAGAGCTCTTCGCGAAAGACCCGGAGCGCGCGGCCCGACGGCTCGTCCACGTACCCGCCGGACGCTTCGCCGAACCCGAAGAGATCGCGAGCGCCGTGCTGTTCCTCGCCAGCGACGACGCTTCGTTCGTCAACGCCTCTACGTTCCTCGTCGACGGCGGCATCCACGGCGCGTACGTCACCCCGCTGTAGTCGAAACGAGCGTCGTCGTAGGACGACGCTCACTCCGTGGTGGACACGGCGGGGATGAAGTACTCGCTGAGATACTTCTCCCCCTCATCACACAGGATGGTCACGACGAGCGACGAAGCGGGAAGTTCGTCGCGCAGTCGTCGTGCCGCGACCATGTTGGCACCCGAACTCGGCCCGACGAGGAGACCGTGTTCGCGCGCGAGTCGACGCATCTCGGTGACCGCGTCGTCGCTGTGCACGGCCATCACTCGATCGACCATCGATTGGTGTCGTCGGTAGATGGTAGGGATGAACCCGTCGGCGATACCCTCGATCCGGTGGAGCCCCGTGTCGCCGCACTGGATCGTGCAGGACTCACTTGGCTCGAGGGCGACGACCAGGACCTCGGGGTTCACGTCGCGAAAGGCCTGTCCGACGCCGATCAACGTGCCGCCGGTCCCGACGCCCATGACGAACGCGTCGGGAGAACGGCCCTCGGGCAACTGTTCGAGTATCTCGGGTCCGAGCCAGGTGCGGTTCTCCTCGACGTTCCATTCGGACTCGAACTGGTGGGGCGCGAAGAAGCCCGGCTGATCGCCGAGTCGACTCGCCTCGTCGAGCGCCTCGTTGACGTGAAACGTGCCCACGCGCAGCATCTGGGCGCCGAAGGCCAGCGAGATCGCGGCGCGCTCGGGACTGAGCCCTTCGGGCATGACGACGAGCATCTTGTAGCCGAGAACGGCCGCCACCATACTCATGGCGTTGCCCGTGTTGCCACTCGACGCTTCGACGATGGTGTCGCCAGGTCGTAAGAGTCCCTCGCGCTCGGCCCTTTCGATGATGTAGCGAGCCATGCGGGCCTTGATCGAACCCGAGGGATTGAGGTACTCGAGTTTGACGAAGATGCCGTCGACCTGGATGAGTGGAGTGGATCCGATTGCCTCGAGCACCGTTGCTCCGGGCGAATAGTTAGACACCATTCGGGTCTCCTCTCGTAGGAATTCCCGACACCACCCTACGTCGGCACTCCCTCGTCCCCTCTAACCGATCCGTTGAGCCATTCGCGAAGAACTTAGGAAACGAGGAAGTTAGTGAGCTGCCAGGGATCGTCGGCGTCGAGTTCGCGCCCCGCCCACGCGTCGAACCAGTCAGTGTGCGTCGACACCGGGTCCCAATCGACGGGGCCCGACCAGAGCGACCCTACGTAGGGCGTCGCGACGTCCAGTACGTCGCGCCACGGCAGTTCGTCGGGTACGCGAACGCCCTCGCTCGGCGACGTGAGCATCCACTGCAGCGCGCCAAGGATCGACGCCGCCACCTGAATGGTCGTCGCGCTCTGGTGAGGAGCCACTGCCCGGGCTTCTTCGATGGTCGTCTGCATCCCGGTCCACCACGACTTGTACGGGTGACCCATGACGAGAACGCCGAGCTCGTCTCGACCCGACACGATTTCGTCGTTCATGATGCGCTGGCGCTCGGGGTAGACGTAGTCGTTGCCTTCGAGTTCGACGAAGCTCGCCCACGCCGCGTCCGAAGGACAGTAGGCGTAGTGCACCGTGGGGCGATACACCGCCACGTCGCCCTCCCAAACCGTCAGGTGGTCACAGATGGTGAAGGCCTCGCCGTGGCGGATGACCATGCCGACGATCGGTCCAGAAGGTACCGTCGAGCGCACCAGCGTCTTGTGCGCCATTTGGGCGAAGCAGATCTGATTGCGGGGCCCCTCACCGTCGTGCGTTCGAGCGAGTGCCGGCAAGGTCTTTTCGTGCGTCCCCCAACCCATCTCGGCCGGAGCCACGCCCTCTTCGTAGAAGCCGTCGACGCTCCACGTGTTGACGAACTCGCCGACTTCTTTCGGTCGATCCGAAATCTGCGTGTCGCGCGCGGCGACGTGGATCGCCTTGACTTCGAGCAACTGCGCGAGCACGTTGAAGCGCTGTTGCGCGAGGGACTCCTCGATGGCGCCATGTTTGTCAGCGAGGAACCCGTCGCGCAACACCGCCTCGGCGATCTCACTGAGCGCCTGTTTGGTGAAGTGGCTCACCAGTCCGGGATTCGCGCCGTGTTCGACTACGGCCGAGGGACCGTCGTTCGAACCCCAGCGCTCGATCTGACGTCGCAGCGCCATGTGTCGCCAGTAGAGCGTTCGCTCCTGGGGTGACACGCTCGCGGGGTCGTCGTAGGGATCCCAAACTTCGACCGACGTGTTGAGGTAGCGAACGTTGTGGTCACGGCACCAGTCGAGTAACTCGGTGAGTCCAATGTTCCACGCCAGGTCGATGAGAAGGTCCCCGTCACCGAGCAGGTCGTCGAGCGTGGAATTCAGATTCTCGGGATCGATCGCCCACCGCCGGTAGTGGACCCCTCGATCGAGAGAGGAGACGATTCGAGCACGATTGTCACGGGTCTCCAGCACGGTGACCGAGGTCGGATCGAAGTTGAAGTGATCGAGGAAAAGAGGGAGCAGGCACTGGGCCACGGAACCACACCCGAGGATGACAACACGACCTGGCGCTACGTATTCGCTCAATTAGGACCTCACGACCGTTCAGAGTGGCGATACGCCACGAGCGAGCCTACTGTCTCTCGACTCGAGGGTACTGACGTGCAGGGGAACCGGACGCGACGACTTCGCTACGAAACGGTCATGCCCCCGTCAACGGCGATGTCGGCGCCGGTGATCGCCGACGCCGACGCCGAGCACAACCAGACAATCGCCGCGGCGATCTCGGAAGGTTCGAGGAGGCGACCGATCGGTTGCTGCGCGGCGAACCCTTCGACGTTCTCGAGTCCGTAGACCATCGCGGAGGCCTCCAGTATCGCGGTGCGCGTCGAACCGGGACTCACGGCGTTCGCGGTGACACCGTAGGGCGCGAGGTCCATCGCCACGCTCCGGATCAGTCCGACGATCGCGTGCTTGGCTGCGGTGTAGGGCGCGAGGTGTAAGAGACCGGTACTGCCCGCGGCCGAGGCCACGGCGACGACGCGACTCTGCGCTTCCTTGCCGTTCGAGATGAGCTTCGCGGCGGCGGCCTCGATGAGTCGCCGAGTGCCCAGCACGTTCACCGACCACACGGCGTCCCAGGCCGCGTCACTGATCTCCCAGAGCGGGCCGCCCGCTCCGAGAACGCCGGCGCACGCGACGACGGCGTCGAGTCGACCGAAGTGACGTGTCGCCGTCTCCACCGCGAGCTGCATGTCGGTGGCGCTGCGAACGTCACCGACGAGACCGAGTACCGCCTCGCCGTGTCGAGCGACCACGGCGTCAAGGTCGGCGCGCGTGGCCATCGCGTACGGGACGTCGGGTATGTCGCGACAGCGATCGACCGCCACGACGCGATAGTTCTCGTTCACGAGCGCGTCCACGGTGGCCGCGCCAATGCCGCGCGCGCCACCGGTGACGATCGCGACGCGACTCATCAGCCGAGCTTTCGAAAGAAGTCGGCGGGCGCGACGACGTCGGTCCGGTCGAGTTCCTTGACGTCGGACTTGCCGAGACCGAGGAGCGCCGAATCTATGCCCCCGCGTAGTACGTCGAGGACGTTCTCCACGCCGCTTTGCCCCTCCGCGGCGAGTCCCCACAGGTAGGCCCGACCGATCATGACGGCGTTCGCGCCGAGCGCCAGCGCTTTGACGACGTCACTGCCGCGACGAACGCCTCCGTCGAGGAGCACCTCGATCTGATCGCCCACGGCGTCGACCACACTCGACAGCGATCGAAGCGGTGCCGGGGTGCCGTCGAGGTTGTTGCCCCCGTGATTCGACACCGACAGTGCGCTCGCGCCCAAGTCCACGACGCGCTTCGCGTCGTCGACGCGGCTGACGCCCTTCACCATGAAGGGACCCGTCCACTGTTCGCGGAGCCACGCCACGTCCGACCAACTCGGCAACGTGCTCTGCATCCACTCGTAGTACGCACCGAAGAAGGTCGGCGGATCCTCTCCCGGCGCGGCCATGTTGGGCGTCGTGAGTGCCGGCACGTGACCGGTCTTCGCGAACGACCAGAGCCACCTCGGTCGTGCGAGTACTTCGGGCGCCAACTTCACGATGGCCTTCAGGTCGATCTTGTCGGGGATCCAGGGACTGCCCCAGTCGCGACCATTGGCGAAGGACCAGTCGAGGGTGAGGATGATCCCCTTCACGCCCGCCTTCTTCGCGCGCTCGAGTCGCTGCACCATGGTGTCGCGATCACCCGACCAGTACATCTGAAAGAGAACCTGATCGTTGACGGCGCAGACGTCTTCAACGGAGCGACTCGCGAACGAACTGAGCCCCATCGCGACGCCCCGATTCGCCGCGGCCCGAGCGACGGCGACCTCGCCGTCAGGGTGGACGGCCTGTACGCCCGTGGGTGAGATGATGACCGGCATCGAAACCGATTGGCCCATGATCGTGATGGCCATCGAACGTTCGTTGGCGAGACCGGCGACGTGGGGCGCGAATCCCAACTGGTCGAACGACGCCAGGTTGTCGCTCGAGGAGAGCCCTTTCTCCGATCCCGCGACGAGGGCGGCGTACACCGACTTAGGGAGACGCTTTTCGGCGCGGCGCTGCGCTATCGCCACGGTCTCGAACCACGTACTTGCCATCTATCCCCCGTTACGGCTCAACGCGAGACTACCTGAGGTGTTTCAGCGTTCCGTCGTCCTAGCGCGCCCAAAGGGCGACCGGAACCTTCTTCGAGTGGTCGGGTGACGAGATCGGTCGAATCGTTACGCGCTTCGCCGCGAGGGCCGCTTCGCCGTGTCCAAAGACGCACTCGGGATCGGGATCGGACATCTCGAGACCGGTGAAGAACTTCGCGGCCATGCAGCCGCCTCGACACGCGTCGAAGGAACCACACGAGGCGCACGCGCCGGGATTGCCCGGCGCTCGCAGGGATCGAAAGAGTTCGCTGTTCGTCCAGATCTCGCCAAAGCCGGCGTCGCGAACGTTGCCGGCCAGAAACTCGTCGTGGATCACGAAGGGACAGGCGTAGACGTCACCGACGGGATCGATGAGGCACACGACGCGCCCGGCACCGCAGAGATTGAGACCCTCGAGAGGACTGCCGAGCGCCGAGAGGTGGAAGAACGAGTCACCGGTCAAGACGTTGGGCCGTTCGAGGAGCCATCGATACAGTCGGCGATTCTGCTCGAGCGTGGGATGAAGCTCGTTCCACACGTCAGCCCCACGCCCCGACGGCCGAAGACGCGTCAAACGAAGTTCGGCGCCGTAGGACGCCGCGAGAGCCTCGAAGTCGGCGAGCTGCTCGACGCTCTCCTTGGTCATGACGACCGATATCTTGAACTGGCCGAAGCCGGCGTCACCTAGATTGTCCATCGCCCGGCGCGCCGCGTCGTAGCTTCCGACACCGCGAATCCGGTCGCTGGTGGTTGCGTCAACCCCGTCGATGGATATCTGGACGTCGAGGTAGTCAATGCTCGCGAGACGCCTCGCGGCCTTCCGATCGATTCTCGTCCCGTTGGTCGAGAACTTAACCCCCACGTGTTGCTTCACCGCGTGTTCGACGAGTTCGAAGAAGTCCCGACGGATCATCGGTTCGCCGCCCCCGACGTTGACGTAGAAGATCTGCATCGCGGCGATCTCGTCGATCAAGCTTTTAGCTTCGGCGGTCGACAGTTCTCGGGGATCGCGCCGTCCCGACGAGGAGAGACAGTGCGTGCAGGCAAGGTTGCAAGCGTAGGTGAGTTCCCACGTTAGACAGATGGGCGCCGCGAGTCCGCGCTCGAAGCGGTCACGCAGCGACGCGTTAGCGCCCACTGATCAACGCTGACTTTTGGAGTGCGGCGAGCGCCTTCACGTAACGGCTGTGCTGGTCGGGCGCGACGAGCGCATTGACGGCTTGGTCCGCGCTCTCGAAGTCGCCCAATCGACGTACGACGTCAACCAGTTCTCGCGATTTCAAGAAGACGAGACGTCGGTTGACGTGGTGGTAGGCCAACGCCCCGAACTCTTCGTCGCGCAGCGAGACCATCTGGCTGAGTTGCCAGTACCGCGACGCGTCAAAGGCGTCCGTCTCGGTGAGCGACACGATCTAGTAGACGCCACAGAGTCCGTCAATGGAGACTTCCTCCACCAGCAACTCTTCGGGCTCTTCGATCTCTTCAGTCGTGTCTACTCCGGTCAACGTCTCTGGTGTCACGGTTTCTCCTCGAACACTTCCATTCTGTCCGTTGTGAAGGCCCCCTTGGTCCCACGCGTGAAAGACTCCCAACGTGAGCACCCTTCGGCCACAAGCTCCCTCGCCCGTCGAGGCGCCCATCCCCGAGGGCACCCGGGTGTCGCTGGACGAGCGCGCCGCCTTTATCGACCGCGACCTCGTCAGCGGCGGCGCTCCTTGGCGACTCTTGCGCCTGGCTGGTGCGTCACGAGCAGTAGCGCAGCGCTGGCACTACGGCGGCTACGTCGATCCCGGCGAAGGGCGCTTCGCTCGGACGTTGGTGCAACAGGGGCTTCTCCACCCGCACTTCGTCAGTGATTTAAATGTCGACGAGATCGACGTCGTCATTCCCGTCTTCAATGACGACGGTTCGCTGCGACGGCTGCTCGGCGAGCTCGAGGGGTTTCACGTCACGATCATCGACGACGGCTCACGCGACGCCGGCGTCGTCGCGACGTGCGCGTCAGAGTTCCACGCCACCTCGCTACGCCTCGAAGAGAACCAGGGGGCCTCGCACACCCGCAACGCCGCCGTACTCGCCTCTTCACGAGCGTTCCTCTGGTTCATTGACGCTGACGTGTCGATGGAGGGCCCGCGTGACGTCGCCCAACGACTCTTCGCCGCGTTCGGTGATCCCCTGGTGGCGGCGGTGGCGCCGCGCGTCCAGGGACCCAAGGGGACTTCGATCAGAGAGCGGTTCGAGCAACACTTCAGCCCACTCGACATGGGCGAACGCAGTGGCCTCGTCGTACCCGGAGGCCCGGTGGGGTACGTCCCGAGTGCGTGTCTGATGGTGCGCCGGGCGGCGTTTGGTGAAGGTTTCGACGAGGCGCTGCGCGTCGGCGAGGACGTGGACTTCGTCTGGCGACTCCACGACCAAGGTTGGCTTATCCGGTACGAGGCGGAGGTCATCGTGACGCATCGCGCTCGCTCGTCCTGGCGCGCGTGGTGGCTCCAGCGCCAACGCTACGGCGCGTCGAGCGGTGAACTCGCCAAGCGTCACGGCGCGCGACTCGCGCCACTTCGAAGCGACAGCTGGACGCTCCTCGCGTGGCTGTCAGTTCTTGCGGGAAGACCCGCGATCGGAGGGCGTATCGTTCGAGCCGCGCGCAACCACGCGCGAGCGAAGAACTTCGATACGTCCGACGACCCGAACAACGTCGCGAATCAGGTGGTTGCTCGAAACATGGTCCGAGCCGGTGGTCCCCTCGCGCGCGGCGTGGTCCGAACGTTTGGTGGCGCACTCCTGCTGGCGGCTCTGCATCCCCGTATTCGCACGCGCGCGCTCGCCCTCTTCGCTGTCGGTACGGCGTGGCGATGGCGACATCAACGCCCGTACGTCACCGACATCCCCCTCGGCGTCGCCGACGACCTCGCTTACTCGGTGGGCGTCGCCCAGGGCGCCTGGCAAACGAAGTCGCTTCGAACGCTCACGCCGCAGATCACCAAGTCCTCCATGGGGTACCGCGAAGTCATGGGACTCTCCAAATCGTCAGACGAACAAAAGGTACGCGTGGTCAACGCGGTCGAGCAGGTGGCGGGAAGGTGGCGCCACGTGCTTGAACGGTTTTCGAAGACGTAGGAACTCGTCCTCACCAGCGTCGACGTCGCGATGAGGCGTGGATTCGCAACGGATCAATCGTTTGCGATGCGTTAGTGGAAAGGTCTTCCCGCTGATCCACGCACCTTTGGAACTTCGAGCAACTCTCGGTCCGCGCGAGGAGGAACTCACTCGTTGCCGACCGGATGGACCAAGATGAAGCGAGGAACGCACCAGAGGAGTCACGTGATCAAGGCAGTCATGTACTTTGTCAACCAACCCGACGAAGCGGCGAGCTGGTGGGCTGGCGCCATGGAAGGCGAGGTACATCACGCCAACGAGTTTTCGTACGTCGAGGTGGGCGACCTCGAAATCGGATTCCACGCCAACGACGGTCTCAATCCGCGAGGTTCGTCAACCGTCGCCTACTTCAGCACCGACGACTTCGAAGCGGAGCGAGCACGCTTGCTCCATCTCGGGTGCTCCATGCACCGCGGCCCCCTTGAGCTGTCGGCGACAAGGACGATCGCGCAGCTGAAGGATCCCTTTGGCAACGTCTTCGGACTCGACGGTCCCTGATCGCTTGAAGTGAGGCCGACGCGTTCGGGGGCGTTCTCGCCCCAAAAGTGACTGGCCGAGTCGATGCCCCCCCTACATGACCCCGTGACGAGAGAGATGCCATTGGAGGCTCTCGAGTACACCGGGCCACTCATCGCTGATGATTGAGTACATCGCGGTATCTCTGAAATAGCCTTCTTCGCCCGCAACCATCGACGGCTGGTAGCTACGAAGGACGCCTTCGTACGTTGCCCCCAAGCGCAAGATCGCCGCACGGGACCGATCGTTTCGTGCGTCCGCCTTGAGATCGACACGGGCGACCTTCAACGTAGCGAAGGCGTACTCCAGGAGCAGTAACTTCGCCTCGGTGTTGATGGCGGTTCGTTGCGACGACATCGAGAGCCACGTGCCGCCGATCTCGATGGCGAAGGGCGGCTCCTTCGGGGCCGTCTTCCTTATCGTCATGAATCGAGTGGCGCCCACCACGCGTTCGTCCTCGACGGCGATCTGGACGAAGGGAATGGCCTCGTCGAGTTCCCATTCACCGAGCAGATCACTGACGTAGTACGCCATTTCTTCGCGTGTTCTCGGGATCTTCGTGTAGAGATAGGTTGATCGATCTTCGTTGGAGGCTACCAAAAGGCCCTCGACATGATCAGTCGTCATCGGCTCGAGACGCACGCGTTGGCCGACCAGGGTAGGAATTTCGTGCGACGCGGGCATCCTGACATCTTTTCACGCCCACCTCGTCAACGAGAACCAATCGACCACTGAAGTTGTGTTCCACGGCCCGGTCGTGGGCCTATCCAGCAACAGTGTCGGAGCACGGCTCTCGAACGCGCGCGCCGAGTGTGCGGCTTCGTTCGAGCCAGGAATGGTGCGTCGTCTCAGCGTCAACGTTGTCGGTCGCGGGCGTACCTACGACAACGCCGGCTACGCCCTCGCCACGCGTTGGCACGAACGTGACCAGGAACGCCGCTTTGAACCCCGTGACGTCGTGAAGGTGATTATCCCCTACCAGCGTTGACGTCGCGGTTGGCTCTTTAGCCGCTGAGCCATCGCGGTCGAGCGAAGCACAACGGTCGCGGACGGAGACCTACGGTCGGGCCCCAGCGCATGGCAGGTTCCCCGAAGCCCACACGCTCAGCTCACGCATCGCCGGAAGGAGTGCGGCGCCCGCGGGAGCGAGCGCGTAGGTCACCGAGACGGGCGGCCCGGGCTGGACGTCGCGAAGAATGAGACCAGATAGCTGCAGGTCACTGAGGCGCTCCGCGAGGACGGAGTCACTTATTCCTTCGACACGTCGGCGTAGCTCGGCGAACCCGACGGGGCCATTGGCCAACGTGCCCAGGATCACGCCGCTCCAGCGTTTTCCGAGGAATCGAAACGCCCGCGCCAGTGCCTCATCGCACGAGGTCACTGCTTCAACACACGGGCCGCTGGGCTTTCCTTGTGTTTCGGCGTTCTCACTGATGGACGATTTCACTTGGTCCAGGCTACCACCTACTTCTCCAGAATAAGCGGCTTCTAAATTCGAAGTTACCTGTATAGTAGAAGTTCAACAACCGCTTAGGAGCCCCCATGTCACTCTTTCGACTCGACGCCAGCATCCGCCAAGAAGGTTCCGTCAGCCGTGCCATCGCCGACATCGTGGAGAACACCTGGCGTGAAGGTCGCCTCGACACACGCGTAACGCGCCGTTCGGTGGGGCTCGAACCTCTGCCGTCCACCGCGTGGCCACTGGCCGTCTCCGCGGCCCCTGTCGATCGTGGCGATCGCAATGAGGCCCAGCGCGAAGCCGTCGCGCTCGCGGCGTCCCTCGCCGACGAACTCCTCGGCGCTGAGGAACTGCTCTTCGCCATCCCCATCTACAACTTCGGCGTCTCGCAGCACTTCAAGGCCTGGGTCGACATCGTCATGACCGATCCGCGAATCCCCGGCGCCGCGCCTGAGCGTGCCCTCGAGGGAAAGCCCGCGGTACTCGTCGTCGTGCGAGGTGGTGCGTACGGGCCCGGAACACCCCGCGAGGGTTGGGACCACGCCACTGGTTGGTACCGACGGATCCTCGAGGACGTCTTGGGAGCCGACCTACGAGTTGTGGAGAACGAATTCACCCTCGTAGGGGTCAATCCCGCACTGGATGAGTTCAAGGACCTCGCGAAAGAGATGCGCCGAAACGCTGAGCTTCTCGCGTCCGAGCACGGACACTACCTCGCCGGCGTGGGCGTCCACTAGGCGCGTCGAGTTACGCTCATCCCTCGGTGCCCAGCCAACGAGAGAGCACGACGACGGGCGATTCTTCATAGGCGATCCGTTGGTAGAAGTCGAGGGCACCTTCGTTCTCCTTTCGAACCATTAGCTGAACCTTCTCGGCGCCCTTCGCCCGTAGCCACTCTTCGGCGGCGGTCATGAGGGCTCTTCCGAGGCCCTGGCGCCGTCGCCGCGACGACACCGCGAGGTAGTAAATCCACCCACGATGACCGTCGAAGCCCACCATGACGGTTCCCACGATCTCACCGTCGTCGCGTAGGCCCAACACCGCTGACGTCGACCCTTCTCGTGCCCGATGAAAATCCGTCGCGGGGTCGTTCCACGCTCGCGTGAGACCTGCCTCTTCCCAGAGCGCCGTGGTCACGTTCTCTTCGACTTCGCTCAACTCCTCGATAGTCATGGGCCAATGGTACGAGATGGTGACGAAGGATTGCTAGTGAGAGCTGGATCGCTGCTCGCCCGTCTCGGCAGCCCTCCAGACGTCAACCTTTGAAGTAACGCCCAGTGACGAGTGAGTGGGCCCCTTTGACGGTCGAGTCCGTCACTGATCAGTGCGTTGGTCACACGAGAGCGACGAGTACGTTAAGGAGGTGGAAGGCACTCGTCGACGGATGGCGAGAAATCTGATCGTCTGGGGATACTCCGTCATCTTCGTTGGCACGATGATCGACATCGTGTGGCAGATTTCGAGCCAAATCTTTCAACAGAGTTGGCGAGCGGACGTCAACATCTTTTCTACCCTGTTCGCTTCGTTCACCGCCATTGTTGCGTGGTGGTTCCTCTCTCGAATCATCGCCGAGAAGCCCGATCAACTGTCTCTCATCCGAAAGGCGTACCTGGGCCTCGCACTGCAAGCGTTGCTTCTCTCGACGAACATTTGGATCTACCTCGCCACCTATCGCAGTATCTCTTGGGTGACGGCCAGCACCTGGGGTTACGGCATCGGCACCGTGGCCACCGCGGCTGGTTTTTTCGTCATGGCGTTGAGCTATCCCCCCTCGATGGCGACGTCCGACGGAACCGTGAGTGCCGAACAGTAGTTCGCGACTCGAGCGGCGCGTTGCATCAAAAGCGAACGACCCCTCGCACGTTCTTACCCGAAGCCAAGTCGTCGTAGCCCTGCTGCACGTCGTCGAGCGCGTACTCCTGGGTGACGAGGTCGTCCACGTGAAGTTTCCCTTCGTGATGCAAACGAAGGAGGCGCGGAACCTGGAGCCGTGGTGCCTCGGAACCGAAGACCGTCCCGCGGAGTTCTTGGTTCATCATCGACAGCATGAAGACGTTCAGGTCCACCGTCTGCTGGGCGAACGGTGCGATCGAGACCGCTACGATGACGCCGCCCTTGGCCGTGATCGAGCGCGCTTGTTCGATCAACTCACCGGTCAGCACGCCCACCGTGATGATGACGACGTCACAGTTCTTACCCCACGTGAGGTCGGGCAAGATCGTGAACGCCGCGTCCAACACCGACGTAGACCCGTGCGTGGCACCGATCTTGAGGGCTCGATCCACTTTGGACTGATTCGTGTCAATCGCGATGACGGCCCGCGCGCCCGCGTGCACCGCCCCTTGCACCGCGCCGGACCCCACGCCCCCACAACCAATCACGGCGACCGTGTCGCCCGGCTTCGTGCCGCCACGGTTCACGGCCGAGCCAAAGCCCGTCGAGATACCACACGAGATCAACGCCGCCGCGCGCAAGTCGTACCAGGGTTCGACGCGGATGAGCGACGCCTCGTGCACGACGATGTACTCAGCGAACGTGCCGAGTTGGCACATGCGATTGAGCCCCACCTCGCCGAGATGGTGACGCCACGTCGCGTCGGAGATCATCGGACCCATCAACGTCTGCGCTCCGAGGTCGCAGATGTAGGCACGACCCGACACGCAGTACTCACATCGTCCGCACGACGGAATGAACGACACCGCCACGTGGTCGCCCGGAGCGAGCGAGGTGACGTTCGCCCCGACGGACTCGACGACGCCCGATCCCTCGTGGCCGCCGATGACCGGGTACATCGACCTGCGCCCGGTGAACATCTCGACGACGTCGTCGCCGGGCGTCATGTCACCCGTGCGCACGTGTTCGTCGGAGTGGCACATTCCGGCGAAGGACATCTTGACCTTCACCTCGTTCGCGTGCGGCTCGTCGATTTCGATGGTCTCGGTGTGCCAGGGACCGTTCAACTCACTGACGATTGAGGCCCTCACCTGCATACGTTCCCCCAGAGTCTTGGTCGACACCACGCCGCCGAACGTACTCTAGTGAGAGGCGAGAGAAGTGGTGGAAATCACATACGTTCGGGCGCGTCGATGCCCAGGACGGCGAGCCCCAGTTGCAGCGTTCTTGCGGTGAGGTCACAGAGGGCCAACCGCTCCTCGCGCAGTGCTCCCTCGGCCGACAGCACGGGACAGGTGTCGTAGAAGGACGTGAAGCGTTGCGCGACGTCGAAGAGGTACGTGCAGAGCCGATGGGGCTGCAGACTCGAGAGCGACGCGGTAAACGCCTCGGGAAAGCGCAAGAGTCCGAGCGCCAACTCGCGCTCTGCCTTGGCTTCGAGCGCGAAGTGGGCGTGGCCCGGTTGCCACGCCACGCCCAAGCGCCGAAAGATCGAGAGCAGTCGCGCGTGCGCGTACTGAAGGTAGGGACCGGTGTCGCCCTCGAAGGCGATCATCCGGTCGAGATCGAAGACGTAGTCGTGCTGACGATCGGTGGAGAGGTCGGCGTACTTGATGGCCGCGCGCGCGATCTGCTCGGCGAGGTGAAGCTTGGCGTCGCCGTCGAGATCAGTGCCACGCTCATCGAGGATGACGTAGGCCCGCTCGATCGCTTCGTCGACGAGACGTACCAGTTTTACGGTCTCGCCGGCGCGTGACTTGAACATCTTGTGATCGGGTCCGAGGACGTTGCCGAAAGCCACTTGCTCACAGCGCACCGCGTCGGGCAGCCAGTGAGCGAGACGAGCCACCGCAAAGACCATCTCCAAATGCTGGGCCTGGGGTGCGCCTACGACGTACAGCAACTCGTCACCATGGAGGTTCGTCACCCGATCACGCAACGCCGCCAGATCGCTCGCGGCGTAGCCGAAGCCGTCGTCGCTCTTTCGAACGATGAGCGGCAGCGGCTCACCCTCACGATTTTGAAAGCCCGGCGGGAAGACGCACTGGGCGCCCTCGCTCTCCACGAGCAGGCCCATCTCGTCGAGGTCCCGGACAACGCCTTCGAGCATGTCGTTGTAGTACGACTCACCCACGACGTCGAGGGGCGTCAGCGTGACGTCGAGCTTGGCGTAGACCACGCTGAAGTACGCGAGTGACTCATTCACCAAGACGTTCCAGAGCCGCAGGGTCTCGGGGTCGCCGCTCTGCAGGGCCACGACACGAAGTCGACTGCGCTCCTTGAACGTGTCGTCCCCGTCGAACTTCACCCGCGCTTCTTTGTAGAACACGTCGAGGTCGCCAATAGAGAGCGTCGCGCCGGCGTAATCCTCTCCGACGTCGAGCAGATGCTCGATCAGCATCCCGAAGTTGGTCCCCCAGTCGCCCACGTGGTTTCGCGCCACGACGCTATGTCCGGCAAAACGGTACATTCGCGCCAACGCGTCGCCGATCACGGTGGACCGAAGGTTCCCGACGTGCATCTCCTTGGCCACGTTGGGTGCCGAATAGTCAATAATGACGCGCTTCGGGCGCGTTGTCTCGAGCAGGCCGAGTCGCGCGTCGGTCGCCAGGGCGCGCAGCTGTTGGTCGAGAAAGGCCGTTCGAAGCGTGAGGTTCAAGAAGCCCGGTCCGGCGATCTCCACCGAGGCGACGTCCTCGAGGTGCGCGACGCCCACGATCTCACTGGCCACGTCACGAGGTGCCCTCCCGAGGCGCTTCGCGAGCGCCATGACGCCGTTGGCCTGGTAGTCGCCTCGATCGGACGTTCGAAGCACGGGATCAGCGCCCGGCCCCACGGCGTCGAAGGCCACCTGCAGGCGGCTCAGCAGTGTTTCGTAGGTCGACGTCACGACAGTAAGTCTCGCACTTGTCGCGGTGTCAGCTCGCGTCCGAGCCTTCGA
The DNA here is from genome assembly GCA_035533455.1 of Acidimicrobiales bacterium. Lineage (GTDB taxonomy): Bacteria > Actinomycetota > Acidimicrobiia > Acidimicrobiales > RAAP-2 > RAAP-2. Next base: position 12,157 of record DATLTT010000010.1, on the reverse strand, counting down.
GGCCGCGAGCCCACGAACGGTACGATTTGACCTCGACCACGCAGGAGACGAACGAACCTGCGAGACGGCCCACGCTCGTCACCATCAGTGGTGGGCGCGGTCCTCGTCATCATCGCCGTCCTTTCGCCCGCGCTGGCGAGCGCCGCCGTCAAGGCGCGTCACCTCTCGGAGTGCCCAGAGTGAGGTCGCGGCGATAAAGAGAGTTGCCTGGACCTCGAACGTCAAGGTCTCACTCGGCCACGGATGGTGGACCTTCGCGTCCAACGGTCTTCCAGCGTCAGTCTTTCTCGCGACGAACTACGCGGTGCCCTCCAATACCCTTGCCGTGAGCGTTTCGCAAGCGAGCGTCGTCGCCTCGGCCTCGATCCTCAAAGACCAGGGCTACGACTACACGCTGCCGCTCACCCCTCACTACAGCGCGAAGGTGACGACGACCAACCAAGGACCCACTGGCTTTCTGCTCGACGGCGCCGCTCTCTACAACCCCTACGAAGCGAACCACTCGACGGTCGCAACCAGCGACAGCTTCATCGCGACGGCCCACGGCGCCACGGCCTCCTTTCTCGACGACTGCGATGGTCACCCCGGACCCGGAGGTCAGTATCACTACCACGGTCTTCCCACCTGCCTGGTTTCGTACGCCACCGGCGATCGGCCGCGCGTCAGGTTTGTGACCTCGATCAGTGGGACTTCAACGGCGGCCGTCGTCGAGGACGACCGGGCCGCCCGCGAACCCGTGATTCTCGGCTACGCCTTCGACGGCTACGGCATCGACGACAACGTCGCGATGAGTGGTGCAACGACTACGGTGTCGTCACTCGACGCGTGCAACGGAATCTTCTCGCCGGTGCCCGGCGACCCCGACGGGCTCTACCACTACGTGCTCGAAAACGTGAAGGGGGGGCGTTCCTCCATCGGATGCTTGCACGGGTCGTCTCGAGTGCGTACACGCACGCGCTCGAGGAGTTCCTGCACCCCGGGCACACGCCGCAGGGTTCGTCCGCGATCAGGAGCGAGGGCCGTTGGCCACGGCCCAAAGCCTGGCGGCGAACGAGAGCGAGGACACACTTCTTCGAGCGATGATCACGTTGAGCGTACGCACGCCCGACTGCTGAGAGCGCCGTCACACGCTCGAACTCTCGACCGCGGCAAAGCCCGGAGCGGCACGTCGGTCGTCGGGGGTTGGCGCCAATCACCGTGGCGATCAGTACGGTCGAAAGAACGATGGAATCGCTTCTGCGAAAACACGGCAGAATGGGGACATGACCTCTTCGATGAACTCCTTTAACGCGAAGAGCACCCTTGACGTCGAGGGTCGCTCGCTCACCTACTTCTCACTCCAGGCCGACGGCCTAAAGGACTTTGGCGTCGAGCGACTCCCCTACTCCATCAAGGTGTTGCTTGAGAACTTGTTGCGCCACGAAGACGGCGTGAAGGTCACCGCGAGCGACATCGAAGCGCTCGCTCGATGGGCCGAGACTCCCTCAGGTCACGGCGAGGCCGCCGGTGACGAAGCGAGGGAGATCGCCTTCACCCCGGCGCGCGTCTTGATGCAAGACCTCACGGGCGTGCCAGCCGTGGTCGACCTCGCGGCGATGCGCGACGCCATCATCGCTCTCGGCGGCGAGGCCAAACGAATAAATCCGCTCGTTCCGGTCGAACTCGTCATCGACCACTCGGTCATCTTGGAGAGGACGGGCACCGCGTCGAGTTACGACGAGAACGTGGCCATCGAGTACGAACGTAACGCCGAGCGCTACACGTTCTTGAAGTGGGCCCAGAGTTCCTTTCAGCAGTTTCGCGTCGTTCCTCCGGGCATGGGCATCTGCCACCAGGTCAACCTCGAGCACCTCGCCAAGGTCGTCTTCGATCTCGAAGGCGTCGCCTACCTCGACACCGTGGTCGGCACCGACTCACACACCACCATGGTGAACGGGCTCGGCGTTCTCGGCTGGGGTGTCGGCGGCATCGAAGCCGAAGCGAGCATGCTCGGCCAGCCCGCGTCGATGCTGATCCCTCCGGTCGTGGGACTTCGCATCGTCGGCGCGACCCGCGAGGGCGTCACCGCGACAGACGTCGTGCTCACCATCACCCAACTCCTTCGCCGCCAGGGCGTCGTTGGAAAGTTCGTCGAAGCCTACGGACCGGGCGTCAAGTCACTCTCGCTCGAGACGCGCGCCACGATTGGCAACATGTCACCCGAGTACGGCGCGACGTGCACCATCTTTCCCATCGACCAGGTCACGCTCGACTACCTCGCCTTCACGGGACGTCCGGCGGCGCAGCTCGCGCTCGTCGAGTCCTACGCGAAGGCCCAGGGCGTCTGGCACCACGAACACGCGCCCGAGCCGGTGTACTCGGAGTACGTCGAACTCGATCTCGCGACCGTCGAGCCCAGCTTGGCGGGACCCAAGCGTCCCCAGGACCGAGTCTCTCTCTCCGAGGCCCGCGGCGCGTTCCTCGACGCCCTCGGTCGTGAACCCATTGAGGTCCAAGGCGTTGAGGCGGCCGAGCACCTGCGCGACGGCGCCGTCACGGTCGCGGCGATCACGTCGTGCACCAACACCTCGAACCCCGCCGTCCTCGTCGCGGCGGGACTCGTCGCGAAGAAGGCCGTCGAGCGCGGACTGAGCGTGAAGCCCTGGGTCAAGACGTCGCTCGCGCCGGGAAGCCGCGTCGTCACGGACTACCTCGAACGCGCCCAACTCATCGAACCGCTCGACGCGTTGGGTTTCTACCTCGCGGGTTACGGCTGTACGACGTGCATTGGCAACACCGGTCCTCTGCTCGCGGGCGTCTCCGAAGCCGTGAACGAACACGACCTCTCGGTGGTGTCGGTGTTGTCGGGAAACCGCAACTTCGAAGGTCGCATCCACCCCGACGTCAAGCAGAACTTTCTCGCGAGCCCACCGCTCGTCGTCGCCTACGCGTTGGCCGGAACGATCGACATCGACCTCTCGAGGGAGCCCTTGGGCGTCGACGCGTCGGGCACCCCCGTCTTCTTGAGCGACCTCTGGCCGAGCGACGCGGACGTCGCCGCCGCGGTTCGGGCGTCCATCACGCCCGAGATGTTCAAGACCCGCTACGCCAGCGCCTTCGGTGGCGACGAGCGCTGGCAGGCGGTGCCGACCACCAACGAGGAGACGTACCGCTGGGACCAGAAGTCAACGTACGTGAAGTTGCCCCCGTACTTCGAGGGACTGACCATGGAGCCCGGCGTCGTCGAGGACGTGGTGAACGCCAGAGTCTTGGCGAAGCTTGGTGACTCGGTCACGACCGACCACATCTCGCCCGCCGGGAACATTCGCGCCAACGGCCCCGCCGGTCGCTACCTGATTGACGCCGGCGTCGATCCCAGGGACTTCAACAGTTACGGCACTCGACGGGGGAACCATCAGGTCATGATGCGCGGCACGTTCGCCAACATCCGACTCCGCAACCTGATGGCGCCGGGCACCGAAGGTGGCGTCACCATCAAACTCCCCGAGGGTACGGAGATGTCGATCTTCGACGCCGCGATGGCCTACGCCGACGAGGGCACCCCACTCGTCATCCTCGGCGGTAAAGAGTACGGCAGCGGTTCGAGTCGCGACTGGGCGGCCAAGGGAACAAAACTCCTCGGCGTTCGTGCCGTTCTCGTGGAGAGCTTCGAGCGCATCCACCGCTCGAACCTGGTGGGGATGGGTGTGCTGCCCCTGCAGTTCCTGCCCGGCGAGAGCGCGGCGTCGCACGATTTCGACGGATCCGAGATCTTCTCCATCTCTGGTCTGGCACCCCTCAATCACGGCGAGATCGTGCCCCGGGTGAACGTCAGCGTCACGCGCGCGAACGGCGACGTCGACGACTTCGAGGTACGGCTGCGCATCGACACCCCAACTGAGGCGGAGTACTACCGACACGGTGGCGTGCTGAACTTCGTGCTACGCCAACTCGCTTCGGCGTAACGTCACCGCCCTGGGGGCAGCGTCACCGTCGTCACGGGGTCGGGTGCTTTTCACTTCTGTAGATCTTGCAGAGCGCTTGTCGTTGGTTGGCGTCAACGTCGGCGTCGGGCTTGGTGTCGGGGATACGTCCGTCACCGACGTCATTGTCATGCGTCGGAGGAAGGGTGGTGACGGAACCGATAGCGGGCGGACCCGTGGTGGGGGGATGCTCGAGGGTCGTGGTGAGCTGCTTCAAGGTACACGGGGCGCTGGTCGCGGTGCTCGAACACCCGGCCAGCAACAGTGAACCGGCGGCGAGCCCGAGTACGGGAAGGAACAAAGATGCTCGCGCGCTCCAACGATGATCCAGACGGCGACGCACGGCAACACCTTTCTTCGAAAAGCGAACGACCGCCGCTTTGCGTTATCCCATAGGCCGTAGTCGAGTCTAAAGGTCCCGACCGAGGGGTGGGCCCGCCCACGTTCGTAGGTGCCGATCGTCGCCGGCCCCGCTACGACGCGGAATCTGCGACAGCCACGACGGCGTCGTTGACGTTGTCAGAGATTTTGATTCCGCGAAGGTCCTGATCAAAGGAGATCGCCAGACTCTCCTTGAGTTTGTCGCTCACTCGGGCTAGGGAGATAGTCACTCCATCCCTTTTTAGATCGTCCACCACTTGGCCGAGCATGGTCAAACCCGTAAAGTCGATATCGGAAATCGCCACCGCGTCGACGACGACGTGTTTCGTCTCGGGATGCTTCGCCATGAGTTGGTGCAGTTCGCGACGGAAGATCCCCGCGTTCGCGAAGAACAGTTCGTTGTCAAAGAGCACCGTCAGGACGTGATCGACGAGTGCGACGCCGGTCTGTCCCAGCGGCTCCCAACTCGTCGTCCCCGAGCGTCGACCCATCTCGATCATGTGGGGCCGCGCCGACCGCCAAGTCTGATCGAGAACCGCGAGACCCACCGCGATCGCGAGACCTTGTTCCACTCCAACCAACACGACCCCCAGCGCCGATATCAGGGCGAAGAGAAACTCGAGACGGCTGACCCGATAGATCTTGACCAACTGATTGATCTTGATGAGCCGCGCGGCGATGAAGAACAAGACGCCGGCGAGCGCCGCGAGGGGAATCGTGTGCGCGTATCGACCGAGCGGAGAGAAGGCGATCGCCAGGATCGCGGCGGTCAGGCCAACGAGTTTTGTGCGTCCGCCGGCGAGGCACGCCACCGTCGTGCGAGCAGGTGACGCGTCCACCGGAAACGCTCCCGCCAGTCCGGCCGCCACGTTCGCGAGGCCCACGCCCACGAAATCGCGACTGATGTCCGACGCGACACCGAGATCGTCCGACGAGGTGCGCGTCGTGGCGGACGTCTGGCTGAGTATGACGATCACCAACGTCACCGCGGTGGTCAACACGACGCCCCACTGACTGGCCGACAGCCAGTGAAGGCGCCACGTCGGCAGCCCTACGGTGACCGCACCCAGTTCTCTCACGCCGTGACGACTGAGCGACATCACCACCGTCAGCGCCGTCGCGATCGCGATCGCGCCGAGCGCCCAGGGCATCCGTGCGCTGATCTTTTCGCCGACGACGAGAGCCACGAGCGTACCGAGCGCGAGCGCCACCGACCACCCACTGACGTGACCGAGGAGGTGAGCGACTGAGTCGAGACGTTGGAGCACGGACGTGCCGCCGGAGGAGATACCGAGGGCACTCGGCAGCTGGTGCACGATGATGATGACCCCGATGCCACCGAGAAATCCATTGACGATGGGCAGCGAGAGAAAGTCGGCGATCCACCCGAGGCGCAGAAGCCCCACGCCCAGCAGGGCGAGTCCCGTGACGACCGCCGTCATCGCGACCAGCTCGAAGTACAACGTCGTCGAGAGGGGCGCTAGTCGAAGGAGCACGACGGCGAAGAGGGGCGCAATGGTCGAATCGGCCCCAATCGACATGATGGGGTTCGAGCCGAAGACGACGAAGACGAGCGTCGCGGTGATGAAGGCGATCATCGCGATGAAGGCGGGCACGCCCGCGAGCTGCGACGTGGCGAGCTGCTCCGGGACCGCGATCGCGAGCAGGGTCACGCCGGCGAGCACCTGTCCGGGAGCGTTCTCTCGGGTCACCCCTCGAAACGTGTCGCGCAGACCACGCGTCGGTTCGCGCAGACCAATCGGCGTGCGCGGACTTACGCTCGTAGACTTCGAAGGCGCCATCACCCCACCCTACGGCGAGGCCGCGTAGCGATCAGTTGGTCGCGACGACCTTGAAACCTTCGCCGAGCTTGCCCTTCTTCATGCCGGAGCGCTTCGCCGTCCTCCGCGACCACGACTTCAACATCTTCTTCAGCCCCTTGCGGTGGCCAACCTGACTGACGTGCTTGCTCAGCGCCGCGTACTTCTGGTTGAAGGTCTTCGTGATGTCGACGACCATCGTGGGATCGACGCCGCCGAGCCACACCTCGTCCACGGTGTAGGGCTTGAATCCTTCACGTACGAGTTCGGGGAAGGCGTGGGGATTGCGCGCGTCGGGGTACACCGCTCGCAACGTGGCTTCACCCGTCGCCATGTGATCGGGATGGCTGGAGAAGATGCGCTCGTAGTTGCGCTCGGGACTCTGGGTGATGACGAGGTTCGGCCGGTGCGTGCGAATGACGCGCGCGATCTCACGACGGAGCGCCATGGTGGTCTCGACGCGCCCGTCGGGCCAGTGCAGGAACGTGAGGTTCGTCACGCCCACCTCTTTGGCGGCCTCGGTCTGTTCGGCCTCTCGGATCGCGATGCGGTCTTCGCGGGTGTCGGAGGAGTCGTCTCCCCCGGCGTCGCCCGAGGTGACGAGGCAGTAGGCGACGTCGACGCCCCTGTTCGTGAGCCAAGCAACCGTGCCCGCGAACCCGAAATCCACGTCATCGGGGTGCGCCACCACCACGAGTGCACGCTTTATCGACTTGTCGTACGCGTAGACGGGTAGACGCTTTTTGCCCATACAACAGAGTCTTTCATCGTTGCGACCAGTTTTCGGACACCCTCCGGGCGAAAATCGCCGCCGACGCGTGCGCTCAACTGCTCAGGTCAGCGCGGCCTCGCTCGTGGGATCCCAGCTGGCGAGGTCCTTCAAATGGGGGTCGTTCGAAAATATTTCGACGATCGGACGCTTTAAGTTCAGTCGTCGCATGATCACTTCGGCGTCTATCGCCTGATTCCACAGCAGAAGCGACACCACCACGCCCGTCGAGCCCGCGCGCGCCGTGCGTCCCGAGCGGTGCAGGTAGGCCTTTTGATCCTCGGGCGGGTCGAAGTGCATCACGCAGTCCACGCCGTCGATGTGAAGTCCACGCGCGGCGACGTCGGTCGCCACCAGCACGGGAAGCTTCTCGGCCTGAAAGTCCGCGAGCGCCTTTTCGCGTTGACTCTGGCGAAGGTCGCCGTGAATGGCGGCCGCGTTGACGCCCTCCTTTTGCAACTGCTCAACGAGTCGGTCGGCGCCACGCTTCGTGCGACAGAAGATGATCGTCTTGTCGAAGGATCGACAGATGGTGGCCGCTACCTTGACGCGGTCCATCTGGTGGACCTGCAAGAAGTGATGCACCATGCGCGAGACCGTCTGGGTATCGCTCATGACTTCGTGAAAGACGGGGTCGGTGAGGTAGCGCTTGACGAGTCGATCGATGGCACCGTCGAGCGTCGCCGAGAAGAGCAGGGTCTGGTGGGGACGCGTCGCGATACGACGGAGCACCCACTCGACTTGGGGCATGAAACCCATGTCGGCCATACGGTCGGCCTCGTCGAGGACGAGTACGTCGAGACTCTCGACGTTGACCTCGCCGCGGTCACCGAGGTCGATGAGTCGTCCCGGCGTCGCGATGATGACGTCGCAACCCTTTCGCAGGGCCTTGATCTGGCGTTCGATGTCCGCGCCGCCGTACACGGCCGCGACGTGAAGGCCGAGCGCCGCGCCAAGGGGGCGAAGGACTTCGTAGACCTGGACGGCCAGTTCGCGCGTGGGCAGCAGCACCAGGCCCCGAGGCCTCGCGGCCCGACCGTTTTCGACGCTCAACGTCGGTTCGGCCGAGATCCGTTGCAACATCGGCAAGCCAAAGCCCAGGGTCTTGCCCGAGCCGGTCTTCGCCTTGCCGCAGACGTCTCGGCCCGCGAGGGCGTCGGAGATCGTCATGGCCTGAATCGGGAAGGCCGTCGTGATGCCCTGAGCGGTCAGGACCGCCACGAGTTTCGGCGATACCTGAAGGTCTTCGAAGGACTTATTGGTGGCGTATGAGTCTTCGCCACGGGTGGCGGACTCGACAGTTTCACTACTCACGTAATTCACGGGTCGTTTCTCGGCTGGACCCGTAACCGGCGTGCGTAAGAAGTGGGCCCGAGCTCTTTCTTCGAGCTCGCCCCTAGTCTACGTGGGAGATCAGCTCTTCAATCGACGGGGGTAGCGTGGCGCAACTCGAGGCAGGCACCAAAGCACCGGGCTTTACGCTAAAGGACGAGCACGGAGAGAAGGTCTCGTTAAAGGACTACCTCGGCAACCGCGTCGTGCTCTACTTCTACCCGGCGGACGACACCCCCGGGTGCACCAAAGAGGCCTGTCAGTTCAACGACGAGTTCGCGGCCTTTACGAAGCTGGGCGTCCTCGTCTTTGGGGTGTCACCCGACGACGCCGAGAAGCACCTCGCGTTCAAGAGGAAGTTCGGACTCAACTTCTCGCTCCTCAGCGACCCCGAGAAGACCGTCATGGCGAAGTACGGGGCCTACGGCGAGAAGATGAATTACGGCAAGAAGATCCTGGGCGTCATCCGCTCGACCTTCATCATCGGACCCACCGGCGTCGTCGAACACGCTTACTACGGTGTTCGTGCGGACGGACACGCCGCGAGAGTGCTCGCGACGCTGTCGGACTAACGGGCGTTGTATCGACGCATCGAGCGCACGCGCAGAAAGACCGCCACGACGATCAGCACGACAATGAGCGCGATGGTCGGCGTCTGGGCCGCGTGAAAGTCCTTCTCGACGTGGTGCCAGTTCTTGCCCGCGGCGTAGCCGAGGGTGCTCAAGAGCGCCACCCAGGCGGCCGATCCGATGGCGGTCAACGCGACGAAGGGACCACGCTTCATCTCGGCGATACCGGCCGGCACGGAGATGACGCTGCGCACGACGGGCAGCACGCGCCCGATCAAGACGGTGGGTGCGCCGTACTTATCGAACCAACGCTCGGAGGTGTCGAGGTCCTTGTGGCTCAAGAGGATCCACTTGCCCCAACGATCGACCACGGTGCGCCCGGCACTACGACCGACTTCGTAGGCGATCTGCGAACCAATGATCGAGCCAACCGTGCCGATGAGAATGACGGCCCAGAGAGAGAACTGCACGTGACCGGTCACGGCTGAGGTGCAGAGCGCGCCCGCCACGACGAAGGTCACCTCGGAGGGTATGGGCACGCAGGCCGACTCCCCGATCGACAGGAGGAGCAGAGCCCAGTAGCCATAATTTTGTACGAAGGATTGCATTTACCTATTCTTGTCGACTTTGCGTCCCGTCACGGGCAGCGCTAGCGCTGGTGGGTGGAACACCAGTAGGTCGTGCGACCCCCGATGGTCGCCAAGACCATCGGCCCGCCGTCGTTCGGACACCGTCCGCCCGGGAACCGCGCCTCCATGTGATCGCCCAGGTGCGAGCCCCCCCGACGCTGCAACGTCCTCATCGTTTGACGAAAGGCCCTGAAGAGTCGATCGCGCTCGTCGGCACTGAGCGTGCCCGACGGCGTCCTCGGGTCGATGCCAGCGCGAAACAAGATCTCGTCACCGAGGAGATTGCCCACTCCGGCGACGCGTGACTGGTCGAGGAGGCGGGCCTTGATCGCGGGGCCCTCGCCACGATTGACGCGAAGGAGCTGGTCGAACTCCTTTCTCGTCAGCGTCAAGGCGTCCGGGCCGAGTTGCGCGAGGTCGGGACTGATCTCGAAGCGAGCAAGACGACGGGGATCGTGCACGACGAGCTTTCGACCGTCGTCGAACGCGAGTCCCCCGCGTAGCCACTTCGACTGGTAGTCGTGCGGGCCGTAGAACAGTCCTTCGATGCCGGCCTCACCGTCGAGCAACAGCACGCCGGTCATGCCAAAGCGCACGCCGAGCGTCGGCCCGTTCGTCGCGAGGAGCAACAGCTTGCCTCGTCGTGACGTGCCGGTCACGGTCAGATTCTTCACCGCGCGAGCCCACGCCGACGGTGAATGTAGTTTTTTCGCGAGGTAGCCGTCGGCCCAACCACGCGTGATCGTTGAACCCACGACGCGATCCGCCAGTTGGCGATACGACTCCACTTCGAGTATTTCGGGCACGTGTCGAAGCGTACCGGCGGACGTCGAATCACTCATCCTCACTAGGGTTATTACGTGGCCGTAGACAAACCGCAGTGGCGAGAGCTCTTTAGCGAGGTCGTGACCTCAGGCCTGTGCACGGGTTGCGCGGCCTGCGTCATCGCCTGTCCGCACCCGGTGCTCGAGTACGAGACCGACAACGGCGTCTACAAGCCCTTCCACCTCGACCTCGATGGCGGCCCCGACGACTGCACGCACGGACAAAAGGGCTGCACCATGTGCACGAGGGCCTGTCCTCGATTCCGCAATTGGGAGAGTGAGATCGACACGCAGCGCTTCGCGCGCGAGCGCACCGACGACGAAGTCTGGGGCGTCGGCGACGTGCTGCTCGCTCGCGCGACCGACGAGTCGCTCGTCGAGAACGGCCAGGACGGCGGTTTCGTGTCGGCACTCCTCATCTACGCCCTCGAGAACGACGTCGTCGACGCGGCGCTCGTCAGCGCTCTCGAGGGCGACGGTTCGACGTGGCGCGCGGTGCCGATGGTGGCGCGCACGAGAGACGACGTGCTCGCCACGGCGAAGTCGCGCTACACCTACAGCGCCAACCTGCTCGCGTACGAGGAGGCCGTCGAAGGCGGCGCCGAGCGCATCGCGCTGGTGGGCATGGGCTGCATGGCCTCCGCGCCGGGCGCGATGCAGGCGCGCAAGGCCGGCAAGGTCGCTCGACGCCTGAGCCTGACCATTGGACTGCTCTGCTCCAAGACGTTCGACGACTCGATCTTCGAAGAACTCTTCGAAGCCAAGTACGCCATCAAGCGCGCCGACATCACCAAGATGAACATCAAGGGCGTCTTTCAGATCTGGACGAGCGACGGAGCCTTCCACGAGGTCCCGCTGAAAGAGGGCCACGCCTTCACCCGCGAGGGCTGTACGCTCTGCCCGGACTTCGCGGCCGAGCACGCGGACCTCTCGGCGGGGGGCATCGGCGCCTTTGGCGACTGGACGCTCGTCATCGTGCGCACCGACCTAGGGCGCTCGTTGGTAGCCGCGATGAAGGACCAGGGTCTACTCGAGACGCGCCCTGGTGACGACGACCCGGGAGCGGTGGCGTTACTGCACAAGCTCGCCCGCGTGTCGCGACGACGCTGGCCCGCCAGCGCGGTCCCGGGGCCCCGGCGCCTCGCGGTGCGTCCTCGCCAGGTCAACGACGCGTGAGCCGACGACCCACGTTCACCACGGTGCTCTTGGTGCGCCACGGCGTCACCGGCTCGACCGGCTCGGTCCTGCCGGGTCGCGAGCCCGGGCTGCACCTGACCGAGCGTGGACTCGCCCAGGCCCACGACCTCGCGACGCGTATGAAAGAACTTACGAAAAAACCCACGGCGCTCTACGTCTCGCCCCTGGAGCGAACGCGCGAGACCGCCGCGCCGCTCGCCAAGGCCCTCGGTCTTCGCCCGGTGCTAGAGCGCGGCCTGCTCGAGTGCGACTTTGGCACCTGGACGGGCAAGAAGCTCGCCACGCTCGCCCGGCGCGCCGAGTGGCGTGCGGTCCAACACGCGCCGAGTACCTTTCGCTTCCCCGAGGGCGAATCGTTCGCCGAGATGCAACGTCGGGTCTGGACGACCCTGGAGAAACTCGCCGCGCGCCATCGCAACCGCACCATCGTCGTGGTCAGCCACGCCGACCCCATCAAGACGGCCGTCACCTACGCGTTGGGTGTGCCGCTCGATCTCTTTCAGCGCACCGTCATCTCGCCGTGCTCACTGAGCGCCCTGGCCTTCACCGATTCGGCGCCGATCGTGTTGAGCGTCAACAACACCACGTCGCTCAGGGACCTCGCCGCGTCATGAACTACGTCTTTTCCAAGCCCGACAAGGTCATGGTGGGCGCGCGCGGCGACGTCGGCAACC
>DATLTT010000009.1:0-15288 GCA_035533455.1 Acidimicrobiales bacterium | reverse complement strand
ACACGAACGACGCCCACCCGCCGAGCGCCGCCGAGGTCGAACGGGCGATCGAGGTCGTGACCGGTGACGTCGTCGCCACGCAGCTGAGCGGTGCTCGTCGCCTCGCGCGCAGGGGTCAGCGCCTCACGCTCGAAGTCGACTCCACTACGCTGACCAGCAATGGATAGGCACTCTTCGCACGACTTCACCGCAACGTGGGCCCATGGCGTGCTCGGTGAGGTGGTGGTTTCCGCGAAGGAGGTCCACGACCGCGTGGGCGAGTTGGGGGCCCAGATCACGAAGGACTACGCCAGCAGCCCACCGTTGCTCGTCGGTGTCCTCAAGGGCGCGATCAACTTCATGGCTGACCTGATGCGAGCCATCGAGCTTCCCGTCGAGGTTGATTTCATGGCCGTCTCGTCCTACGGCGCTGCCACGAAGACCAGTGGCGTGGTGCGCATCGTGAAGGACCTCGACGTCGACCTTTCGGGTCGTGACGTCTTGATCGTCGAGGACGTCGTGGACTCGGGTCTGACGCTCAACTACCTCCGTCAGTATCTGGGCGCGCGAAGTCCCGCCAGTCTCGAGGTGTGCGCGTTGCTCTTGAAAGAGGGCGAACAGCGCGTCGAACAGTCGCTCAAGTACGTGGGATTCTCCATACCGGCCGACTTCGTGGTGGGCTACGGCCTCGACGTCAACGAGCGCTACCGCAACCTCGACGCGATCTACACCTACGTCGGCGAGGCCTAGACGTGGTCGATCACGCGCGTGTGCAACTCCTCGTTCGAGAGTTGCTCGAAGCGATCGGTGAGGACCCCTCACGCGAGGGGCTGATCGAGACGCCGCGCCGTGTCGCCGACATGTACGTCGAGCTCTTCGAGGGTATCGAGAGCGACCCCGGCGAACACCTGCGCGTCAACTTCGAGGCCGGTCACGACGAGATGGTCATGGTGCGCGACATCCCCTTCACCTCGCTGTGCGAACACCATCTCGTCCCCTTCGTCGGCTTCGCGCACGTGGCGTACCTGCCGGCTCCTGACGGGCGGATCACGGGTCTGTCGAAGTTGGCGCGGCTCGTCGAGGGTTTCGCGCGACGACTCCAGGTCCAAGAGCGCATGACCACGCAGATCGTCGAGTCGTTGCAACACGAGCTGGAACCCCGCGGTTCGATCGTCGTGATCGAAGCGGAACACTTTTGCATGTCGATGCGCGGGATCAAGAAGGAAGGCATGACGACCGTCACCTCGGCCGTGCGTGGCACCTTTCGCGACGACGCCGCGACGCGGGCCGAAGCCCTTCAGTACATCCACCAACGAAGGTCCACGTGGCGCTGAGTCCGGCCGTGATGGGCATCGTGAACGTGACGCCCGACTCTTTCTTCCCCGCTTCGAGAACGATCGCCGCCGACGAAGCGGTGGCGCGAGGGCGCACGCAGTTCCTCTTCGGTGCTGACGTCGTGGACGTTGGTGGTGAGTCGACTCGACCGGGCGCGACGCCAGTGGAGACGAAGGAAGAGTTAGCCCGAGTCCTTCCCGTGATTCGAGCACTCGCCTCGCACGGGCCGGTGTCCATCGACACGCAAAAGGAGTCGGTCGCGCGAGCGGCCGTGGCGGCGGGGGCGAGCGTCGTCAACGACGTCTCGTCAACGCTCTACGAGCTGGCCGGAGAACTGGGCGTCGGCTACGTCGCCATGCACCGCCAGGGTGATTCGTCGACGATGCAGGACGGTCCCACCTACGCCGACGTCGTCGGCGAGATCAGTGACTACCTTCGGTCGGTCGCCGAACGGGCTCGTCGCGCCGGTGTCACGAAGCTCTGGCTCGATCCCGGTATTGGCTTTGGCAAGACCGTGGAGCACAACGTGGCCCTGCTCGCGCACGTCGATCACTTCGTTCGACTGGCGGACGAGTACCACGCGGGCGTGCTGATCGGCACGAGTCGCAAGCGGTTCCTCGGTCAACTCGGGCGTGACGCTCTCGACGTCGACGAGCGTTTGGAGGGCTCGTTGGCCACCGAGGCGTGGGCCATGGTCCAGGGTGTCAGTATGGTGCGCGTGCACGACGTTCGAGAAACCGTACAGTTACGCGAGCTACTCACTCGACCACTCGAGGCCGTGACGTCGTGAGGGGTAAGTGGGCAGCGGGTATCGAGCCGCGCGGCTTCATCTGGGTCTACAAGGGCATCCTCGCCGTGTCGGAACGCCCGGGTGGCTCGACGACGGTGCATCGCCAGGTCCGTCGTGACGAAGAGCTGCTCTGGCTGAAGCACCAGGGCTTCGGTCGGGTGATCTCGATCCTGCCCGTTATGCAGAACATGAGCGCCTACTTCGAGCACGGTCTCACGGCGAGTCACTACGCGCTTCGCGGAGGTCCTCAGCAGAAGGAAGTCCTCGAGGCGTGCTACCTCGACATGGCGAACTCGATGGCGGTGAACACGACGGTCTTGTTGCACAGCGACGAGGTGTCCGACCGGCTCTTGGGCGTGGTCGCGGGTTACCTCGTCTGGTCGCAGAAGGTGGCGACGGTGCCGGCGTCGATCGCGCTGGTGGAGCGACTCTTCAAGCGCTCCGTCGGCCCCGACGGGCGCTCGGTTCTCTTCGACCTACCCGAGGATCTACGTGAGTGACGTCATTGAACTGCGCGAACTTCGTTGCGCCGCGGTGGTGGGCGTCCTTCGTGAGGAGCGCGACCGGCCGCAGCCGTTGGCCTTTGACGTCGACGTCGTTCGACCCTTCGAAGAGGCCGCCATCAACGACGACATCACGGCGACGACGGACTACGCGAGGGTCCTGACCCTCGCGACGAGGGTGGCGCACGACGGGGCCTTCCTCCTGCTCGAGACACTGGCGTACCGGGTCGCGCACGAGGTGCTCGCCCTCGATTCGGCCATCACGTCGGTGACGGTGGCGGTGCGAAAGCTTCGCCCGCCCGTCGCCGAGGACGTCGCGACGGTGGGCGTTCGCTGCACCGTACAGCGCGCGTAGTGCGCTTCGCGTACCTGTCGCTCGGGTCGAACGTCGGCGACCGCAAGGCGCACTTCGACGCGGCGATACCGTTGGTCGCGGGCGGTGACCGTTATCGGCTCTCCAACGTCTACGAGACCGAGCCGGTGGGCGGCGTTGCCCAGGACGACTATTGGAACATGGTGATCGAACTCGAAACGAACGCGTCGCCGCGTGCGTTGATCGGACGGGCCCGACGCGCCGAAGAGGCCCGTCAGCGAACTCGCGAGAGTCGCTGGGGCCCTCGGACGCTCGACGTCGACGTCTTGCTCGTGGGTGACGAGGTGAGTGACGACCCCGAAATCCTCGTCCCGCACCCGCGGCTCTACGAGCGGTCCTTCGTGTTGGTGCCGCTGCGTGAATTGGCGCCGGGACTGGTCAGCGAGGCCCAGGTGGCCGCCAGCGCCGGACGCGTCGTGGAACTCGGTACACTCGAGTCGTTGCGCTAGCACCGAACGGCACCCCTCGGGGGCCGGAACGGAAATGGAGCCCTCATGAACATCACCATCGTCGGCGCCGGCAGGGCCGGTTCGTCGTTCACCACGGCGCTGAGGGGCGTGGGCCACGACGCGCGCCTCATCCACCACGACGAGCTCGACCAGGTGGGCTCGCCGGATCTCGTTCTTCTGGCCGTCCCCGACGACGCCATTCGACCAACGTCGTACCGACTGGCGTCGAGCGACGCCTTCGTCGTAGCTCACGTCGCGGGTTCAAGAGGACTCGACGAACTCGCGAAGCACCCTCGCGTCGGTCTCATGCACCCCCTGGCCGCCTTGCCGACGCCCGAACTCGGTGCGTCGCGCTTGCTCGGCGCGCTGTACAGCGTCGCCGGCGACGACGTCGTGACGCAGGTCGTGGCGTCACTCGGGGGTCGCGCGCTTCGCCTCTCCGACGAACAGCGCGCGATCTATCACGCGACGGCCACCGTCGCGGCCAACCATCTCGTCGCGTTGATGGGACACGTACAGGTCCTCGCCGAATCGGCCGGTCTCACGCTCGAGGACTTTCTCCCATTGAGTGAGCAGGCCCTCGCGGACGTCGCGTCGATGGGCGTCAGCCGCGCGCTGACCGGTCCTGCGTCGCGCGCCGACATGGCCACCATCGACGCGCACTTGGCCGCCATTCCCGCCTCGCAGCGTTCGACCTACGTCGCCATGGCGAACGCCGCCTTCGAGCTCGCCGAGCAGCGGCGCTTGACCTCGCACCTCTAACGTGCTCGAACTGGGCGACGTCGAGGCGTGGCGCTCGTTCGCGAGCGACCAACGCGCGAGGGGTCGACGCGTCGGCCTCGTGCCGACCATGGGCGCACTGCACCAAGGACACGAGTCGCTCTTTCGTGCGGCCAAGGAGACGAGTGACGTCGTGCTCGCGACGATCTTCGTCAATCCACGTCAGTTCGACGACGCGCGTGATCTCGAGAACTACCCGCGAACGCCCGAGCGAGATCGCGAGGTCGCGCTCGCGTGCGGCGTCGACTGTCTCGTCTCGCCGACGCTCGACGCGATGTGGCCGGACTCGCCGGCACCCACGCCGACGACGGTGACGCTCGGCCACCTCGGCGAGGTCTTCGAGGGCGCGGGTCGACCGGGGCACTTCGACGGCGTCGCCAGCGTCGTGGCGAAACTCTTCGTGATCACGGGGCCCTGTCGCGCCTACTTCGGCGAGAAGGACTTCCAACAGCTCGCCGTGATCCGCCGGATGGTACGTGACCTCGCCTTCGACGTCGAGGTCGTGGGACGTCCCATCATTCGCGACGCCGACGGCCTCGCGCTCTCGAGTCGCAACGTTCTCCTCTCGCTCGACGATCGGCGCCGAGCGCTCGGCCTCTCGCGGGCGCTGCGCGCGGCCTCGGACGAGCCCCGCAGCGCCGACGAGCAGAGGGCCGTACTTCGGAGCGTTCTCGACGAGGCCGGTGTCGACGTCGCGTACGCGCAGATCGTCAATCCCTCGACGTTGGTACCCTCGGGCGACGACGAGACGGGCGAGCGTCGCGCGCTGGTGGCCGGTGTCGTTGGAGGGGTTCGTCTGCTGGACAACGGACCCGTCGAGATAGTGGGGAGGTAGCACGTGCTGTTAGCGATGGACGTAGGTAACACCGAGACGCTGATCGGACTCTTTGGCGACGTCGGGCCTGACGCGCCCGACGCCATGGGTTTCGCGCGCGCGAGCGGTGAACGAGGGCTCGCGTACCACTGGCGAACGTCGACGATCGCCGAGCGCACGCCCGACGAGCACGCCATGGTGCTGACGCAACTGCTCGACCTCGAGGGCCTGGACCTCCGCACGGCCGTGTCGGCGATCGCGATCTGTTCGTCCGCACCGGCCGTGACGACCCAGCTTCGGCGCATGGCAAAACGGTGGTTCTCCAACCTCGACCTCACCGTGCTCGGTCCCGGCACCAAGTCCGGCATGCCGATCCTCTACGACAATCCCCGTGAGGTGGGCGCGGACCGCATCGCTGACGGGGTGGGCGCCTACGACCTCTATCCCGGGGCCTCGATCATCGTCGACATGGGGACCGCCACCGTCTTCGACGTGATCAGCGAGAAGGGTGAGTACCTCGGCGGCGCCATCGCGCCGGGCGTGGCGATCTCGCTCGAAGCGCTCTACTCCCACGCGTCCGCGTTGCGCTCGGTGGAACTGGTGCGTCCGCGCTCGGTGATCGGACGCTCGACCGCGGAGTCCATTCAAAGTGGCGTGCTCTACGGCTTCGCCGCCCAGGTCGACGGACTGGTCGAGAGGATCCTCGACGAGACCGGCGAGGCGACCGTGATCGGCACGGGCGGGCTCGCGGGCCTGATCGCGCCCATCACCAAACACGTGCGCATCGTCGAGCCGTGGTTGACCCTGCACGGATTGCGTATCGTTCATGAAAGGAATCATTCGAAAGAGAGCACGTGACCACGCCCTACAAGTTCGCCCACGACGCGTACGCCGCCGCACTGCAGGACACGTACTCGTTCCTCGCCGACGGCGAGGAGTCGAGCCAGGGCGTGCGCGTGGCCGGGCGGATCATCCTCCTTCGTCGCCAGGGCAAGCTGGCGTTCGCCACGATGCGCGACTCGAGTGGCGAGATTCAGCTCTTCGCGCTCGACGGCGTGGCCGAGAACTTCGACGCGTTCTCGAAGTTGCACCTCGGCGACTGGGTCGGTGTCGCCGGCGAAGTGGTCAGAACGAAGCGTGGCGAGCTCTCGGTGAAGGTGGCGTCCTGGGAGCGACTCGCCGAGGCGCTGCACAACTTCGGCGACAAGTGGGCGGGCATCGCCGACTTCGACCTTCGTTATCGACACCGCGAGGCCGACCTCTGGGCGAACGAGACCACTCGTCGCTCCCTGCAGCGACGCAGCGAGATGATCCGATCGGTGCGCGAGCGCTGCTGGGCGGCCGGGTTCATGGAGGTCGAGACGCCGATCTTGAACGTCATACCCACGGGCGCCGTCGCGCGACCGTTCGTGACGCACTTCAACGCGCTCGACAGCGACTTCTACCTTCGTATCGCCCCCGAGCTCTGGTTGAAGCGCCTCGTCGTGGGTGGCTTCGAACGGGTCTTCGAGTTGGGACGGGTCTTTCGCAACGAGGGCGTCAGCCCCCGCCACAACCCCGAGTTCACCATCCTCGAGCTCTACGCCGCCTACTGGAACTACGAGGACATGATGTCCTTCACCGAAGAACTCGTGGCAGGCGTGGCGATGGACGTGCTCGGGACCACCGAGATTGAGTACCAGGGTCGCCAGCTGTCCCTGACGACGCCCTGGCGCCGTCGGTCGATGGCTGAGCTCACGAGCGAGGCCCTCGGTGAAGACCTCTCGGTGCACACCCCACGCGCGCGACTCGTGGAACGGCTCAAGGAGATGAACGTCGACGTGCACGACTCGTGGGGGGCCGGGCGCTGCCTGGCCGAGCTCTTTGAAGCGTCGTGCGAGCCGTCGCTGTGGGACGCGGTCTTCGTCACGGAGTATCCCGTTGAAGTGTCGCCGCTCGCGCGTCGTCACCAAGGCGACCCCGACGTCACCGAGCGGTTCGAGTCCTACGCGGCGACGAGGGAGCTCTCGAACGGCTTCAGTGAACTCAACGACCCCGTAGAACAACGCGCACGTTTTGAGGAGCAGGCGCTACTGGCCGCCGCCGGTGAGGAGGAGACGATGGCGATCGACGAGGACTACATCAAGGCCCTCGAGTGGGGTCTTCCGCCCACGGCGGGACTAGGCGTGGGCATGGACCGACTCGCGATGCTGATCGCTGACGAGGCGAACATCCGTGAGGTGATCGCCTTTCCCACGTTGAAGCCGCTACGGGACTAGTCGTTCGCGGGCTGATCCTCGAGCAACGAGGTGATCAGCGAACTGAAGCCGACGCGCAGTCCCGCGCTCGGCACCACCGAGAGTGCCTCGTGGGCCTGTTCGACGAAGCGCGACGCCGCGACGATCGTACGATCGATGCCGTCGGTCGCGACGACGAGTTTCCTCGCGCGTTCGCGGTCGTCGTCGTCGAGTGGCTTGCCGAGGAGTTGGCGTAGCTCGTCGCCCACGCTCCGATCGTTCATCGCGTAGATCGTGGGCAAGTTGTAGATGCCTTCCGCGAGGTCCTGACCCACGGGTTTGCTGAGTTGGTTCTCGGTGGCCGTCAAGTCCAAGATGTCGTCGCGTAGTTGATAGACCATGCCGAAGCAACGTCCGAACTCGGTGAGGGCCTCGGACTCATCGCGCGAAAGATTCGCGGTCATCGTGCCCATGCGACAGCTCGCCGACATCAACGCGGCGGTCTTGCCCTCGATGGCTTCGAAGTAGTCGGACTCGGTGCGTTGAAGTGAGAACGCCGTTCTCACTTCGGAGATCTGACCGCGGGTCAGCCACGCGAGCGTTCGCGCCATCAGACTGGCCGACGCGGCGCCGAGGTCGGCCGCGATGCCGGCCGAGCGCGCCATGAGGTAGTCGCCCGCCACGATGGCGATGAGGTTGCCGTAGCGGGCGTTCACGCTGTCGACGTTTCGTCGGATCACTGCTTCGTCCATGACGTCGTCGTGGTAGAGCGACGCCAGATGCATCAGTTCGAGCGAGACCCCGCCGAGGAGGTCGTCCCTCGTGGCCGCCCGTTCCCCACTGGTGGCGGAGGCGACCGCCAGAAGCGGACGAATCTGCTTGCCGCCCGCGTGAATGAGGTGGGTCGTGACCGAATCGAGGTACGTGTCGCCAAAGATCACGGATTCGGCGAGGAGCGCCTCCAACTTGACCATGTCGCCCTCTACGGTCGCAAGCCCAAGTCGTTCGTGGGGATTCACCCCAACACCATAGAGGAGCGTTCTCGGTGGTCCGGGGGCTCGCCCTGTTGGGCCTCTTTGACCATTACACTTTTTAACAGTAGAAACAAAGGACGACCATTGTTTGAACGTTTTACAGACCGTGCCCGGCGAGTGCTCGTGCTCGCCCAGGAAGAAGCACGCGACCTCAACCACGCCTTCATTGGCACCGAGCACATCCTGCTCGGCCTGATTCGAGAGGGTGAAGGCGTCGCGGCCAAGGCCCTCGACGCCCTGGGCGTCACCTTTGACGTCGTACGCGAAAAGGTGGAAGAGGCCATCGGGGCCAACACCAACCCCTCGCCGGGCTCACCGCCCTTCACCCCTCGCGCCAAGAAAGTCCTCGAACTCTCGCTGCGCGAGGCCCTCCAGCTCGGCCACTCCTACATCGGCACTGAGCACATGCTCCTCGGCCTCGTCCGTGAGGGCGAAGGCGTCGCCGCCCAGGTCCTGAACGATCTCGGCGCGGACATGGCGCGCGTGCGGACCCAAGTCATCCAAATGATGTCCGGTCAGGCCGGCAAGGAGGCCGGTTCCTCGAGCGCCGTCGGTTCGTCCAAGAGCGACCCCGAGGCCGCTGGCGGCTCCGCCGTCCTCGACCAGTTCGGTCGCAACCTCACGCAGTTCGCCCGCGAGGGCAAGCTCGACCCGCTCGTCGGTCGTGAGAAGGAAGTCGAGCGCGTGATGCAGGTCCTGTCACGTCGCACCAAGAACAACCCGGTCTTGATCGGTGAGCCCGGCGTCGGCAAGACCGCCATCGTCGAGGGCCTCGCCCAGCGCATCGTGGCCAACCAAGTGCCCGTCACGTTGGCCGACAAGCAGCTCTACACCCTCGACCTCGGCGCCTTGGTCGCGGGATCGAGGTACCGCGGTGACTTCGAAGAGCGTCTGAAGAAGGTGCTGAAGGAGATCCGCACGCGCGGGGACATCATCTTGTTCATCGACGAGATCCACACGCTCGTCGGCGCCGGCGCCGCCGAAGGCGCCATCGACGCCGCCTCCATACTGAAGCCCATGCTGGCCCGAGGCGAGCTCCAGACCGTCGGTGCGACCACGATCGACGAGTACCGAAAGCACATCGAAAAGGACGCCGCCCTCGAGCGTCGCTTCCAACCGGTGAAGGTGGAGCAGCCCTCCGTGGCGATGACCATCGAGATCTTGAAGGGTCTGCGCGAGGTCTACGAGGAGTTCCACTCCGTCAAGATCACCGACCAGGCCTTGATCGCGGCCGCCAACATGTCCGACCGCTACATCTCAGACCGGTTCCTTCCCGACAAGGCCATCGACCTCATCGACGAGGCCGGCAGTCGCCTGCGAATCCGACGCATGGACACCCCGAGCGCGGCGAAGAAGTTCGACGAGGACATCAACCGTCTGCGCAAGGACAAAGAGTCGGCCATGGACTCGGGCGCGATCGAACAGGCCAAGGCCCTCGAGGAGCAAGAGCGCGATCTCGTGGCGAAGAAGGACGCCCTCGACGCGACCGTGCTCGCCTCGGGGGGCGAGACCTTCGACCTCGTGGACGAAGAGACGATCGCGGAAGTGTTGGCGGTGTGGACGGGCATCCCGGTCTACCGCCTGACCGAAGAAGAGACGACGAAACTGCTGCGCATGGAAGAAGAACTCCACAAGCGCGTCATTGGTCAAGAGGAAGCGGTCAACTCACTGAGTCGGGCCATTCGCCGCACGCGCGCGGGTCTGAAGGACCCCAAGCGTCCCGGCGGCTCGTTCATCTTCCTCGGCCCCACGGGCGTCGGCAAGACCGAGCTCGCCAAGACCTTGGCGGAGTTCCTCTTCGACGACGCCGACGCGTTGATCCAACTCGACATGTCGGAGTACATGGAGAAGCACTCGGTGTCTCGACTCGTGGGCTCGCCCCCGGGCTACGTCGGTTACGACGAGGGCGGTCAACTGACCGAAGCCGTTCGTCGCAAGCCCTTCTCCGTTGTCTTGTTCGACGAAGTAGAAAAGGCGCACCCCGACGTCTTCAACACCTTGCTGCAGATCCTCGAAGACGGTCGGCTCACCGACTCCCAAGGTCGCGCCGTGGACTTCAAGAACACGATCCTGATCATGACCTCGAACCTCGGCACGTCGGACCTGCGTAAGGCCGCGATCGGCTTCGGCAAGGGATCGGACTCGATCACGCACGAGCGCATGAAGGAGAAGGTCAACCAAGCCCTGAAGGCGCACTTCCGTCCGGAGTTCTTGAACCGCATCGACGACACGATCGTCTTCCACGAGCTCACCAAGGAAGAGGTCATGACCATCGCCGACATGTTCATCACCCGTCTGCGTGACCAGTTGACGCTCCAGGGACTCGGTCTCGAACTCTCCGCGAAGGCCCAGGAGTACCTGGCCGAGAAGGGTTACGACCCTGAGTTGGGCGCGCGACCACTCCGTCGAGCGATTCAGCAGTACGTCGAGGACGTATTGAGCGAGAAGATTCTCTTCAAGGAGTTCCACGCCGGCCAGACGATCGTCGTCGACGTGGCCGAAGGGGACGACGGACCGTCCCTCACCTTCGACGGGGTCGAAGGACTGCCGCCCTCGGTGGACTTCGAGGAGCCCACGCTCAACGCCTAGATCACGTCTCGGCGTCACAAGCACTGTCTAACGTCGCCAGGGTGAGAACCCGTGCGCTCTACACCTGTCGACGTTGCGGCACGAACACGCCGCGATGGCAGGGTCGTTGTGGAGCCTGCGACGAGTGGAACTCCATCGACGAGGTCCCCACGACGAGCGCCCCCCCGAGCGCACGGGTCGTGACGACGTCGCTGCGCGAGGTGGCCGACGAGGACAGTGCCGTCACGCCCTCGGGCGTGGGTGAGCTGGACCGCGTGTTGGGCGGAGGCTTCGTCGCGGGTTCGACGACGCTGCTCTACGGTGAACCGGGCGTGGGCAAGTCCACGCTGGCGCTGTTGACGCTTCGCGCGTTGGCGATCGCGGGTGCCGACGTGCTGTTGGTCGCCTCCGAAGAGTCCGCGGCCCAAGTCGCCCAGCGCGCGCGTCGCTTCGGCGACGTGCCCGGTGGACTCGAGGTCGCCACCTCGACGAACGTGCACAGTACCGAGGCGCTGTTGCGAGAACGCCGCCGGACGCTCTGCGTCGTGGATTCGATCTCGGCGATGAGTGACGACAGCCTGACGAGCGCCGTGGGCTCGGTGCCCCAGGTTCGAAACGCCGCCGAGCGCCTCTGCGCCGCCGCCAAGGCCTCCGCGACGGCGTTACTACTCATTGGCCACGTCACCAAGGACGGCGAGCTCGCCGGGCCGCGCGCCCTGGAACACCTGGTCGACACCGTGGTGCGCATCGAGGGGGAGCGCCAGGGTACGCTGCGGCTCCTTCGCGCGCAGAAGCACCGCTTCGGCCCCACCGGTGAGGTCGGCCTCTTCGAGATGGTGGGCGACGGCCTTCACGAACTCACCGACGCGTCGCTCTCGCGGCGCGGAGCGCAACTCGACGTCGCCGGCGTCGTGCTGACGGTCACCAACGACGGAACACGATCGTTTCTCGTCGAGATCCAAGCGCTGGTGGCGCACGCGTCAGGGTCGACTCGGCGCGTTGCCTACCAGGTCTCCTCGCAGCGCCTCTCGCTGCTCCTGGCCGTCCTCGAATCGCGTTGTGGCGTGGACACGAGCGCGCTCGACGTCTTCGCCGCGACGGCGGGTGGTCTCGCCGCGAACGAACCGGGCGTCGACGTCGCGCTGGCCCTCGCGGTGGCCTCGGCGGTGCGGGGCTTCGCGGTCGCGCCCACGTTGGTGGCGCTCGGCGAAGTGGGACTCGCGGGTGAGCTTCGCGCCGTGTCGGGTCTGACGCGACGCGTCCGCGAAGCCTCGCGCCTGGGCGCCTCGGTCGTCATCGTCCCGAGCGAGGGCGACCTCGACGACGTCACGGGGGTCACCCTGATCAGGTGTCACACGCTCGCCGAGGCCATCGACGTCGCGCGTTCATCACGAGGCGCGTGAGTGAGTAAGTTCCTGGTCATGTCGTCGCGCCTCGACCGATCGTGGACGGTCCTCGTCAGCCACCAGACCTTTGACGGGACACACTGCGTGGACGTGTTCTCTCGACCGAAGGGCACCTTCGGTTTCGAGGAGTTCCGACGCGATCCCGAGGACATGGGGGCGTGGACCGCCATGAACTACTTCTCGGGCCACGAGTACTCCTCAGAAGAGGAGGCTCTCGTGGCCGCGCGGCGAAAGGTGTCGTGGCTGGGTCCTCTTCTGGACACCTAGTCTCGTCGCGGTGACGTTCGAGCAAACCGTCACGCTGAGGCCAAAACCTGGTAAAATAATTAGTCCCCCAAGCGCCCCTTTCGAGGGCGTTTTCCCCTCTGAGGAGAGTCTCCAGTAATGACTGCGCGAAAGTACAAAAAGGGCGATCGTCTCGTCTATCCCCACCACGGCGCCTGCACGGTGGAGAAAATCGAGAAAATGACGGCTTTTGACGTCAAACAGGACTACCTCAAGCTCAAAGTCGCCTACACCGACCTGGTGCTGATGGTGCCCGTGGCCAACGCCGAATCGGTGGGGCTGCGTGACGTCATCAACGACGAAGAGGTCGAAGAGGTCTTCGCCGTACTGCGTAAGAAGGAAGCGCGTATGCCCACGAACTGGTCACGTCGCTTCAAGAACCACTCCGAGAAGCTCCGCTCCGGCGACATCTACCAGGTCGCCGAGGTGGTGCGAAACCTCTCGATCCGTGACAAGGACAAGGGACTCAGCGCGGGCGAGAAGCGCATGCTCACGCGGGCGCGCCAGATTCTCGTCTCGGAGCTGACCTTCGCCCTCAACGTCGACACCGAAGCGGCTGAAGAAAAGCTCGCCTCGGTCCTTCCCTAGGCATGACCGTCGCGGCCGTCGTGGTGGCCGCGGGCCGAGGCACCCGCTTCGGTGGTCTGAAGCAGTTCTCCCTCTTCGAAGGTGAGACCGTGGCGGCACGCAGCGTGCGCGCGACGAGGTCGGTCGCTACGCACGTCGTGCTCGTGGTACCCGAGAGCTACGAAGGTGACGGCGAGGGAGCCGACCTCGTGGTGGTCGGTGGCTCGTCGCGCGCGGCGTCGGTCCGCTCGGGACTCGCGCACTGTCTCGACGCCGACGTCGTCGTCGTGCACGACGCCGCGCGGCCTCTCGCCAGCGCGGCGCTCTTTCACGCGGTCGTCGCGGCCGTTCGTGGCGGCGCCGACGCGGCCATTCCCGGGCTCGCGCTCACCGACACCGTCAAGCAGGTTCGACTCGAGGGCGACGACACGGTCGTCACCACGACCGTCTCTCGTGAGGAGTTGGTCACGGTCCAAACGCCCCAGGCCTTTCGCCGCGACGTGCTCGAACGCGCGCACGCGACCGGCGACGACGCGAGCGACGACGCCGCACTGGTCGAAGCGCTCGGCGCCCGGGTCGTCGTCGTGAACGGCGAAGCCCACAACTTCAAGATCACCCACCTCAGTGACATCGAACTGCTCAAGGTGCTCGAGAGGAGTCACCCGTGAGGATCGGCCAGGGCATCGACGTCCATCTGGTGAGTGGGTCCAGCGATCGTGAGCTGTGGCTCGGGCTGGTGCACGTACCCGACGCGCCCGGGCTCGACGGCCACTCCGACGCCGACGTGGCGACCCACGCCCTCTGTGACGCCCTCCTCGGCGCGGCGAACCTCGGCGATCTCGGTCGCCACTTTCCCGACACCGATCCCGCCTACCGCGACGCGTCGTCGCGCGACCTCCTTGAGGCCACCGTGGCCCTGGTGCGCGCCGAAGGATTCTCGGTGGCGTCGGGCGACGTGACGATCATCGCCGAGCGTCCTCGGCTCGCGAGCTACATGCCCGCGATGTCGCGGGCTCTCTCGAGTGCCGTGGGCGCCCCGGTCTCGGTGAAGGCCACGACCGCCGAAGGACTCGGCGCGTTGGGCCGCGTCGAGGGCATCGCGGCGAGCGCCGTCGTTCTTCTCGAGGAGACCTCGTGACGCCGCGACCGGCACCGAAGCGCGCCACGCCGTCACGCCCAACTCGCGCGAACACTCGCTACGGCGCGCCGTCGAGCGGACCACGGCGCACACCATCACGCGACCGCGACGGACTCGGGGGCGACCAGGTTGAGGGGCGCCACGCCGTGCTCGAGCTGTTGAGGGCCAAGCGGCGCACGGTCAAGAAGATCTTCATGGCCGAGGGTCAAGACGCCTCGGACGTCCTCGACGCCATTGAGTTCGAGGCGCAGCGCCAACGGATTCCCGTGCACTTGATCTCCATGACGCGACTTGATCGCGAGGCCAAAACCGAGGGACACCAGGGCGTGATGGCCCTCGCGCAGGCGCTCGACACGGTGACCCTGGAACAGCTCCTCGGCGTGAAGAAGCCTTTCCTACTGGTCTGTGACGGCGTGACCGATCCCCGCAATCTGGGCGCGATGTTGCGCAGTGCTGATGGTGCGGGCGTCACCGGGGTGGTCGTTCCTCGCCATCGGTCGGCTCGTATTTCGCCCACGGTCACTAAGACCGCGGTGGGCGCCATCGAGTACCTGACCTTCAGTGACGTGGGCGGCATCCCCACCGCCGTCGATCAACTGAACCGCGCGGGCGTGCTCACCGTGGGTCTCGCGGGCGAGTCCAAGGATTCGATCTACGACGTGGACCTCGGTTCGGGACCCGTCGCCATCGTGGTGGGTGGCGAAGAAAAAGGACTTTCTTCATTGACGCGTAAACGTTGCGCGACCGTTGTGTCGATACCACAGCTTGGTCGAATCAGTTCGTTGAACGCGGGCGTCGCTGTTTCCGTGGCGGCCTTCGAGGTTGCTCGTCAACGTCGCGCCTCTTCGTAATTGTTCGATTTTTGATGCGGCGACGTAGACGCCTTTGCTACTTTCGGTGAAGTTTCAAATCGATTGTGGTGACGAAGAGCAATCAAGTCTTGACGTCGCGGCGATCAACTTTCTTTGACTTCGAGGTACGAACCGCCCATCGGAGTTGATGTGGCTTTACGTGCGTTTGATGCCCAAGCGTATCGATGTCAAGAATTGGA
>DATLTT010000008.1:0-2673 GCA_035533455.1 Acidimicrobiales bacterium | reverse complement strand
AAGCTGACTATCGATAGTTTGAGTGACGGTCTGCGCTTGAGATGCAGTGAGAGCCGTAGCGAAATTAATTGTTACCTGGCTCGAGTATTGTGCATTACCTGAAGTGACTGTAATTGTGCGTATTGTTGCGTCACCCGTCGCTGACGCGACGGCGCTCCCGAATTGCGGCGCGATTACTAATGCCAAAATCATTAATGCAATCCTCGTCTTCTTTGCAACAATTATTTTCCCATTGGTAACTATTCACCCCTGATCGTCGTCGGTCGGCTCTCTGATGAAAGGTCAGCGCACTCGTTGTAGTGCAGCGTTCGTCGAAACGAGATCGAAGATCGCTGGGTCATAGGCGCCACCCACCCACTCGGACAGTTCGTCATGCTCATCATCGTCGGGATCTGCGAGTGCGTCGCAGAGTCTTTCAAAGCCAGGAAACCCGCCGCAGTCCTCCGGAGGGCACGCCCGCGCTCCTTCGAGGCACACCGCGTGCTTCAAGGGGGTGACGTTGCGTTCGAGGGACTCGACGAAGATGCCGTGCGTCCACGAGTCGCCAAAGTCGTATTCGTAGGTGAAGCGGTCACCGGCCATCACAATCTGGGTGAGTCGGTATCGTTGCTCGTCGAGAACATTGTCACCCCAATCCGGGTTGGGGACACCGTAACGGCGATCGCGGACGTCGAAGGAGTGAAGGTGGTAGTCCTCCCATCCCATGACGGCCTGGAAGATGTGGTGGAGCCTCGCGAACGTGCAGTCACCGGGAACGAGCAGTCGTCTCCATATCTCCGGCTCGAGGTAGTCCAGCGAGATTTTCAACTGGACGACGGACTTCGCTCCCGAATATTGAGGCTGGCTGCTCACGGCATCACACTAAAAGTTAGGATCCCTCCACTTCAAATCGAAGGCCAGGAGTAACGCTTCAGGCCTGAGAAACTCCCGGCATGAAGGGCTGTCCCTCGAACAGACTTCGTAGGGCACCGAGAACGTTGACCCCTTGCTTGCGAGCGGTGGAGACTTAGGAACGAATCGTGAGGTAGTTGGCTGCGCCCGTCTCGGTGCGGTAGCACCCCGATATCTTCTGTTGGAGCTTCACCATGCGCAGGTCGCGCTCGGCCAAGTTATTCGTAAAGGGTGAGGAGAAGTCGGTCGCGAAGCGCAGCACGTCGTCGCGGTAGACGTCGAGTCGATAAACGAGGTTGGCGGCCTTGGTGCGTGACGGTCGACCCTTCTGGCCGGTGCGAACTGGTGGTGGATTGGCGGCGTAGCCCGCGGTGATCAGTTCGTCGTAGCGACGGGTGAGTGAGTGGCGCGTGCGCGTCGGCAGCGCACTCTTTCGCGCGGCCCGGGCCGCCTCGACCCGTTCGTGGGTGGCGAGGAGTAACGCGGCGAGTTCCGCCGCCCAGGACTGGCCGTCCTCGGCGGCGGCCCGGAGCTCTCGTAGATGATGGGCATTGCACAGTTGGTGGGTGGCGTCGTAGCGGCGATAGGGCGTCCAGCCATCGTGCACGGCAATGCCCCGGTAGTTCGCCAAGACGGCGAACTCGTCAATGGCGACGCAACCCCGGCGCCGCTGAAAGAGATACGAGGTCAGGGTCGTCGTTGACGCCGAGTGCACCCAACCCAGTCGGCCCGCCACCCGCGCTCCGGTCTCATCGAGGTGCAGGACCGGACTCTCGTGCAGGGCTGCTCGCGTGGCCGTGACGAACTCACTCAGGCCCTCGCTCGCTTCGCCGAGCAGCGACGTAGCAAAGCCGCTCGACACGTTGATCCCACAACACTCTCGAAAGACTTCGCTGGCGCGTTCGATCGGTAGGTGCTGGGCGACCACGAGGTAGGTGAGTAGCGCTCGCACGCCCGGTCCGTAACAGGTGGGGCCAATGGCCTCGAGTGGGAACGACGCGCTCGTCGTCGCCCCACAGGAACATTGTCTCGTCTGGGCGCGGTGCTCGGTCACGACGGCTCGCACCTCGGGCAGGTCGAAGACCTGGCGGACCTCTTCTTTGATGACCACCGCCTTCGCGAGGTCGCGTTCGCAGTTCGCACAGCATTGGGGGGCGTGAATCACGATGTGGTCGGGGTGAGCGACGGGTTCGAGACGATGTCCCTGGTCGCCGGGCTGCTTGCCCGGACGACGACGACGCGCCGCGCGATTGGGCGTGACAGGAGGTTTGGCGAATCCCTCGGCCGAAGGCGGCATGGAGGAGTTCTTCGAGTTGCGACCGAGCAACGCTTCCAACTGGGCAATGCGTTGCGTGAGTGTCGCGATCTGGACGTCCTTCTCACGGAGCAGATCGTTCAGACGTTCGACTTCGACCTGGTTCTCTTCCATGAAGGCCGACACCCTTCAGATTGATCCTCCAACCAGCGTGTCACGCGGAACAATTCAGGCGGTGGATTTAAACAGGGGGTGAATAGTTACTCCCATTGGTCAAAACCATTGCTACCCCCTTTTTACACCGATTCCATCGATTGAAAATTGAAAACGCCAACTGAATTCGATGGTAGAACCAAGTGTCATCACTGTCAATCGGTCAGAACTACGTCTGGAATACAGTTACGACTCTCCAAAAAACCCGTCGCGATTCACACCCTAACTTTCAGGTCCGCGTGCCCTGAACTCGCACAATCTCATCCCTACTTCATCCCTACAACTCGGGCGAACTACCCTTGATCGCATGGACT
>DATLTT010000007.1:0-12865 GCA_035533455.1 Acidimicrobiales bacterium | reverse complement strand
GCACCGAACTTCTTGCCCAGGACGACGTTGCGGCCCTTGGGTCCGAGGGTCACCTTGACGGCGTCGGCCAACTTGTCGACGCCCGCTTCGAGGCCGCGTCGCGCGTCCTCGTCAAACTTCAATAACTTAGACATGTGTCTTCTTTCGTATTCGGAGGGAGTGACGAGCCGAACTCGTCACGGGCTACTTGGTAACGGTCGCGAGTACGTCGCGGCCGGAGAGAATCAACAGATCCTCGCCGTCGACGGTGATCTCGGTGCCGCCGTACTTCGAGTAGACGACGGTGTCGCCAATCGAAACGCCCGTGGGGATGATCTCGCCGGTGGAGTCGGTACGACGACCGGGACCCGTGGCGAGCACTTCACCCTGCTGGGGCTTCTCCTTGGCGGTGTCGGGAATCACCAGGCCCGAAGCCGTGGTGGCCTCAGCGCTGTTGGGACGAACGACGATGCGGTCTTCTAGTGGGTGCAACTTCATTCTTTTGCCTCCTGAGCAATTAGCACTCGATACTTGCGACTGCCAATTTAGCAGCCAGCGGCCCCGAGTGCCAACGCGAGGGCCCTTCGGTCGTAACCTTCAGCGATGCCCCTAACCGCGGTGCAGCGTCGCGACCTGCGTTTACTCGCTCTCTTTCGAGGGGTTTCGGTACTTGGCGATTCAATTGCCCTGATCACGCTGTATCTTCGCGTCGCGCACGCAGGCCAGGGTTGGATGATCGCCGCGCTGTCCATCGCTGCAGCCCTCCCACTCGTGCTCCTCGCGCCCATCGCGGGCTACGTGGTCGACCACGTACCGGCGAAGGCCTTCCTCGCCTCGCTCTGTCTCTTCGAAGCGGGCGTGTGCGCGGCCATTGGCGTCTGGCACGGGAGTTTCGTGACCATCGTGCTCATGGCGCTTCTCACCTGCGGCGTCGCCTTCTCGCTGCCGGGCTACTCGGCGCTGGTGCCGACCCTGAGCGGCGAAGAGAACGTCGCCGTCGCTCAGTCCACGATCCAGTCCTTTCAAGGTGTCGCCCTCACCGCCGGTCCGGCCCTCGGCGGTCTCCTGGTCGGCGCCACCGGCCAAAGTTGGCCCCTCTACCTCGACGCGGTGAGCTTTCTTCTCGCCGGCGCCGGCACCATCATGCTCCGCACCGATCGACGTCCCAAGGTCCTCGAGTCGCACGAGACGACACCCGAGCGAGACCTGGGCGCGGGGGTGCGACTCATCTTCAGGGACCCCATGCTGCGACCCGTCATGGTGACGGTGAGCGTCTTCATGCTGTCGCTCGGCGCCGTGAACGTCGCCGAAGTCTTCTTCATCACGCGCACGCTTCACGCCAGCGCAGTCTTCTACGGGCTAACC
The DNA here is from genome assembly GCA_035533455.1 of Acidimicrobiales bacterium. Taxonomy (GTDB): domain Bacteria; phylum Actinomycetota; class Acidimicrobiia; order Acidimicrobiales; family RAAP-2; genus RAAP-2. The sequence continues at coordinate 11,521 of DATLTT010000007.1, read as the reverse complement.
GGCACGAGTTTCGGCGTGGGCACCGTCGTCGGATCACTCGCGTCCAAGCGCCTGAAACAAGAGCCGCTCGGGCTCGTGATCACCTCACTGCTAGCCATCGTCGCCATTGGCGTGTTGATCGGCGCCGTCGGTCTCGTGGAGCACGTGGTCTACGTCTTTCCCCTCATGGTGGCGGCGGGAATTGCCGTGGGCGTCGTGAACGTGGCGTTCTCGACGCTCTTCGCGGTTCAAACGCCCGAAGCGCTTCGCGGCCGAGTCTTCGCCGCGTCCGGTGCCCTCTTCACGAGCGCCGAGATCAGCTCGATGGCCCTTGGTGGACTGCTGCTCGCGACACTTTCACCACGGACGGTCTTTCAGTTGGCGGGCGTGTTCTCGACGCTCACGGTGCTCGTCGTCGGCCCGCTCGAGCTTCGAACCAGCCGTCGAGCACGCTCGCTGAACGTTCAGGGCGACTGACGCTCGCGGCGCCACGACACGTCGTCGTGAAGATAGATGACTCGATCATGGAGTCGGTCGTCGCGATGTTGCCAGAACTCGAAGCGCGTCGGCGTGAGACGGTACCCGCCCCAGTCCTCGGGACGTGGAACGTCGCGGCCCTCGAACTTCGCCCCCAGCGCCTCGACGCGGCCTTCGAGGGTCGCTCGACTGTCGAGCGGCTGGCTCTGGTGGCTCGCGTGCGCGCCGAGCTGGCTGCCCCGGGCTCGGGACGCGAAGTACGCGTCGGACTCGCCCGGGGTCATCCTCTCGACGTCACCCTCGATCCGGATCTGGCGACCGAGCGGCTCGCAGTACCACAGGATCGCGGCGCGGGGGTTGGCCTCGAGTTGGGCAGCCTTGCGCGACCGGTAGTTGGTGTACCAACCAAAGGAACGCTCGTCGTGATGGCGTAAGAGGACCATCCGCACGCTCGGCTCTCCGTCGGGCGTCGCGCTCGCGAGCGCGACCGCTTCGGGTTCGAGCATCAAGCCTTGCGCGTCAGCGAACCAGCGCTGAAACTGGACGAAGGGGTTCGCGTCGACGTCGTCGACGTCCAAGGGAACCCAACGCTCGCTCACGAGACGTCCGCCAGTTGCCAATTGGGACGCGCCGAGAGATTCAACTGGCTGGGCGCGCCGGTGGAGAGTCGATAGAGTCCCGCCGCGGCGATCATGGCGGCGTTGTCGGTGCACATGGCCATGGTGGGCAGGTGGCACTCGAGGCCGAACTCGCGCGCCAACTGGTTCACGCCAGAGCGAAGCGCCGAGTTCGCCGCGACGCCGCCGGCGAGCGCCACGCCACGTACGTCGTAGCGTTCCAGAGATTGACGGAGCTTTCGCAGCAACTGCTCGCACAGCGCGGCTTGAAACGAGGCCGCGACGTCTTCGAGTGAGACCTCGCGATGCGCTTCCGTGGCGCGAACCACCGCGGTCTTGAGACCAGAAAAGGAGAGGTCGAAGTCGTCGCCGATCATCGACACGGGAAGTTTCAAGGCGTTCGGTAGCCCCATCCGGGCCAGTCGATCGATCTCCGGTCCCCCGGGATAGCCGAGACCCAGCCAGCGCGCGACCTTGTCGTACGCTTCGCCGGCGGCGTCGTCGATGGTCTCGCCCAATACTTCGTGATGACCAAGGCCATCTTGACGAACGATCAGGCTGTGGCCGCCCGACACCAACAACGTCATCAGGGGCCACTCGAGATCCCTCGCCTCGAGCAGTGGCGCGAAGAGGTGCCCTTCGAGGTGATTCACCCCGACGAACGGCACGCCCCAGGCGAGTGAGAGCGCCTTCGTGGTTGACAGCCCGACCAACAGCGACCCGATGAGTCCCGGACCACTGGTCACGGCGAGACCGGCGAGCGCTGGTTCACCCGGGTCGAGGCCGGCCTCGGCGAGGGCTCGGCGGATGACCGGCCCAATCGTGGTGACGTGCGCGCGACCGGCCAGTTCGGGCACTACCCCGCCGAAGGCGCGGTGCTCGTCGATCGAGGATTCGACGACCGACGAGAGGACGCGGAAGTTCTCGTCCACGACGGCGGCCGCCGTTTCGTCACAACTGGTTTCAATACCGAGGACCAACGTCACCTATCCAGCGTAGGGCGCGGACTTTCACCCTCCGGCGAGATCGGCCCAGAGGACGAGAGCGTCCTCGTTGGTGCGCTCGTAGTAGTTCTTGCGCACCCCCACCGGAGAGAAACCGAAGCGGTAGTAGAGCTCTTGCGCGCGGGTATTGGACACGGCGACCTCGAGGGTGGCGCGTTGGACGCCGCGCTCCTTGGCGACGGCCCAGGCCTCGGACATCAACGACGTCGCGATCCCTCGGCCCTCATTGCCCGGGCGCGTGCCAATGGTGTTGACGTGCAGCTCGTCCATCACGTACATCACGCCCAGGTAACCGACGATGTTCTTGTCCTCGACCGCGACGGTGTAACGCCGAGTCGTAACGTTCGAGATCTCGTCGACCAACATCGTGCGCGTCCACGGTTCGGGGAACTGCGCGATCTCGATCGAGAGAAGTTCGGGCACGTCGCGTCGCTCGGCCTCTCGTATCGCCCACGTACTCACGGGGAACGTTCGCGCGTCGTGAAGTTCGCCACGGCGTCCGCTTCTCGCAAGTACAGCGGCACTATCTGCTCTTGCGCCTGGCGGCGGGCGCCGAGCCACAGCGCCTCGATCACGGAGGGCACTCTTTGATCGAAGACCGAACCGGTGGCGACGGAGGTGAAGAGCGACTCGTAGCGTGCGACGCCGTCACCCGTGAAGGTCACGGCGTCAGCGCTCCTCGCCCACTCGTCGACCACGCGCTGGGGCAGCGACACCGTCGGCTCGTTCAAGGGCGTGACGTCGTGGTCGAGGTCGTAGGCCTGGACGAACACCTCGCCGCGGCGACCGTCGACCGCACCGACGAGGGTGCCGCGCACGCCGGCGCGCTTCGCCCCGTGGGCCAAGAGTTCCAGCGAGGTCACCCCCACGAGGTCCGCGCCCGCCCCGAGGGCGAAGCCGATCGCGGTCGCGATACCCACGCGCAGTCCGGTAAAGAGTCCCGGCCCTCGGTCAACGACCACGCGATCGATTGCTTTCGGCGCGAGGGCCGCCCGAATGAGAAGGTCGCGTATTCCGGGCGTCAGGGCCTCCGTGTGGTGGCGATCGTCGTCGACCACGAAAGAGAGCTCCGCGCCGTCGGCGGTGCGTAGCGCCACCGCGCACGCGGGCGTCGCGGTCTCAATGGCGAGAATGTTCATCGGCTCGCCCAGGCGTCGAGTCGCGAGCCACGACCGTCGGCCAGGGCGCCCGCCACCTCGAGCGCGCGCCCTTCGTTCTCGTCGATCGAGAAGTCCACGCTCATCACCTCGAGACCAAAGACGGACGACGCTATCTCCCCCCACTCGACGAGGGCGACCGCGGACTCTTCGACCAACTCGCCCAGGGCCAAGTCGACGACCTCGGCGAGACTGCCGACGCGGTAGACGTCGGCGTGGTGCAACGTCGAGATTCCGCGCTCGTTCACGCACTCGTGTTCGCGAACCATGGTGAACGTGGGACTGGTAACGCGCTCGACGACGCCTAGTCCGCGCGCGACGCCCTGCGCGAAGGTAGTCTTGCCGGCGCCGAGCTGACCCGAGAGCAAGATGACGTCGCCCGGTCGCAGCACCGAAGCGAACTCCTGACCGGCCTCTTGGGTGTCCTCGGCCGTCGCGCAGTACCGTCGCCAGCTCACGCGGTCTCCAGAAGGCGTCGCACGACCGCGAGGTCGGCGCGCATCACCTCGACCACGCTCGGTCCGCCGCGCAGGGCCGCCGCCGGGTGATAGGTCGGCACTCCTTTGATCTGACCGGAGCGATAGACGTGTCCGTGGACCTGACCGATACCCGACGGATAGGCGAAGATGGCGCGACCCGCGGTGTTGCCGAGCGTCAAGATGAATCGCGGAGCGACCCGGTCGAGCTGCTCGATGAGCCACGGTCGACAGGTCTCGATCTCCTTGGGCGTCGGCGTCCGGTTCGCCGGCGGGCGGCACTTCACCACGTTGGTGACGTAGCACTCCTCTCGCGTGAGACCGACCTCTTCTTTCAACAGCGTGAACAGCAGTCGGCCGCTACGCCCGATGAACGGCGCGCCGCCCTCATCCTCGGTTCGACCAGGTGCCTCACCCACGATCATGAGCCGAGCCGTCATCGGCCCCGATCCGATGACGACCCGTTGGCGCGTGGCGGAGAGTCCACAGCGCACGCACGTCGATAGACCCTCGAACTCGGTCACGAATCACTCCACGAGTACCCGCGGTACGCGGGCCCCGATACCGCAGAGGATCTCCCAGGTGATCGTGTCGGCCCAGTGAGCCCAGTCCTCGGCCGTGATCACTTCGTCTCCCTGACGCCCGAGAAGGACGACGTCGTCACCGGGCACGACCTCGTCGTCGCCCACGTCGACGAGCAGTTGATCCATCGTCACGTTGCCCGCGAGCGGATAGCGCCGCTCGTTGATCAAGACTTCGGCACCGGCCTCGAAGAGTCGACGGGGGTAACCGTCGGCGTAGCCGAAGGGCACCGTCGCGATGGTGGCGTCGTGCTCGAGCACGCGACTACGTCCGTAGCTCGGACGCTCTCCCGCGGCGACCCGTCGTACCGCGACGACCTGGGCGCGAAGCGACAGCGCGGCTTCGAGCTTCTGCTCCTTCTCTTCGAGCGCACCCGAGAGCCACCCCTGGGGAAGGTGCCCGTAGAGCGCGAGACCCACGCGCACCATTGACTGCCGTGCTTCGGGGTAGCCGAGCGCCCCCGCGGAGTTCGCGCTGTGCACGACCCGCGGTGACACGCCGCGCGCGGCGAGCGCCGCGACCACGTCGGCGAACGTCTTGATCTGTGCGCGCGTGAAGGCGCGATCCTCCGCGCTCGAACCGTCGGCCACGCTGAAGTGCGTGTACAGACCCTCAAGGTCGATCGCCGACGACGCGAGCAGTGCGTCGACGACCCCGTCGACCTCCTCGGGCGCGACGCCCATTCGGTGCATGCCGGTGTCCACCTTCACGTGCACGCGGTGTCGCCCACCGAGCATCTCGGCCGAAGTAACGGCGGCCCTGGCGCCCTGGAGTGAGCCGATCGTGATCGTCAGTTCGTGCGTCAGGGCGTCGGGAATCGTCTCCGGTGGGATCTCCGCGAGCAGCAGTATCGGTGTCGACACGCCGGCACCGCGCAGTTCGATTCCCTCGTCAACGATCGCCACCGCCAAACTCTCGGCGCCTCCTTCGACCGCCGCCCTCGCGGCCAGGGGCGCGCCGTGTCCGTAGCCGTTGGCCTTCACGACGGCACAGAGCGACGCGTCACCGATCACGGACTTGAGCGCACGAACGTTGTGGGCAATCGCCGAAGCAGAAATCTCCGCCCACGCGGGACGGCGTACTCCCTCAACCGGCACTGGTCTCGTCTTTCGTCGAAGTGCCAATGACAAAGGCCGCGGCCGTCACGTTCGTGTGCGTCATGGAGAGGTGCAGGGTCTCGACGCCCGCCGTTCTGGCTAGTTCCGTAGCCGGCGCATGGAGCACCACACTCGGTGCGCCCGCGTCGTCCGTCGTCACTTCGATGGAACGCCACGGCGCGGCCCCAATGCCGACGCGAAAGGTCTTCAGCACCGCTTCCTTCGCGGCGAAACGCGCCGCGAGCCGCTCGGGTCGCGCCTTCGCGTCTCGGCGCTCGCCGTCGGTGAAGAGGCGCTCCAAGAGACGGGGATGGCGTTCGAGTGCCAACGTGAATCGCGCGACGTCCACGAGATCGACACCGACGCTTCGTGTCGTCACTACTCCACCGTCACGGTTTTCGCCAAGTTGCGCGGTCGGTCGATGTTGCGACCGAGCCCGCGCGCCATCGCGTAGGCGAAGAGCTGCAGGGGAACCACGTCCACCATGGGCGAGAACATCGGCTCGGTCGCCGGAACGCGCAACACGTAGTCCGCGATCGCTTCGATGGACTCGTCGTCGTCGGTCGCCACCGCGACCACCGTCGCGCCTCGCGCCTTCACCTCGGCCAAGTTTGACAGCATCTTCTCGTGCATCGCCGGGTCCGTGACGACGGCGACGACAACGACACCGGGCTCGATGAGGGCGAGCGGCCCGTGCTTCAGTTCGCCCGCCGGGTAGCCCTCCGCGTGCAAGTAGGAGAGTTCCTTCAGTTTCAATGCGCCCTCGAGGGCCGTCGGGAAACCCACGTGGCGACCCAGGAAGAAGAAGTCCCGGGCTCCCAAAAGCTGCTTGGCGACGTCCTCGACACTGGAGCGTCGAGTGAGTACCGTGGCGACCTGCGCCGCGACGGCGTTCAGACCGAGAAAGTGCGCGTCGACGTCGCTCGCGAGGACGGTGTCTCGAAGTTGAGCCAGACGAAGCGCCAAGAGTTCGAGCGCGGCCACTTGCGCCAGGAATACCTTGGTGGACGCGACGGACACTTCGAGTCCGGCTCGGGTGTAGATCACCGCGTCGGACTCCCTCGCGAGCGAGGAGTCGACGATGTTCGTCACGGCGACGACGCGCGCCCCTCGGCGTTTCGCCTCACGAATGGCTTGAATCGTGTCGATGGTCTCGCCACTCTGCGAGACGCCGATCACGAGCGTGCCAATCTCGACGATGGGGTCGCGGTAGCGATACTCACTGGAGATGTCGACCTCGACGCTCACCCTCGCCCAACGCTCGATGGCGTACTTCGCGACCAGGCCGGCGTGGTGCGAGGTGCCCGCCGCCACGATCACCACGCGGCGCACGTCGCGAAGCTCCTCGTCGGATACTCGCAGTTCGTCGAAGGTGATCGTGCCGTCGCGACGGCGACGATCGAGCAACGTCGAACGGATCGCGTCGGGCTGGTCGTTGATCTCCTTGGTCATGAAGTCGTCGTGCCCGCCCTTTTCGGCCGTCTCCAAGTCCCAGTCGACGGAGAGGGGGTGCAAATGCACCGGCACGCCCTCTAAGTCCACGGCACGAAAGCCCTCGGGGGCGAGGCGGACGATTTCGTCGTCGCTCACGGCGTAGAAGGCCGTCGCGCGATCGAGAATGGCGGGTATGTCGCTCGCGAGATACGTCACGCCCGGCGCGGTGCCGACGATGAGCGGCGAGATTCGTCGCGCGGCGACGATGACGTCGGGCTCGGTCGCGTCCATGGCCGCGACGGCGAAGGCGCCGCGCACCACGAGCAAGCTTCGCCGCACGGCCTCGATGAGTTCGAATCCGTTGGCGCGGGACTCTTCGATGAGGTGCGCGAGCACCTCGGAGTCGGTGCGCGAGTTGAAGACGTGACCACGCGACTCCAATTGTTCCTGCAACTCGGTGTGGTTCTCGATGATGCCGTTGTGGATGATGGCGACGTTGCCCGAGCAGTCGAGATGCGGGTGCGCGTTCATGGTCTCGGGACCACCGTGCGTGGCCCATCGGGTGTGACCGATGCCCGACAAGAAGCCGTGGGGCGCGAGGTCGCACGCTTCGCGCAGGGCCTTTACCGACTCGGTACCCTCCGCGGTACGTGCCCGCCAGGTCTCGCCGGAGCGAACCAGCGCCACGCCAGCTGAGTCGTAGCCGCGGTACTCCAAGCGAGCGAGTCCCTCGAGCAGCGTCTCCAGAGTGTCAGAGGATCCAACGACCCCGATGATGCCGCACATGAGGCCAGCCTACCCGGGCCACTTTTGCGGTCTTTCGAACGATGCTCTACGAACCGTAGAGGGATTTGAGCCGCTCGGAAAAGACTTCGACGAACTCGGCGTTCAACGCCTCGATCATGATTCGAACCAACGGCTCCGTTCCCGACGGTCGCACCAGGAGGCGAACGTCGTTGCGATCGACCTCGTAGAACGCCAGGAGTTCGTTGAAGAGCGCTTGGACCTCGTCGTCACTGAAGTGCTCGACCGAGACGCTGAAGAGCTCTTGGGGAACGCGGCGCCACGAACCGCCCGCGAGTTCGGCCAACGGGCCTCGTCGAACGAGCAACTCGGCCAGGAGCAGACCGGTCAAGAGACCGTCACCGGTCGGCGCGAGGTCGCGAAAGATCAGGTGGCCCGACTGCTCACCACCCAAGATCCACGACTTCTCCTCGAGCGCCATGAGCACGTTTCGGTCACCGACGTCCGTCTCTTCAATCTCCACGCCCGCCGCGTCGAGCGCACGATAGAGTCCCAGGTTGCTCATCGACGTCACGACCAGGCCACCGCCCAGGACGTCGCGCTCGTAGCGGTCGAGGGCGAAGAGCACCATGAGGTCGTCGCCGTCTCGAACGGTTCCTTCGGAGTCCACCGCGATCAGGCGGTCGGCGTCGCCGTCGAGCGCGAGACCGAGGTCCGCTCCGGCGACGCGAACGGCCTGCACGAGACTCTCAACGTGGGTCGAACCCGCGTTCTCGTTGATGTTGCGACCATCGGGTTGGTCGTGAATGGTGATGAGTTGCGCTCCGGTCGAGACGAAGAGTTCGTGGGCCACCCGCGACGCCGCGCCGTTCGCGCAGTCCACGACCAACGAGAGCGAGGAGAGATCCACGGGCGCGAGTTTTCGCAGGTGCGTCACGTAGTCGTGCTCGGCCGTTTCGTCGATGACCACGTCGTCGAAGGCGGCCACGCTCGGGCTCTCGGCGACGTTCAGCGCGCTCTCGACGGCGGCTTCGGTCGCGTGATCGAGTTTGGCGCCGCCGACCCCGAGAACCTTCAGACCATTGTCGTAGTAGGGGTTGTGCGAGGCCGACACCACCACGCCGGCACCGCCTCGCTGTTGGGCGATGACCGCGACGCCGGGCGTCGTGAAGTAGCCGAGGTTCACTCCGAGTGCCCCACCGTCGCGAAGCCCGCCGAGGACCGCGGCCGCGAGGGGCGGCGAACTCTCTCGCGTGTCGTAGCCCACGAACACGGGGACGGAAAAGACACTGGCCACGGCTCGTCCGAGTCGGTACGCCAAGTCGACGGTGATCTCGTCGCTCGCGCGCCCTCGAATGCCGTCCGTGCCAAAACGCACGGGCACGACCATTAACGCTTGGAGTACTGAGGAGCCTTGCGCGCCTTCTTGAGACCGTACTTCTTGGTCTCTTTCTTTCGCGAGTCACGCGTGAGCAGTCCAGCCTTCTTCAGCGAGGGGCGAACACCTTCGTCGAGCTTCAAGAGTGAACGCGAAATGCCGAGGCGAAGAGCACCGGCCTGGCCCGCCACGCCGCCGCCTTCGATGGTCGCGTCGATGTCGTAGGTCTGTTGCGCGTCGATGAGGCGAAGCGGCTCCATCACCATCTGACGGTGCGTCGCGGAGGTGAAGTAGTTGTCAAAGGCGCGAGAGTTGATCGTGATCGTGCCGGTACCGGGGCGAAGACGAACGCGCGCGACGGCCTCCTTACGACGGCCGGTGGTCTGGGTGAGAGGGATGGTCACGAATACTCCTTAACCGCGGCGAATGGCCGAGGTGTCAAACTTCTTGGGCGCTTGCGCCACGTGGGGATGCTCGGCGCCAGCGTAGACGAACAGTTTGTCCATCTGTGCTCGACCAAGGCGATTCTTGGGCACCATGCCACGAATCGCGTCGGCGACGAGCTTCTCCGGGTTCGTGTCCATCAAGGTCTGCCACGACGTCGCGCGAAGACCGCCCGGATAGCCCGAGTGGTGGTAGTGAAAGTTCTGTGCGGCCTTGTTGGCGGTGACGACCACCTTGTCGGCGTTCACGATGATGACGTAGTCGCCCGTGTCGACGTGAGGCGCGTAGAACGTACGGTGCTTACCGCGAAGCAGCGAAGCGGCGACGGTGGCGACACGACCGAGGACGAGGCCCTCGGCGTCGATGACCAGCCACTCGCGCGTGAGCTCACTCGTCTTTGGTGAATACGTCTTCAAGGTTCTTCCTTCAGCGAAATCTTCGGATCAGCCCCGACGGGGTCCGAAGGGGCCCCCCATCTTACGAAACTTCGGGCCCGCTAGGCAAGTCCAGCGATTCGGGGCTCCGCGATCGAGGAACTGTCTCGAACGGCGCCTTGACGCCAATAATGGCGGCCTAGGGCTATTCAGCGTAGCCAGGCAGTCTTTTCCGCGATGCACCAGCCACCAGACCTCACAAGACCAACCACTGTCGCCCGTCGATAAGCTCGCGGGCCGCGTCGAGGTGCCCCGCGTGACAAGCCGTCTCGGTGATCATGTGCAACACGATGTACTCCAAGTCCGGAATCTGCCAGGTCCCCCACGAATCGTCGCGCTGAGCGGGCGCCGTGTCGAGCGACGTCTGCGCGATGATCGCGTTGCCGCGCTCAATCTCGTCGCGGTAGAGGTTGAAGACCTCTTCGCCGGTCTCCTTGGGTCCCACGTCCCAATCGCGATTGTCATCCAACGCATTTACAGCGAAGAAGTCGAGCGACTCGCCCGCGACGATACAGCGCAGCCAGTAGTGCTCAACACCAAGGGCCAAATGCTTCACCATGCCGAGGCAACTCCATCCCGAGGGAAGTACGGGACGACGAAGTTGTTCATCGGAGAGCCCTTCGAGAATGCCGAGGACGTGGTTGCGCTGAGCGTCGAGCGTCGCCACCAAACTCTCTTTCACGTCGCTCACGCACACGATCGTACCGCCGTCTTCAACGGTGCCGGGATTGAGATCGGGACGTGAACTCCTGCAACGACCTTCGCTTCATCAAGGGCAACGCAACGGCGCCGAGGTCACGTCCACTCGGCCCTGGCGTTGTTCGAAGACCGAGCTTGTCGGCACGAGCCAGAGGATTCGAGGGCTGCGGCGACCGTACGTCACGGTGAACCTCTCGGCGCACCAGTTCCACGAGCCCACGCTGGTCTCGCCGATCGAAGACGTGCTCGCGACGAGTGACGTTGATCCTGAGCAACTCGTCATCGAAATCACCGAGAGTGCCCTGCTGCGTGACGCGAGCGAAGCGACGAACGTGATCCGTCGTCTAGCGGAAGGTGGAGTGAGCTTCGCGTTGGACGACGTCGGCACTGGGTACTCGCCGCAGTCGTACCGTGCGGAGCTCCGTCCACGAGTCATCAGGAGCGGTCAATCGTTCGTTCGACCTCTCCACGGAAGTCCTCGCAACGACGCACTCCTCGAGACGATCATCACGTGGGGCGACAAACTTGCTATCACCATGCTCGCGGAGGGAGTCGAGTCGCCGGCGCAGCTGGAGCGCCTCCGACTTCTGGGCGGCGAACGGGGCCAGGGCTATCTCCTTTCGCGAGCCGAGTGACCAATTAGGGGCGCCGTTGACGCGTGGGCACGGTGAATGAGAGCGCCTGATTTCGTCGACCAACTCACGGCTCTGCGGTCACCACCACGTGTGTCCAAGCGCGCTCGGTCACTGACCACCAGTCGACGCCGGCTCCCCCTCGACTGTCGTCCAGTCTCCGACGCCGAGAGATCTTCAACTCCTCTCGCGTCACTTCGCTAGCGAAGCCTCGTCACCACTCAGAGGGGGCGTGGCGAACTCGCTGAAGGCGGTGGGAATCCTCTCGGCGTTCGCTGCCGGAGTCCTCTTCGCCCGCTATCCGGGCAGCGTCGTCGTCGTTGTCGTTGACGTGGTCGTCGGAGCCGAGTTCGTGGTCGTCGGTAAG
>DATLTT010000006.1:0-13606 GCA_035533455.1 Acidimicrobiales bacterium | reverse complement strand
TGTGGGTCGTCTCGTTGGCGGCTCGCAACGGGACCCCCGACTCAATAAGGCAAACACGTTATGACTGAGAAGCAGGAGATTATTAAGGACTTTCAGGCGCACGTCTCGGACACCGGTTCACCGGAAGTCCAAGTGGCGCTCCTGACGGCCCGAATCTCGCATCTCACCGAGCACCTCAAGGTTCACAAGGGTGATCATCACACCCGTCGTGGACTGATGAAGCTCATCGGTCAACGGCGTCGTCTGCTGGACTACGTGCAAAAAGGCAACGTAGAGCGCTACCGCGCGTTGATTGGTCGACTCGGCATTCGTCGCTAGCCGAAACACGCACGTCGACGCCGTCGACGTGCTCAACATATCCGAGGCCTCGAAGGCCAGTGGAGGACCGTCGCCCCCGGCGAAGGTTGCTCACTGGGATTCGGGCGGAGTGTTGCTACACAAGGAGCCCATCCATGACTGACGCAATTCGCGTAAGCAGTCCAATCACGGGTACCGACAAGACGATGAGTTTTGAAGCCGGTCACCTCGCCCAACTAGCCGACGGCGCCGTTCTCGCGCGTCTCGGCGACACCATGTTGCTCGCCACGGTCACCGCGGCGCGAAGCGCACGAGAGGGAATGGACTTTTTCCCCCTCACCATCGACATCGAAGAGCGCGCCTACGCGGCCGGAAAGATCCCCGGGGCGTTCTTTCGCCGCGAGGGCAAGCTCTCCGACCAAGCGATCCTCATCTGCCGTTTGATCGACCGTCCGTTACGGCCATCGTTCCCGAAGGGCTTTCGCAACGAGGTGCAGGTGGTCGGCACGATCTTCAGTGCCGACCAAGAGAATCCTCACGACATCCTGGCCATCAACGCCGCGTCCGCGGCGATCATGATCTCGGGTATCCCCTTCGACGGTCCCATCGGTGCCGTTCGCATGGCCTACACCGTCGACGGCGAATGGGTTCCGCACCCTACGTACGGCGAAGGTGACGCCGCCACGTTCGAACTCGTGGTCGCCGGACGGGCTCTCAGTGACTCCGTCGACGCCGACGTCGCGATCATGATGGTCGAGGCCGGTGGTACCGAAGGTTCGTTCGAGAAGTACCTCGACGGCGCGCCCAAGGTCAGCGAGGACGTCCTGGCCGCGGGCCTTGAAGCCTCGAAGCTCTGGATTCGTGAAGCCATCAACCTGCAACGTGAACTCGTCCGCGACTTCATCGCCGAGCGAGGCCCGTTGCCGGTCTTCGCCTACGAGACGTTCGCCGACTACCAAGACGACGTCTACGCCCGTGTGGAGAGCGTCGGAGGAGCCGCGCTCACCGAGGCCAACAAGATCACCACGAAGGCCGCGCGCAACGAAGCGCTCGCCAGCGCCACGGCGTCGATCACCGAGCAACTCTCGGGTGAGTTCGAAGGACGCGCCGGAGAGATCAAGGCCGCCGTGCGTTCGATGACGAAGAAGCTCGTGCGTCGTCGTATCGTCGAAGACGGCGTGCGTATTGACGGACGTGGCGTGACGGACATCCGTCCACTGTCGGCCGAACTCGACCTCTTCCCGATGACGCACGGCTCGGCCCTCTTTCAGCGTGGCGAGACCCAAGTGGTCAACGTGACGACCCTGGGCATGCCGCGCATGCGCCAGCAGCTCGACACGATCTCGCCGGACGAGTTCCGCCGCTACATGCACCACTACAACTTCCCGCCGTACTCGACCGGCGAGACCGGTCGCGTGGGTGCGCCCAAGCGCCGCGAAGTTGGTCACGGCATGCTCGCTGAGCGCGCACTCGTGCCCGTGTTGCCCAGCGAGGAAGAGTTCGCCTACACGTTGCGCGTCGTCTCGGACGTCATGCAGTCCAACGGCTCGACGTCGATGGCTTCGGTCTGTGGCTCGACGTTGTCGCTCATGGCCGCGGGCGTGCCCATCAAGGCACCCGTCGCGGGAATCGCCATGGGGCTCGTCTACGACGAAGGGAACTACGTCACCCTGACCGACATCCTCGGCGCCGAAGACGCGTTCGGTGACATGGACTTCAAGGTCGCGGGCACCGCGGACGCCGTTACCGCACTCCAGCTCGACACCAAGATCGACGGACTTCCCGCCGACGTGCTCGCGAAGGCCTTGCACCAAGCGAAGGACGCCCGACTCGCGATTCTCAAGGTCATCACCGACACCATCGCCGAGCCGCGCAGCGAGGTCGCCGAAGTGGCGCCCAAGATCGTCTCGATGCAGATCCCCATCGACAAGATCGGTGAGGTCATCGGACCCAAGGGCAAGGTCATCAACACCCTTCAACAAGAGACCGGTGCGGACATTGCCGTCGACGACGACGGTGTCGTGGGCACGGTGACTATCGGTGCCAAGGACGGCCGCGCCGTCGAAGAAGCGCGCCGTCGCATCTCACTCATCCTGGACCCGCCCTCGGCGGACGTGGGTGCTATCTACCAGGGTCGCGTCGTCTCGATCGCGAAGTTCGGTGCGTTCATCAACATCCTCCCCGGTCGTGACGGTCTGTTGCACATCTCGAAGTTGGCACCGCTCAACGGCGGAAAGCGCATTGGTCAAGTCGAGGACGTACTCGAACTCGGTCAATCACTCGAGGTGAAGGTCGACGACATCGATCCCCAAGGTAAGGTCTCGCTCTCGCTCGTCGGTGACTTTCCCGACGTCGTGGACGAAGCGCCGCGCTCTCGTGAGCGCCGTCCCGAGCGTGCCGGTCGCCCCGAACGAGACGGTCGCCCCGAACGAGACAGTCGCCCCGAACGAGACAGTCGCCCCGAACGCGGTGGCAACTCGAGCCCGAAGCCCTCGTCCTTCGAGGCGTCCTTCGAGGCCGAGTTGGCCGGCGAGATCGGCGACTTGGGCCCCGGCGGTCCGTCGTTCAGTGACGGTGACGGTGGTGGACGTCGTAGCCCTCGGCCACGTCGACGCTAAATAACGAACGGTCGCGGTGGACAGTCTCGTGCTGTCCACCGCGACTTCGTTGTTCTTCGTAGCGTAGAGAGAATGACTAGGACTCCCGAGACACCAGCGCAATGGTGGCGTCCTCTGCGTCGAAGCGATCGCTGGGCGCTCGCGTGGTTCGTGATCGTCCCCACGGTGCTCTTCGTCGTACCCGCGCTGCTCGGCCGACCCGCCATCGACGCCGACAACCTCATTCAGAACTTCCCGTTGCGGGTACTCGCCGGTCACCAGATCGCCTCGGGCCACCTACCGCTGCTCGATCCGCTCACCAACGCCGGCACGCCGCTCCTGGGCGGGATGAACGCGGGCGCGCTCTACCCCCTCACCGTCATCTTCGCTTTCGTCCCCGCCATCGCCGCGTGGATCTTCAATCTCATCGTGGTGTACGTCACGGCGGGCGTGGGCGCCTTCGTCCTGCTTCGCTGGCACGGACTACGTACGACGCCCTCGTTCGTGGCGGCGATGAGCTACGCCTACTCGGGCGCGATGATCGGCCAAGTGGTGCACCTCGGCGTCGTCCAAGGTTTCTCGTTCATCCCTTGGGCGACGGTGTTGATGTTGGCGCTCTCGCGACGGCTACAACGCGTGGCGTCCGACGCCTCGTGGCTCGACTACGCGCGCGTCTCGTTACCGTGGGTCTGCGCCGTGGCGTTGCTCTGGGGACTCACGTTCCTCACGGGCGAGCCGCGCGGTATCGCCGACATGGAGTTACTCACGATCTTCGTCGTACCCAGTGTCCTGTTGTTGCGGACGTCGTACTGGATTACCACGTGGCGTGCTCGCGGGGCGTACCTGTTGACGCTGCTGGTGGGCTTCGCCTGGGGCGTGGGCCTCGGCCTCGTGCAGGTGCTGCCCGGGTGGTCGTTCATCAACTTCTCCCAGCGCGCCGGGGTGAACTACTGGTTCTTCGGCGCCGGCTCGCTTCCCGTTCGCTGGTCGGCGCTGCTCTTCGTGCCCGATATCTTCGGCGGCAGCGGCGTGTTGGGACAGCCCGGTTTCTTCGTCAACTACAACCTCGCCGAGGTGACCGGCTACGCCGGCGTCGTCGCGCTCATGGCCGCCGCCGCCTTCCTAACGCGACTCTCGCGTCGCGGATGGAGGGGCACCGAACGTGACTACACCGTCTACGTCGTGGTCGGTGTGGTGGGGCTCTTCGCGGCCTGGGGGAGTTTCACTCCCGTCGGTCACGTCCTTCGAGACATTCCCGTCTTCGGATCCACGCGCCTGCAGAGCCGCAACATCATCCTGTTCGACTTCGCCCTGGCGATGGTGCTTGGTTGGTGGCTCCAACACGTCCAGGACGCCAAGCTTGACCGAGCGGGACTGGGGAAGCGGTCGCGTTGGCTCACGATGACCCCCGCGGCCCTCGTGGCGGCGCTCTCGGTCGCCATGCTCGGTTGGGGACCCGCAGTGATCGCTCGAGTGGGGGTCCCTCAGGGAGTTTCGACGCTCGCCTCTGGTCTCAAGTTGACCGATTCAGTCCACCTCATCGTCGCGCTCGCGGCGGTGGCCGCGGTGCTGATCTGGCGGCACTCTCCTCGCCTCTTTCGCTTTCTCGTCGTGGTGTTGGTGGTCGATCTCGTGGTGTTCTCCGTGTTCACGAGCACCGGGTTGATCGGCGGCACGACGGCCCGTGAATCGCCGCGCTCGATCGCCGTTGCCCTGCTCGGGACGAAGGGACGTTTCGCTCTCGTCGGTAACGGTGCCGCGCGTACGGGCGTCTTTCGAGTACTGGGCGAGCCGAACATGAACGTCTCCACCGGACTGGCCAGCGTCCAGGGCTACGGCGCGCTGATCTCCACGCTCTACGACAACGCTACCGGCACGCATCCCCAGGCCACCCTCAACGCCTGTCACCTGGCCGACGGCACCTTCACGCAACTTCGCCTGGACGCCATCGCGATCTCGGCCTCGGAACTCGCGACGAACTCAACACTCGCGAAGGTCGTGCCGCCGACGTGCGTTCCCGAGAGGACGACACCGTCGACCCGGCGTTACTTCGGACAGGTGTTGCGCGTCGACTACATCACGATGGCCAGTACACACGGCCACCCGCTCTCGAACGGTGCCTTGACGGTGCAACTACTGAACGGGAACGGACGACCCTTCGGTCGAGTGTTCCACCTTCGCTCACCCCAAGGCAACGGCGCGAAGCTACAAAGGGCGGGCTTCGGGTTCGCCGCCACGCGGGCTGCCGGCTTCGTCGTGCGTTCGATTGGCGGCGTGAACGTCGGTGACGTCGTGGTCACGACGCACGGAGGCGCGAGCTATCGCTTGGACACGAGCTTCCAACTGGCGCTGTCGTCAACGGCGTGGCGTCTCACGTCTACCGAAGACGGGTTCTCGGTGTTCAAGGCAGCGTCGCTCCGGCCACCCGTCTGGTTGACGTCGCCCGCGAACGGGCACGTGAGCAAGATTAGAAGCGCGTCGTGGGGTGACACCTGGGTCAACGTGACGGTCAAGAAGTCCAGCGTCCTCGAGCGAAGCGAGGCGTACCTGCCGGGTTGGCGCGCGACGGCGCTCAACGTGACGACGGGGCGTTCGCTCGAACTCAGTGTCTATCGAGTTGGCCTCATCGAAGGGGTTCGAGTACCGAAGGGCACGTGGACGATTCACTTTCACTACCACGCGCCGTACATCGAAGTCAGTGTCGCGGCGTCGGCCGTCTCGTTCGTCCTCCTCGTGGGCGTCGCGACCGCGCTCGATGTTCGAAGACGACGTCGACCTGACACTAAGGTGCTGTCGTGAAGTCACTGGTTATCGTGGGCGGGGCCGGTCGCATGGGACAAGCGCTCGGTGAAGGGCTCAGCGCGCTCGACCAGTTCACGCTGCTCGCCCTGGTGGACGATCACCAACCGGCCGAACTCTTCGGCGCCGCCTACGCCTCCTCGCTCGACGAGGTCGATCCCACGAAGGTCGACGTCGTGATCAACTTCTCTTCTCCCAAGGGTGTCGTCAGTTCCGCGAAGTGGTGTGGCGAGAACGGCGTCGCGCTCGTTATCGGCACGACGGGACTCTCGACGGAACAGCGTCGCGTGGTCGAAGAGGCCGCCACGCGCACTGGCGTCGTGATGGCGTCCAACTTCTCCATCGGCGCGGTACTCTCCGAGCGCTTCGCCGCGATGGCCGCGCCCTACTTCGAACGCGCGGAGATCATTGAACTGCATCACGACCGCAAGGTGGACGCGCCGTCGGGAACCTCGATCTCGACCGCGACGACCATCGCCAATGCTCGAAGGGGCTCGGGGCTCGTTCCACTGCGCGATCTCACGACGCGACACACGATCGACGGCGCGAGGGGCGCCGACGCCGCCGACGGCGTCAAGGTCCACTCCGTTCGACTTCCCGGACTCGTCGCGCACCAGGAGATCCTCTTCGGTTCGGCGGGCGAGGGCCTCACGATACGTCACGACTCCTTCGACCGACAGAGTTTCGTTCACGGCGTCGCGCTCGCGGCAATCGCGATCGACGCGTCGGCGAAGTTCCTCGAAGGCATTGCCTCACTCATTCCCTAGTGAGCTCGTCAACGACGCCGACCGCTCGCGGCGTCTCCTGGTAACTTCGTAGAATGAGCACCCCTCGCTTTGGACGCGTCCTCACGGCCATGGTCACGCCCTTCGCCGCCAGCGGGGCCGTGGACTACGACGTCGCGAGCAAGCTCGCCAAGTTCTTGGTCGGCGAAGGAAGTGACGGTCTCGTGGTCGCCGGTTCGACCGGCGAAGGATCATCGCTCAGTGACGAGGAGAAGCTCGACCTCTTCGCCTGCGTCGCCGAAGCCGTGACGGTGCCCGTGCTCGCGGGTTCAACGTTCGCCAACACCCAGCAGTCCGTCGTGTTGACCGCGCAAGTGAAGGCCACCGGCGTCGCGGGCGTCCTCGCCACGACGCCCGCCTACGCGCGCCCGAGCCAGGCGGGCATCGCCGCGCACCTCGGGGCCATTGCGGAGAGCACGCCCCTCGAGGTCATGCTCTACGACGTACCTTCGCGCACCGGACGAAAGATCGCCTCGGCGACGACGATCGGTCTCGTGAAGGGCCACAAGAACGTGACGGCGTTGAAGGACGCGTCGGGCGACCTCGTGTCGGCCGCGCACACGAGGGCCGTCCTCGGTGACGCGCTCGCGCTCTACAGCGGTGACGACGCGGTGCTCCTGCCCTTCCTCGCGATCGGTGCCGTCGGCGTCGTCTCGGTCGCGGCGCACTGGATCGGACCTGAAATGGCCGGCATCGTGCACGCGGCGGCGCTGGGCGAGTGGGAAGAGGCCCAAATGCTCAACGAACGCGCCGCGGCGAGTTTCGCCTTCGAGAGCACCGAGGCCTACCCCAATCCCATGCCGACCAAGGCCGTGTTGCGCGTGTTGGGCTTCAACGTGGGCGAGTGCCGACTGCCCCACGCGCCGAGTGACGCCGAGCTCAACGCCAACGCGGCCGAGATCGTGGCGTCACTGAAGACGGCTCGTGGCTAACACTCTTCGCGTCACCTTCCTCGGTGGTCTCGGTGAGATCGGTCGCAACTGTCTGGCCCTCGAGCAAGATGGTCGCATCGTCGTCGTCGACGCCGGGCTCATGTTCCCCGAGCCCACCATGTACGGCGTCGACCTGATCCTGCCCGACTTTCGATGGCTCATCGAACGTCGTGACCGCGTCGACGCCATCGTGCTGACCCACGGCCACGAAGATCACACCGGTGCGCTGCGCTACCTCGTGAAGGACGTCAACGTCCCCATCTACGGCTCGCCGCTGACACTCGGCTTCGCGCGCCATCGCCTCAGCGAGGCCAAGGTCGCCAAGGACCTCACGTTCATCGAGGTCGCGGACGGCGAGCGTCGTCGAATCGGACCCTTCGAGGTGGAGTTCATCCCGGTCACCCACTCGGTGCCGAGCGCGCACGCGTTGGCCTTTCACACGAAGGTCGGCGTCGTGGTGCACTCGGGCGACTTCAAGCTCGACCTCACGCCCATCGACGGACGCCGCACCGATATCAACCGCCTCGCGGCCCTGGGCGACGAGGGAGTGGCGCTCTTGCTCGCCGACTCCACGAACGCCGAAGAGCCGGGCTTCACGCCGTCGGAGGCGACCGTCGGCGTGGCGCTTCGTCGACTCTTCCTCGAACGTCCCGATCGACGAATGGTGGTGGCCTGTTTCGCGAGCCACATCCACCGCATCCAACAGATCGCCGACGTGGCGCACGAGACTGGTCGCAAGATCGCCTTCATGGGTCGCTCGATGGAGGCCAACGTCAAGTTGGCGAGGAAGCTGCACCTGCTGCGCGTGGACTCGGCCGACCTCATCGACGTGGAGAACATCAGTCGGTTCAGCCCCGGCGAGGTCTGCGTGATCTGTACCGGGAGCCAGGGCGAGCCGCTGGCGGTGCTGTCGAAGCTCTCACGCGGGGACGCGCGGAACTTCAAGGTAGGGCCCGACGACACCGTGATACTGAGTTCGCATCCGATTCCGGGTAACGAGTGGTCGGTCGGACGCGTGATCGACGACTTGCACCGTGAGGCGACCGAGGTCATCGACTCGGGCCAGGAGCCGGTGCACGCCTCAGGACACGCTCGTCAAGGCGAGCTTCGCACCTACCAGCAACTGTTGCGCCCGCGAAACTTCGTGCCCGTGCACGGCGAGTATCGCCACATGGTCCATCACGCCGAACTCGCGGTGTCGATGGGACTGAGTCCCAAGCACGTATTGATCTGTGAAGACGGTGACCAGATCGAGGTCACGGACAAGGGCATACGGCGCGCCGGCAAGGTGCCCGCGGGCTTTCACTACATCGACGGCAGCGCGGGCGATCTCGACGAGCGTCCCCTGGAAGAGCGCCGGATGCTCGCCGAGTACGGCGTGCTCCTGATCGCCGCCGGGGTGGACCGCGCGAGCGCCACCATCGCCCAGCCCGTCGCGATCTCGGCCCGCGGCTGGTTCGAAGGCGCCAGCGACACGGACCTTCTGATCAACCTGACGAGCGCGGTACGCGCCGCACTGCAAGAGGCGCTCGCCGACGGCAACGTCGACCCCGACGCTCTTTCGAAGGTGGCCCAACGTGCGGCCGGGCGCCTGCTCGGCCAACGCTACCGACGCCAACCCGTCATCCTGCCGGCGGTCGTCGTCCTCTAGGCGTTGGTCTTGATGGGCTCGCCGTGATCGGCGTTGCTGCGACCACTTCGCCAAAAGGCCTTGTGGCTGACCTGTTCGAGCAGTAGTCCGCGGTCCAGCACCGCGCCCTCGAGCACGCGCATCACGTGGAACTCTCCGAAGAGGTACGCGTGACCGAGGTCGGGCGGGAGTTCGAAGGCCGCGAGCCCGCGCAAGAGCCCTTCGGGGTCGCTCGTCGATCGACCCTGTCGGTCGACGAAGATGCCCGTCACGCCAAGGTCGTCGTCGAAGGGCGCGCTGAGGGCGTCGTCGGCCGCGTCGATCTCGACGATGAAGATGGCCTTGCCGGGAACCTCAATGCTCTGGGCCATCCGGTAGAACGCGGCGAGACCACTGGCGTCGCCGACGAAGAGGTGCCAGTCGGCCACGGGATCGAGGAGGATCTTCCCGCGCGGGCCGATGACGTCGACGAGTTCGCCCTTCGCCACGCTCTTCACCCAGATACTGCCCGGTCCCTCGTGATCGACCGTGATCCACAACGTGAACTCATCGTTCTCCACGTCGAGGTCGCGCACGCTGTAGCGACGGCGAACGAAGCGACCCTTGTCGTCGACGAGACGAATCATGACGTCGTTGCCGGGCACGCCAGCGAGCGTCGTGGCGTCGCCGCTCAGTACGAGCTCGTAGACCGACGTGCTCAGTGGCGTCGCGGACACCACGCTACAGAGACTGGCGGTGGCGCCGACGCGTTCGGCGAGTTGCTTCGAGGAGTCATCGGGTTGGTTGGTCATGGGACCAGCCTACGGGGCGAGGTGCGCGTGACGAAAGTGGCGTCGCGTCCTAGGACTCCCGTTCTTCCAAGAGCGACACCGTGTGGGAATCGATCGAACGCTCGATTTCGTTGAGTTGCTGAAGTGTCGCGGGGTCGAGTCGGCGAAGAAAGCGGGGCTCCCTCTTGGCCAGGTTGAGTGAACCGCGCGCTTTGGTGACCGCGCGCAGCGCGCCGCGGCGAAGGAGAAGTCGACCGAGGGGATCGTCGACGGTCGCTTCTCGTTCGTAGCGCGCCGTGGCGGCGCGCGCCTTTTCGAGTTGTTGGGCCGGACGAAGTGAGGGTGCGGTCGTCCAGAGCACGAGGTCGAGTGTCAACACAATGGCCGCGCCGATCGCGGTGTCGATGACGCGCGGAGCGAAGAGATACTTCTCGGTCCCCAACAGGCTCAAGAAGACGAAGACGATTGGCGTGAAGGTGATGACGGCGAGCACGTGCGAGCGTCTCGTGGCCCACGGGACGGTGGCCGCCATCACGCAGGACAGCGCGATCAGTAGCCAAATGGGGTTGCCCGACAGCGCGACGAGGGCGGCGATACCTACGCCCACGACCGTTCCCAGTGTCCGCGCGAGCGCTCGTGTGATGACCGGTCCGAGGTCGGGTCGAAGGATGAAGGCGACGCTGAGGGGCAACCAGAACCCGTGGAGACCGTCGAGCGCGTTGGCGACGAGCGTCCCCGCGACCGTCGCCAAGGAAAGGATGACGGCGAAACGCACTCGCTCGACGATCGGCAGGGTCCCGCGCGCCAGTGCGGCCGCCAGTGCGTGAGGAGGCCCCTCGGGCAGTTCACTCGGATCGCTGAGGACGAGCGCCGAGGTGATCGTGGGGTCGAGCCCGTCGATGGCGCGAAAACGAGCGGGCACGTCGCGCAACAAAGCGACGGCGTCGAGGCCGGTCGAGTTCCTCAGGGCGTTCGCGACCTGGCGCAGCGCCAGTGCGACCGACAGGTCCGCACGAAGGTGCTTACCTTCGAGGAAGGAGAGCACCTCACCACATCGAAGGGCCACGATGAGGCACTGGCGCAGTGCCACCTCCTCGTCGCCGTCACGACGACGGTGACGACTGCCCACGACGTCCTGCGCGGCGTCGAGTGTCGTGACGGCTCGTGCTCGAACGTCGTAGAAGCGTGGAGAGTCCACGGCTTCGACGAGGCTCGCGAGGTCGTTGAAGGCGTGAGAGAGGAAGACTCGTTGGTTGGCGAGGCGTTTTCTTCGATCGGTGAGGGCCGCGACGGCGTAGACCCACAGCGATCCGAGCGCGATGCAGAGACAGGACTGCCACACGCGGCCGCTGAAGCGCAAACCAGCACCGATGATGGATCCGATGAGCAGGTAGGCGCCCTGCGAAGCCCAATTCGAGGCTTCGACGACGCCGGCGACGAGCGCCACGGCGCCCAGGAAGAGCGTCAGGTTCGCGGCGCCGCGTTCGTGGATCACGAACGTCGCGCCCATCGCCACGCCCACCGTCGCCGCGACGGCGACCCAGAAGAGACGCGGTCCGCGAACGCGCCACTCGTCCAGTCCGTCTTGACTGATGGCCCACAGGGCGCCGATGGCGAAGACGATGGCGTACGAGCGCTGATTGACGATGAGACCCACCACGAGTGGTGTGCTCAAACAGAAGGCCGCGCGAAGGGAGAGACGGACCTCGGGCGTGCCGTTGGCGCGAGGGCGAAAGTTCAACGTCGGCGCCAGCTCACGTGGGGACGGTCGCGACGTCGATCGTCGACGACACGACGGAGAAAAGTGACCACCGACGAAACGTCGGCCCTTCCCAGCGTGTGAACACGCGCTCATCCTAAGGTGCTGTGTTCTATTTGGCGAGTGCGCCCAGAATGTTGACCGGCACCATCAAACCGTGGCCTATTCGAGTGATCTGACTGATGCCCAGTGGAAGATACTTGAACCTTTGCTGTCGGTCCCCTCCAAACGAGGACCGAAACACGGGGGTGACCTTCGCCATGTCGTCAACGCGATGCTCTACATCTCGCACACCGGGTGTCAGTGGAGGTATCTGCCTGAGCAGTTCGGACCTTGGACGAGGGTCTGGTCCCAGTATCGCCGAGGGTCGAGGAACGGGACGTGGACACACATGCTTTCGGCGCTGCACGCTTCGTCGCGTACCGCTCTCGGACGAACGGAACCGCTGCCCTCGATGGTGGTCGTTGACACCCACCTCGCGAAAGGAGCCTCGAATGGCGGGGTAACGTTCCATAATTAGGGCGGTCCCTATGGTCGAACGAACGGCGCCAAGCGAATCGTTTGCGTGGACGTCACTGGTCTACCGCTCTGCGTGCGTGCGGTTCCCGCCTCGACGTCCGAAGCAAAAGCCGTCGAGCTGATACTCGAAGACCTTTCTCGCAAAGGTGCGGACAAACGTCTCGAACTCGTGCTCGTGGACCGCGGACCGCGCCGTCGGCGGCACTTCGACTCTCGGCTCGGTTTGACTGCGAGGTTCGCCGGGTCGGCTCGGACGAGCCACCACGCAACCAGCACGGTGCGAAGGTCTTTCAACCCATACGACATGCGTGGCGGGTCGAGGTGGCCCACGGGCACCTGGCACGCCGCCGACGTTTGGCTCGCTGCTTTGAGAACACGTTGGCGTCAGCCACTGGGTGGTTGCACGTCGCTTCAATCACCGAAGTCCTTCGAACGCCCGCTTGAGCCGGTTATGGCACGAGCCAACCGAATGGGTCGAAGCTACCGAAGGGAGACCAAAGCTCATCCCGTTGATCAGAGCGCGGGCCACGCCATCGACATTCGCCGCATCTCCACTTCGAATCCTTCAGCTTCGAAGATTCTGTGCGCTTCGACATTGAATTCCCAGGTGGTCAAGATGACGCGCCTCGCTGAGACTTCATCAGCTCGCGCTCTAACGGCGTTCATGAGCTCGTCGCCTACGCCACGTCGTCGCGCTGAGGGCGCCACGCCAATCTGATCCAGCTCGAGAAGGATCTGCGCGAATCCCAACGGTGAATCTGGCCTTTGATGCACCTTCACGACGACGAAACCGAGTGCTTCTTCATCCTCGGCGAGGTAGAATGGTGACGGCGGGATCTCCCAAGAGTTCTCGCTACAACTCGGCGGCGTTGGATTCGTTGGCAGGTTTGAAGCAGTCGGGCCGCTGATCGTGGTGCATTCGCTGAATGCTCGCAACGAGACGTGCGACCATCTCCGCGTCGTCGTCCGTGGCCTTTCGAATGATCATGACTTCACCTCCTCACGAGCGGTAGTCGTGTCACGAATTGACACGGACATCCACTGGTTAGGAATTTGGGTTGGTCGAGGTTTGCAATTCATACGTCCAGTATCGCCTCACCGCGTGTCACAGCAACACCCAATACTGAGCACAGTGACTCCAGGACTGACGACTCCGACCGTCTCGCACACCGGACAGGTGCTCTCGCGTGCCGTCACGTTCCAATTCGCACTCGACCCGAACCTCAAACAAAGGATCCTCCTCACCAAGTGCGCGGGTGCTCGGCGCTACACCATGAATCACCACCTGGCCCGAGTGAAAGCCAATCTGGACGCCAGATCGAGCGAGCGAGAAATGCTGCCGGAGTGCGGAGATCCGTGCGAACCATCGACCCCTTCGCTCTCCTGGGCAGCGTTCTCCTTCATCAACGAATTCAACGCCTGGAAGAACGGACAGTCTGATGACTCACCAGCAAGTGAGGACGGCAGCCGGGGCCTCGCCTGGCGCCACGAACTGCCCGGCGACGTCTTCGAGTGCGC
>DATLTT010000005.1:0-39382 GCA_035533455.1 Acidimicrobiales bacterium | reverse complement strand
CGCTCTTGATGATCAACCGCAGTCGGGCCGTCGAAGGATCGACCGGCACGCGGACCTCGGTGGCGACGTTGGGACTCGATCCGGCGGGCGTCTTTTTAGGCAAGGCCCTCGCGCTCGCGGTGGAGTTGTGGATCACCGGCGTGGTCTTGCTCGCTGGGGCGGTACTCGTCTTGCACACGGCACTCGTGGGGACGTTGCACGCGGTGCCGAGCGTGGTGGTGATCCTCGCGGCGCTCGCGGCATCGGGGACGCTCTACGGCGCGCTGAGTGGTGGGGGAGAAGGTCCCGCCACGTTGTTGCCGGTGTTGTCGCTACCGGCCTTCGCGCCTCTGCTCATCGCCGGCGAGCGATCCTTTAGCGCGGCCCTGCGCGGTGGAGCGCTCTGGCAGTGGTGGGTCATCTCGATCGTCGCGCTGGCCGCCTACCTGGCCCTTGGCATTCTCCTTTACGGTGTTCTAGAGGATTCATGATGAAACAACTCTCCCAACGACTGCTCGGACCGGTCACGCTCGCGCTGTTGGGCCTGACCTTCTGGTTGGGCCTGTGGGTCACGCCGCCGGACAAGGTCCAGGGCAACTTGGCGCGCCTGGTCTACGTCCATCCGGCCGTCGCCTGGGTCGCGCTCTACGTCTCATTTGGCACGGCCACCATCGCGAGCGTGCTCTATCTCTGGCCACGAACGAGGTCGATCGTCATGGACCGGGTCGCGCACTGCGCGATGGAAGTCAGCGTCGTGTTCATTCTCTTGACACTCATCACCGGTTCGATCTGGGGACGACCGACGTGGGGCGTGTGGTGGGCCTGGGACGCTCGACTGACCTCGACGGCGATTCTGGGCGTCTTCGCGCTGGCCTACCTGGCGCTTCGCCGAGCGAACGACGACCCCGAACTACGCGCTCGTCGGAGCGCGGTGTTCGCGATCCTGGCCGCGATCAACGTGCCGATCATCCACTTCTCGGTGCAGTGGTGGAAGACCCTGCACCAGGGCGCGTCGGTCTTCACCGAGAGCGGGAACTTCAAGGTGCACGGCATCATGCTCACGACGTTGTTCATCAGTCTCGCCGCCTTCACGCTGCTCTTCTTCTGGCTGCTACGCGCGCGGTATCGAGTGCAAGTGTTGCGCGACGAACGAGAGCGCGTGTCACTCGACGAAGCACTCACGCAGCGTCGCCGTGAGGGAGTTCACTGATGGGCTACGTCGTGGCGGGCTACGCCTTCGCCTTTGGGGGGTTAGCGCTGTACGCGCTGTCAATCTGGTGGCGAGGACGTCGTGCCCAGCGCTGAAGCGACCCTCGACCTCAGCCCCGTTGACGCCCCACCCACGAAACGTCGAGGAGGGTGGCGTACGATTGGCGTGCTGGCGGTGCTCGCCCTCGCGGTGCTGGCTCTCTTGAGCCAAGGACTGCTGCACTCGCTCAACTATTTCGAGACGATTCCCCAGGCCATGGGATCGCGCGTCAAACTCGGCACCGAGACCATTCGACTCGAGGGCGTCGTAAAGCCCCACACCATCAACCGCACGTCGAGTGGCGCGTCGTTCGAGATGACCGGCGGCGGCAAGGCGGTCTTCGTCAACGCGCACGGTTCACCACCCCAGCTCTTTCGGGCCAACATCCCGGTCGTCGTCGTGGGCCACTTCACGACGCCGACGTCCGACACGTTCTACGGCACGCAGATCTTGGTGAAGCACACGGCGTCGTACATCGCCGCGCACCCCAAACGCGTGAAGGCCCCCAACGGGTCGGTTCGATGACCCTGACGTGGCTCGGCCGGGTCGCACTGTACGTCTGCTTCGTCGGCGCGCTGGGCGGCGTTCTCGAGCAGATCGTCGCGCTTCGTCACCAGCGAGCGTCGCGCGCCCTCTGGTGGGCGGGTCTGTCGCTCGCGGGCATCGTCGCGGCCGTCGCGGTGATGGAGTTCGCGCTCGTCACCCACAACTTCTCCCTCGCCTACGTCGCCGAGAACAACGCCACCTTCACGCCACTGCTGTACTCCATCACGGGCATGTGGTCGGCACTCGAGGGTTCACTCATGCTGTGGGTCCTCCTGCAGTCGCTCGTGACGCTCGGCGTCTTGTTCTTCTATC
Organism: Acidimicrobiales bacterium; assembly: GCA_035533455.1. Taxonomy (GTDB): domain Bacteria; phylum Actinomycetota; class Acidimicrobiia; order Acidimicrobiales; family RAAP-2; genus RAAP-2. The sequence goes on along the minus strand of DATLTT010000005.1, from coordinate 37,296 downwards.
GCCGTGACGCGGGCGACGACGTCGTCCGGTGGGCGGGACTGGTGCTCTCGTCAATCGGCGGGTTCTTCACGTTGCTCATGATGGGCCCGGCCGATCCCTTCATCCACAACGCCGCCCTCGCGCACCAGGGCGCCGGACCGAACGCGCTGTTGCAGGACAATCCGCTCGTCGCTATCCACCCGCCACTGCTCTATTTGGGCTTCGTCGGCTTCAGCGTCCCCTTCGCCTTCGCGATCGCGATGCTCATCACCGGACGCGTGCAAGATCGCTGGCCCCTCGAGCAGCGTCGCTGGACGGTAATCGCCTGGGGATCGCTGTCGCTCGGCATCGTGCTGGGCGCGTGGTGGAGCTACCAGGTACTCGGCTGGGGCGGCTTCTGGGGTTGGGACCCGGTGGAGAACGCCGCCCTCCTGCCCTGGTTGACCGCGACGGCCTACATCCACTCGGTGATCGTCCAAGACCGACGAGGTCTCTTTCGTGTGTGGAACCTCTCACTGGCCGTGGCGACCTTCGCGCTGACGATTCTGGGCACGTTCTTCACCCGTTCGGGCGTCCTCGTGAGCGTGCACGCGTTCTCCTCCAGCACGCTCGGGCCCATCTTGATCGGCTTCTTCTTCGTGGTCGTCGTCGTGGGCGCGGGACTGCTCGCGTGGCGCGGCGACCGACTGCGCGCGCCCGTCGGCGTCGATCATCCGCTGTCACGCGAGGGGCTCTTCGTCGCGAACAACATCCTCTTCGTGGGCTTCGCCATCGTGGTCCTGCTGGGCACGGTCTTTCCCCTCCTCTACCAAGCCGTCAACGGCACGCAGGTCACGGTGGGCACGCCGTACTTCGCCTCGGTCGCGGCGCCGGTCGCGGTGGTGTTGTTGTTGCTGATGGCGATCGCGCCGCTCGTCAGTTGGCGAAGCGCCGACGCGAGGGTTCTCTGGGGACGCACGCGCGTCAGTGCCTGGACGGGCTTACTCGCGGTTTCGCTGCTGCTCGTCTTCGACGTACGACGTCCCGCGGAAGTGGTTGCCGTCTTTCTCTCGGTGCTCGCGGCCGGGGCGGCGTTGCGCACGCTGCGCGGCTCATTGGTGGCGGCGCTTCGACGCGGCTCGTGGCGCAGTGTCCTTCGCGCACCAGCGACGGGCGGCATGGTGGTGCACCTGGGCGTGGTGATCTTGGCGCTGGGCATCGTGACCTCGACGACGTACGTCACGCGCGCCGAAGTCACGCTCGCCTCCGGCCAGAGCACCGTGGTCGACGGTCAACTGGTTCACTTCTCGGGCTTTCACGCGGTGAGCGACGCCCTCAAGTCGGCGACCCAGTTGAAGGTCACCGTTGACGGACACGAGCTACGTCCGGCCATCACGACGTACCACGGTCGTGGCGGCACGACCGTGGGGACGCCCGCCATCGACTCCAACTTCGCGCGCGACGTCTACGTGACCTTCGACGCCGTGGGGGGCAACGGCTCCACCTCGGGCGCGCAGGTTCAGAACAATCTGCCCTCGGGATCGGTCGTGCTCGGCGTGACGGTCGAGCCCCTGTTGGCCTGGCTGTGGTTGGGCGGACTCACCATTGGCCTCGGGAGCGCGCTGTCGTTCTTTCGCCGGCGTTACGGTGACGAGGCCACGTCGTGAAGCGCTCCGTCATGGCGAGCGCGCTCGCGGCGATCGTCGTCGTCGTGGCGCTGTCTCTGTTCTTGGCGACGCGTCACCCCGTCAACAACGCCACGAACGCCCAGAGCCCGCTGCTCGGCAAGAGCGCGCCGGCGCTCTCGGGTGCGCGGCTCGGGGGCGCGGGAACGCTCAACATCAAGGACGACCTCGGCAAGGTCGTCGTCGTGAACTTCTGGGCGTCGTGGTGCGGGCCGTGCGTGACGGAGGCGCCCAACTTGTCGACGTTCGCCTGGCAGGAGAGGAACCGGGGCGTCGCCGTGGTGGGCGTCGTCTTCGACGACACCGTCAGTGCGGCGGAGGCCTTCGCCAAGCACTACGGATCGCTCTATCCCTCGATCATCGACCCGGGCGGCGTCATCACCAATCGCTACGGCGTCACCGCGCCGCCGACCACCTTCATCATCAACGCGCAGGGCGTGGTCGCGGCGACCTTGATCGGACCCGTGAGCACTCGCCAGCTCGAGGTCGCCGTCGCCAAGGTGAAGGCGTGACGATCGCTCGCTCCTTCGTGCTCTGGTGCGTGGCGTTCGTCGCGGTCGCGACGATGGCCGTGGTGCTGAACCCCCACGGCTCGAGCGCGAGCGCGCGAATCGCTCACTTGGAGACGTTGGTGCGCTGTCCGTCGTGCGACGATCTCTCGGTGGCGGTGAGCAACGCCACGTCGGCGATCGCCGTGCGTCACGAGATCGCGGCCAAGGTCCACCAGGGCCAGTCCGACAACAAAATCCTGACCTCGCTCGAATCGGCCTACGGCACGTCGATCTTGCTGAGTCCACCCACGTCGGGTCTCGGCGTCCTACTGTGGATCGTGCCCCTCCTCGGGCTCGTGATCCTCGTCGCGAGCGCGATTCGACTGACGAGGCGCCGATGAAGCGAACCGAGCAACAGATCCGTGACGAGATCACGCTGCGAGAGGCCTCGTTGGTCGACGCTCGCCGCGAACTCGATGCGGGCGAACTGACCAAACTTCAGGCCGCCACCATCGAAGCCCGCGAGGAGGTCGCCCTGCGCGACGCCTACGACGAACTGAGTGAAGCGACCGCGTCGGGAGCCCGACGTCGCCCGACGCGTCGTCGTCGTCGTTGGATACTGCTCGTGGGACTCGGATGCTTTCTCGTCGCGGTCATCGTCGTGCTGTGGACCTCGCTCGCGGCGCGCCAACCGGGCAACTCGGTCACCGGCGGCGTCTCGCTGAGTCGGGCCCAGCAGGTCGCGCAGTACCTCAGCGAGGCCCAAGCGGACGTGGCCAACGGCAACGTCGTCGCGGCGCTGGGCGCCTATCAAGCGGTCCTTGCGATCAGTCCGAAGAACGTGGCGGCGTTGACGCAAACGGGATGGCTCGACTTCTCGGCGGGGAGTTCGAACACGAGCCCCACGCTGGTTTCACTCGGCATCAGGGATCTTCGTAAGGCCATCACCTACGGACCGCGCGACCCCGCGCCCCGTCTCTACTACGCCATCGTCGCGGATTCGACACCGGGCAACAAGACCCTCGCCAGGAATGAGTTCAAACTCTTCCTCGCCCTGAAGCCCTCGTCAGCACAGCTCGCCATCGCGCAACCGTTCCTCCAACAACTCGGACTCTCTCGCTCGTAGGTGTCGGTATCTACGCGTCGGCGTCGGTCGGCACGACGACGGGCGCGGCGTGACGTCTCGCCGAGGCGGCGTAGTAGAGCGTGCCGACGATGAGGACGAACGCGAGCACGGTGTAGAGGATGGGAATCTTGTTCAGCCAGTGCAGTCCGAGGTCCAGTAGTCCGCCCGTTTGATTGGGTTCGGGGTTGCTCGCGGCGCGCGGCCACGCGAAGTTGACGAGCATCGCGCCACCCCAGGCCAACGCCAGGACGTTCACGAGCATTCCCCAACGGCCTAGCCGGAACGGCGCGTGCGCCTTCGGCCAGCCGTGCGACCTCGCGTAGAGAATCGCGACGTTGCCGAGGAAGTAGGACAGGTAGATCATCGCGGTGGCGGCGATGGCCACGATGCCGGCGCCGGCGTACTTGAGCATGGGGATGGCGGCGACGACGGCCACCGCGATGCACGACCAGATGGGCGTGCGCAGCTTCGGGTGAACCCGGGCGAGTTGGCGTGAGGCGGGGAGCCGATTGTCGCGCGCCATGCCGAAACAGAGGCGAACCGTGGCGGCCATGATGGCCATGCAGCACACGAAGATGGCGGCGGTGACCACGAGCAGGTAGACGGTCGCCCAGAACTTAGAGAAGTTGGCGTCGATGATCTGGGCCGGTCCCCAGCCCGCCTTGATGGCCGTCGAGAGGTTCGGGATGGCCATCAACAGCGCGACGAGGAAGATCCCACCGATGACGAACGCGCCGGCGACCGACATCAGCACCGCTTGGGGGGCGCGACGACGAGGATCGTGCGTCTCCTCCGACAGCGTCGACGCCGTGTCGAAGCCGTAGATCACGAAGAGACTCATGAACATCGCGGCGAAGAAGGCCGGCAGCGTGACGTGGATCCCTCCGCTGTTGGTCACTACGGAGATCGACTGGTGGTGGTGGACGACGAGCATGATGATCGCGAAGATCACCATGCCGACGATCTCGAAGAAGACCCCGGTGTTGTTGACGGTGGCGACGAGCTTGACGCTGAAGATATTGAGGATGGTGATCACTACGAGCGTGATGGCGGCGACCCAGATCTGGTCGTGGAGGGCGCCCGCGTTCACGTGCCAACCCATGTTGTCGAGCGCGGGCAGCACGGTCAGTGGAATGGTCACCACGACGGCGGTCACGGTGAGGATGCCCGCGAAGATGTAGATCCACCCCGTGAACCAAGCGAAGGGGCGACCCGCTAGGTACTTGGTCCATTGGAACACCGAGCCGGCGACCGGGTAGTGGCTGGAGACCTCGGCGAAGTTGAGGGCGACGATGATCTGGCCGAGCGCCACGATAGGCCACGACCAGATGAAGACGCCGCCCAAGGTGATGAGTCCGAACGAGAAGAGGGTGAAGATACCCGTCGACGGCGAGATGTAACTGAAGGCCGCGGCGAAGGAACTGAAGAGTCCGAGCGTGCGGTGCAGCTCTTGCTTATAGCCAAAGGACGCGAGATCCTTCGTGTCCGAACTGGCACTCTGCGCTTGCTCTGGCGCCACGGCGCCGACCGCGGATGATGAACCGTCTGATTCCATGGTGACTCTCCCCTTGACGTGATCACGTAGCCAAACTGGCTACGACGGACCGGTACGAGCGTTCTTCGCCTCTCTCGCAACACTCGGGATGCAAGGGCGCAGCGCACGGGGAAAGCACTGCGTTGCCGAATCACCCAACTACCGTCAGGGAGTCTCGTCACGACGCCAATGAACCACACTGTGGTCCGTAACGCGTCCCCCTGAACGCACACGACAGAGTGTCGAGTCGCGTCGACCGTTAAGTTAGCCACGGCCTCAACCCTTGTCAATTACCTTGCGTTCGAGCGACCCGGCGACGGACACGCTTCCCGCGGTGCCCGTCGAGGTTCGCGTTCTCTCGGGTAGAAGGGGGACTTTGAGAGAGAGCAACCTACGCCGGAAGCGTCGCGGTGGCGTTGACGTCGGTGTACCCTCTCAAGGGCGTGAGGTGGCACGTCTTCCTCACCACGTGACCGAGGGAGTGGTTTCGGTGTCGACGGCGTCGCCTCAAACATCGATGACGGACCGCGCGCGGGTCGTCGTCATCGGCGGGGGCATCGGCGGCTGCTCGATCCTGTACTGGCTCGCTCGTCTCGGACTGACCGACGCCGTGCTGGTCGAGCGCGCCCAACTCACCAGTGGTTCGACGTTCCACTCCGCGGGCCTCGTGGGCCAGTTGCGCGGCTCGCTCCCCTTGACGCGGATGATGATGAACTCCGTGGAGTTGTACCGAACCCTCGGCGAAGAAGTCGGCCTCGAAACGGGCTGGCGAGAGGTGGGGTCGCTGCGTCTGGCGTCGTCGCACGAGCACATGGAAGAGCTCCAGCGACAGTCGGACTGGGCCGAGACCTTCGGTCTGGCCCTTCACCTCATCTCGGCCAACGAAGCGCAGGAACGCTTCCCCGTCATGACGACCGAGGGTGTCCACGGCGCCGCGTACCTGCCGACCGACGGATTCCTCGATCCGAGTCAGGTCACCCTGGCGTTGGCGAAGGGCGCACGCCAACGCGGCGCGACGATCTACACCGACACCCGGGTCACCGGAGTGCGCGTCGAGCGGGGCCGCGTCACGGGGGTCGAGACGAGTCGTGGCTTCATCGAGTGCGAAGTGGTGGTGGACGCGGGCGGGATCTACGCCCACGAGATTGGACTTCTCGCTGGCGTGCACGTGCCGATCATCCCGATGGCCCATCAGTACGTGATCACGAAGGACGCGGGCCTGCCGCGTGACATGCCCACGATGCGCGACCCCGCGCGACTCGTCTACTTCCGCGGCGAGAGCGGCGGTCTGGTCGCGGGGGGGTACGAACGAAACCCCGAGCCGTGGGGCCTTGGGGGGATCGCGGGCGACTTCAACAATCAACTGTTGAACGAAGACTGGGACCGCTTCGCCGACGTCTACGAGGCGGCCGCGCTGCGCGTGCCGATCCTCGCGGACGCCGAAGTGGTGAAACTCATCAACGGTCCCGAGGCCTTCACGCCCGACGGCGAGTTCATCCTGGGTCCGAGTCAGGTCGAGGGTTTCTGGGTGGCCGCCGGATTCTGTGCGCACGGCGTCGCGGGTTCGGGCGGGATGGGCCAACTCATGGCCGAGTGGATCATCAACGGTCAGCCCGGCCTCGACACCTGGGAGATGGACTCGCGGCGATTCGGCCCCCAGTACCGCAGTCGCGAGTACGCGCTGAAGCGCACCCACGAGGTGTACGCCACGTACTACGACGTGAAGTTCCCCGGTCACGAACGACGAGCGGGACGACCCCTTCGCGTCCCGCCGTGCTACCAACGTCACGTCGCGTTGGACGCGGCCTTTGGCGAGAAGGGCGGTTGGGAGCGCGTCAACTGGTACGAGTCGAACACGAAGGACGGTGACGAATCGCTACGTCCCGACGGTTGGTCCGGCCGACTGTGGTCGCCAGCCGTCGGCGCCGAACATCGCGCGTGTCGTGAACGCGCGGCGCTCTTCGACGAGACGTCGTTCTCCAAGTTGGAGGTGAGGGGTCCCGACGCCGCCGGCTTCCTGGAACGACTCTGCGCCAATCGAGTGGCCAAAGCACCGGGGACCATGACCTACACGCAGCTGTTAAACCCGCGAGGCGGGGTGGAGTGCGATCTCACGGTGACGAGACTTGACGAGGACCGCTTTCGACTCGTGACCGGGACGGCCTTTGGCAATCACGACCGCGCGTGGATCCTGTCCCACGTGCGCGCGAACGACCGAGTCGTCGTCGACGACGTCACGTCGCAGTTCGCGTGTTTCGCGTTGTGGGGCCCACGCGCTCGAGCGATCCTACAGTCCGTCACCGAGACCGACTGTTCCAACGACGCCTTCGCCTATATGAAGGCTCGCGATTTGAATGTCGGCGCCGCGCCGTGTCTCGCCCAACGCGTGACGTTCGTGGGCGAGTTGGGTTGGGAGATCTACTGCCCCTCGGAGTACGCGCTCGTGCTGTGGGACACGTTGATGAGTGCGGGTAGACCTCACGGTTTGACGCCCGGTGGGTACAAGGCGATCGAGTCGCTTCGATTGGAGAAGGGCTACCGCGTGTGGGGGAGCGACGTGACGTCCATTGACACGCCGTTCGAGGCGGGTCTCGGCTTCGCCGTCCGGATGGGCAAGGGCGACTTCATCGGTCGCGACGCTCTGGAGGCGGCTGGTGCGCCGACGCGCTGTCTCGTCGGACTCGTCCTCGACGACCCACGCGTGGTCGCGCTCGGATCGGAACCGGTGCGCGTGGACGGGCGAGTGGTCGGACGCGTGACGAGCGGCGGCTACGGCTACACCGTGGGTCACTCCATTGCCTACGCGTACGTCCCCGCGGACGACGTCGAAGAGGGGCGCCGCGTCGAGGTCGTCGTCTTCGGTCGCGTGGTGGGCGCGAGAGTGACGAGCGAACCTCTCTTCGATCCGACCAACGCCCGAGTTCGCGGCTAGCCGAGACCCCGACCCGAGTCCGTTTCCGGGTCGGTCAACGCCGCCGCCGCGTGCAGCGCCTCGTCGAGGTCCATCGCACCAACCAGTGCCTCGTAGCGCCCGCTGTGCTCCTCGCAGTAGCCCGCGAAGTCCACCTCGAGCGCGGAGATCGCGAGTTGCACGACGCCCCACATCGTCTCGCGCAGTTCCGAGACCAGTTTCATCAGCTCGAGAACGGCGAGGAGCGAGGGATCACGTCGACCGAAGTAGTGCGTGAGGAGACGGGTGTTTGACTCTCGGGGGAGTTGATGATTGGAGGAGAAGTTGGCCAGATCGAAGAACGGGTCGCCCATGCCGGCGTACTCCCAGTCGAGTATCCGTATCTCTCCGTCGTAGATGAAGTTGCCGTTGAGTAGGTCATTGTGACAAAACGACGTCGGCCGGAATGTCCGTACCGCTTCGATGCGGTCCAGTACCGAGACGGCCGCCGGGTAGTCGAAGGGCTCCTCGACGCCGCGAGCGCGTGCGATCTCGTGGTACTCACGCACCACTGCGAAGGGGTTGAAGCTCACGCCGATGGTGCCGGCGGAGTGGAGCCGGCGTAGCGTCGACGCCAACGCGGCCAACATCGGTTCTCCGCCCAGCTCGTCCGCAGGGATGGCGCGCCCGGGAAGGAAACGGGTGACCATCCAACCCTCGGTCTCGGAACTGCGGAGCACTTCGGGAGCGATGCCAAGGGACGACGCCAAGTGGTTGGCGGAGGTCTCGTGCAGTCGGCTAATGCCGAGAAGCTCCGTGTTGTCGCCCGGGATTCGCAGGACCACCCGCTCATCTCCGAGGTCCACGAGGAAGTTGGCGTTGGTGATCCCGCCGAGTAGCGGCTCGAGCTTCACCTCACGGTTGGGCCAAAGACGTTGCACGAGTTCGCCAACGACGTCGGTCACTTGCCGATGGTACTTCTTTTGGATTCTTCCATTCATCGTTGAGCTCCGCAGGTGGTGTCGAGTTGGCGAGCAGTCTTCAACGCTCTGGATCCGGCGAGTTCGGCCTCGGGACTCGATCGATAGTGCTCACGGTTGCTCAATCCGACTAAGAGTCGTCGCGAAGCTCCGTTCGCGACGTACGAACGTCGACCGAGACGCGAGTTCAGCGCTTCTCTCGTCGGTAACCGTCCCCAAACGTCGGCGAGGTAACTGACAAACTCATCCGTAGGTTCTCGTTCGACTCCAGACAGTCGCGAAGAATGATGCCGTACCGCAGCAAAGAGGCCGATGAATAGACGTAGATCCTCTGAAGACGAGCCGACACCAGTACGGCTCCCGTCGTTGACCAGCCTCGCCATCACGATCGGGGTCGGACTCCTAGCCTTCGGGGTGTACCTCTGGCAGTTGACGGTGCCCGGATTCGTGGCGGCGTACGACTCAGGGGTCTACGTCGCTGCGTCGATCCACTTCGTGACCGGTGTGTTGCCGTACAAGGACTTCACCTTCGTGAATCCGCCGGGAATCGTGCTGCTCATGGTCCCGGTTGGTGTCATCAGTCGGATTTTTGGAAGTCACGACGGCTTCATCGCCGCGAGGGTCCTTTCCTCGTTCGTGACGGCGCTCAACGCGGGTCTCTTGGCGTGGATAGTACGGCGTCGGGGGCGACTAGCCATGGTCGTCGCGGGAGTGGGACTCGCACTACTCCCAATCGCTTTCTTCGTCAGTTCCGCTCTCAAACTAGATCCCTACTGCGTCTGCTTCGTGCTGCTCGGCGTCTCGGTGATGTACTACCACGACCAGGGGCTCGGTCAACTTTCGACGCGTCGCCTCGTGCTTGGCGGGCTCCTCTTTGGCTTGGCTGCCGTCGTCAAGCTCTGGGCGTTCTTCCCCTTTCTCGCGCTGGTGATCTGTCTAATGGTGCGTCATCGACGTCGGGTCATCGTCTTCGCGGCGGCCGCGGCCGGCGGCTTCGTTGTCCCCGCCCTCCCCTTCTTTGTGTTGGCCCCGAGAAGCTTCATCTCGCAAATCTTCACCGTCCAGCTCTTTCAGAAAGCAAATCCCGGTGACAGCCCGAGCGTCATCTGGCGGCTGACGGACCTAACCGGATTCCTGCGCACCTCGGTCTCGCCGACGGGTGCGGAGGCCGTGGTCGCCTTTTCCGTCTTGCTCTTGGTCGTCGCGATCGCCTTCGCTCGACGGGTGGAGCACGAAGGTGTTGATGCCTTTTTGTTGATCGCGGCCGCGATAACGGTGTGCGGGTTGTTGGCCGCGCCGGCGTCGGCCACGTACTACGGATACTTCGCTGCCCCTTTTCTTGTCGGCGTCCTAGCCGTCTCGCTGGCTCGGATTGGCGAACTGACGCGCGGCGTGGTCGTGCACGTCAGAGTGTCCTCCTTCATCCGGCGACTGGTCTTTTCGCTCCTCGTTGCCAGTGGGTCGCTGTTCATTTTCGCACTCACCCTGTACACGACGACCTTCTATACGAGGTACGCGCAGTTTTTCGGGCTCTACAGTCCCTACCTTGCGCCAGTGAACGAGGTCATTCCACCGGGCTCGTGTGTGGTCTACGACTACGTCATCGACGGCGTTGATTCAAATCGATTGCAGTCGAGCGTCCCGAACTGCCCGAGCGTGGTCGACCCCTACGGAATGTGGCAGGAATGGGGGAACCACCTGAAGCCGCCGGCGCCAACTTTCGTGGCGGAGTGGAGATCCTATTTTCAATCGGCACAGTACGTCGTCCTGAGCTTTCCGCACACCCCGTACATCCCGTGGAACAAGAGCCTGACGCTGTGGTTCGCGAAGAACTACCACTTGATACACGCGAGTGACCACGTCTTCATCTACGCCAAAGTTGCGAGCGACTGACGTACGAAGAGGAGTCGAGCGGATGAGAGGAAGTTGGCGCAGAGGTGCTTCGGCGCGACGTTGCCACGAGAACCGGCGACACGTCACCCCAAGACCTTTCGCCTGATCTTCCTAGCTGAGGGTTTGAGAGCAGTCGGACGGTGAGGAGCCGAGAGTGCGGACTAGACGCTCACCCGGCAGGTGTCGTCACCGAGTGCCTTCGACGTCAACGTGACGTTGGTGCGCTCGGCGCCCAGACCTTCGAGCATGCCGGCGATGAGACCGCGATCGACGGCGCAGAGGACGGGATGGTGCAGAGCGGCTGAGCCGAAGGGACAGTTTTCTGACACGACGGAACTCGCGCCGTCGTCACCCTCAGCACGAGCGCTAAAGCCGTGCGCGGTCAAGAGCCCCGCGATGGAAACCATCGCCGTTTTCACCGATCGCGTGGAGTCACTCGATCCCACGGCCTCAACCAACGTGCGGCCGTATTCGATGCCGACGTCGTGCGCCATCGCCTCCGAAGCGTCGGGGCCGAGTCGTTCGAGGGCCATTTCCAACAGCGCGACCAAGAGGGCGTCGCGGCGAACGGATCCCTCCATCATCACGGACTCGTCGAGGGTGCGATAGCCCTTGGCGGGGCGACCAACGGTGGTCTTGGGCACGTTGTCGAAGGTGACGTAACCGCCTTCGGTCAGGCGTTCGAGATGGTGGCGAACGACGTTGGCGTGTACGTCGCAGTGCTGCGCCAACTCGCTGGCCGTCGCGCCGGGATTGTTACGGAGGTAGAAGTAGACCTTGCGGCGGGTGCTGTCGCCAAACGAGTGCGTGAGGCTGGTGACGGTGGCCGTAAAGAGAGCCGGATCGAGGTCGTTCTCGTTAGGCGTGCTCACGAGGAGAAGTTTACGGGTGAAGCGGCCAAGGGCGACGGTATTGTCAAAGGGCCCATCTAAAGGACTCCCTTGACGCCTGACCCCCTCCTTCGAAGCGACCTGGCCGCGATTCGTGAGCCGCAACTGGTACGAACTCTGGCCGAATTGGGTTTCCTCGGCGACGTAGACGAACGGGGCGACGTGGTTCGCGTCGAACTCGTGTTGCCGGTGACGAACTGGCCCCACCTCGAGACGTTGCGCGAGGCCGTGCTCGCCCGGGTGCCCGGTGCCGACGTTGTCGTGCGCACCATGAACGACGACGAGCGACTGGCGCTGCGTAACTTTCTGCGCGGTGCGATGACGGGCGACGCGGGCCCGGGCGAGCACGAACACGGAGACGCGGCGCCGCGCTTTCTCGACAAGCTCTCGAAGACCCGCGTGCTGGGAATCTCGTCCGGTAAGGGGGGCGTGGGCAAGTCGTCGGTGACGGTCAATCTCGCGATCGCGCTGGCGCAAGCGGGTCACTCGGTCGGCGTCCTCGACGCCGACGTGTACGGCTTCTCGCTACCGAAGATGCTGGGCGCGACGAACGACCCCATCGTGCTCGGCGACACGGTCATCCCCACCTTGGTGCACGGCGTGCGCTGTCTGTCGATGGGCTACTTCGTCGACGACGCGCAGCCCGTCATCTGGCGCGGTCCCATGTTGCACAAGGCCATCGAACAACTCGTCACCGAAGCCTGGTGGGATGAGCCGGACTTCTTGTTGATCGACATGCCACCGGGAACGGGTGACGTCGCGCTGACGTTGTCGGAGATCTTGCCGCGCATCGAGATGTACGTGGTCACGACTCCCCAGGCCGCGGCGCAGCGCGTGGCCCAACGTTCGGCCTACGCCGCACGAAAGCTCAAGCTCGCCGTTCGAGGCGTCATCGAGAACATGAGCTGGTTCACCGGCGACGACGGCAAGCGCTACGAGATCTTCGGCGCGGGCGGCGGAGAACAGTTGGCCCGCGAGCTGGGCATCACCTTGCTCGCCCAGATCCCTCTCGAGACCGCCGTGCGACGAGGCGGCGACGAGGGCGAACCGGTCGTGGTCACGGACCCCGAGGGTGAGGCCGCCAAAGCCTTCGTCGAACTCGCGTCACGTGTCGCGCAGCAAGGGCCGTCGCGCGTCTATCGTCAAGAACTCAAGCTGGTGTAACGACTCGGGGGCAACGATGGAGTTAGAGGGTAAGACCGCGGTGATCACCGGCGGGGCCAGCGGCATCGGACTCGCGACCGCCAAGCAGTTCGCCGCGGCCCACGTCAATCTCGTCCTCGGGGACATCGAAGACGCGGCACTACAAGAAGTCGTCAACGATCTTCGCGGCGACGGCGCGCACGTCATCGGTCTTCGCACCGACGTTGCCGTCGAGGAGGACGTCATCGCGCTGCGCGACGCCGCACTCGCGGAGTTCGCCGCGGCCCACGTGATCTTCAACAACGCCGGCGTGGCCGCGGGCGGCGCGGCGATTGGCACGCCCACGGCAATCTGGAACTGGCTCTTGGGCGTGAACCTCGACGGGGTCATCCACGGACTCAACGCCTTCGTGCCACTCTTCCTCGAACAGAACGTTGGTCACGTCGTGAACACCGCTTCACTGGCCGGACTCGGCGGCGCGCCCGGCATGGGTTCGTACTGCGCGAGCAAGTTCGCCGTGGTCGGTCTCTCGGAGTCGCTGTTCCAGGAGCTACTGCTGAGCGGCAAGGACGTCGGTGTCTCGGTCCTGTGCCCCGGTTTCGTGAGGACCCGCATCCACGAATCCGAGCGCAACATGCCGAACGAACTCGTGAGTTACAACGAGGACCCGGTGGCGCGCATGATCGCCGAGGCGGCCACGATGGCCGTGAACGCTGGCATCGACGCCGCCGACGTCGCCGCAGCCGTCGAGAACGCCGTGCGAACGAACAAGTTCTGGATCCTGCCTCACGAACGCTCCGCGATCCGCACGACAGAACTTCGTCTCGAGTGGATGCGCGGCGGGCCGCCGATGAGGTTCGACCTCATGGGGGCGACGAAACCCTAACGATCGATCCCGCGGGGAAGGCGCTCGGGGTCCCAGCCGAGCAGGGTCACCGCGCTCTGGCAGGCGAAGCGGTCCGTCATGCCAGCGACGTACGCGACGGCTTCGTGCAGGGCCTCGGACGCGCTGTCGATCTCGCTCTCGCGCGCGGCGACGTCGGGAATCGCTGCGGGGTTGACGCTGTAGTACTCGACGAGGCGTCGCATCATGTCGACGACCGCCGACGCCTGCTCGCGTGACGCCGAGCGTAGGTAGATCGACTCGTAGTTGAACGCGCGAAACGCGGCGAGGGCTTCGGCGTGGTAGGCGTCCATGCCGATCACGCCCGTCGCGAGGATGGTTCGGATCATGGCGTTGATGAAGGCGCCGAGCTGTTCACGTCGTTGAACGCCGCAGCGTTCGCGAACAATGGCGGGTAACTCGTTGAGCGCTACGATCCCCACCCCGACCGCGTCTTCGAAGTCGTGACAGACGTAGGCCACGCGGTCGGCCCAGGAGACGACCTCACCCTCGGGGGTGCCCGGCGCCGGTCGAGACCACGAGTGGTTGCGAATGCCGTCCAGCGTTTCGACGCAGAGATTAAGGGGCCGGAGCGACACGTCCGCCCCCCACCTGGCGTGATCGAAGCCTCCTTCGACGAACGGTTCGAGGGCCTCTTCGCTGGCGTGACCTCCGGGTCCGTGTCCGCAGTCGTGACCGAGCGCGATCGCCTCGGTGAGGGCGACGTTCAGTCCGAGGGGGCGAGCGATGCTGGTGGCCACTTGGGCCACTTCGAGGGCGTGGGTGAGACGCGTGCGCGTGTGGTCGTCGGGGAAGATGAAGACTTGGGTCTTGCCGGCGAGGCGACGAAAGGCGCTCGAGTGCAGGATGCGGTCGCGGTCTCGTTCGAAGCAGGTGCGGAATTCGTCGGGCGCTTCCTCCTTGACGCGATTGCCGCCGCCCTCACTTCTCGTGGCACCGGACGTCATGAGCGCGTCGAGCAGCGCTTCTCGTTGACGAAGCGGACCAGCCAGCGAAGGCTGATCGGTAACGAGTGGACCGAGGGTGGCCCTCGAGTCCTGGTGTGCGACGGTGACGTCGTCGTTCGCGCCCTCGTAGCCGCCCATCGTCGCCGCCCAGCGCCGGGCGCGCTCGGAGACGGGTTCGTCGCTCACGTTTCCATCTTGCCTCAGCGCCGTAACATGGGTTGAGAAATCAACGTTTCAGAGGAGTCTCATGGATATTCGAATTGGCATCGTGCAGTCAATGAAGGAGATTGACGTCGAACTGCCCGCCGACGCCGATCGGGACAAGATCATGAAGGAAATCGAAGCCGCGCTGAGCAGCGAAAAGGTCCTCTGGCTCACCGATCGCAAAGGGCGCCGCGTGGGCGTCCCCGCGAGCCGCATTGCGTACGTGGAACTCGGCACGCCCGCGAGCGACCGGGTCGTGGGCTTCGGCGCGGCCTAACGCTTCGTGATTGACTACCACCTGCACCTCTGGCCGCACGAGGAGTCCTCGGTGTGGTTTCGCCTCGATCAGATCGCCCAGTACTGCGACGAGGCTGCCCGACACGGCGTCAATGAACTCGCGCTCACCGAACACGCGCACCGCTTCGTCGACGTGGCCTCGGTCGTCGGACCCTTCTGGCAGCGCTTCGGTCACGAGCCCACGAGTCGCACGATGGCCGAGTACTGGGCCTTTCACGCGCGCAACTCCCTCGACGAGTACGTGGCGCTCGCGCAGTTGGCGAAGGACGAGGGTCTGCCGGTAAAGATCGGACTCGAAGTGGACTACTACAAGGACCAGATGGACGTCGTGTCGGAGTTGTTCGCGCAGTACCCCTTCGACGTCCTCATCGGATCGGTGCACTGGCTTGGCACGTGGCACCTCGACGACTACGAGAGTGACGTCGACCTGCACGAATGGAGCGTGCGGGGCGTCGAACAGAGTTGGAAGGAGTACGCCACGGCACTGGACGAACTGTGCGCCGCCAACGCCGTCGACGTCCTCGCGCACCCCGACCTGATCAAGGTCGCGGGCTTCTACGCGAAGAGCCCCGGTGAGTACTGGGACGCGATGGCCGAATCGGCGGCGAACGTCGACGTGTCACTGGAATGTTCCTCGGCCGGGTGGAGCAAGCCCGTCGGTGAGCAGTACCCGGCCGAGGGGTTCCTCGACCGACTCGTGGCGAAGGGGGTGACGTTCACGACGGCCTCGGACGCCCACGGTCTCGAACGTGTCGGTGAGCGAGCGAACGCCCTCGCGACGCTCCTCGAGGCGCGCGGCGTGCACGAGTTGGCGTCGTACAACAGACGCCAACGCCAGATGATTCCCCTGCGAGTGAGCTAGTGGCGACGCTCGCCGAGCTCGCCACCGCGAGAACCCGACTGGATGAACCTTCGATCGATCACCTGATTCGACTCACCGCGTCGTGGTCACTCCTCGCGGACCTCGCGTTCTCCGACATGCTCCTCATGACCAAAGTCGAGGAGTCGCGACGTAGCGACGAGTACTTCGTCGTCCTGGGCCAGATGCGCCCCAACAATCGATCGACGTCGATCAACGACGACCTCGTGGGCACGACACACCGAGCGGAGAACTGGCCGCTGGTGCGTGAGGCCTTCGAGATCGGCAAGCTTGTCGTGGGCGAGGCGAACCTCGACGACGTCGACGACCACGTGCCGGTGTGGTGCGTCCCCGTTCGCTACAACGGCGTGGTCGTGGCGGTGATGGTCCGACTCCAGGGGCGACTTCGCGGCTCGGCGTCGCTTTACGAGAGTCAGTACCTCTCGGTCTTCGAACGGCTCTGCGACATGGTGTCGGCGTCGACGTTTCCGTATCGTGAGGACACGGTCGCCGGTCCGGGACTACCTCGCGTGGGTGACGGCGTCATCTTGATTGACCGCCAGGGCCACGTCGAGTTCGCGACCCCGAACGCAGTGAACGCCCTGCACCGTCTGGGCGTCTACACCTCGGCGGAGGGCAGGACACTTGACGAACTCGGGGTGCAGGCCCGGGCCATCGCGCGCTCGCTGGAGTTCGCGATGCCGACCCTCGAAGAGATCGACCTCGGTCACGACGTCGCCATTCTGTTTCACGGGGTTCCACTGATCGACGCTCAGAAGGTCACGGGCGTGCTCACGCTGGTACGCGACGTGTCCGACCTGCGTCAACTCAACCGGGTCGTGTTGAACAAAGAGGCGGCTGTGCGCGAGGTTCACCACCGTGTGAAGAACAACCTGCAGACCATCTCGTCGCTCCTTCGACTGCAGGCGCGCCGCAGTGAGGAACCCGAAACGAGGACCGCGCTGTACGAAGCCGAGCGCCGCGTCCGTTCCATCGCCGTCGTGCACGAGGTGCTCTCGCGAGAGCCGGGAGAGGAGGTGGTCTTCGATGAGATCGTGCGTTCGCTGGTCCTGCTCGTGGAAGACACCGTCCTGGCACTGCACCCCGTCGAGATCGTGGTGAACGGTGAGCTCGGCGTGCTCTCGACCGACCTCGCGACGCCCTTGGCCGTCGCGCTGGCCGAACTGCTCACCAACGCCGTCGAGCACGCCTTCACCGACTTTGGTGGCACGGACAACGACCACGTGGGTGTCGTGACCCTCAACTTGTACCAAGAGAACGGTCACGCCGTCGCGGAGATCCGTGACAACGGACGAGGACTGAGAGACGACTTTTCCCTCGACGTGCCGACGAGTCTCGGTCTGTCGATAGTTCGCGACCTCATTCGCGCGCAGCTGTACGGCGAGATTGAGATGCGGTCCGTCGCGGCAGTGGACGGCGGCGGCACGTTCGTGCGCGTCGTGGTGCCGCTGAGTGCTCGACCCTAACTGGCGTTCGACGCGCGTCGACGCGCGGCGAGCCACTGCTTACGAAGCTTGCGACGCTCGTCCTCGGTCGTGCCGCCCCACACGCCCGATTCTTGATTCGTAGCTAAAGCGAACTCGAGACAGGCCTTCTGGGCGTCACAGTGGTCGCAGACGCGCTTGGCGGACTCAATTTGGTCGGTCGCCATGCCGGTCGTGCCCACGGGGAAAAACAGTTCTGGTTCGGTGTCTCGACACGCGGCGACTGAACGCCATTCGGTGTCGTCCCACGCGTGGGTACGATTCCAGATCAACGACATGGCAAATCCTTTGACTTTGGGGGGACGCAGCGTTCCGTCTAAAGAACAGCTACGTGAAAGGAAAATTCTACTGAAAACGGCCTTGAAAAACAAGGGGGTCTTGGGGTATTTACGTCCCGAACGTCGTGGTTTTGCCTGGTCAAGTGCGAGACTCGTTCGATGACCGTGGTCTTCGCCCACCGTGGCGCGCACTCTAGCGAACGCGAGAACACCTTGGGGGCATTTCGTGAGGCGATTCGCCTCGGGGTAGCGGGCGTCGAGCTTGACGTGCGAAGAACCCGTGACGGGACGTTCGTCGTTCACCACGACCCCTTCGTCGACGGTATGGCCATTGGCCTCAGCGCGGCTCGTGATCTGCCG
This sequence comes from Acidimicrobiales bacterium, assembly GCA_035533455.1. Classification (GTDB taxonomy): domain Bacteria; phylum Actinomycetota; class Acidimicrobiia; order Acidimicrobiales; family RAAP-2; genus RAAP-2. The sequence continues at coordinate 19,352 of DATLTT010000005.1, read as the reverse complement.
GCCCACGTTCCTACGCTCGCCGAGGCGATGCTGGTCCTCAGGGGCGTCGCCGTCAACGTCGAGATCAAGAACGCCAGGAGTCCAACGGAGCCGACCTACGACGAGACGGGTTCGTTCGTCTACAGGGTGGTGGACTACCTGCACGACGCCGACCTGACCTCGTCCGTGATCCTCTCGTGTTTCGACGTCACCACCTGCGCGCAGGCTCGAAGTTACGACCTCGAGCTCCGCGTCGCCTGGTTGGTCTGGGACGTGCCCCTGCCCTCCGCGCTCACCAGGGCCCACGTGCTGGGTTTTGACGCGGTGAACCCCCACTTCACGCTGGTCACGAGAGAGACGCAAGAGTTGGCGAACGGGCTCGGTCTCTCGATCAACGCGTGGACCGTCAACGCGGCCCCCGACATCGAAGCCATGGCGGCGTTGGACGTTTCGAGCATCATCACCGACCAGCCGGCCCTCGCCCTCAAACTCCTGGGGTCCTCGTCCTGACCGGCGTCGTGTGGTGATGGCCTAGATTGTTGGCCATGAACATCGTCGTTTGCGTAAAGCAGATACCCGACCCCGCGGCACCCCAGTCGTTCGACGCGTCGAACAACCTGAATCGTTCGGGCAAGCTCATCTTGGACGAGGCCGACACCTACGGCGTCGAGATGGCCCTGCAACTGGTCGACAAGGCCGGCGGTGGTGAGGTGACCGTCGTGTCCATGGGTTCGGGCGCCGACGTCGCGGGACTGCGCAACGCACTCGCCATGGGCGCCACCAAGGCCGTTATCGTCAGCGACGACGCCCTTCGCGGCAGTGACGCGCTGTCGACCGCCAAGGTGCTCGCCGCCGTCATCGCCCGCGAGACGTTCGACCTCGTGCTGGCCGCCACCGAGTCGTCCGACGGGTACACCGGCACGACGCCGGTGCAGCTCGCCGAACTGCTCGGCCTTCCCTCGGTCACCTTCGCCAAAGCGGTGAGCGTCGAGGGTACGACCCTCAAGGTCAGTCGCCAGACCGAGGCCGGCTACGACGAAGTCACGGCCCCCTTGCCGGCGCTCGTCACCGTGACGGCCGGCGTCGTCGAGCCTCGCTACGCCTCGTTCAAGGGCATCATGGCGGCGAAGTCCAAGCCGCTCGAAGTGCTCTCCGTGAGCGATCTCGGTCTCGACGCCCAGGTGGGCGCCGTCGGCGCGCGCGAAACCATCGTCGCGGTCGAAGCGGCCGAGACCCGCGAGGCCGGCGAGAAGTACGTGGACGAAGGTGACGGCGCCCAAAAGGTCATCGCGTTCCTCGAAGCGATCAAAGTCCTCTAGGAGAAGCTGATGACACTGTCGACCATCTGGGTTCTCGCCGAGCCGTCCAACGGCTCGTTCACGACGACCTCGCTCGAACTTCTCACGCACGCGCGATCACTCGCGACGAACGTCGCGGCCGTCACGTGGGGCGACGGTGGCCAACTCGGTTCCCTGGCCGGTGAGTACGGCGCGAGCACGCTCTACGACGTGGGCGACCTCGCCGGCGCGCTACCCGGCGTACCCGTCGCGGCGGCGATCCAGGCACTGAGTGAGAGCGGCGCGCCGGACGCCCTCTTCATCCCCACCAGTTACGACGGACGCGACGTCGCGGGGAGACTCTCGGCGCGACTCGACCGCCCGGTGTTGACCAACGTCACGGGCGTCAGTGACGTCGACGGCCTCGTCACCGAACACCCCGTCTTCGGTGGCTCGTTGACGGTGAAGGCGACGTTCACCGGGCCCGGGCCGGGCATCGTTGTCGTTCGCGCGAAGTCCTTCGTCGCGGAACCCTCCGGGGGCCCGGCCGCGACGGTCGTGGCGGCGCCCGCCGGCGACACCGGGGCGAGCGGTGGCGCGGTCATCTCGACGTCGCACGTCGAAGAGCGCACCGGACCCAAGCTCGAGGAGGCGACCGTCGTCGTCTCGGGAGGGCGCGGTCTGGGCGAAGCGGGTGCCTACGCCATGATCGAAGAGGTCGCGACGTTGCTCAACGGGGCCGCCGGCGCCAGTCGGGCGATCGTCGACGCGGGGTGGGTTCCCTACTCGCATCAGGTCGGCCAGACCGGCAAGACCGTCAAGCCCCTCGTCTACCTCGCGTGCGGCATCTCCGGCGCCACGCAACACATGGTGGGCATGAAGGGCTCGAAGAACATCGTCGCGATCAACAAGGACGCCGACGCCCCGATCTTTCAGATCGCTGACCTGGGTATCGTGGGCGACGTGCACAAGGTGCTGCCCGCCCTTATCGACGCGCTGAAAGCGCGCCGTTAACCCGCTCTCAGGTACGTGAGACCGACGTCACTGAAGTGCTGCGCTCGAGCGACGCTCGAGCCGACGCCGGGCACCGAGATCCAATGAGCGACAACCGCCGCAGCGCCCACGCGCGACGCTGGTGGACGATGTCGGTACTGAGCCTCACCCAGTTGATGGTGCTCTTGGACGCGACGGTGATCAACATCGCCCTCCCGCGCGCCCAGACGGACCTGCACTTCTCCGCGGGCAACCGTCAGTGGGTCATCACCGCCTACGCGTTGGCCTTCGGATCGCTGCTCATGCTCGGAGGACGACTGAGCGACCTCTGGGGACGGCGCAACGCCCTGTACGTAGGGCTCGCGGGCTTCGCCCTGGCGTCGGCGCTCGGCGGATTGGCGAACAGTTTCACGATGTTGGTCACCGCCCGCGCGATCCAGGGGGTCTTTGGCGCGTTGCTCGCCCCGGCGGCCCTCGCGACGCTGAGCGTGACCTTCACTGAACCCAAGGAGCGGGCCAAGGCCTTCGCGATGTACGGCGTCATCGGGGGATCGGGTGCGGCCGTCGGACTCTTGCTCGGAGGGGCGCTGACCCAGTGGGCGTCGTGGCGATGGTGCCTGTTCATCAACCTGTTCTTCGCGGCGATCGCGTTGGTGGGCGTCGTCGTCTTCGTCGAGGGTGGACGAAACGAGCAGCGCGCGCGACTCGACTTGCTCGGCACCGTGCTCGGCAGCGCGGGACTCTTCTTCGTGGTCTTCGGCTTCAGCCACGCGGTGACCTCGAGTTGGGCGAGTCTCTTCACCTGGGGTTCGCTGGTGGTGGGCGTCATGCTGCTGGCGCTCTTCGTACTCTGGCAACAGCACTCGAAGGACCCTCTGCTGCCCCTTCGGATCATGGCCAATCGCACCCGGGCCGGCTCACTCGTTGCTCTGTTGCTCACGAGTATGGGACTCTTCGCGGTCTTCCTCCTCCTCGCGTACTACCTGGAGGACACGCTCGGTTTCTCACCTCTTCGCGCCGGCGTCGCCTTCTTGCCCATCGTCATCGCGATCTCACTCTCGGCGTCGTTCGCGAGTGCGCGACTGCTCTCGAAAGTGGGGCCGAGACCCCTCGTGCCGACGGGCATGGTGCTCTCCGCAATGGGCATGGTGCTCTTCACGCGTCTCACGCCGGTTTCCGACTACGTGGGTCACGTGCTGCCGGGATTGACGGTGCTCGGACTCGGGCTCGGGCTCATCTTCGCGCCGGCGATCGCGAGCGCGACGGCCGCCATCGAGCGCCGTGACGTCGGGGCGGCGTCGGCCATGGTGAACACGACCCAGCAGATCGGTGGTTCCATCGGGACGGCGCTGCTCAACACCATCGCCGTTACCGTGGCGGCCCGAGTGCTCGCGCACGAGAGTGGACCGGCGGGCGTCCTGCAACGAAGCGCGACGCTGCACGGTTACTCGGTGGCCTTTTGGTGGTCGGCGGGCTTCTTCGCGACCGGCGCGGTCCTTACCCTCTTCATGCTCGAGTCCGGTACGCCCGTCTACGAGGGCGGGCTCGCGCCCGCCACCTAGATCAGCGGCCACGGGTAGGGCGGCCAGTCCGAAGTCTCGTCGGGTTCGGGATACAGCGCGTTCTCAAAGAGTCCGTGCGCGCGCAGTTGCGCGAGCGCGAGTTCACTCGGGTTGAGCCAGCGCGAAACGTCGCCGGTGGCGCCGTTCGCGAAGCGCTGTACGCGATCGAGGAGGTGTTCCTCCACGGCGAGTCCCGCGTACTCCCAGATGACGGTGCGAAGCTTGTCCTCTTCGTGAAAGCAGAGTCCGTTGTCGATCGCCCATAGACGTGTCTCGTCGAAGAGCACGTGACCCGCTTTGCGGTCGGCGTTGTTGGCGATGACGTCGAAGGCGGCGAGGCGCGCGAACCAGTCGTGGAACTCTGGTCGTTCGCGGAGGGTGAAGTAGTGATCCTCGAGGTTGTCCTCGACCCACCACTGAAACGAGCCCGGACCGAAGGGGCCGTCGTCGCGGCCGACCGTCGTGGGCACGAGGTCGGTGCCGAGTTGGACGTCGAGCTCGTAGGCCGCGACCTCACGTCGCCAGAGCCCGTCGGGAAAGTCCCACAGTGGCCGCTCGCCAGCCTCGGACTTGTAGCAGGCGTGCGCGCTCTCACCGTCCAAGGAGACCGTCACCAGCAGCGCCTGATTCGACGAGCCGGCGACACGTCCTTGGACTTCGATCGCGCCTCGACGCAAGAGCGTGTGCTGTTCGTCGCGCGTCATGACGGACTAGCGGATCGGCGGACGGTGGCCGTTCGTGCGCGGACAGTCGTGGCCCTGGGGGTCGAGGGGTCCGCTACAGAGAGGACAGAGTGGTCGTCCCGCTTCGACGAGGCGCACGATCGCGATGGCGAGTCCGGCCGCCCACTCGCGCGTGAGGCGCACGTTGAGCGACGAGTCCTCTTCGATCGACTCCATCGTCACGTCGATGGCCTGCTCCTCCTCGTCGAGCGAGACCGCGATGTCCCCAGCCACGAAGTCCGCCTCGTACTCGGCCTCGAGGGAGAAGTCGTCGGGTAGGTGAGCGGGCCGACCGAGTTCACCCACGACTTGGCTGATCCACTCCGCGAGGGCGGCGAGCTGGATCTTCTCGCACTTGATGATGGCGAGACGTCGGCCTTCTCGGACCTGGAAGAGGAAGAGCCGATTGCCCACCTCACCTCGAACGCCCACCATGATCTTGTCGGGTTCGTCGAAGACGTAGTTCATGAGGGGCCCAGTCCCTTCAGCGATCCCGTGTTATTGACACAGAGCACGAGGGGCGTTGAGTCAGTGAAGGCGATGGCGCTGAGCGAACACGGCGAGATCACCGTTCGTTGGAAGAGGTCGAGGGGGACACCCTGGGCGTAGGTAACGGCCGCCTTGATGGGATCGGCGTGCGAGACGACGACGAGGGTGCGATTGCGGTGGCGCTTCGCCAGTCGTTCCAACGCCGCCCAGATCCGCTGTTGCATTTCGCTGAAGGACTCGCCCTCGGGGAAGCGGAAGGTGCTCGGCGTGTTCTGCACGGCGCGCCACTCGGCGCGGCGACTCAGCATGGCGAGCTTCTTGCCCGTCCACGAGCCGAAGTCGCACTCGAGCAGTCCGCGTTCGATCAGCGGGCGAAGACGAAGAGCTTTGGCGATCGGTAGCGCCGTCTCCCTCGCACGCTCGAGGGGCGAGGTGAAGACGGCCGTGGGCTTACGGGGCATCTCCTTTATTCGTTCGGCGAGTTCGCCGGCCTGGGCGAGGCCCATCTCGGAGAGGTGCAGTCCGGGCGCGCGCCCCGGGAGGATCGAACCCGTCGTCGCGGTCGTGCCGTGGCGAACGAGGAGGATGGTCGTGAAACTTGGTCGAGCGCTCACCGCGTGGACGCCTAACCCCGCGCGACGGGTAGCCGTCGGGGGCCGGGTACCGCGGTCTCGGGCCAACGTTTGCGCGACACCCGGGCGAGCTTGTGCAAGAGGGCGACCGCGCCGGGGTCGTCGTCGCCCGGTCGCGTTTGGATGAGCCCCTTCTCTTTCATCGTGCTCAAGAGTTCACGTCCGAGATCGGTGCGAACGATGACGAGCGTCCAGTCGCCAAAGGCGCCGATGCCGCCCGTCGAGAGGTCGGCGTGCTCGGCGGCGAAGTCGGGGCAGCGCGTGCAGCCCTCGCGGGTGAAGGCGTGGGCCTCCTTCAGGGGGATCTCGTGGAATCCCCCGTCCTTCGTCCAGAGTTGGAAGACGCCCTTGATGTTCATCTTGGTGATGTCGGCGCGCTTGATGTGGTAGCGGGCGTCGAAGAGATCTTCGAAGATCGAGTCGTCGAAGGTCTTGGAGCACAACAGCCCGATGGTGAGACTGAGCCGTCGCGCGATCTTGCCGGCCTTGCGCGCTTGCATGGCGCCCGGCGCCGAGGCCATGCACCCCATGCCCACGAGCGCGATGCGCTCGGCGCCGCCCTCGGCCGCTTCGTGATAGGCCAGCAAGTTCGCGCTGTAGGTGTAACGCGACTGAGACGTGGCGAGCACGTCCTCTCTCGTGCGCGCCACCATGGGCTTGGCGCGCCACGTGGAGCCGTCACCCTCGAAGCCGCTGACCAACGCCGCGTCGATGATGTCGTTTTCGAGGGCGTAGATCAACAGTGCCGCCACGACCCCGCCGTCCTGGCCACTTTCGACGAGTGACTCGTCGGTGGCTCGAGCCAGCACGACGTCCCCAATGCCGTAGACCTCGTCGCCGGTTCGCTCGCGCGCGAAGCGCTGGGTGTCGATCTCGCTCTCCCAGTTGCGAAAGCGCGGACAGGCTCGGGTGCACATCGTGCAGCCCTTGATGCCGTGCGTGCAGTCCTCCGGCCCTCCGTCGATGTCGAGGTGAAAGGGCCTATAGACGCCGTGGTCGGATTCGTAGTCCAACACTGGGTGGGGACAGGCGATGATGCACGCGGCGCAACCCGTGCACAGTCCCGAGGTGACGACCTCGGTGAAGAGTTCACGCCACTGCGGTTTCTCTGCGGCCACGCCCCAACCTTAGGAGGAACTCTCGCGACGATCACCGGTACGCTTCGATCGGTGCCCGAGATTCTCGAAGTGGAGTCGTATCGACGCTTAGCCGATCACGTCGTGGGCTCGACAATCACGCGTGGATGGGCCGACGCCCTACTCACGAAGAAGCTCCACTCACCTTCGGCGTGGGCGCGCTCGGTCAAGAACCTAACGGTCGTGGGTACGTCTCGTCGCGGCAAGCTCTTGCTACTAGCGACCAACGGGCCGATGTTGGCGATGCGCTTTGGCATGACCGGCGTGTTGTTACTCGACGGCGACGCGGGCGTGGAGGGTCTCTTCTACGGACCGCACTCCTTTCAGTCGAAGTGGCTGCGCGGCGGACTCGAGTTCGACGACGGGCGACGGCTCGTCGTGCACGATCCACGGCGACTGGCCCGCTTCGAGATCGATCCCGATCTAGGCGAACTGGGACCCGACGCGTTGACGTTGACGAAAAAACAGTTCGATCAACTCGTGCACGTCCCACGAGGCGAGGGGCCGCCGATCAAGGCGAGGCTGCTCGACCAATCTCGCGTCGCCGGCGTGGGGAACCTGCTGGGCGACGAGATGTTGTTTCGCGCCGGCATCGACCCGCGCACGCCCACGGGGCTCCTCAGCCTCGACGAACGGCGCCGACTCTATAACGCCTTTCGCTGGACATTGCGCACCTTGGCGCGACGCGGCGGCTCGCATCTGGGCGACCACATGGACGCGCGGTTTCCGGGCGGACGCTGCCCGATCGACGGGGGCGAAATGGTGCTCGCGACCATCGGCGGACGAACCACCTACTGGTGCTCGAAACATCAAATGTAAACGTGGGCTAAGAACGAGGGCGCGGTCGGTAAGAATGGCCCGGTGCAGTCCTTCGTTCAAAATTACGGTTACTTCGCGCTGATCGTCCTCTCCATCGCGAGCTCCGCCTGCATTCCCATTCCCTCGGAAATCACCTTCGTGGTAGCGGGCGCGCTGTGCACCACGGCCGTCACCGGACACGTGCAGATGACGCTGTGGGCCGTCATCGTCATCGGGACGCTCGGCTCGCTCATCGGTTCTCAGATCGCCTACGAAGTCGCACGCAGCGCCGGCAGAGCCATCGTCGAGCGGTGGGGCAAGTGGATCCTCCTCACTCATAAGGACCTCGACTCCTCGGAGCGTTGGTTCGAGAAGTACGGTTCGGCGACGGTGTTGATCGGACGGGTGCTGCCGGTAGTGCGCAGCTTCGTCTCGGTACCCGCCGGTATCGCCGAGATGAACCGCGCGCGTTTCGCGGTCTTGACGGCCATCGGATCGGCCGCGTGGGTGACGATCTTGAGCGTCTTGGGTTACGCCGCGGGCTCGAACTGGCATCACGTCTCGAGGGACTTCCACGACGCGCAGACGCCCATCATCATCGCCATCGTGTTGCTCATAGTCTTTGGCTTTTGGCACCGCATTCGTACCGTGCGTCGACACGACGCCAGTTAGTTCGCCAGCCTCGCCAGCACCTTTTGGGCGTGTCCATCGGCGTGCACGCCGTAGAACGCGTGCTCGATCTTGCCGCTGGGACCAATGACGAAAGTGGAACGTATGACGCCGAGAACCTTCTTGCCGTACATCATCTTCTCGCCGTAGGCCCCGTACTTGGCCATGACGGACTTTTTGGGATCGCTCAGCAGGTCAAAGCGCAGTCCGTACTTCTTTCCAAAGGCCACGTGCGAACTGGCGTCGTCGGGCGACACGCCAAGCACCGTCACGCTCAAGTTTCGAAAGTCCTTCAGCTCGTCGTTGAATTGGCAGGCCTCTTTCGTGCACCCGGGCGTGTCGTCGGCCGGGTAGAAGTACAGCACCACGCGCTGGCCGGAATAGTCCTTGAGCGAAACCTTCTCGCCACGTTGATCCCTTAACGTAAAGCCCGGCGCCTTTTGGCCGACTTCGAGTCGCGACACGGCGTCTCCTATGCGATTGATGGGTTGCACTGCCACGTAGACTAGAAGGGAGCTCGAAGAAATGGGCTCGGGCCCACTGCTACGTACGCCGGTTACGGGTCCAACCGAGAAATGACCCGTGTTTACGTGAGTAGTAAAGCCGCTGAGTCGTTCGCGCCAAGCGAGGACTCCTATACCACCAACCAGACCTTCGCCGACCTCGGCGTGTCCCACGAGCTCGTCGCTGTGTTGAGCGCCCAAGGGATCACCACGGCCTTTCCCATCCAAGCCTTGACGATCGCCGACGCCCTCGCGGGGCGCGACGTCTGTGGCAAGGCCAAGACCGGTTCGGGCAAGACGCTCGGCTTCGGTCTGCCGATGCTTCAGCGCATCGCCGCTACGGAGTCCCCCAAAGTCGGAGGCGGTCACGCCGCTCGCCCTCGGGGGCTGGTCCTGTTGCCGACGCGCGAACTGGCCGTGCAGGTCTACGAAGTCTTAAAGCCCCTGGGCGCGGCGCTCGGTCTGCGGGTCACCTCGGTGTATGGCGGCGCGGACATCGAACGCCAGATCAAATCGTTGCGCAAGGGCAGCGACGTCATCATCGCCACGCCCGGACGTCTGATTGACCTCGGCGACCGCGGCGAGCTCAACGTCGAGAGTCTCGACGTGCTCGTGCTCGACGAAGCCGACCGCATGGCCGACATGGGCTTCATGCCCCAGGTCGAATGGGTGCTGCGGCGAATCGCCCAGCATCCCCACCAGACCCTGCTCTTCTCAGCGACCCTCGACGGCGCGATCGATCGACTGGTCAGTCGCTATCTGACCAATCCGGTGTTCCACGAGGTGGCCAGTGATTCTCAGATGGTCTCACGCATGGTGCACCACTTCTTGCAGGTCCACCAGATGGACCGAATAAAGGTCGCCGCGACGATCTGTCGGTCCTTTGACAAGACACTCATCTTCTGTCGTACCAAGCGCGGCGCCGACCGACTGGTCGAGCAGCTGCAAAAAGAGGGCGTGCGGGCCGAGGCCATTCACGGCGATCTTCGCCAGAGCCAGCGCGAAAAGGCGCTGGCCGACTTTCAAGGCGAGAAACTTCCGGTGCTGGTGGCGACCGACGTCGCCGCGCGCGGGCTGCACATCGAAGCGGTGGACTGCGTGATGCACTTCGATCCCCCCGAAGACCACAAGGCCTACCTCCACCGTTCCGGGCGCACCGCTCGCGCCGGTTCGACGGGCGTGGTGGTGTCACTCTTGCTATGGAATCAAGCGATCGACGCCGAAGTCATTATGCGCCGACTGGATCTGAAGCGTCCCATTGTCGAGGTCTTTTCGAACAACCCGCACCTGAAAGACCTGGCGAACTGGGATCCGACCCTGGAAGACGCGGTTCGATGAGCAAGGTTTCGCTGCCGGTCTACTCCTACGACAAAGCCCTCCAGCGCGCCCTGGTGGTCGTGGCGCACCCCGACGACGTGGACTTTGGCACGGCGGGCACGGTGGCGTACTTGACCAATCACGGGGTCGACGTGGCCTACTGTCTCGTCACTTCAGGTGACGCGGGCGGGGACGATTCGACCCACAGCCGCGAAGAGCGAAGCGAAATCCGCGAAGCCGAACAGACCATGGCCGCCAAGGAGGTGGGCGTGACGAACCTGACCTTTCTGCGCTGGCCCGACGGACAGGTCGAAACGACCCTGGCCCTGCGTCGCGAGATCGCCCGGGTGATTCGCGCGCACCGGCCCGACCTGGTCATCACCCAAAGCCCCGAGCGCAACTACGAACGCATTCGCGCGAGCCACCCCGACCACCTCGCCACCGGTGAGACGACCCTGCGGGCGGTCTATCCCGACGCGCGCAACCCGCACGCCTTTCCCGAGCTACTCGGTGAAGGGTTCGGCGCGCACACCGTGCCCGAGGTGTGGCTCGGCGGCGTCGCCCCGACGATGGTGGTCGATATCACCAAGACCTTCGACCAAAAGTTCGCGGCGCTGTCCAAGCACGTCAGCCAAGTCGGCGGTGCGCAAGGTCTGGAAAAGATGCTCAAGTCGTGGTCGCGTCAAACGGCCCAACGCGCCGGAATGAAAAAGGGCAAGCTCGCCGAGGGCTTTCGGGTCGTCGCCACGGACTAATCACCCGTTGTTCACCCGCCGTAGGGTGGGGAGATGCCACCCTCGGCTACTAACGGTGAGAAGTCGCGCACGCCAATCGGACTTCGCCGGCCCAGCCAAGGACTTCGCCAGACCTTCGTAGGTGTCACCCGTCAAAACTATTCGGGACAGATCCTCGCGGGCGTGACCTTGCTGGCGATCGCGATTCCCGAGCAGCTCGCTACCTCACAACTCGCCGGTGTACCGGCGTTCACGGCAATGATCGCCTTCATCGCGGCGACGCTGGTCTTCGTGTTCGTGGGTTCGAACCCCATTATGTCGGTCGGCGCGGACTCCACGATCGCGCCACTCTTCGCCGTGGCCATTTTGCGGCTGGCGCCCTTCTCCTCGACGCTGTACCTCGAACTCGTCGCGGCGACGGCCGTGGTGACGGGTCTGATCGTGCTGGCCGTGGGATTGCTGAAACTGGGCTGGATCGCCGATTTTCTCTCACTGCCGATCGTGACGGGATTTCTGGGCGGCATCGGGGTCATCATCATCGTGCACCAACTGCCCAGCGCCCTTGGTGTCTCGTCGAGCGGCGGCGGGGTCGTGCCGCGCCTGACATCGGTATGGCAGAACGCGGGCCACGTCAGTGGTTGGTCGCTGGCGCTCGCCCTGGGCACCTTGGCGGTGCTCGTGGTGGGCGAGAAGATCAACGCGCGCTTGCCCTGGTCGCTCGGCGCGATCGCGGTGGCGACGGGAGTGACGGTGGCGCTGTCACTCGACCACCACGGCGTCACCGAACTTGGCGCCGTGAGCGTCGGACTTCCCTCGTGGCGTCTGCACTGGCTCGCGGTGAGCCAGTGGGGGGTCGTGTGCACGACCGCGTTGACCTTGGTGATCGTGATACTCAGTCAAACGGCGGCGACGTCGCGCACCTCCGCGGACGAACTGGGCGTCGAGGCGAACCTCAGCCGCGACTTCGTGGGCGTGGGCTTGGCCAACGTGGCGGCTGGCCTGGTGGGCGCCTTTCCGGTGGACGCGTCACCGGCCAGAACGAACGTCGCTGGCCTCGCCGGGGGGCGAACCAAATTGGTGGGACTGACCGCGGGGATTTTGGCCCTGTTGCTCTCGCCGCTGGGTCGATTCGCGCACACCATTCCCCTCGCGGCGTTGGCGGGGGTCTTGTTCTTCATCGCGGCCCGGCTCATCAAGGTCCAGCAGCTGGTCCTGATTTGGCGCTCGCGACGTTTGGAGTTTCTCTTGGCCATGATCTCCATGCTGGGAGTCATCTTGGTGGGCGTCGAACAGGGCATCGCCATTGCGGTCGGCCTGGCGATCCTCGACCAGACCTGGCGTGCCGCGCGCCCCCACATGGTCGAACTGGGCCGACGCACCGGCACGACGAGTTGGGAACCGCTCCACGAAAAAGGTGTGGAGAGCGTCGACCATACCCTGGCCGTGCTCTTTGATAACGACATCTTCTTCGCCAACGCTGGCGTCTTTCGCCGCGAGTTGCACCAGTTGATGGAGAAGTATCCCGACACGAAGCACCTCGTCATCGACGCGGTCGCGATCTCGGACATTGACTTTACCGGCATGACGATTCTGAGCCAAGTGGTTGGGGACCTCAAGAAAGACGGCGTCTCGATCGTGCTCGCCCGGGCCAACGATCACGTGCGACGGACCTTCCGCACCTCCGTGGACAAAGTCATACGTGACGTGAAGTTCCACGACAGCGTGAACACCGCGGTGAACGCCGGGTTGACGAGCGGACCGTCGTCGAGCTAGTTGGCGGCGAGCTGGCGCAGCACGAAGTTGAGCACACCGCCGTGGCGAAAGTACTCCGCCTCGGTGGTGGTGTCGATTCGCAGCCGCACCCCAAAGTGCTCGACCTCGCCGTTCTCGCGCGTCGCGGTGACGTTGACCCGTGACACGGTCTCGCCGTGGTTGAGGGGCCCCAGACCCGTGATCGAATAGACCTCGGTGCCGTCGAGCGCGTGCGAGGCCGCGGTCTCGCCGGGCAGGAACTGCAAGGGCAACACGCCCATACCCACCAGGTTGGACCGGTGGATGCGCTCAAAGCTCTCGACCAACACCGCGCGCACCCCGAGGAGTTTTGGTCCCTTCGCGGCCCAGTCGCGACTCGAGCCACTGCCGTACTCTTTGCCGCCGAGCACGATCAAGGGCGTGCCCTCGTTGCGGTAGGCCGCCGCCGCGTCGAAGATATCCATGGGCGTGCCCTCGGGCAACTTGAGGGTGACGCCGCCCTCGGTGCCCGGCGCCATCTCGTTGCGCAGTCGCACGTTGGCGAAGGTGCCCCTGGCCATCACGTCGTCGTTGCCCCGCCGGGTGCCGTAACTGTTGAAGTCCTTGGGCTCGACCCCGCGTTCGATCAAGTACCGTCCGGCCGGTCCGTCGCGGCGGATGTTGCCCGCCGGCGAGATGTGATCGGTGGTGACCGAGTCGCCCAGTTTTGCCAGCACGCGGGCGCCGATGACGTCCTCGACGGGGCTGAGCGCCATGGTGAGTCCATCAAAGTAAGGCGGCGCCTTGACGTACGTCGACGCTGGGTCCCAGTGGTAGGTCACCTCGTGGGTCGTGGGCACCGCGCGCCAGCGATCCTCGCCGGCAAAGATATTGGCGTAACGGGTTTTGAACATCTCGGGGGTGATCGACGCGCGCACCGCCGCAGCGACGTCGGCGTCGCTCGGCCAGAGGTCGGCCAGATAGACCGGCGTGCCGCGTTCGTCGGTGCCCAAGGCTTCGCTGGTCAAGTCGATGTCGATGGTGCCGGCCAGCGCGTAGGCGACCACCAGCGGAGGACTCGCCAGGAAGTTCTGTTTGACGTCGGGGTGGATACGGCCTTCGAAGTTGCGGTTGCCCGACAGGATCGACACCACCGAGAGGTCGTGTTCGTTCACGGCCTCGGACACGCCCTTGAGCAACGGCCCGGAGTTACCGATGCAGGTCGTGCAGCCGTAGCCGGCCAGGTAGAAGCCCAACTGGTCGAGGGGATCGACGAGCCCGGCGCGCTCGAGGTAGTCCATCACCACGCGACTGCCCGGCGCCAGCGACGTCTTGACCCAGGGCTTGACCCTAAGGCCGCGCTCGACGGCGCGCTTGGCCACGAGTCCCGCCGCGACGAGTACCGAGGGATTGGACGTGTTCGTGCACGACGTGATCGCCGCGACGGTGATGGCTCCGTCGCGCAAATGCTCGGCCGCGCCAGCGCCGTGCACCTCAATGGGTTCGCGTCCGAGCGCGTCGCGAAACGCGCCGCGTACCCCCGAGAGCGACACCCGGTCTTGGGGGCGCTTGGGTCCCGCGAGCGAGGGCTCGACGGTGGTGAGGTCCAACTCGGCGTACTCGGAGTAGACCGGTTCGGGGGCGTGCTCGTCGTGCCACACGCCCTGGGCCTTGGCGTACGCCTCCACCAGGTCCACCTGGGAGGCGGGTCGCCCGGTGAAGGCGAGGTAGTCCAGGGTCACCTGGTCGATGGGAAAGACGGTGCAGGTCGCGCCGTACTCGGGCGACATGTTGCCAATCGTGGCGCGCGTTTCGAGCGAGAGCGACTTGACGCCGGGTCCGTAGGCCTCGACGAACTTACCCACGACGCCGTGGCGACGAAGCAGTTGGGTGATGGTGAGTACGACGTCGGTGGCGGTGACGCCTTCGCGCGTCGCGCCCACCAGTCGCAGACCCACCACCGGGGGGATCAACATCGACGACGGCTGTCCGAGCATGCCGGCCTCGGCTTCAATGCCGCCCACGCCCCAACCGAGCACCCCGAGCCCGTTGATCATCGTGGTGTGTGAGTCGGTGCCCGCCAGGGTGTCGAAGTACGCCTCGCCGTCGCGCTCGAAGACGACCTTGGCGAGATGTTCGAGGTTGACCTGGTGACAGATGCCCATGCCGGGGGGCACCACGCGAAAGTGCTCAAAGGAGTCCTGGGCCCACTTGAGAAAGGTGTAGCGCTCGATGTTTCGTTCGTACTCAATCGCGACGTTCTCGTCGAAACTCGACGGCGTCCCGTTGCGCTCGACGATGACGGAGTGGTCGATCACGAGCTCGACGGGCACCAGCGGGTTGATCTTCTTGGCGTCGCTGCCCAGGGCGATGATGGCGTCGCGCATGGCCGCGAGGTCGACCACGGCCGGTACACCCGTGAGGTCTTGCATTAGGACCCGGGCCGGGGTAAAGGCGATCTCGCGCGCGTCTTCGCCAGCGGCTTCACCGTGGCTTTGGGGGGTGTCGGACCACCGGGCGAGCGCTTCGATGTCGCTCGCGCTGACCTTCACCCCGTCTTCGTGGCGCAACAGGTTCTCCAACAACACCTTGATGCAGTAGGGCAGGCGTTCAATCCCAAAGGCCCCAAGTCCGTCGGCTTGGAGGGAGAAGTAGGTGAGCGAGCGGCCCTCGAGGTCGAGGGTGCTCTTGGCGTTAAAGGAGTTCATCGAAGTGGTCATACCCCTATTCTGCCGTGTTTTTTTGATGTTGGTTCCGGCGATTCTCGCTGCGGGTTTGGTCCGAGTGCGAGACTAGCGAGAGTGAGTTCGACGTACGAAACCTTGCAAGAACGGCTCCAAGAGGCCTTTGACGCCGTGGCGCTCGGCGCCGACCCCGCGCTGCGCACCTCGGATCGATCGGACTACCAGGCCAACGGCGTGATGGCGCTGGCCAAGCGACTCGGACGAGCGCCGCGCGAGGTCGCCCAAGAGATCGTGGGGGCCGGCCGTCTGGACGGCGTCGCCACGGTGGAGATCGCCGGACCGGGGTTTTTAAACCTCACACTGCTCCCGGAGTTCGTGGAACACCAACTCGGCGCGATCTCCCTCGACGCCCGATTGGGCCTGGTGCCATCGAGCGCTCCCCTTCGGGTCATTCTCGACTACTCCTCGCCCAACGTGGCCAAAGAGATGCACGTGGGACACCTTCGTTCGACGGTGATCGGCGACGCCCTGGCGCGGATGTATCGATTCTTCGGACACACCGTCATCGCGCGCAACCACGTCGGTGATTGGGGCACGCCCTTTGGAATGTCGATCGAACATCTCTTGGACCTGGGCGAAGGGCAGGCCGTCGCCACGTTCTCCATCGGTGATCTCAACGCGTTTTATAAGGCGGCGCGCGTCAAGTTCGACGCCGACGACGAGTTCAAGACGCGAAGTCGTTCGCGCGTGGTGGCGCTGCAGAGTGGTGACCCTGAGACCCTTCGGCTGTGGCGAGTCCTGGTCGATGAGTCGGTTTCGTACTTCGCCGACATCTACGCCAAGCTCGACGTCACGCTTTTACCCAGCGACGTCGTGGGCGAGTCGTACTACAACGACATGCTCGAGGGCGTGGTGGAGGACTTGGCTGCTGCGGGGCTGCTCGTGGAGAGCGAGGGCGCCCTGTGCGTCTTTCCGCCGGGCTTTCAGAATCGTGACGGCGAGCCGCTCCCACTCATCGTGCGCAAGCGCGACGAGGGTTTCGGTTACGCCGCGACGGATCTGGCGGCGCTGCGCGAGCGGGTGAGCGTGCTGCACGGTGATGAGTTGTTGTACGTCGTGGGCGCGCCCCAGGCCCAGCATTTGGAGATGGTCTTCGCGGTGGCGCGCCTGGCGGGTTGGCTGTCCAATGAAGTGCGCTGCGAGCAGGTGATCTTTGGCAACGTGCTCGGCCTCGATCACAAGATGTTGAAGTCGCGCGGCGGCGAAACGATCAAGCTCGTGGATCTGCTCGACGAGGCGATCGAGCGTGCGTACGCATCCCTCGAAGAGCGCGGCGCCGATCTTGGCGGTGACGACCGGCTCCACCTCGCCACCCAGATCGCGCTCGCCGCGATTAAGTACGCCGATCTTTCGACTGATCGGCAACACGACTACGTCTTTGATCTCGAACGGATGATCGCCTTCGAAGGCGACACCGGTCCCTACTTGCAGTACGCGCACGCGCGCGTCAGCTCGATCTTTCGACGCCTCG
The DNA here is from genome assembly GCA_035533455.1 of Acidimicrobiales bacterium. Lineage (GTDB taxonomy): Bacteria > Actinomycetota > Acidimicrobiia > Acidimicrobiales > RAAP-2 > RAAP-2. The sequence goes on along the minus strand of DATLTT010000005.1, from coordinate 2,595 downwards.
GCGAGCCCTGGCAAGCCCGCGACGTGCACTTTGCGCTGGCCGAGAGCCCCTCACGGGAGTTGGCGCTGGGACTGCTCGCCCTGCCCGAAGCCCTGACGTCGGCACTGTCGAACCTCCAGCCGCACCGGCTCTGTACGTACCTGTTCGATCTCGCGCAGCGCTTTACCTCGTTCTACGACGCCTGCCCGGTGCTCTCGGCCGAGGGGGCGTTGCGAGATGAGCGCTTGGCGCTGTGCGATCTGACGGCCAGGACGCTTCGCCTCGGGCTTGAGCTGTTGGGCATCGACGCGCCCGAACAGATGTGAGCTCTGAGGGCTGACTAAAAGACGGACGCCCTTTTTTCACTAATGTACGAACGACGGCGAAACGCCGTGTCGAGCCCGGGGAGAACGTATGCAGGTCAAGGCCGCAATTGTCAGTGAGATCCACGGTAAGTGGCATACCGAGACGATCGAAATCGATGAGCCGCACGCGGGCGAAGTCAAGGTCAAGATGGCCTTCGCTGGGCTGTGTCACTCCGACGAACACCTGCGCACCGGCGACTTGGTGCCCGAAGCCGCGCTGTTAGAGGTGCTCTCGGGGCGAAGCTCCATGTACCCGATCATTGGCGGACACGAGGGAGCGGGGGTGGTTGAATCGGTCGGCGCGGACGTAACCTCGCTGAAAGCCGGTGATCACGTCGCGGTATCGTTCGTCCCTTCGTGTGGGCGCTGTAGCTACTGCGCATCTGGTCGTCAGTACCTTTGTGACTTAGCTGCGACGACGTTGGCGGGAGCCATGATTTCGGACGGCACGTGGCGTCACCATCTGGGCGACGTGAACTTAAACCGCATGTGTCAGGTCGGCACATTCTCTGAGTACATCGTGGTGCACGAAGCTTCGCTGATTCGCATCGACCCTTGGTACGACCTGCGCGCGGCGGCACTCATCTCCTGTGGCATCTCCACCGGCTTTGGATCGGCCGTGAATCGCGGCGGTACGAAGCCCGGCGACACCGTGGCCGTCATTGGCTGTGGCGGCGTGGGCTCGGGCGCAATCCAAGGAGCCGTGCACGCCGGGGCGCGCGCGGTCGTAGCGATCGACACGAATCAGTCCAAAGTCGACCGGGCGCTCAAGATTGGCGCCACGCACGGCTGCGCCACCACCATTGACGCGGCCTTTACGATCCTGCCCGAACTCACCATGGGTAAGAACTGTGACGTCGTGATCATCACCACGGGCGTGCTGACCGGTGAACTGATCGAACAGGCCCGTTCGATTACCGCCAAGGGTGGGGTCATCGTCGCCACCTCAGTTGCGCCGATGAACCAGCAGACCGTGGAATTAAACATGTTTGGGCTCTCGATGTACAACCAAGAGTTGCGCGGCACGGTCTTTGGATCAGAGAGTCCTCGCGTACAAGTCCCGCGGCTACTGCGTCTGCACCACGAAGGAAAACTGCACATCGACGACCTCATCACCCAGGAGTATCCGCTCGACGGGGTGCAACAGGGCTACGACGACCTCGAGTCCGGTAAGAACCTTCGCGGCGTCATTCGCTTCTAAGCAGTGGTGGACACCGACGGTATGAAGTATTTTTGATCCGTGCCGTCGGTGTCGCCGTTTCTCTGAATCAACGAGGGGGCCGAGGAGTCCCTCGCGCTCTACGAGCGAGTGTTTCAAGACTCGTCAGTGGTCGACGTCACCCGAGGGCGGGCGAGTGGTCACGAGAACTTCATGACCGGCACCGTTCGAATTGGGGACCTCAACCTCATCGTTTTTAACGGAGGTCCGTACGCTGACTTTAGGTTCAACGAGGCGATGTCGCTCTTCGTGACCTGTGCCGATCAGAACGAGGTCGACCGCTATTGGAACGGCCTTAGCGAGGGCGGCGAGCCCGGTCAGTGTGGCTGGCTCAAGGATCGTTTTGGCGTCTCGTGGCAGATCGTGCCCAGACTCTTCAGTGAGCTCATGTCCTCATCCGACCCGGATCGGCGGGAGCGAGTATTCCAAGCCATGATGAAAATGACCAAGTTTGACTGTGCCGCACTACAAGATGCCTTCGACGGAAAGAAGAGCTAGCTCTTTTTCGGTGGCACGCGCTTCGAGTACTCCGATTCGGTTTAGTGGCCGTCGAGTCCAAAGACGTTGCCAAAGGGATCGGTCAATTGAGCAATCCTTCGCGTCGTTGAGATATCAAGAGGCCCGCGGTGCATCGTGCAGCCGAGCTGGAGAAAGTGAGTCCGGCTCTTCTCAATGTCGTCGGTGCTGAGATACGCAACGGTCGAAGAGCCTTGCGGATTGCGCCCGTCGTCGTTGGGATGAAAGCCAATTTCAAGCTCATCAACTTCAATGAATGAATACTCGCCTTCGTGATGAGCGACGGTGTTCATGGCTTGAGCCCACCAGTTCGCGGCGTCACTCGGTTGACTCACAAAGAACATGATGGTCTTAATCACTTCATTTCCTTCACGTCGGCGGCGATACTCATCTTGCGCGTCTCACGAGGTGAGCAGTTGCACGACCTTAGCGCCGGCTCAAAATGATTGCGTTACGTAACGTAACTAGGGTCCAGTCGGCGCGAGCGCCGTCGCAGGATAAAGTACTGGGCTTTGT
>DATLTT010000004.1:0-105427 GCA_035533455.1 Acidimicrobiales bacterium | reverse complement strand
GTTCTCTCGACGCAGTCGGCTGAGTTCCTCACGCTCTTCGCTGGTGAGACCCTCGCGCTCTCCGGCGTCGACGGCTGCCTGGTTGACCCAGACCCTCACGGCGGTTTCGGTTAGATCGAAGTCCCGCGACACTTGACTAATCGAGCGGTCGCCTCGACGACACAGCTCGACAATCTCAGCCTTGAACTCCGGAGTGAACGACCGACGAGGTCGTTGATTTCTCGGTTTCTTGGTTTCCATGATGAACATCCTTTCCTGGGTGATACCCCAGATATTGGATGTCCGTCAAACCGAATCAAGCCCAAGCGTACCTGTGCCGCCGGTAGTGATTCAGGGCAGAGTGCCATCGCATCGTCGCAAATAACGTCCAGAAATCATGACAAATTCGCGAGAATGGGTGATTAGGGCTACTGCCGCAATCCTGAACACGAACGTCTATCGGTTTTTCCTAGAACACTGAGGAGTCGAACATGGCGAGTTCACGTGGCCGCTTCAACACTGTGGCGCACGTTGCCTCGCGGACGGCGCACGTGCGGTTCCCCGATTCACGCGTAGTCGATCCTTCTTCCGATGACATACTTGGGGTATGAAGACCAACGCGAAGTACCCGATAGTTGCGGGAGCACTGCTTTTGTGGGTAGTCGTCACCCCCTTCATGTGGCGAGACCTTCGCCGACGTCCTCGCGATGGCGTTCGTGGCCCCAAATGGCTCTGGTGGATTGCCAGCACGAATTTGACCGGTTCGATTGCCTACTGGTCGTTTGGCCGGAAAGTGTCCCCCTGATTGGACGTCAGTCGTCGGGTCTGCCGGAGCCGCTTCACGGCTTCTGCCACCTCGGCAGAAGTTCATCACGCGAATGTCTGGTGTTTCTTCATGGAAAATCAGACTGTTGAGTCTCCTACTTGATGACGCGCACGCTGGGAATTGACTCTTGCGTCCGGGGCTTAGGATTTCGCAGTGAACGAAAGAATTTTTGCCGACAACTTTCCCGAGTTGCCTCTTTCGGAGTTTGCGTTTCCTGGCCCACTTCGAGATCGTCTGATACGTGCGATCCTCGATGGTCGAAAAGTGACTACCACGTCACTTGCTATGGAGTACGAAATCGAGCGTGAGCCCTTACCGCGCCGAGGTCAGCGCTCCGTGGTGGTCGACTCCAACAATCAACCGGTGTGCGTGATCGAGACGGTGGATGTGCTCCTTGTTCCACTTGGTGAAGTGGGCTACGAACACGTGGTGGATGAAGGCGAGGGGCACGCAACGGTGTCTGAGTGGCGGGCGGCCCATGAAAACTTCTGGCACCGTAAGGAAATGACCGACTCTCTCGGAGAAGCGACTTTTGTGCTCGACGACGCGACGCTCGTCGTCCTAGAGCGCTTTCGGCTAATAGAACGGCTGCGCTCGACCGCTGATTGATTTACAAAACCTCAGGACCGTGGTGGTGAGTGAAGGCGCCGGGAGCCTGTCGATATTTGGATCGGTCTGGAGTCTCGCCATCGGGGTGGGATCGGACTCCCCATCGCCGTGAAGGGCCGCCCGACTGTCGCCGACGGGACCCGCACGGAGTGGGAGCGATCAAAAACCCTGGAGTAGCGTCGTTCGTGTTGTGATCTCCGGCGCGAATATTTCCTTGCTCATCGGCGCCGGAGTTGTCGCTGGACTCGTGGGATCGGCCGGCGGCATCACCTCACTCATCTCCTACCCGGCGCTCCTCGCCGTCGGCATTGCCCCGTTGCCGGCGAACGTGACGAACGCCGTGGCGCTGATCGGATCTTTTCCCGGCTCGGGCTTAGGTTCACGTCCAGAGTTGAAGGGTCAAGGTCAGTGGCTTCGTCGTTGGGTCCCGATCGCCGTCGTGGGAGCCGTCGTGGGCGTCGTGCTTCTGCTCTCAACGCCCACACACGTCTTCAACCGAATCGTGCCCTACCTTTTGGCGTCGGCCGCCCTCGTGTTACTGGCCCAGCCTCGGATTTCGAAGTGGCACGAGAGCCGGTTCGGCCGAGAGAATCGCTACGTTCTGCCCGTTGGCCTTTTCGTGGTCGGTATCTACAGTGGCTACTTCGGCGCGGGCTCGGGCATCATGATTCTCGCGCTACTGCTACTCAGGGTCGACCGGGAGTTCCCTCGGTCGAACGCGCTGAAGAATATGCTCCTCGGCGTCGCCGACGTGGTGACCGCGGTCGCCTTCTTACTCTTTGGTCCCGTTCACCTGCAGGCGGCGCTGGCCCTCGCGGCGGGCCTGTTCGTCGGAAGTTTCCTCGGACCCTCGGTGGCGAGAAGGGTACCGGCCAACACGCTGCGTGTACTGGCAGCTCTCCTCGGCTTTGGACTGGCGATCTGGCTTTGGGTGGCGCCAGGGTGACCCGTCGCGCCGTCGCGCCCTCGCACTGTGGCCAACGATCGGTTGGTGACGAAGCTCACTGCGTGAGTCGTTCGACCAGCGCGGTGGGCGAACACTGGTTCTTCATCTCCTCACCGACCGCGGCGGCGGCCTCGCGGTACGAAGCGTTGTCGAGGATCTCGATGACCGCGTCACGCACTTTGGTCATCCGCGCTTTCATCTGGTCGACGTTGGCGTCGGCTGAGTAGTTTCCCTCCGCCGCCACAAGGCCGGCGCCAACGCTTCGAACCACGTTGGCGTTGGTGGACTGATCGGCGAACATTGGCAGCAGCACCAGCGGAACCCCACACGAGAGCGCGCCGAACGTTGTTCCGGATCCCCCGTGGCAAAGGACTAACGATGCGTGCTCGAAGACGTCTGCCTGGTCGACCCACGATTCGACGTGAACGTTCTCTGGTGTGTCCCCGAATTCCTGGGGCAGCATCTTCACTCCGGTGGTGACGAGAATACGCACGTCGAGCCCGCGAAGTGACGAGACGGCTGAGCGAAGAAGCTCCGTGGGGCGTTCTTCTCCCGTGGCGACCGTGCCGAAGGTGCAGTAGACGAGGGGAGATGCAGCGCCGTCCCACCAGTCGGGGAGAGGTTTCGGCGTCTTCGTCGAAAGAGTGCGGTAGCGCAAGGTCGTAGGGTACGGCGACGGGTCGAGTGAGGCGGGGAACGTCGTCAGGTACGGGGCTTCGTGGATTCGAGCGCTGAGGCCCGGGCTAGAACGCTCTAAGTCCGGCGTCACGAGTTGATGGAGCACCGATGACTCCGCCGCGGCGGTGGAGATTCCAACTTGAGCGTGCGCGACACCCAGTTGGTCGGCGACGACGGCGCCGGCGTACTCACAACTCTCACGAACGACGAGGTCGGGACCCCATTCGCTGACCGCACTTTTGACCGCGGGTAACAGAGCGCGCAGGCAAAGCTGTGCGAACCACTCCCGTTCGACCAACGCAGAGGCCGCCGATCGAGGGAGTGTCGGAAAGAGAGACCAGAGACGTTCTGACTCCTCCTCGGGTGGATCGAGGCCGAGTCGGTGATTGACTTCTCTCTCGACGAGGGTCGGGCCGAGGCTTCTTGGAGCCACCGTCAGCACTTCGTGCCCCACTGCTTCGAACGCGTCGATGAGGGGAAGGAGTGGTTGGAGGTGGCCCCGTCCAGCGGTAGAGGTGAAGAGGACTCGCACCACGTCAAGTTAACGCCCTTGGGATTACCGCGGCGGAAGTCGCGGGCGGGGATCGTGGTCAAAGATGCCCTTCCTTAGCGGCGGATCAATTCCTTTAGAGTGAGTGCGAGAAGTCTTCGACTTTTCCGTCGACTCGCGTGGTCCTAGTAGAAACGAAGAGTTATGCGTTACCCCGATATGGACGTGGCCGAGAGCCCGTTGGACCTCATTGGCCACACGCCGATGGTTCGCCTGAGCGCGGTCGGTTCCAATCTCAAGTGCGACTTCATCGCGAAGTTGGAGACGACGAACCCCGGCGGCAGTTCCAAGGACCGGCCGGCGCTGACCATGGTCCTGGCCGCCGAACAAGAAGGTCTCCTCGGCCCGGGGTCGACGATCATCGAGCCCACCAGTGGCAACACGGGCGTCGGACTCGCGATCGTCGCCGCGCACCGTGGCTACAAGTGCATCTTCGTGATGAGCGACAAGATGGCGCCGGAGAAGATCGACGTCCTTCGCGCGTACGGCGCCGACGTCGTGGTCTGTCCGACGGCCGTCGCGCCCGAGCACCCCGACTCGTACTACTCAACGGCCGAACGCTTGACGCGCGAGACGCCCAACGCGTTTCGACCCGACCAGTACTCGAATCCGAACAACCCGCGCGCCCACTACGAGACCACCGGTCCGGAGATCTGGGAACAGACGAAGGGTCGCGTGACGCACTTCGTCGCGGGTGCCGGCACCGGAGGGACGATCAGCGGTGTTGGCAAGTACCTCAAGGAACGCAATCCCAACATCAAGGTCATCGCCGCCGACCCGCAGGGCTCGGTCTTCTCGGGTGGCTCGGGGCGTCCGTACCTCACCGAAGGGGTCGGCGAGGACTTCTGGCCCGAGAACTACGACCCGACGCTCGTCGACGACGTCGTCGCCGTCAGTGACGCCGACGCGTTCGCCATGGCTCGAGAGGTCACGAGGCGTGAGGGCATCCTGATCGGCGGCTCGGGGGGCACCGCCGTCGCGGCCGCGCTGCGCGTCGCTGGCACGTTGCCCGAGGAGGCCGTCGTCGTCGTCTTGATACCCGACTCGGGGCGAGGGTACCTCTCGAAGATCTTCAACGACACGTGGATGACCGACTTTGGCTTCCTGCGCCCGCGCGACGAGATGGACGCGGGCGACGTGTTGGCGGCGAAGATCTCGCGTCAAGCCAACACCCTGGCCGACCTCGTGCTCGTCACCGAAGACGTCTTGGTGCGCGACGCCATCTCGTTGATGCGAGAGAAGGACGTCTCGCAACTCCTGGTGACGGTGACGTCGGAGATGCCCCTGGCGGCGAAGGAGGTCTCGGGTTCGCTGAGTGAGTTGGGCCTCTTGGAGGCCACGACCCGTGACGCGTCGGTGTTGGATCTCCGAGTGAAGGAGGTGGCGGATCCGTCGATGCCGATGGTGGGTGTTGGCATGACCGTGACCGAACTCACGAGACACCTCAGCACGACGGCGGCGGTACTGGTGCTCGACGGGGGACATCCCGTCGGGGTCCTCACGCGCAGCGACTTGTTGGGATTCCTGGAGCAGAGGAGTGAGGCGTGAGCGGATTCAATACCCGAGCCATCCACGTCGGCTCGGAGCCCGACAACGTGATCGGAGCCGTCAATCCACCGGTCTACTTCACCTCCACCTACGCCCAAGACGCCGTCGGTGCGCCTCGGTTCTCTGATTACTCGAGGGGCAACAATCCAACGAGAGCCGCCCTCGAGTCGTGCCTCGCCAACTTAGAAGGCGCTCGCCACGGGGTGGCCTTCGCTTCGGGACTCGCGGGCGAGGACGCGCTGCTTCGAACACTTGCGCCGGGCGATCACGTGATCTTGGGCAATGACGCCTACGGCGGCACGTTTCGACTCCTCACACGGATCTTCGGCGACTGGGGGGTGAGGGTCTCGACCGTCGACCTCAGTGACGTCGACGCCGTTGGTTCAGCCTTCGGTGAGGCGACGAGGATGCTCTGGGTCGAGACGCCGAGTAATCCACTCTTGAACGTCGTCGACATCGCGGCCCTGAGCGCCGCGTCGCACGAACACGGCGCGCTCTTGGTCGTCGACAACACCTTCGCGACGCCCTATCTGCAGCGTCCTCTCGCTCTCGGTGCTGACGTCGTCGTGCACTCGACGACCAAGTACGTCGGCGGTCACTCGGACGTCATTGGTGGCTTCGTGGCGACGAACAACGACGAGCTCGCTGTCCACTTGCGCTTCCACCAGTACGCGATCGGCGCGGTGCCAGGTCCGATGGACTGTTACCTGCTGCTACGAGGGCTGAAGACGCTCGGCGTTCGCATGGACCGACACTGCTCGAACGCTCGGGCCGTGGCGGCGTATCTCGTCGATCACCACGCCGTCGACAGGGTCTTCTACCCGGGGCTCGTCGATCACCCTGGCCACGACGTCGCCGTCGCGCAAATGTCCGACTTCGGTGGGATGGTGAGCTTCACGCTCAAGGCCGGCGTCGACGTCGCGAGGAAAGTCTGTGAGGCCACGACGGTCTTTATCCTCGCCGAGTCCCTCGGTGGGGTGGAGAGCCTGATCGAGCTGCCTTCGGAGATGACGCACGTGTCGACGGCCGGATCGATGCTCGAACCGCCCGCCAACCTCGTGCGGCTGAGCGTCGGTATCGAAGACGTCGAAGACCTCGTGGCCGATCTCGAGCAAGCGCTCTCGAGGTAGTCGGCGCTGACGGGCTGGGTGACGCGTTCGCCATCTGATCGAGAAGTTCAGGTCGGTGGAAGTAGACGGGCCCACGGAGGGATCGAGGTCAAACGGGCCCGCGAGTAGATTTCTCCGGTGTCCGATTCTCAGCTCTTGATCCTCACCGGTCCTCCGGGATCGGGCAAGACGACCGTCGGACGAATGGTGGCGGGCGCGTTCACTCCCTCGGTCGTCGTCGACGCGGACTTCTTCTGGGCTTCGGTCGTGAACGGACTGATCGCGCCGTGGGAGTCGCGCGCGGACACCCAGAATCAGGTGATGGTGCGCGCCTCGCTGTCAACGGCCGCACGCTACGTTCGTGCCGGCTACGTGACGGTGCTCGAAGGCCACGTGGGCCCCTGGTACGCGGACCTGATCGGAGAAGAGCTCGCGCACGTGAAGGCGCCGGTGTCCTACGTGGTGCTACGCCCCACGCTCGAGGACTGCCTCTTTCGATCGGTGGACCGATTGAAGGAGCCACGACACGCCGGCGCGTTGACCCTAGAGGACCCGATTCGAGCGACGTACGCCCAGTACGAACGACTGGGCGTCTATGAAAAACACGTTCTCGACAACTCTGGTCTGAGCGCTGCCGAGACGGCCCGTTCGATCGTCGAACGACTCGCTACGTCGCGTGATCTTGTCGTGACGCCGTAGTCGTCGTCGCGGCGCGCTCACCGCGATGACGCGATCGTGTCGCGAAGGACCTCGAGCCACGGCGTGGGTTCGATCCCTAGTTTCATTCTCGTCGCCGAGTCGTCGATGACGAAGGGCTCGTTGAACTGGTACAGCGTCGTCGGAAGTTCTCTTGCCACGGGATTGACGAGTCCCACGAGACGAAGGACCGAGGTCGGTATCGTCGACATCGCGACGTGATCGACGCCCGCGACGTCGGCCAAGTCGTCAATGACCTGGCGCTGCGTCCGAGGTGGGTTGGTGGCCGCGTGCCAGGCCTGACCCCACGCCTCAGGATTGTGGGCGCACGCGACGAGTGTCCGGGCGACGTCCTTGGTGTAGCTCCAGCTGTGGAGTTGGTCGCTCGCCCCGAGCACCCAGCAGCGCTTGCCCGCCAAGACCCGTGAGACGACCGGAGCGCCCAAGGCACTCTGGGCGTCGGGTCCGATGAAGTCGGAGGCTCGCACCTCCGTGGCGCGAAGGCGCCCGTCGTCGTGCGCCGAGAGGGCGTCGTGCCACATCGTGGCGCGCACCTGCGCCTTCTCGTAGTCGGCGAGGAAGGGGGAGTCGGGTGACATCGGACCCGTCGGTCGTCCGTAGGCGTAGAGATTGGAGAGTGTCGTGAGCACCGCGGAGGAGCGCGCCGCCGCGACGAGGAGCGAAGTCGCGATGGGCGGCCAATCGGTGGGCCAACGGTGGTAGCGGGGGTTGGCGCAATTGAAGATCGCGGCACAGCCACTCGCGAGTTCGCTCAACTCCTCCGATCGTGTCGCGTCGAGGGCGATTCTCGTGATGAGGGGATGGTCGGGACCAGATCCGCCTCGCGTCACGAGGCGCACGCCGTGGCCGTGGTGGGCGAGCAGCTGCGCCACCGCGCTCCCTACTGGTCCGGCTCCGACGATGAGATACTGCGCCACAACGGCTCCTTCGATTGAGAGAGCACTGCTCTCCCAACCAGTATGGCACGAGTCGGGAGAAATTGCAAGAGCAGTGCTCTCGTTGTGGGATACTGGACGCGTGAGCAGAGCGACGAACGTGAGGGCCAGCGCGCGACGGGCCCAGATCGAAGTGATCAAGGACGTGGCGAGGCGGTTGATCGCCGAGAAGAGTGTGTCGGGTCTGTCCCTGCGTGAGATCTCACGGGAGATGGGTGTCGTCTCGTCCGCGCTCTATCGCTACTTCGCGACCCGTGACGATCTGCTCACGGCTCTCATTCTCGACGCGTACAACGATCTCGGCCAGAGCGTGGAACGCGCGGACGCCAAGGTAGCGCGCGAGGACGCGTACGCGAGGTGGAGGGCCTCGGCGCGCGCGATTCGACGTTGGGCCACGAACAACCCCCACGAGTACGCGCTCATCTACGGAACACCGATCCCGGGCTACACGGCACCGACGGCGACGATCGATGCCGCCTCGAGAGTGGCGCGCGTCCTGGGAGCAATTCTGAGCGAAAGCCGACGGGTCGACACGTCGGTCGCGCTGGCGCGCCCGGCGGCGGGTGGTGAACGTCGTTTCCTCGACGTCGACGGTCTGGCCGCGATCATGCCCGGCGTGGCGTCCGAAGAGTACGTGAGGGCGCTCTTGGCCTGGACGGCGATCTTCGGCTTTCTCACCTTCGAGCTCTTTGGACAGTACGTGGGCACGGTGAAGAACGCGAACATGATGTTCGACCGGGTGGTCGACGAACTCGCGGTCTCGCTGCGCCTGAGGGCTGCCTGAGCTAGCGAAGCGCCCGGCCATCGAGTGCGAGCGTCGCCCGCGCGCGAGGTGGGTCCCCGAGGCTCTCGGTATGCTTTCGCGGTGTCGAACCCACGCGAACCACGGGGCAGCGCAACGGATCGTATCGTCGTCCAGGGCGCGTCGGGAAGCGGGAAAACGACGTTCGCGAGAGAACTCGCCCGAATCCTCGACGCGCCGTACCTCGAGCTGGACTCGCTCTACCACCAAGAGGATTGGACGGCGCTCGACGCCGACGAGTTTCGCGAGCGCGTGGACGGCTTCGCCCAGCAGCCGCGGTGGGTGAGCGACGGGAACTACCGCGCGGTTCGCGACCTGCTCTGGCGCCGAGCGGACGTGATCCTCTTCATCGATCTCCCGAGACGACAGGTCATCGTCCGTCTTCTCAGGCGGACGATTCGTCGAGGATTTGCGGGTGAGGAACTCTGGAACGGCAATCGTGAGTCGCTCCGCCACCTGTTCTCGTTGAATCCCGAGCGCAACGTCGTGTTGTGGTCGTGGAAGACCCACGCGCGCTACCACGAGAGCGTCCCCAACGAAGCGCGAACGCAGGCGCCCCACGCCCACGTCCTCGTCCTTCGAAGTTCGACGGCGGTCTCTTCGTACCTCGAACGTCGACGAGCGACGTGAGCCAGTTTCAATGGCGACGGGCCGAACGATAACCTACGGTCGTCAAAGACGGAGGAGGACGCCGTGTCAAGACTCGAAGTCAACGCGCTGTCGATCTCTCTGGACGGCTACGGGGCCGGTCCCTTCCAGGACGAGGGCAATCCTCTCGGCGTCGGGGGCACCCGACTCCACGAGTGGATCTTCGCCACGAAGTCGGGCCGCGAGATGATCGGTGAACCAGGCGGCAGTGAGGGGGTCGACAACGAGGTCTTTCGGCGCGGTTTCGTGGACGTCGGTGCGACGATCATGGGTCGCAACATGTTCGGCCCCGTTCGCGGGCCCTGGCGCGACAGCGAGTGGCGTGGCTGGTGGGGGGATCATCCCCCTTTTCACCACGCGGTCTTCGTCCTCACGCACTTCGAGCGTCCGTCGATCGCCGTCGACGACACGACGTTCCACTTCGTTACCGAAGGTCTCGACGCCGCCCTGGCCCGCGCCCGCGAGGTGGCGGGAGATGACGTCGTCGGCCTGGGTGGCGGGGTGCGGACCGTTCGAGCGTTCCTCGACGCTCGACTGGTGGACGAACTTCACTTGGCCGTCGTACCCATCAGGCTCGAGTCAGGCGAGCGACTCTTAGAGGTGGGCGAGTGGCCCAGTGGCTACGAGTGCTCATCGGTCACGGAGGGTGAAGGCGCGACGCACTACGTGTTGGTCCGTACGTGACGTGAGGCCCGGACCGGGCGCCAGTGCGGCGCCGACCTCCCTCGCGCCCCTCACGACGTAGCCTCGGGTCGTGGGCTCTAACGCGACCGTCTTTCGCGCCAGCGCGATGAACATCTCCGACCTCGCGGCCCTTCGCTTCCAGTGGCGTAGTGAAGAAGCGGGTGAAAAGGGACTTAGCCGAGAGGGATTCGAGCTGAAGTTCTTTGAGTGGTACGAGCACCATCGCGAGTCGCATCGCGCGTACCTCGCCACGATCGATGGGAAGTCGGTCGGTTGCGCGTGGCTCTTCGTCGTCGAGCGCGTTCCCGGGCCCGGAAAGTTCGTTCGCCGCGCCGGCATCGTCCAGAGCGTCTACGTGCAACCCGTTCACCGTAACGGCGGCGTCGGAACCAAGCTCGTCGAATCGCTCATCAGCGACGCGCGGACGATGGAGTTGGACTACTTGACGACGCATCCGACGCTGGCGGCGTTTCCCTTCTATCGGCGCTTGGGTTTTGACGACGCGCTCCGGGCTCTCGAACTTCGTTTCCCGACGCCGTGAACGAGAAGGACGTCAACGGATCGTTCTCGTTCGGGTACTAGAAGCCCTTGTCCTCGATCTCCCACGCGTGATCAACCACGTGCCAGGCGCAGCGGCGAATCGCGTAGGCGACCGGCCACTTCTCGTTCCGCGTGGCGGCGCGAAGTGTCGTCACCACGACGTCTCGCTGTTCGTCCCAGGGCGTTCGTGGAGCGACGCGGAAGCCAACCTTCGAGCAGTAGGCACGCTCGGCCTCTCGAACGTGATTGACGACGCCGTCGCGATCGCGTCCTCCGCCTCGTGGTCCCTTTTTCAACTCGGCGGGCGCGTTCGCGACCACCGCGTCGAAGTAGTTCCAACAGTCCTGGAGCACGGCCAGCTGGCGAGCCAACTCACGAGGCGTGAGGTCGTCCTCATCCCACGGACCGCGAGCGTCCGGTGCGCCAAAGTCCGTCGTCGCGTTGCCCCTCGTGGTGCCGATGATCTCGAAAGGTCCGGGTCGAAACGCCGAGGTGACGATTTTGGCGTAGCGCTCTCGGTACGCGTCGAGGGCTTGGATCGCGAGATCTGGCGTCTTGGCTCGTCGGCACCAGCCGGGCCAGTCGCAGGAGATGGCGAAGACCGAACTCTTACCCTCTTCTAAGTAAACGCGCGACCTCGCCACGAAACACTCCTTTACACGAACTTACCCTTTGGCTCGCGTGCTTCGGCCCGGACCCGTCGCGCACGTCGCCATCAAGTAGGCCCGGAGGCACTCGTGCGTCACGTGAGCCGACGGGCCCTACGGACTCGGCGCGGGGGCGCGGCGGGACCTAACGTTTCCTCGCCACTTGAGTGGCGTTCTTGAGCGCAAGCTCGCCAACGCGCCGGTAGGTCGGGCGACCTTCGATACCGAGCGACACCATGAAGACGCCGAACAACAACGCCCAGCCGATCGTTCGTCGCAGCGTCGCCTCATCGATGAACCCGTACTCGCCAAAGAAGTCGTCGAGCGCGTCAAAAGGAAGCGACAGCAAGCCACCCGCGAGATCGGTGGCGGGATCGCCGGCGCACAGGTCGCCGAAGTCGATGACGCCGACGAGTTCACCGTCGCGATAGAGGGTGTTGGCCGGGTGGAAGTCACCGTGGAGCCAGCGTGACGCCGACGACCACGGCGGAGCCCCGACGCAGTCCACCCAAAGCTCTTGCAGCGCCTTCTCGTCGACGTGGTCGCGAAGTCGCGTGAGACGTGCCTGGAAGGTGGTCGATCGCGAACTGAGGGCGACACCACGAACGGGACTGCGCGGCGCGTCGGCGGGTGCCTCGACGTGCAACTCGCGTAGGAACGACGCCAGCGCTCGCGCCGACGAACCGTTCGCTTGGAGGTCGATCTGGTCGCCCGGGACGCCGTCGATCCACGACGTGATCAACCACGGCCACGGATAGAGGTCACTGGGGGCGCCAGCCAGCAGGGGCAGCGGCGTTCTCAAGGTAACGCCTCGAGCGACCTCGTGCAGCCAGCGCCGTTCATTCTCGCTCAACGCGACCGCGGCCTCTCGTCGAGGGAGCCTGACGACGAGATCGTCGCCGAGGCGCCACAGCGAGTTGTCGAATCCTTCGGCGACGAGGAGACAGTCGAGCTCGCCAAAGATGGGGAACTGCGCGCGAACGAGAGCGCCGACGAGCGACGTGTCAATGTTCACCTCCGCCGGGGGCCAGCTCACGTCTCGAGGCTACCGAGGGTACGTCACGTTGCTCGTCGAGCTACTCAGCGACGAGCGCGTCGGTGAGGCCGTTGATCGAGGCGACGTTGCCGGTGAGTTGGTCGCTGAGATGATGGCGGGCCGCCAGGGCGAGGGGCGCGACGTACGAGACCTTGGTTTGCGCGCCGTCGGCCCATATCAGCAGCTTGAGCGGCAAATCGAGGGCCGCGAGTGGCGAGGCGACCATGACCGGCGTGCCGGCGAGGGGACTTCCAAAGATCACCAACGTCGTCTCGCGCAATTCGAGTCCGACGCGAAGCGCCTCCGCGCTTTGGTCGATGACGGCGAATAGCTTTACGCCCGTAGAGTTCAGCATCTGTGTGAGACGCGTTACCGTGTCGCTGACCGATCGGGGACTGGGTTTGGTGATGACGTCAGGTTCGCCTTCGGCTCGATCGACGCTCGTCATGCTGGCCCTCCTTTCGTTTGAGGCGCCGTGACCGCTCACCCGCCAGCACACGTTGCCTAGGAACTGACAGCGGTCTTCGCGAGATTGAACCACGGGGCAACAGGTGAGGCTTGACGGATCGTGGAGCAAAGTTCACCGCGCCGGGTTGCCACGTGCGACGATCCGCGAGCGTACGATCCAACGCGACGTAGACACTAGTCGCGAGAACGTCGCGCGGGAGCTCCGAGGGACCAAGCGTTCCTCTCGTGGCGTCGCGCACGGTCCCCGGAGTCGGAACTAGCCCGGCTTCGTACTGTTGAGATTCGCACTCAGCGTGGTCGTTGTTGTTGAGACCTGTTCGACGAGTGCTTCAACAGCTCGTGCCATCGTGTTGTGCGCCCGTTGCTTCGGATGAAACGACTGGGCGGCCACGATGCGTTGCAGGAACAGGGCCGCTTCATACGAGGGACACGAAACGAAGGACCGCTGCGAAAGAAGGTGAGCTAAGTCGAGATGACAGTTCTCGAGGATTGTCGTCAGCGGCGAGCCTACAGAAAAGCGAAGAGTATTCATGTCAGATCGCCCGTTTGTCGCGACGTTACAGGGAATCGCCGAGGCCTTCGTCAAGCTGTTGACGTCAACGAGTCGAATGTCGGCTCCCAGTGCGCTGACGGCGCTGACGGCGCCCGCGATTGCGGCGTTCAGTTGACTTTGCACGCGGTTGAATTCCGTGACGTGGCCCCTTGAATAGCCAACTTCTAATTGAGCGGAACGCACCTTAAGGAGGTGGGAGAGACTGATGCCACCGGCGACGGGACAGAACGCAGGGGGACGTACGGTGAAGAGTTGCGGGTAGTTCAAGACCGCCAACTCCGCGTTGGGCGCGTGAACAAATACCTGCTCGTAGAGGTGTTCAAGGGCGGCCTCCTCCGTGGACGTCCCGTTCGAAGCGTTGAAGAGAGCGTTCGCGCTGGCGAGGTACTGGTCACACGTTTTGCTCTCACGTACGATGCCCGATTGGGTGAAGCTCCTCGTCGCGCGAAGGACGTTGACGCTCGCACGAACGTCCAAGCACGCGACCAGGACATTTGAGAAATGAAGATCGTCGCCTCCGGCGGTCAGCGTGACCCAACGCGTTGCCGGTGAGAGTGCACGCAGTTGGGGTGGCTCGCCGTTCTCGCCCTTCAAGAGATCCTTCGTCGTGGCACCGGAGCACGCTACAAAACCGCCGGAACCGTAGCTTTCGAATTGACCAAGATTTAGGTTCAGGCTCGTCGCCACCAACACGGGATACGCCGTCACGCTTCGATGACATCCGTCATTGTTCGACGGCGAGAGGTACGTCGCCGCACTGGACTGCAGACCTTCTCCAGAGGCGTAGGAGTCTCCGAGTGCCACGTACACCGACGACGCTGGACTGACCTTTGGCAATCGGGCAGCCGACACGGTAGCGAGGTTCATCGCGATCGTCGCAACGAAGATAGCGCCAACCACGACGATGAGCAACTTCCGAACAGAACCAGTTGTCTGGTGCATTGCTTGCCCACTCCCGATGGCTCACTAAACGTCTACCACAGGCGTTACGAGAAGTGAATGGCAGCTTACGGATTAGACACCGGTGTCACGAACACCGGTGAGCACGTCAACCTATGACGAGTCGTCCAGAGTGTCCTCACGAACTGTGAAGCGTGGGTTCGCCGCGGACGTGTCAGACATAGCGAACAGAACGCTCACGGGCGTCGCGAAGAGTGAGCGGCGCACGCGTCGTGACGACTCGAGCGCGAAGAGGAGAGTTCCGACGAGCGATACCTGGCTCAGCCGCTGGGGATTCGAGTCCGTCACCCCTGCGCCTGAGCACCGAGATCGTCGTCTCGCCCCTCTCTACTGTTGACCCTTCCGTCGTGGCGCCAACCGGTAACGGATGACTTCGAAAATCATGAAGCCGCCGATTGCCACGAGAACGAAACCCCTGGTCTGTCCCAGCACGGCGAGCGTGAGACCGAGGACGACCATGGCGATCGAGAGCGCGTAGCGTTGCCAAGGCTTCGCGTAGAGCATCGTTTGTCGAAGGACTCTTCCCACACCGTGCACGTGCGCCCCTCCACCTTCATTGTCGTTCGCGCGTCGACGTCACTCGCGCGCACGTTGATCAGTGGCGTCTTCGGGCGGTGACGCGACGGTGTGCTCACGCGTCTCGACGAACGAGTAGGACCCCTCCGACGATCAGGAACGCTGCCGCGTAGCCGCCGAGGAGTGAAACCCACCCGGGGATTGAAGGCGCCGCTGCCTCGGTGATGTGCGGAGGCCATCACCGTGCCGATATCGGCGGGGAGAAACCTTCCGATGTCGTTGGCGTACGAGGACGGCAACACCGAGGCGATGATGGGCAAGATGAGAAGCATCCCCACGAAGGCGTCCAAGGCGCTGACCGCATGGCGGAAGATCGTCGCAAGGCCGAAGGCGGTCAGTCCGAGAGCGAAGAGGTACGGACCCCCGCCGACGACACCGCCCGCCACGGGTCTCACCTCGACGCCGCTCCCGCGTGGCACGATCGGGTTCGCCCGGGTTACGACGAGAGCCGTCTCATTGTCGGGCGCTTCGATCACGGCGAGTCCCTTTACGATGCCTCGGCTTCCATCGCTCACTCGAACGAGTTGGCTACACACGGCGCGGCGACCAGCGAAAGCGACGCAGCGAGACGAGCGTCGCGCCAACTCCCCAGAGAGCGACGACGAGCAGATCGTGCCAGGCCCACGGTGAGACACCCTTGGGTATCTGGAACGACCGATCCATCGCGATGATGAGATGTCGAACGGGCAGATAGTTCGAAAACTTCGCGAGTCCTGAACCAGGCGGAAGAGGGAACCATAGTCCCGCGAGGAAGAGCAGGACGAAGAAGACGATGCTCGTCACCGGTCCCGCGGCCTCTTGATTCGGGACGACCGCACTGATGGCGACGCCCATAGCTGAAAAACTCACGATGCCCACGAGAATGGCGATCAGCATTGCCAACCACGAAGAGGGGAAGTTGACGTGGTAGCCAAACCGGCCGATGACCAAGAGCAGGATGGTCTGGACGAGCGCCACGATCGTAGTGCTGATAAAGATCGACGCGATCAGCACCCAGGAGGGCAGCGGGCTGAGGCGCAGTCGCTTCAAGAGTCCGGTCTCTCGGCGCACCACGAGGGTAATGGCGAGGGTGGTGAACCCTGCGGCCATGACCCCGTACGCGACGAACCCGGGCACGTAGTACTGGACGAGCCGGATGCCTCCGAGACTGGCGACTCTCTGGTTACCGGAGCCGGCGCCGAGCATCACGAGAAAGACCACCGAGAAGCCCACGGTGAAGATGGCGCCAACTCGGTTGAGCCAGAAGAAGAGCTGCTCGTACTTGACTTGGTGGATGACGAGACGCACGTCGTGCAACCAGAGCTTTCGCGTCATTACGTCATTGTCGGTCGAACTCACGACGACCTCCCTTCAGATTCATCGCGGTCGCGCCGCGTCAGGGCGAGGTAGATGTCCTCGAGCGTCTCGCGCGTCACGCTGAGACCCGCGAGCGCGACGTCGTGATCGATAGCCCAACCAGTCAGCGTGTGCAGGGCCGCTACCTCGTCGCGCGACTTCACTTCCACCACGCCGCCTTCGACGCGCGACGGCGTGATCGGTAGGTCGGCCATCTCGACGCCCGGGGGAGGCAAGAATCGGATCGTGACTTCACCTTCGTTACGTCCGCCGAGGGACGCGGTGGGACCCTGCGCCGCGATGTGTCCACGTGACAGCACGGCGACGCGGTGGGCCAAGGCCTCCACCTCGTCCATGTAGTGGCTCGACATCAACACCGTTGTTCCCTCCGAGGAGAGCAGGCGGATGAGATCCCAGGTCGTGCGCCGTGCGGCGGGGTCGAGGCCGGTGGTTGGTTCGTCGAGAAACAGTAGTTCCGGGTTGCCGACGATGCCGAGCCCAATGTCGAGTCGGCGCTGCTGGCCCCCAGAGAGCCTCTTCACCTTGGCGTCGCCCTTGTCGCTGAGGCCCACCAGTTCGATGACTTGGTCGATGGGTCGGGGATTGGGATAGAAGCCGGCGTTGCGCTCGAGTACCTGGCGAACAGTGAAGAACGACTCGACCGCAAGTTCTTGGAGCACGACGCCGATGCGGTCGCGCAGCCATCGAAGATGCCGTCGATCACCGGGATCCACGCCGAGCACCTCGACGCCGCCGCCATCGCGCTTCAAGAAGCCCTCGAGGACTTCGATCGACGTGGTCTTGCCGGCGCCGTTGGGGCCGAGAAGAGCGAAGATCTCACCGCGCTCGACGTCGAAGCTGATGTCGTCAACGGCCTTGAGGGCGCCGTAGGACTTACGCAGACCATCGACACGCAGGGCCTGCGTCATGCGACGAGGACTTTGCTCATTAGACGAGTGAGCTGGTCTCGTCGTTCATGCGCCTGAGTATAGGTGTGAAGCGCGACCAAATCGGTGGCCCGTTCAACGACCTTGCGACGGCAACAGTCCGAAATCGACGTCGCCGCGACTACGCGGAACCGCCGGGGCCTCGACCCAGTGGCTTTGAGTCAGAGGACGTTTCCGGGTGGTTGCCACGTGTCGGACTCCGCGTGCTCGTCGCTTCACTGAGAAGAATCACGTCGTCCTTTGCTGTGCTCGTCGTGTGGTGATGGAATACCTTGTGGCCGCAGTGGCACTTCTTACGAAGTTCGTCGTCGACCCTCCCGCACAGGTCTCCATTCGATCGTTCGACGTTCGAGGTCAATTCGGGTCTCCGACACTTGGTCTTGCGTCGAGAGACTCCGTTTCATCGACGAATAACTCCTCGAGTTGACTTGACGCAGGAGTTCGAGACTAACGATTGCCGACCGAGACGGTCACGCGCTCGGTTCCTTTGCGCGGTGATGAGACGGCAAACGTGACGGACGTCGGCTTCACGACAATGATGCCGCCGACGAAGCCAGTGAATTTCGGTCCACATACCGGTAGTCGAACCTGAGACCTCGACGCCGCGATCAACCCCCGCCCGTGGGAACCGTTAGCGAGCGAGCCGACATGGCTGGCGGATCCGTAATAGAGTTTGGCGCTTTGCGGGCTGACGACGGACACCGTCGCGTACGGCGCCGTTGCCGCAGAGACCGCGAGAAATGCCTTGTAGACGAAAAAACGCTGACCGTCGGCACTTCGTAGGGGTCGCAACAACGCGGGGTTGCCGGATCCGGGAAGGACCAGTCCCTCAACGCCGCCAATAACCGTCTCCCCACCGCGCCCTTGCTGACCGACCGAATCCGAACAACGAAGTCTCATCAAGCTGGCCGGAGTGGAAGACCCGAGAAGATTGACTAAAAGCAGAGCACCCGAGGCACTTACAACAAGAGTGGCGATCGAAATGGCAACTCGCTTCACATCCGATGAGATTATTCGTTTCCCCTCAAGAAGTCGTCTTGTCAAACCTTGTCGATTGGACGCGTCACTTTCGATTGCAGCGAGATCCGAGTGGTGAAGCGCCGACGCTGGGCGGCGGAGCCGTCACGTCGGGTCTCCGACGCCGAATTCACCTTGCCAACGCACGAATCCTCGTGAGATGATTGCCCGGTGCGACGCGTCCTGATTGATCACGACTTCGACGCTTCCGGGATCTGGTTGATCACCTCCCCTGGACCAGACGTGCGTTCGCCGTATGGAGCGGACGGCAGTAGATGGTCCGGGAGCAAAATTGGCGGCTTTAAGGGCGTACGACCTTGGAGCAATCTGTTGTCTAGTTCGCTTTTGGACGAGTTGAAGTGTTGGAATGAACAGGGCTGCGTCTTGGCTAGGTCTCCGTCAGACAATTGGCCGACCGGCTCCGGCTGGGACTCCTTCTACCAAGCAGCGAGAGACCTCGCCTCACGTACTCAACTCGAGCTCGGCGCGCAGAGCCAAGTGCTCTGGGCGGAAGGTGGTGCCTGGAACTACGTTCGCTCGCCCTGGTAAACCACCCGTTCTGACGAAAGGTTGCTCGCCATGGCGCGATCTCGTGATGAGCCGTGTCACCCGTGTATAGATTCGCCTGAAGTGGTGGCTCGCTCGGTCAGTCGCGAGCGTCTTCCGGCGCTCTCACGTCTGACCTCCGACACGAATGAGTATCTCTGTGCGAGAGTCGTTCG
The DNA here is from genome assembly GCA_035533455.1 of Acidimicrobiales bacterium. Classification (GTDB taxonomy): domain Bacteria; phylum Actinomycetota; class Acidimicrobiia; order Acidimicrobiales; family RAAP-2; genus RAAP-2. Next base: position 86,595 of record DATLTT010000004.1, on the reverse strand, counting down.
GTGGAGTTTGACCCGCGGGCATTTCAGGGGACGGCTGAGTATTACTCGATAGGGCGTGCGCCCTACTCCGAACTGTTGGCCCAAACGCTGAGACAGGAACTATCGCTGGACGGGACCGGTCGGCCCTCGACGTGGGCTGTGGACCCGGCGTTCTCGAATTGGAACTCGCCAGTATGTTCCGCCAAACGGTGGCGCTTGATCCCGAACCTGGAATGTTGCGCGAGGGCCGGCGGCGCTGCCACCAGGCGGGGATTGACACTGTTGACTGGGATCTTGGAGCGGCGGAGGAAATCCCTTCGTTGGCCGTGGGATCATTTCACCTGGTTGTATTCGGGCAGTCATTCCACGGGGTTCGACAGACGGAGATCACCGACATCATCTTCGACCTCCTCGAGCCTGGAGGTTCATGGGCGCTCATCTCGAACGCAGTAGACCGACGACCGCAGCCAAATCGCCACGACTATCCGAGCATTCCTCACGCAGCGATAAAGGAACTCATCGTTGCTTACCTGGGCGAGGGCACGCGCCACTATCTCGCCAACTGGAAGGTCGGACTGCCAGCGCGATTTGAGGTCACGCTCGCCGATTCTCCCTTTGGTGGCTATCGCACCGTTTACGCACCCGGTCGACCCGACTTGCTTCGAGATGTCGATACGGTGGTGGCAAACACCTTTTCGATGTCCTATTCTGCCCCGCGGCTCTATGGAGACCGCCGAGACGACTTCGAAGCCGAGCTGCGTCAACTCCTGCTCGGGCAGTCACCCGCTGGACTCTCTTGGGATTGGCCTGGAGACACCGAAGTCGTCATTGCGACGAAGCCCTAAGCCATGTTGCGTCCACCATTCATTTTGGTGCGACGTCGCCACGTGCTTGACCGCTCCTCAAGCGATTGACGTACCTCAGAAGTGGGAAAGCGCGACTCTCCTCAGCGAGAGGATTCGAGGGCGATCGTGACCTTACCGGATCCGTCGATCTGGACGTTGGCCGCCACGACGCAAGTCGATGACGACGCCGCGAATTTGACGTGCACCACCGCCGGAAACTTCACCGTCTTCTTGTAACGCTTGGAGGGAATGACCTTGTTGCCCTTGTTGCAACCCACGGTCCACTGCACGAGGCCGCTCAGTTCGGGCTTGGACGACACGACTTCTTCGATCTTGGATGGCTTCAGGACCTGTCCGCTCGTCTCGGCGACGGCGTACTGACCCGTGGCGCGGCTCGTCGCGACGACGTGCAGCGACGATGCTCCCGCAGCAACAACGAACAGACCGCCGGTGGCGAGCGACAGGGATCCCACGAAAACTGAAATTCGCTTCATGACGCTCAGTGGAGCTCCCTTTTTAGAAGATCAGACGGAGTCAACACGCAACGCGACAGTGCGTACAGTCCTGGACGCCACTTCGCCGGATTGCATCGTTCCGGATGACCGTCGGGGTCCGAAACGACCAGTCCTCCGTTCGTCAGACATTTCACCGGGGTCCCGACGGCGCCCGAGACCCGATTTCGACAGCGTGGGATAGTCTCGGACCAGAGGCGTCATCCAACGAGATCTCTCGGAATGACTTCATATTGGAAAGCTCAGATGCCAAAAGACGTTGACCGGTCGAACGACGAAGTCCAGATCACCGGGCCGATAACGGCGTCGGTAGGCTTCCCGGCGATTCGACACGCGATGCACTTCGTCGTCGGTGAACCGGGCGTGATCAGAGGGTCGCGCGCGCTGCTCAAGATGAATCAGGCCAAGGGTTTCGACTGTCCCAGCTGCGCGTGGCCCGATCCGTCGCCAGGCCAGAGGAGCTTCGCCGAGTTCTGTGAGAACGGGGCCAAGGCCGCCGCGTGGGAGACGACGAAGCGTCGCGTCGGGCGTGAGTTTTTCGCCGCCCACTCCGTGGCCGAGCTGCGCGGTCAGGATCACCACTCCCTCGAGGAGCACGGGCGTCTCACCGAACCGATGTACCTCGCTCCCGGGGCCGAGCACTACACCCCGATCTCGTGGGACGACGCGTTGGGAAAGATCGCTGACCGCCTTAGGAACCTCTCCAGTCCCAACCGCGCGGCCTTCTACACCAGCGGACGCGCCAGCAACGAGGCGGCGTTCGTCTACCAACTACTGGCTCGACGACTGGGTACCAACAACCTGCCGGACTGTTCGAACATGTGCCACGAGTCGAGCGGCGCCGCGTTGAACGAAACGATCGGCGTGGGCAAGGGGGTCGTGAGCCTCGATGACATCACCGATCACGCCGAGTTGATCGTGATCGTTGGCCAGAATCCCGGTACCAACCATCCCCGAATGCTCACCGCGCTCGAAAAGGCGAAAGTCCGAGGCGCCCGCATCGTCACGGCCAACCCGCTGCCCGAAGCCGGTCTCGTTCACTTTAAGAATCCCCAGAGTGTGCGTGGACTGGTTCGCGGGGGCACTAAGTTGACCGACCGTTACTTAGCCGTTCGCGTCAACGGTGATTTGGCGATGTTCGCCGGCCTGTGTAAGGCCCTGCTGGCGCGCGAGGACGCCGCGCCCACGACGATTCTCGACCGCTCGTTCATCGAGACCTACTGCGACGGATTCGAGGAGGCGTGTCGGGCGTGGCGCGACCTCGACTGGACGGTGATCGAGTCGCAAAGCGGTCTGAGGCGCGACGAGATCGAGGACTTCGCGTCGGACGTCGTGGCGGCCAACAGCGTGGTCGTCACGTGGGCCATGGGTCTCACGCAACACCGCAACGCCGTGGCCACCATCCGCGAGATCGTGAACTTTCTGCTGTTGCGCGGCAACATCGGCAAGCCGGGCGCGGGGCCATCGCCAATCCGCGGTCACAGCAACGTCCAGGGCGACCGCACGATGGGCATCTGGGAACGGATGCCCGATTCGTTCCTCGACAAACTTCGTGACGAGTTCGGCTTCGAGACGCCCCGTGCGCACGGCCTCGACACCGTCGGCACGATCCGCGCAATGCGCGACGGCGAGATCGACGTCTTCTTCGCGCTGGGCGGCAACTTCGTCGCGGCCACGCCCGACACGTCGCTCAGCGAGGCGGCGATGAAGAACTGCGCGCTGACGGTGCACGTCGCCACGAAATTGAATCGATCGCACCTTTGTCACGGCACCGAGGCGCTCCTGCTGCCGTGTCTCAGCCGCAGTGAACGCGATGTCCAAAGCGGAGTCGAACAGTTCGTAACCGTGGAGGACTCGATGAGCATGGTCCACGCCAGTCACGGGAACCTCGACCCGGGGTCGCCACACCTGCGCAGTGAAGTGGCGATCGTGACCGGGTTGGGAAGGGCGTTGTTCGGCGAGGACATCGGCTGGGGAGCCATGGCCACCAGTTACGGGCTGATCCGCCACCACATTTCTCGAGTCATCGACGGCTTCGACGACTTCGAAGAACGCGTACGGGCACCCGGTGGCTTCATGCTGCCACGGGGTCCGCACGACTCACGTACGTTCGCCACCGCGACCGGCAAGGCGCGTTTCACCGTGAATCGTCCCGACGCGCTCGAGGTCCCCGAGGGGCACCTGGTGCTCCAAACGGTGCGTTCGCACGATCAGTTCAACACGACCGTGTACGGCTACGACGATCGATACCGCGGCGTGAAAGGCGGTCGCCGGGTCGTCTTCGTGAACGCTGAGGACTTGGCGGAGCGAGGACTGAACGATGGCGACATGGTCGATCTCGTGAGCGTGTGGTCCGACGGTGAACGACACGCCAGGGGATACCGCGCGGTGGCGTACGCGACACCCAGGGGCTGCGCGGCGGCGTACTTTCCCGAGGCCAACGTGCTGGTGCCACTGGATTCGACGGCCATCACCAGCAACACCCCAACGTCGAAGTCGATCATCATCCGCATCGAACCGGCGGCGTAACGCGAGCGAGCGACGTCGGTCAACGGTGTCGCGTACCAGCGACACGTCGTTCAGTGCGGGTCGAGTCGCGCGATGTCCTCGTCGTCGTCCTCTCGTACCCGATTGAATCCCGCGTAGACGACCATCGACGGGTCGCGCAGGAATCCGACGAGGGTCATGTTCGACTCCTCCGCGAGGTCGACCGCGAGGGACGAGGGCGCCGACACCGCGCACAACATCGAGACGCCCGCCATCACCGCCTTTTGCACCAGCTCGAAGGACGCACGTCCCGAGACCAACAAGATGGTTCCGCGCAACGGCAATCGTCCCTCGCGAAGCGCCCAACCTACGACCTTATCCACGGCGTTATGGCGACCGACGTCCTCGCGCAATACGAGCAACTCGCCCGTCTCGCCATCGAAGAGACCCGCGGCGTGCAGACCACCCGTCTTGTCGAAGACTCTTTGGGCTTCGCGCAGTCGCGCGGGCAGCGACGCCAAGAACGTCGTGGAGACGCTCAGCCGATCGTCGCGGACCTCGAAGGCCGAGCGCGTTCGCACCGCGTCGATGGAGGCCTTGCCGCAAAGTCCGCACGAACTCGTGGTGAAGAACGCTCGCGCCACGCTCTCGTCGGGGGGCGCCACGCCGTCCGCCAGCATGAGGTCCAGCACGTTGAAGCTGTTGACCCCGCTCTCATCCTTTCCCGCGCAGTAGCGCATCGTCACGAGTTCTTCGGTGCGCGTGATGACGCCTTCACTCACGAGGAACCCGGCCGCCAGGTCGAAATCGGCCCCGGGCGTTCTCATGGTGACGGCGAGCGACGCACCGCCGACTCGAAGCTCGAGTGGCTCCTCACCGGCGAGCGTGTCGCGCAGGTTCTTCGGTGGCTCTCCTACGGTCATGCGAATGACGGAGCGCTCGGGTGTTATGCGACTCACTTCGTACCTCTTCCACTTTCCGGCGCCAGCTCGCGATCCCGTCGGGCGAGCGGCCCGGTGACTCTCCGGTGAGCCTAACGAGGGGTGACGCCCGCGGGTCTCGCTCGCTACGAGCCGCGGTTCGTTCGCCGATCGCCGCACCATGGCTTTCCACCCACTCGGTAGGATCGCTTCCATGACGACGTCGGCGACCGAGTGGCTCACCTCCTTTGCGGCGGCGTTGGGAATCGCCCCGCCGAGTGACGCTGAACGCGAGGACATCCTTTCGTTGGCGGGGACCGCCGCGCACGCCTCGGAGAGAACGGCGGCGCCGGTGGCGTGCTGGCTCGCGGCCAAGGCGGGACTCGCACCAGCGGAGGCTCGAGATCTGGCAGCTCGCCTAGAACAGCGCGACTGGAAGGCCAATCCCGATCAGGCCTGATCAGACGTTGCTCATCGAGCGTGCAATCATCGCGACGCCACCGGCTCAGGAGCTCAGTCCCAAGCGGTGAAGGTCGGCCGGGCTGTCGACGTCGGAGAACTGTTCTTCGGTCGCGACGCCTCGCCACATCGATTCATCGAGGAGGGTGACGTCGGGTCGCGCAGTGACGTGGCGCAGAGAACGAACGCCCTCACCGACCAACTTTCCCGCGTGCTCGAGGTCGTCGCGACACCACTTCGCGCACAGGGGCTGGGCTCGGCCGCGAACCACCGGCACGACGGATCCGGGTGCCTCCCATTCAACGAGGAAGCGTAGAAACCGCTCCGAGAGAAGCGGGAGATCGCACGCGACGACCAAAGCACTGCCGGTCCGTCCAAGTTCGTGCAGCGCGCGCCATCCCTCCGCGACAGCGACGAGCGGACCTTCTCCCGAGGGCTCCTCCCTCCTCGACGCCAGTCCCGAGACGCCGGGGCCGACTTCAAGTGCCGTTTCGACGACGAGTTGAAGCAGCGAGGCGGTGCGAACCGCCAGCGTTGATCCGTCGACGATCAGTTGTGACTTGTCGTAACCCATCCGTCGACTCTGTCCGCCGGTGAGCAGAATCGCCGAAACGAGGGGTGAAGGCCCGTACACGGGTCCATCGTACAAACGGGCGCCGAGACGTTCCGTCGTACTCCGTGGTTCGTCGTTCGACCGCACGCTCGCCTGACGCGCCGTCACACCTCGGGCTGCAAGCTGTAGCCCACGCCCGGCGTCGTCTGGATCAGCGTGCCGGATTCGTCGTTGAGTTTTTGACGCAGTCGGTGCACGTACGCGTGGACGTACGCGGCTTCGTCGCCGTAACCAGAACCCCAGACGGCGTGAAGGATCATCTGATGCGTGCAGGTGCGCCCCGCGTAGCGAGCGAGGTAGGCGAGCACGCTGAACTCCTTGGCCGTGAGATTGACCTTGAGGCCCTTCAGTCGAACCTCGTGATGCACCAAGTCGAGGTCGAGCGTGCCGAGCGACAGTTCGGGTGACGACTGCTCGTCGGGTTCGCTCGGCCGATTGCGCAGGACGGCGCGGATGCGGGCTTCCAACTCTCCCATACTGAAGGGTTTGGTCACGTAGTCATCGGCACCCGCGTTGAGGGCATCAATCTTTCTATCTTCGGCACCGGTGGCCGAGAGGACGATGATCGGTACGTCGCTCCATTGGCGTATTCGCTGACAGACCACGAGCCCATCCATGTCGGGCAGTCCCATGTCCAAGACGACGACGTCGGGCGACTTCAACGCGGTCTGCGCTATCCCGCGTTCGCCGTTCACGGCGGTGATGACCTCGTGGCCACCCGACTTCAGACCCAATCGGAGGGCGCGCAGCAGTGACGGATCGTCGTCGATGACGAGAACGGTGGCCACGATCGTTACCGTTTCGCGTCGACGTGGCGCGTCAGTGAGATAACGAATCGGGCACCACCGCCGGGAACCTCTTCGTACCAGACCTGTTCGCCGTGTGCTTCGACGAAGGTCTTGGCGATGGTCAGTCCCAGACCGGCCCTTCCGGCGGTACTCAACTGGGTGAAGCGGTCGAAGATCGTCTCGCGCTCGCCTTCGGGGACGCCGGGACCCTGGTCTGCCACCGAGAGGAGGACTCGGTCACCCCGTTCGTCACCCTTCACGGTGATCACGCTATGGGGCGGCGCGTGGCGAACGGCGTTGTCGAGGAGGTTCACGAGCGCCTGACCCATGAGAACGGGGTCGACGGCGACGTCGGGGAGGGAGTCAGAAACGATCACCTCGAGACGTTGTTCGCCGAGCGCCGCTCCCATGGCCGTGAGGGCGTCCTCCACGACCGCAACGACGGACGTCGTCACTCGGTGCAGCGTGAGGACGCCGGCCTCGATGCGTGTCATGTCGAGCAGGTTCGTGACGAGACGAGTGAGACGGTCAGCTTCGACCTCGATGAGTTGGTGAAGTTCGCTCGTGTCTTCTTTGGAGAGAAGATCCGCGCCACGAGAGAGCGTTGAGGACGCCACCTTGATCGTGGCCAGGGGCGTGCGCAGATCGTGCGAGACGGCACCGAGTAGTCCCCGGCGGAATCGATCGGACTCTTCGAGAAGTTTCGAGCGAAGGGCCTGTTCTCGCAGCTGCGCTCTCTCCAAGGCGAGCGCCGCGTCGTTGGCGAAGGTGTTGAGGATCGCACGATCGGTCTCCTCGATGGGCACGCCACGCATGGCGAGGATGCCCACGGCGCGTCCGGACGACGTCAGCGCGACGGTACGGAGTTCGTCGCTCGTTCCCGGCGTCGTGCCGACGCGTATCGGCAGTCCTGAGTGGGGCTCGAGCTGGTGAAGTTCCTCTCGGCGAAGCGGCTCACCCGCACTGGCGACGACGACGAGACGCCCTTCTTCGAGCTCGAGCAACGACACGCCCGGCACGTTGAAGACCTTTTGGGCGGTCGCGACAATGGTCTTCAAGAGTTCGTCGACGGGCTGGTCGCCGACGAGGAGCTCTGAAACCTCGGAGACTCGACGCATCACCTCGTGGCCACGAACGGTCTCGGTTCGCGCCGCATCGAGCACCCCGACGATCCTTGCCACCAACAGCATCACCACGACGTAGACGACGAGCGCCGTCCAGTTCTGCGTCGTGCCGACGCTCAACGTTTTGTACGGCGGCACGAATACCCAGTCGTAGACCAAGAATCCGGCGACGACACTCGCCGCGCCCGCGGTGAACCCCCCCATGACCGCGCCCACCACGACGGGAATGACGAGGACGAGCGCCACGGTCGAGACACTGACGTCTGATCGAAAGGGGAGGAGGGCCGAGCCGAACGCCACGGCCGACACGACGCCGACGCACGATCCAAGAAGACGCCGCTGCACGTACTCAGTATCGTCCGAAACGCTCGGTGGCGAAGCGGTGGCGAGGAATGAAGAAAAAATGAAGAGAGCCCGCGCGTTATTAAGGGGCCCTTAAGAGCCGAGTGCGAAGACTGGACTCATGGCAGATTTCTACTCACTACTAGGCATCCTGGGGTTTACCGTGGCGATGTTGGGTCTCATCTGGGCGCTAGACCGCGTATGACGCTCGCCCAAATCCTCCTACTGGTCGTCTCCGTGGTGATGTTCTTCTACGTCGGATACGCCATGTTCAAGCCCGAGAAGTTCTAAATGGGTTTCTTCTTCACCCTCCTCACGTTGGTCGTGCTCTTGGGCGTGACGTGGCGCTACCTGGGCTCGTACATGGAAGCTGTCTTCGACGGCCGCGTGCACTTTCTGGGCTTCGTGGAGAAGCCGATCTACAAACTACTCGGAACCTCGCCGTCGCAAGAACAGACCTGGAAGCGCTACGCGGGCGCGTTGATCGTGTTCTCGGCCGTGTCGATCGCGTTCACCTACGTCATCCTTCGTATCCAGGGTTCGCTGCCCCTTAATCCCCAGCACCTGCCGTCGGTGGGTTCAGCCCTTAGCTTCAACACCGCGGTGTCGTTCCCGACGAACACCAACTGGCAGAACTACGGCGGCGAGACGACCATGTCGTACTTCTCGCAGATTGGCGCCCTCACCGTCCAGCAGTTCGTTTCGCCCGCGGTGGGCATCGCCGTCGCCATCGCGATGGTGCGCGGTTTCTCGCGCCGCAAGTCGGCGACAATTGGAAACTTCTGGGTCGACATCACGCGCTGCATGTTCTACATCCTCTTGCCGGTCGCGTTCGCCTTCGGCATCATCTTCGTGGCGCAAGGTGCCGTTGAGACGTTGGCCGGTACGGCGACGTTCCACGACGTCTTGAACGGCGTGACTCAGACGATCGCCCGTGGGCCTATTGGCTTCATGGAGTCCATCAAGCAACTCGGCACCAACGGTGGTGGGTTCAACAACGCGAACTCCGCCACGCCCTTCGAAAATCCGACGGGATTGACGAACTTCCTCTCGATCTACTTGCTCCTCGCGATTCCCTTCGCCCTCACCTACACCTTCGGCAAGATGGTCGGCAGTATTCGCCACGGTACGGCGCTGCTCGCCGCCATGGTGATCCTCTTCGGTGTGTGGGTCGGCTTCACCTCGTACGGCGAACACCAGAACAACCCCGTCGTCGCGGCGGCGGGCGTCCACTCGACGGTGGGCAACACCGAAGGTAAGGAGGTGCGCTTCGGCGACACTTCGTCGGCCCTCTTTGGGGTCGCGTCGACCATGACGTCGACGGGATCGGCCGACGCGTCCTACGACTCCTTCACGCCCCTCGGCGGTCTCGCACTGCTCACCGGCATGATGTTGGGTGAGATTTCGCCGGGCGGCACGGGCAGTGGGCTCTACACCATGCTGATCTACGCCCTCATCGCGGTCTTCATCGGAGGGCTCATGATTGGGCGAACGCCCGAGTATCTCGGAAAGAAGATCCAAGCGAGAGAGGTCAAACTCGCGGGTCTCGGGGCCCTCGTGATGCCCATCGCGGTGTTGATCATGACGGGTGTCGCGGTCTCGCTGGTGGTCGGAAGGGCGGGTCCGCTCAACGCCGGTCCTCACGGTTTCAGCGAAATCCTGTACGCGTTGACGTCGCAAGGCAACAACAACGGCTCGGCCTTCGGGGGCCTCACTGGCAACACCCCCTTCTACAACGTGATCGGAGCGATCCTTATGCTGGTCGGACGCTTCGCCATCATCATCCCGGCGCTCGCGCTCGGCGGATCACTCGCCGAGAAGGACGTGGTGCCCGAATCGCTCGGGACCTTTCGCACCGACAATCCGATGTTCGTGGGCCTCACCATTGGCGTGATCTTGATCATCGGTGGTCTCACGTTCTTCCCCGCGGTATCCCTCGGCCCCATCGTCGAGCAACTCAGTAAGGGATTCTTCTAATGACGACCGTTCTCAATCAACCAACGAGCCCACCGAGCGCCCACGGCGTCGCGGAGTCGAGAGGACTCTTCGACGGCCCGATCCTGCGTCAGGCGTTGAAGGACTCAATCCGCAAGCTGGATCCCCGCGTCCAGGTGAAGAACCCCGTGATGTTCGTGGTGCTCGTGGGAACCATCATCAGCTTCATCGAGGCGATTACGCACCCGAGCACCTTCACGTGGTCGATCACGGTGTGGCTCTTGTTGACCGTCATCTTCGCCAACTTCGCTGAGGCCATGGCCGAAGGCCGCGGCAAGGCGCAGGCCGACACCCTTAGAAAGATGCGCTCGGAGACCGAGGCCCGTCGACTTCGCGCGGACGGTTCCGAGGAGTTGGTCCCCGCGGCGGAACTCGCCAAGGGCGACCTGGTGGTCTGCGAAGCGGGCGACGTCATCCCCTCCGACGGCGAGATCATCGAGGGCATCGCCTCGGTCGACGAGTCCGCTATCACCGGTGAGTCGGCCCCGGTCATTCGAGAGTCCGGTGGCGACCGTTCGGCCGTGACCGGGGGCACCAAGGTGCTCTCGGACCGCATCGTCGTGCGCATCACCGCCGAACGCGGACACACCTTCATCGATCGGATGATCACGTTGGTGGAGGGCGCCAATCGTCAAAAGACGCCGAACGAGATCGCTCTCACGATTCTCCTCGCCGTACTCACGATCGTCTTCATCCCGGTCGTCGTGACCCTCGTGCCCTTCGCCAACTTCGCGGGTGCCTCGGTTTCCGTGGTGGTGCTGGTGGCGCTCCTCGTGTGTCTCATTCCCACGACTATCGGGGCGCTGCTCTCGGCGATCGGCATCGCCGGCATGGACCGGCTCGTGCAGCGAAACGTACTCGCCATGAGTGGTCGCGCCGTCGAGGCCGCCGGTGACGTCCAGACCCTCTTGCTCGACAAGACCGGCACCATCACCCTCGGCAACCGCATGGCCGCCAACTTCTTTCCCGTCGAGGGTCACACCGAACAAGAGGTGGCCGACGTCGCCCAACTCGCCTCGCTCGCCGACGAGACCCCGGAGGGCCGCTCGATCGTCGTGCTCGCGAAACAGCGCTTCGACATCCGCGAACGTCAACTCGAAGGGGATCACGCCTTCATTCCCTTCACCGCGACCACGCGCATGTCGGGACTCGACGTCGGAGAACGACAAATCCGTAAGGGTGCGGGCGACTCGGTGAAGCGTTGGGCGAGTGAGTTAGGTGGCACGACGCCGAGCGACCTCGACGCCATCGTCGAACGCGTGGCGCGCGCCGGATCGACACCGTTGGTCGTGGCGGACGGCGCCGACATCGTGGGCGTCATCGAGCTGAAAGACGTGGTGAAGCAGGGCATTCGCGAGAAGTTCGACGAGATGCGCCGCATGGGCATCCGCACGGTGATGATCACCGGCGACAATCCTCTGACCGCCGCCGCGATCGCCCAAGAAGCGGGCGTCGACGACTTTCTCGCCGAAGCGACTCCCGAGGCCAAGATGGCGCTCATCAAAGAGCAGCAGGAGGGCGGCAAGTTGGTCGCGATGACCGGTGACGGCACCAACGACGCGCCGGCGCTCGCGCAGGCCGACGTCGGCGTCGCCATGAACACCGGCACCACGGCCGCCAAGGAAGCGGGCAATATGGTGGACCTCGACTCCAACCCGACCAAGTTGATCGACATCGTCGAGATCGGTAAGCAGTTGCTCATTACCCGAGGATCGCTCACCACGTTCTCCATTGCGAACGACGTGGCGAAGTACTTCGCGATCATCCCGGCCCTGTTCGTCGCGACGTACCCTCAACTGAAGTCCCTCAACATCATGCGCCTGCACAGTCCCCAGAGTGCCGTGCTGTCGGCGGTGATCTTCAACGCCCTCGTCATCGTGGCCCTGATTCCCTTAGCGCTACGAGGCGTCAAGTTCCGCGCTTCGGGTTCGGCCGCGATCCTTCGGCGCAACGTCTGGATCTACGGCGTGGGCGGGATCATCGTTCCCTTCGTGTTCATAAAACTCATCGATCTCATCCTCGTCGCGCTGCACGCCTACTAAAGAAAGTCTGCTCATGCTCATTCATCTACGTCGGTCACTCATCATGGCGGTCATCTGTCTGATCTTCTTCGGCTTCGTCTACTCCTTCGCCGGCACGGGCGTCGCCCAAGTGCTCTTCAAGAATCAGGCCAACGGTTCGCTGACAGCCAACGGTTCGACCCTCATTGGTCAGAACTGGACGGGTCCGACGTGGTTTCACGGTCGCCCCGACGACACCGGGCCCTACGCCGACACCAACCCCAAGAACCCGAGTCCCGTGGGACACGGGGGCGACAACCCCCTCGTCGCCAACGGCGCGGCCGGTGGGTCCGGGGCGACGAACTTCGGACCACGCTCCAAGAGGTTCTTGGCGGACACGAGGGAACTGGTCACGTACTGGCACAAGCTCGGCGTGAACCCGACGCCCGATCTCGTGACGACCTCGGGGAGTGGCTACGACCCCGATATCACGCCGCAAGACGCCATCGTGCAGATTCCGATGGTCTCCAAGGCGACGGGAATCTCCGCGTCGAACCTTCGTGCGCTCATCAAGAGCCAGACCCACGGCGCGCCGTTCGGCTTCCTGGGCAGTAGCTACGTCGTCGTCCTGCAGTTGAACGAAGCGCTCGCTCGACTGGGATAGACGTGGCGACGCGCGAGAGCCGACCAAAGAAAGGGGCCGTGATGAAAGAGATGCTCGTAGGGTACCGACCACGCGTCGCGCTGCTCCTCGCCCTCGTCGCGCCGCTCGGCGTCGCGGCCGTCCTCGTGCCGTTTCGCGGGAACTTCACGAACACCGCGGCCGCGCTCGTGCTCGTCGCCTGCGTGGTGGCGGTCGCGGTCGTCGGCAGTCGCGCCAGCGGCGTGGTAGCGAGCATGTCGGCGGCGCTCTGGTTCGACTTCTTCCTCACGAGGCCCTACGAGCGCTTCACCATCAGCCATCGCCCCGACCTCGAGACGACGATTGCCCTCTTCGTGGTCGGCGTCATCGTCACCGAGCTGGCCGCGAGGAGTCGCCACCATTCGCGCGTCTCCCACGAGGAGTCCACGTACGTGTCGATGATCCGCGACCTCACGGACCTGGCCGCCCGGTCGGCCAGTAGCGACCAGGTCATCGAGCGCGTCGAGCATCTGCTCGTGGCGCTGCTCGATCTGCGGGCCTGTCGATTTGACGCCGCTCTCGCCGACCCACCGCTGGCGCGGATCATCTCGGGCGGCGCCGTCATTCACGTGGGCCTCGACTGGCCGGTGAGCGACATCGGCATCCCGGGGCCGGTGGCGGAGATCATCGCGGAGTGGCGCGGACGCGCCCTCGGACGATTCGTTCTCACACCCTCATCGGGTCAACCCGTGTCACTCGAACGCCGGGTGGTGGCGGTGCTGTTGGTGAACGTGGTCGGCGCCTCGCTCGCCACCGAGACGCGGGTGGCTTAGGTGCGTTCGAACCGCGGGCGCCGTTCGAACGCTCAGCCGGGATCACGAGTGCCGGTGACCCCGATCGCCACGGGCAAGGATTAACGCCATGGCTCGGGGTCAACTTCGCGTGTACCTAGGCTCGGCCCCGGGCGTCGGCAAGACCTTTCGGATGCTGGACGAGGGTTGGCGGCGGCGCGAACGCGGCACCGACGTCGTCATTGGCTACGTCGAGACGCACCACCGGCCCTCCACCGACGCGCAGGTCCGTGACCTCGAGATCGTTGCGCGCGTGGCGCGCGAGTACCGCGGAGCCAAGCTCGAAGAGATGGACCTCGCGGCCGTCTTGGCGCGCGACCCCGAAGTGGCGCTGATCGACGAGCTCGCGCACACCAACGTGCCCGGGAGTTTGAACGAGAAGCGCTGGCAGGACGTCGAGGCGCTCCTCGACGCGGGCATCGACGTGATCACGACGGTGAACATCCAACACCTCGAATCCGTCAACGACGTCGTCGAGAAGATCACGGGCGTCACCCAACAAGAGACCGTCCCCGACGCCGTCGTTCGACGGGCCGAGCAGATCGAGCTGGTGGACGTGACGCCCGAGGCCCTGCGCCGACGCATGGCCCACGGGAACATCTACACCGCCGACAAGATCGACGCCTCGCTGTCGAACTACTTCCGGGTAGGCAACCTCAGCGCGCTTCGGGAGCTCGCGCTGCTGTGGCTCGCCGATCGGGTGGAAGACGCCCTCCAGCGATATCAGGACGATCACGGGATCAACGAGACGTGGGAGACGCGCGAGCGTCTCATCGTCGCGGTGGCCGGTAACGCCGTCGACGAGGTCCTCCTTCGTCGCGCGGCGCGGATCGCGTCACGAACGGGCGCGGAGATCGTCGCGGTGCACGTCGTGAGCGCGGACGGAATCCGTCGCGCGGATGAGGCGACGTCGTTGACCCGAGCGTTGGTGTCCGAGTTCGAAGGCACGTACCAAGAGATCGTCGATGACGACGTCGCGACCGCCCTCGTTGCCTTCGCTCGTTCGGAGCGTGGCACGCAAATCGTCCTCGGAGCGAGCCGACCGCGCTCGGCGCTACGACCACTCGGCGGCGTCGTGGAGAAAGTCCTACGCCAGACGCCCGACCTCGACGTGCACGTCATCGCGATCAGCGACGAACGGTCGCCGAGGGTTCGTCAACGTCGACGAACGCGGCAGTTCTCGTGGCGCCGAAAGGCGCTGGCGTTGGTGCTTGGTGGCGTTGCCTTGCCCGTCGTCACCGTGATTCTCGCGGACGTTCGATCGAGCCTGTCACCCTCGACGGAATTCCTCGTCTATCTCGTCGTTGTGCTGGCGCTCACCGCGTGGGGTGGGGCCGTCGTGAGCGTCGTCGCGGCGCTCGCGGCCTTTGGTTTGGAGAACTACTACTTCGTGAAGCCGCTTCACACCCTCGCCGTCTCGAGACCCGATGATCTCGTGTCCCTCCTCGCCTTCCTGGTCTTCGCCGTGGGCGCCAGCATCGTGGTCAGCCGATACTCGCGTCGTTCCTACGAGGCCGATCGATCCCGAGCGGAGGCCGAGGTCTTGGTGAAGGTCGTGGCGACGGTGGGGACCTCCCCCGAGGATCTGCTCCCACTGCTCGATTCCCTACGAGCGGTGTTTGACGCGTCGAGCGCGGCGATTCTCACTCAAGGAACCAACGGATGGGAACCGATCGTCGTCAGTGGCAACGACCTGCAAGGTTCGGCGTCGGAGACGTACTTTGCCGTGGACGACGACCACTCACTGGTGCTCGACGGTGTTTCGCTGGACAACGAGGACCGCCAACTCGTGAGCGCGTTCGCGGGACGCATCGCCGCCGGCTTTCGAACGGTCGTGGCGGTCGCGGACGAGGCCCAGCGACGAGTGCTTGCCGAAGCACAGAACAGGCGGTCGGGGCTGCTGCGCGCCGTCTCCTACGACTTAGGTGAACCGCTGTCCACGATTCAGTACAAGGTGACGTCGCTACTCGACGGCATCGACACGGCGCCGACGAGGGTGCAGCGCGAACGACTCACCGAGATCGACGCCCAGGTGCAACGACTTCATCGATTAGCGGTCAACCTGGTTGACGCTGGTCGTCTCGAAGCGGGGAGCGTGGCGCCGCGGTTGGAGGAGGTTTCGATCTCCGTGCTCGTCGAGCGCGCGTTAGCGACGCTCGACACGAGCACGCGTACGCTCGACGTCGACGTCGCTTCAGATCTCCCCGAGTTCACCACCGATCCCACGATGGCCGAACGAGCCATTGCCATCGTCGTGGGGAATGCCTGTCGGTTCAGTCCGGGCGATCGTCCCGTGAGGATCACGGCGGGCGTGACGGGCGACACCATTGAACTTCTCGTCATCGATCGTGGCGCGGGTGTCACGAGGGCCCAGCGCGCGTCGATCCTAGAGTCCCGCCAGCGATTCACGACGGACGAAAATGGCGTTAATCTCGGCCTCAGTGTGGCTTCGGGATTCGTCTTGTTGCTCGGTGGACACCTTCGCTTCGAGGACACGCCCGGTGGAGGGTTGACGGTCGTCTTGGAGTTTGCCCTGCGAGGGGGTAGCGGCACGGCCTGATTGGATGCTCGCGGATAGCGATGTTCCTTGAAAGGGGCTCTGGCCAAGAGTTTCCGGACACTCACTCGTGAGGTACTGAGAAAGCCCGGAGCGCCGGGCGGCGAGTGCACTATGGTCCTCAGCATTCCTTCCAACTCTGACCAGTCGCCTTCGACCGACGACGTCGCGTGACCACGATTTTGGTCGTCGACGACGACCACTCGCTGTGTCGAGCGCTCGCCAAGGGCCTCGGTGCTCACGGGTACGACGTGGTAACGGCGTTGACGGGCCACGAGGCCATCTCCCTCGCGGCCAAGACCTACCCGCATCTCTTGATGGTGGACCTTGGTTTGCCCCAGTTCTCGGGCGTCGAAGTCGTGACCGCGGTTCGTGGATGGAGTAGCGCGCCCATCATCGTCGTGTCAACGCGACCCCAAGAGGCGGCAAAGGGAGCGGCACTCGTGGCGGGGGCGGACGACTACCTCATGAAGCCCTTCGGGATCAACGAGTTGCTCTCGCGAATTCGTGGAGCGCTGCGCCGAGTTGCCGCCGTCAGCGAGGAGAGCGGCATCGTCGCTGGCGGGCTCTCAATCGATCTCGGGTCACGCACCGTGCAGCGTCACGGCGAAACCCTTCACCTCTCGCCAAAGGAGTGGGCGACGCTCGCCGCGCTCGTCATCCATCGAGGAAGCGTGGTGAGCGAGCAAGAACTGCTCAAACAACTCTGGGGCCCCGGCTACCAAGGGGAGTCGGCGTATTTGAACACCGTCATCGACGGGCTTCGCGAGATCATCGAAGACGACCCTTCGGCGCCGAGGCACCTCATGACCGAGTCGGGCGTCGGGCACCGGTTCGACGTCGCTTGACTTCACGCTCGCTCGTTCTTCACCTGATGGGCGGCGACCTCGAGGAGTAGAAAGCGGCGCTCGACCCTGGCAGAATGCGACCATGGCCGACGAGAGAGCTACGCGCGGCGCGCAACTGATCGTGACGGACTCACGCGCGACCCAGGTGGGCGAGTTCGACGTGCGACGCGCGTTACCCACGAGGGGGCGGCGCACGGTGGGTCCGTGGTGCTTCATCGACCACCTGGGGCCGGCCACCTTCAGCCCCACCAAGGGTTTCGACATCGCGCCGCACCCGCATCTCGGACTGCAGACCGTGACGTGGCTCTTCGACGGAGCGATCCTGCATCGCGACAGTCTCGGTTCGGAGCAGTTGATTCGCCCGGGACAGATGAACCTCATGACGTCGGGCGAAGGGATCGCCCACTCCGAAGAGAATCCCGGCGTGACGACGGGTCAGTTGCACGGGATCCAACTCTGGGTGGCCCTGCCGTCGTCGACGCGCCACGGCCCGTCGGCGTTCGAACATCACGAGGAGTTGCCGCGTTTCGAGATGCCTGACGCCGAGGCCACCGTGCTCGTCGGCTCCGTGGGTAGCGCCACGTCCAGCGCCCGACGCGACAGTGAGGCGATGGGCGTCGAGCTGAGACTCGAGCGGGGACGGCACCTCGTTCCGCTCGTGCAGGAGTTCGAGTACGCGATGGTCGTGACGAGTGGCGAGGTCGTCGTCGATGGCACCATGATCACGCCGGGCCACCTCGCGTATCTCGGCCGCGGGCGCGATGAAGTTGGCCTCACGACGAACGCGCCAGCGGTGGCGATGTTGCTCGGTGGCGTCCCTTTCGAAGAAACGATCATGATGTGGTGGAACTTCGTGGCGAGAACCCAAGAGGAGATCACCGCCGCCTACGAGAGCTGGATGAAAGACGACGATCGATTCGGGCGCGTCGCGTCGTCGTTGGCTCGAATCGAGGTCGGGCCGCCGCCCTGGTTCCGCTCGACTCGTTAGCGCGTGGTCTCGTAAAGGACGAAGAACAATCCGTCTCGCGCTGCCGTGGGATTCCAGCGCGGACGGTGCGTGCCTTAACGTGAGACCATGCACGACGTGGCCCAGACGATCAGCGCCACGTGGTCGCCGTTCGTTCTGGTGGCCGGACTGTTACTCATCGGTCACGTGGCGTCAGGGGAGGGCCTGTTTCGACTCGTCGGGGCCGGGTGCGCGCGTGTGCCCGGTGGAGGGGTGCCACTCTTTCTCGTGACGATGGTCGCGGTCGCTTCGGTGACCGCCGTGCTCAACCTCGACACGTCGGTGGTCTTCATGACGCCCGTGGCCCTGTTCGCGGCGCGAGCGAAGGGCACCGACGAGAGGGCCTTTCTCTACGGGACCATCTTCATGTCGAATTCGGCGTCACTGTTGCTCTTGGGATCGAATCTCACCAATCTTCTCGTGTTTTCGAAGAGCCCCACGCTAGGAGCCTCCTTCGCTCGCCACATGCTGTTGCCCTGGATCGTCGCTGTGATCGTGACGATCGTCGTGGTGCTCGTGTGGCGATGGCGGCCGCTGCGCGAAGGCGTCAACACCCCCGCGAGAGAGAAGACGTCGTTCACCTTGGGTCCGGGCGTGCTCGCCGTTGGCTTTGCCGTGCTCGCGATGCTGTTCTTATCGCGTCCGGCGCTCTGGGTCTTCCTCGTGGGCGTTGCGGCCGAGCTCTACGATGTCGCCGTGACGAAGCGTACCGACCTGCGCGACGCGCTCTCGGTGACGAATCCTTGGACGCTGGCCCTCCTCTTCGCGGTCGCGGTCGCGGTGGGTTGGTTCGCCCGTTTCTCGACGATCACGGTGAATCTCGTTGACCACGCGAGCGTCGCCGCCACGATCGCGACGTCGGCGCTCGCGTCACTCGTCGTCAACAATCTGCCCGCCGCGTCGCTCTTCGCCGCGCACCGGATCGCTCACCCGCACGCGTTGCTGCTCGGCCTCGACGTTGGACCGAACATTCTGGTGACCGGGGCGCTTTCGTCGCTGTTGTGGATTCGCATCGCGCGTCGTAACGACGTGCGACCTTCGTTGCTGACGTTCTCCGTCGTCGGCACGGTGGTCGCGGTTGTGGCCATCGCGTGCGCCGCGCCACTCGTGTAGTGCGACGATCACGCGGCGAGTCTCCGAGCGAGTACGTCGTCGAGCACCGTCGAGGTGCTCGTTAGTGCAGGTCGTGCGCGTCGAGTTCCCAGACGCTGCAGTTACCCACGGCGTACCACGAGAGACCCTCGAGTGGCGCCCCGGTGGCGTAGGCCCGCAGCGCGCGAAGCGTGCCGCCGTGCGTGACAACGAGCAGGCGGCTTGACGACGACGCTCGACGTTCACGTTCGATGAAGAGACCGGCACGAGCGACCACGTCGCGAAACGACTCCCCGCCCGGCGGACGCGCGTCGGGATCGATGAGGACGCTGTCGACGATGCCGGTGACGTCACCGGTGAGACCCTCAATAGAACCGCCTTCGAAGGATCCGAAGCTTCGTTCGCGCAGGAGGGGCTCGATCTCCGGCACGAGACCGAGAGACGCACCAATGATCGAAGCGGTCTCCGTGGCTCGATCGAGATCGCTGCTGAAGAGCCGGTCGAAGTTTGGCTCCAAGGAATCGGCGACCGACTTTGCCTGGTCGCGGCCCTGCTTCGTGAGCCTTGCGGCGTCGTGGTGCCCCTGCACTCGACGCGACGCGTTCCAATTGGTTTCGCCGTGGCGCACCAATGTCATTGAGACTTCACTTCGTGGGGGCCGAGTCACGCAGTCCAGCGTACCGACCGCGCCTAAGGGCGACGACCACGATTATGTTCGTGCATCGCACGATCGCTCGCCGTCACGTAAACGTGCCGTCGCGACACGCCGTCGCGACTCGACGACGCTCGCAACGTCGCAACTTGACAACGCGCACGGTTCCGTTTGTCTTTCGCACTGCTCACGACGTCGTCGCGAGCTGATACGTCACGACTTCTAGAGTGACGACGGAGTGGGCGTGATACATGACGTTCACGTGACACTTTCATCGAATCACAGGATTTTCCAAGTTAGTCGCCTCGTCGGAGGTGGTTTAAGGCAAGGAAACACACCGCCCGCCGCGTCTCGTCCTTGCGCGGGTCTGGGAAAACTTTGAAGGACACCACTACTATTGAAACGTGCCCCTCCAACTTCCCCCAAGAGCTTCGAAGCCACGATTTGCTGGACGAACGATGATCATTGACAAGGGTGTGCCACTCGGTCAGTTCGTTGACATCATAGAAAGCCAGGGTGAACACGTTGACTTCGTGAAGTTCGGTTGGGGGACGTCAGTAGTGACGAAGAACTTCCGAGTGAAGCTCGACGTCCTCAAGGACGCCAATATTGATTTCTACCTTGGTGGCACGCTCTTCGAAAAGTACGTTCAGCAAGATCGATTCGAGGAGTTTCGTAGCCTCTGTCTGGGCTACGGCAGTCGTTACGTCGAAGTGTCCAACGGGACCATTGACATCACGAACGACGACAAGGCCGAATACGTCAAGCTTCTCACCGACGACTTCATCGTCATCTCCGAGGTCGGCTCCAAGAATCAGGCCGCGTCCGACGTGATGGCGCCAGCGAAGTGGATCAGCTACATACGGGCTGATCTTGACGCCGGAGCGACGCTGGTCACCCTCGAGACCCGCGAGGGCGGCAAGGGCGGTGTCTGCCGTTCGAATGGAGAGCTTCGTTACGGTCTGATCGAAGAGATCCTCTCGGCGAAGATCGACTACAACACTCTGCTCTTCGAGGCCCCTTCGACGGAACTCCAGACGTACTTCGTCCAACGTGTTGGGCCCGACGTCAACCTGGGTAATATCTCGGTCACGGACATTATTCCTCTCGAGACCATTCGTATGGGCCTGCGCAGCGAGACTCTTCTCGCGTTCGAGCCCGCATTTTCCCACGTTGATTGACGCACGATGAGGGATAGTCGCGACGTCTTTCACTTGGCCATTCCGTCATACGACCTCGACGAGACGCTGGCGTTCTACGTGGCCAAGTTGGGGTGCAAGTTGGCTCGTCGCTACGACGACCGGATCACCTTGGATTTCTTCGGCGACCAGTTGGTCTGTCATCTCACGTCGGCACCGGCGCAGAAGACGCCCCTGAGCGAACTACCAATGTACCCGCGTCACTTCGGCGTGACGTTTCGCGAGCAAAGCGATTTCGACGCTCTCTATCAGTTGTGCAAAGTGCGTGACGTCCCTCTCTACAGCGACGTGGCACTTCGATTCGAGGGAAAGGTTGAGGTTCATCAGACGTTCGTGGCCTGTGATCCTTCGTCGAACCTGATCGAGTTCAAACACTACGTCGACCACCGAATGATGTACTAGGCGATCGCTTAATGGAGTCTTCACCGCCCGGTGCGGATTTCAACCCCCTCGAAGTTTTGCTCGAAGCGCAAGCGTCGTCGCGGGCGTCGGCGCCGTATCTACTCGAGGCCCGGAGCGCTCGCACGTTGTCGTACGCGGAGTTGCTCGACGACGTCGTCCTTTATCGGGATCGGCTTCGTGGTTGGGGTGTTCGTCGCGGCGATCGCGTGGGGTTGCTGTTCACCGATCCGATGACGTTTTCCGCGTGGTTCTTCACGAGCATGGCGATGGGCGTGTGGGTGGCGCCGCTCGACTCCTCGCTCAGCGGTTCGAATCTCGCGAACGTCGACGCGCGATCGCGCGACCTTGGCTTGATCATGATTCTGAGTGACCGTGACGCGCCCGAGAGCCCGGTCGTGGCTTGGCGAAACGTCCTCGACCCGTACACTGACGTTTCTCGAGCGAATGTTCTCGATGGCGCCGACGAGAGTACGAGCAACGGTGGCGTACTGCTCGCGTCGTCGGGCACGACGGGTACGCCCAAGGTCGTCGCGCTGCCCACCGCGCTGTTGCTCGCGGCCGCGGAGCTCATCGCTCGGCACAACGAACTCGACGTCGACGATCGAGGATTGAGTCCTCTGCCTCTGTGGCACGTGAACGCCGAAGTCGTAGGACTCCTCTCGACGCTGCACGCGGGCGCGTCGTTGGTCCTCGATGATCGATTCCACCGGACGGGCTTTTGGGCGGTCGTCGACGAGTACGAGGTCACGTGGATCAACGCCGTGCCCGCGATCATCTCGCGGCTCGCGAAACTGCTTGAGAATGAGGTACCGGCGAGGCGGGTTCGATTCATTCGCTCGGCCTCGGCGCCGCTCGCGCCGGCCCTCTTCGAGGAGTTCGAGGCGTCGACGGGCATCCCTATCATGCAGTCGTACGGGATGACCGAAGCGGCAAGTCAGATCTGCGCGAATCCGCTTGCGGGGGTGCGCAAGTCGGGCTCGGTCGGTCCGCCGGTGGGAGTGGAAGTGCGCGTCGTCGTCCTCGAGGCCGACGCCCCCGCCTCTGGAGCGGACGGCGTGGGGCACATTGAGATTAAAGGTCCCACGGTCATCAAGCGTTACGAGAGTGCGGCGTACGACGACCGCTTTGACGCCGACGGCTGGCTTCGCACGGGCGATCTGGGTTACTTCGACGATGACGGTTATCTCTTCATCGTCGGAAGAAGTGATGACGTCATCAACCGCGGGGGCGAGAAGATCTACCCCCTCGAGATCGAGAACGTGCTTCTGTCGGTCGAAGGCGTCGCGCAGGTCGCGGTCATCGGCGAACCCGACGAGGTCTTCGGCCACGTGCCCGTGGCCTACGTGCAGCCCAACGACGTCGCGGTGCTCAGTTCTTCCAGCGAAATGACGAAATTGATTCAACGCGTGCGCGTCAGCGCGAATGAAGCCTTCTCCAAGGCACACCGACCGGCCGCCGTAAAGTTAGTAGACCACTTTCCCTCGAACGCAACGGGCAAGATCCGCAAGGGCCTAGTGCGCGAGGGTGGATTGGACGTCACCTACGAAGAGCCCCTGTAGCACTGCCACCGAGTACGAAGGTCGACGTTCGTATCGAAGTTAGCCAAGGAAGGTCATGAGTACAGTCCCCGAGGTCGCACCGAGCGGTACGCGACAACGACTTGATCACGTGGACGCGATGCGTCCGATCAAGCAGACGGCGGTTATCTCGACGCACGCCCTCCTCTTCTTCTCCCCGCTGTCGACGAGTCTCCTGGCCTCGGGACTGCTGACGTTGACGCACTTCTCGCGTAACGCCTTCCTCTTCGTCTCGGCGTGCATGTTGGCCTACAGCTATCGCGACAAAGAGACCGTCGTCATGGGCTACTACTGGAAACGGCGCTTTATGGCGGTGGGTCTCGTGTACCTGGCGTGGACCGTCATCTACGTCCCGGTGGCGGCCATGAAGGCCTCGTCGACATTTCCCTACTTCCGGATTCCGCTGTCCTCGGTGTTCAGCGCCACGGGTGCGCACCACTTTTTCACGTACCTCGTCACGGGGTACTACCACCTCTACTTCTTGTTGGTCCTCTTGGAGTTCTACGTACTCTTTCCCTACATCTTTAAACTGCTTCGCCGTTTCCCCAGGTCGCACCTCTACGTGATCCTGGGTGCCGTCGTCTGGCAGTTTGTGTTTCCCTACGTGGTGCGACGCGGATGGTTCGGTTTCGTGATCTCGTCGAGACTCGAGACGCGTCTCGTCTTTTCCTACTCGCTCTACTTGCTCGGCGGCGTCGTGACGGCGTTCTATCTCGAAGCGTTCCACGCGTGGGTCGTGCGCCACCAGCGAGCGATCCTCGCCTGGACGGTGGTCGCGGCGGCCGTGCCGATACTGCTCGACTACCTCTTCACTCACGGCGTCACGCTGCCCAAGATCATCGTGCCCGGCGGTGATCCCTTCGCGGCAGTCGTCATCCCCTACGACGTTGGTGCCATCGTCGCGGTCTACATCCTCGGGGTGTACCTCGTTGCCCCTGGGCGCAGCGCGCGCACCAGGGCCATCACGAAGTCGGGGTCCGACGCGGCGTACGGCATCTACGTTTCGCAGTTGGTATGGATCTTGTTGATGCATCGCTGGGCCGTGCACTTCAACCTCTTTCGCCACGTCCCCTGGTTGGTCCTGACGTTCGGCGCCGTGACGGTGGCGTACTTCGTTGGTTGGCTCTTCAGCGCCCTCGTCGCGCGCACCCCGCTGGCGCGCCCACTCGTTGGACGCAGCCAACAGCCGTGGAACACCTTGCTACCGAAACGCCACCGTTTCGCCGAGACAGAACACGTTGACGTCGGTGAGGGTCCGTTGAATCTCACCGACCAGTAACGACACCGCCTTCCCAACGCCACATGTTCTAGTGACATTGTCGTGATCGTCGAGCCCGACCTCCTCGGGTGGCGCACGACTACGATGGCAGTTCGCTAGCCAAGGTGAACAAGCGTGTCAAAGTCGAGTGGCGAGAGTGAACGCCAGCGTGTACCGCCGCCCTTCATCAAGCGGCGTGTCCCCTCCGGGCGCGGCGCGATGGAACAGCCCAACGTCACGCACGACGGGGAGGCGCGCCTGACGCCGAGGTTCTGGCTCGCCGTCGTTCTCACCGGCGTCGCGACGGGTCTCTTTGGCGACCTGTTGATGTGGATCTTGCGACTCGCCGAGCACACGGCCTTTGACTATCACTCGGGCAGCTTCCAAAATGGCACCGCACGAGCGGGAGACGTTCGTCGCGTGACGTCGCTCCTCATCGCGGGGGTGGTCGGCGCGGTCTCGTGGTATCTGATTCGTCGGTACCTGAAGAACGAACGTTCCGAAATCGACGAGGCCGTCTGGAACGGCGACGGCGACCTCTCGCCCCGGCGAAGCCTGCTCACCTCCCTCGTGTCCGAAGTCGTCATCGGCATGGGCGCGTCCATTGGACGAGAAGCGGCACCGAAGTTGATGGGCGGCGCCTCGGGATCGGTCATCGCGCGCTGGTTCAACCTGACGCCCGCGCAGAAACGCCTGCTGGTGGCCTGCGGCGGGGGTGCCGGTCTGGCCGCGGTCTACAACGTGCCCTTCGGGGGCGCCCTCTTCACCGCCGAGGTGCTCTATGGAAGCTTTGCGTTGCCGGTGGTCTTTCCCGCGCTCGCGACGTCGCTCATCGCGACGTCGGTCGCGTGGCTCTACTTGCCGATCAGCGCCACGTACACCGACGTTCCGAACTACCGCTTCAGTGCCTCACTGATGGTGTGGTCGCTCCTCGCGGGCGTGCTCGTCGGGCTCCTCGCCGTTCTCTACGTCCGGCTCATTGGCTGGGTCTCGTTTCATCGCGTCAAGGGCGCGCACATCCTGTGGGTCATGCCGCTCGCCTTCGTGGTCGTTGGGGTGATTGGCCTGCGGTACCCGCAGCTCTTCGGCAACGGCAAGGGCATGGCCCACAGCGCGTTCTTAGGTCTCGGTGGCGCGGCCCTGCTCTTCGCCCTCTTCGCCCTGAAGCCCCTGGTCACCGCCCTCACGCTCGGCAGTGGCGCGGCCGGCGGCCTCTTCACCCCCTTTCTCGCGACGGGCGCCGTGATGGGTGGCTTCTTGGGGGCGCTCTGGATTCACCTGTGGCCGGGCTCGCCGCTGGGCGCGTTCGCACTGGTGGGCGCCGCGGCGATGATCGGCGCCGTCATGCAGGCGCCGCTCGTCGGCCTCGTGTTGGTGATGGAAATGACCCACGGGGGATTCAACATCACGATCCCCATGATGGCCGCCACCGTCATCGCCACACTCATCGTGCGCCAGATTGACGGGTACTCCATCTACTCCGCTCGTCTCCCACGTCGCGAGATGGACGCGACGCCCTAAGCACGAGGCGTTTCGTTGAGCGGGGTACCCGTGAAACAATGGAAACGTGCGACGAGAACGAACCAACCCGACGAGATCTCAATGAGCGAGACGCCGCTGACACGAAGCGCTCGATCGCACGACTGGCTGGCCCTGAAGACGATTCGTCTCGAAGCACTTCGTGACACGCCCGACGCCTACGGATCGTCGCTCGAAGCGGCGCTTCGGTTCCCCGACGATCACTGGCGCGCGATGACCGCCCAGCAGCCCTACTTCTTGGTCGAGCGTGCGGGCCAGGTCGTAGGCATGACCGCGGGGGGCTTCAACGACGCTCACGCGGGCGAGCACTGGCTCTTCGCGATGTACGTCACGCCCTCGGCGCGCGGTGGTCTCGTGGCGATGGCCCTGGTCGACGAGGTCGTCGCGTGGGCGAGGGCTGACGGGGCGAGTGCGTTGTACCTCGACGTCACGACGACACTGGTGCGCGCTCGCGCCTTCTACCAGAAGGCGGGCTTTGTCCCGACGGGCGAGCGACGCGTCATGGATCGTGACCGCTCGATCGAGCTGTTGAGGTTGAGGAGGGATCTTGTCGGCGTCTGAGCTACGAATCGAGCGCGTGGAGGCACCCGTGCTCTACGAGTTGCGCCTGCGGGTCTTGCGGGGCAACGACCCGACGAAGAGTGCCGCCGATGCTCGCGACGACGAGGCGACGTCGCTGCACTTCGCGGGCTTCGTGGACGATCGCCTCGTCGTGAGCGCCTCGTTCTATCGCACGAGCGCGCCCGTGCACGAAGAGCTCGTCTCGTATCAGCTTCGCTTCATGGCGACCGACTTCGACGTACAAGGAAGAGGGTACGGCGCGAGAGTCTTGGAGTTCGCCCTCGAGGCGCTGCGCGCGGAGGGGGCGCAGCAGGTGTGGGCGTACGCGAGAGACACCGCGCTTGGCTTCTACGTGGCGACCGGCTGGCGCGTCGTTGCTGGCTCCGAGCACCTCAGTGCCGAGACGCGCCTACCCCACACGACCATCGTGAAATCACTTCGTGAGGGTTCGTAGCCGCCTCCAAGCGCCTCGAGGTCTTTACTAGGTTTGACGGGTGCGCAAATTTCTCATTCTCCTCGCCGTGCTCGTCGTGATCGGTGCGGGGGTCGTGGCCTACCCTCACCTCAAGTCCAAGGCGCCGGGGACGACCACCACGACGACGAAGCCCGCGCCGAAGTACCAGATCGCCCCGTTGACGGGCGTCATCGACCCCTCGGGGTCGGCCCTCAGGCGTCCCGCGCTGACCGTGAAGATCGAGAACACGCCCGAAGCCCTGCCCCAGTGGGGCGTCGATCAGGCCGACGTCGTCTACGAGGAGATCGTGAACGGTGGCATCACTCGCCTCGCGGCGGTCTTCAACTCGCAAGCACCCGCCAAAGTGGGACCCGTTCGCTCGGTACGACCGACCGACACCCAAGTCGTCTGGCCCCTCGGCGGGATCTTCGCCTACTCCGGCGGGGCGGCCTACGCCATCGCCAGCATCTCGACGGCGCCCGTCAAGCAGGTCGACGAGAGTTCGGCTGGCGCGGCGATGTACCGCGATCCCAACCTGTACGCGCCGCACAACCTCTTCGCCGTCGCGCCGTTGCTCTTCGCCTTCAAGGGCACCCCGACGCCGCCGCCCGCACTCTTCAGCTACCGCCCGAGTGGTCAAAAGCCCGTGGGCGCGCCGGTGGCCAGTTTCGTCGTGCCCTTCCCGAGTTTCTACCCCGTCACCTGGACGTGGAACGCGGTGACGACGTCCTGGGACCGCACCCTCTTCGGCAAGGCGGACCTCACGGGCACCGGCGTTCGTGAGTCGCCCAAGAACGTCGTCGTGATGTTCGTCGACTACGTGAACGGCATCGGAACCGAGAGCTCCTACGCCAACCTCCAAGGCTCGGGCCCCGTCGAGATCTTCAGCGCCGGACGAGAGGTCCGAGGGACGTGGTCGAGGGGACCCTCGAAGGCCGACGTCATCCAGTACCAGAACGCGGCTGGCGCCACGCTCACGCTCACGCCCGGTCAGACCTGGGTGGAGTTACTGAACACCGGCTCCACCGTCACCGTGACGAAGTAGCGCGACGCCGCGATCGTTCAGCGGACCACGCGCGAGCGTCGTCGAAGCGCCGATCGATTGGCGAAGCGTAGGGTGGGAACGTCTTTCGATTGGAGGTCCATGGCGTTTCGTGAACAGCTCATCCACGGCCCCGAGGGTCGCGTTTTGGAGGTCGCGACGATGGGCGACCCCGGGGGTCACACGGTCTTCTTTCATCACGGTACGCCCGGCTCGACCAAGACGATGCTGGCCTTCGAGTCCTTGGCCGAGGACGCACGGCTCTTCTTCGTCACGGCGTCGCGCGCGGGTTACGGCGCCTCGAGTCGCCGAGAGGGAAGGAACGTCGCGTCCGTCGTCGGCGACACCCGCTTCGCCCTCGACACGCTCGGACGCGCAACGTACGTCAGTTTCGGCTGGTCCGGCGGGGGACCTCACGCGCTGGCCTGCGCCGCCCTCGACGCGCCGCGATGCGTGAAGGCCGTCACCCTGGCGAGCGTCGCGCCGAGCGACGTCGACTTCGACTGGAGCGAAGGAATGGGTCCAGAGAACCTCGAAGAGTTCGCGCTCGCGAAAGAGGGCGGCCTCGCCTACGAGACCTACATGGAAGCTTCGTGCAATATCATGGCCGAGATCGATGAGGACAACGTCATCGAGTTGATGACGGGGCTCTTAGCGGAAGCGGACCGCGAGGTCCTAGGAGACGACCAGGCGAGAGAGATCTTCGCGACGGGCATCAGCTACGGGTTCGCTCACGACTGGCGCGGCTACTTCGACGACAACGTCGCGTTCCTCGAGCCCTGGGGCTTCGACCCCTCGACCATCGACGTGCCCGTGGCGCTCTACTTCGGCGACGCCGACCTCATGGTGCCGCCGGCGCACGGTCTGTGGTTCGCCGACCATCTCTCGACCGCGTCGCCGCACCGTCACGCGCCCGACGGTCACCTGTCGATCTACGCTCGCCACCTCGACGAGGTGGCGTCGGACCTCGCCTCGGCGTTCGAGGCGCAGTGCTAATCGTTCCTCGAAGGGACTGACGTGACGCGCATCGGCAATCTCTACGGCCCCGACGCCACCTTCCTCGGCGTGCCGGGCGCCGACCCCGACGACGAGTCCCAGTGGTCGACGGCGGCGGCGGTCATCCTAGGCGCACCCTTCGACGGGGGAACGTCGCACCGGCCGGGGTGTCGCTTCGGACCCCAAGCCATGCGCACGACGGACTACCTGCCCCACGACGGTCGACGCCCCTCGCTCGCGCTCGGCGTCGATCCGTTGGTGGACTTGGGCGTCGTCGACCTCGGCGACGTGGCGATGCCCTCGGGCGACACGGAACGCTCGCTGGCGCTGCTCGAAGAACGCGTGGCGATCGTCGCCGGCGCGGGCGTCATTCCGATCATCCTCGGCGGCGATCACACGATCGCGCTACCCGACGTGACGGGGGTGGCACGTCACGTCGGCTGGGGACGGGTGTCGGTGATCCACTTCGACGCGCACGCGGACACCGGCCAGAGTCAGATGGGGTCGCTCTACGGCCACGGGACCCCCATGCGTCGGCTCATCGAGTCGGGGGCTTGTCGAGGGGATCGCTTCTTGCAGATCGGCCTTCGGGGCTACTGGCCCGAACCCGAGACGCTCGACTGGATGGCCGCGCAGGGCATGCGCAGCTACGAGATGGGCGAGATCGTGGCGCGCGGTCTCGACGACGTGCTCGACGAGGCCCTCGACCTCGCCATGACCGACTGTGACGCCGTCTTCCTGTCCGTCGACGTCGACGTGGTCGACCCCGGTTCGGCACCGGGCACGGGAACGCCGGAACCCGGTGGTCTCACCAGTCGCCAACTCCTCGACGCGGTTCGCCGGGTCGCGATGAGCGTGCCCGTCGCCGGCGTTGACGTCGTGGAGGTCGCGCCGCCCTACGACCACGCGGAGATCACCGCCTACCTCGGCAACCGGATCGTGCTCGAAGCCCTGGGTGGCGTCGCGTGGCGCCGTCGCGACGAGCGCGGCGACACGAACCGCCGCCCGAGCGACCCGCTCTTGCGGCGCTAGTCGCGCAGCGAGTCGAGGATCTCGCGCACCATCTCTTCGGTGGTGTTCGGATGCAAGAACGCGATGCGCCCGACGGTCTCGCCCTCCCACTTGGTGGGCGTAACGAAGGCGATCTGGCTTCGCAGGAGTTCGTGGCTCCACTCGTTGTAGCGCTCGGCGCTCCAGCCCCGTCGGCGAAAGAGCACGATGGACAGACTCGAGGGGCGAACCATCTCGAGGTGGTCGCTCTCGTCGATGAGTTCTTGGGTGCGTTGGGCGAGGTCGATGGCGCGCTGGACGGCCGTCTCGTAGGCGGAAGAGCCGTTGGTGACGAGCGAGAACCAAAAGGGCAGGCCACGCGCGCGTCGCGAGAGGTGGATGCCGAAGTCCGAAGGGTTCCACTCGTACTCGTCGTCGCTGCCTTCGTGCAGGACGTCGAGGTAGCTCGCCTGCTGGGCGAGGACCTTTCTCGCCACCGACGGGCTGCGATAGATCAGCGCGCAGCAGTCGAGCGGCGCGAAGAGCCACTTGTGCGGGTCCACGATGAAACTGTCGGCGTGGCGAAGGCCCGTGAAGAGGTGGCGATGCGTGGAGGAGAAGATCGCCGCCCCCCCGTACGCGCCGTCGACGTGGAACCAGAGGTCGTTCTCGTGCGCCAACGAACCGAGCCCTTCGAGGTCGTCGACGATGCCCGCGTTCGTGGTGCCCGCCGTGGCGACGACGCCGATCACCGTCTCGGGGTGGGGATCGGACGCGAGCGCCGACTCCAGGGCGGCGCGCGTGAAGCGATGATCGTCGGTGGCGACCGTGAGCGTCGCTACGTCCAGGACGTGCAGGGCCTTGCCGATGCTCGAGTGCGCGTCTTCGGAGATCGCGAAGCGCACCTCGCGCGGATGGAGCGCGGGACGCTTCGCTCGTCCCACGTCACGCGCCACCGTCAGGCTGGAGAGGTTGCCGATCGAGCCGCCGGAGACGAAGGCCCCACCGGAGTCCGCGGGCATACCGGCGGCGTCGGCGATGAAGGAGAGGGCCTGGTTCTCGGCGATGACGACACCGCTCGATTCGAGCCAACTGGTGCCGTTCAGTCCGGAGCAGGCGACGACCATGTCGAAGAGCAGTGAGTTCTTGGTGGGGGCGTTCGGGATGAAGGCCAAGAAGCCCGGCGAGTCGATGGAGACAACGGCCGGGGCCAGCGTGGTCTCGAAGAACTTGAGCACCTCCTCGGCGTTTCGACCCTCGGGTCGGATGAGTCCCGCCATCAGTTCGGGCGCGACGGCGTGCAGACTCCCGTAGTCGAGGGGGACCGGGTCCATGGAGAGGCGTTCGCGACAGTACGCAAAGACGGCGTCACCGAGCGCGGCGTCGAACTCAAACATTTCGTGCCCCATTGCACTCCTCTCGCTTTTGGTCCCCAGCCATCGTACGGCCTCAAACGATGTCCCTCGGGCGTCGTCGCCAAGGACGGTCGGGGTCACGAAGTAACATCCCGGCATGGAAAGCCCCCGCGTCGGTTACCTCGGACCCGAAGGATCGTTCTCGCACGAGGCCGTCACCACGCTCGAAGGCGCCGAGCCCGTGGCCTACTCGTCGCTCGAGGACCTGCTCGGCGCCGTGGCGGACGGCGCGATCGATCAAGGGCTCGTGCCGTTGGAGAACGCACTCGAGGGCACGGTGTCAGCGACCATCGATGGGCTGGTGTTCAATCACGATCTCATCATTCTTCAAGAGATCGTGCTGCCCATTCACCTGCACCTCTTGGCTCGCCCGGGCGTGGGGTTGGCCGAGGTCACGAGCGTGCGCAGCTACGTGCACGCGCTGGCCCAAGTACGCGACTTTCTCCACTCGAAGGGCCTCACGAGCGCCGAGACGACCTCCACCTCACAGGCGGCGCGCGACGTCGCCGCGTCCGATGAACCGTGGGCCGCGGTGGGATCAGCGCTGGCTGGCGAGTTGTTCGGACTCGACGTCGTCGCGGCCGACATCGAGGATCACCTCGACAACGCGACGCGCTTCGTGTTGGTCGGACGAGAGAACGTCGCCGCGCCCACGGGCCACGACCGAACGACGATCGTCTGCTTTCAAGACGCCGACCGTCCGGGCACGTTGTACGCGATTCTCGGTCGCTTCGCCGCGCGTGACATCAACTTGACGAAATTGGAGAGTCGCCCCACGAAACGGGGCCTGGGCGACTACTGCTTCGTCATCGAGTTCGAGGGCCACGTCGCCGATGACGTCGTCGCGGACTGTCTCGCCGATCTCCAAGCGCATCTCGCGCGCGTGAAGTTCCTCGGTTCCTATCCCGTCACCGGTGAGGGCGCGAGCAGTCGACGCGAAGAAGTTGGCGAGGCTCGTCGATCGGCCGCCAAGTGGATCGACGCCATCCGCGCCCGCGTACGCCCTACGTAGGACCCCGGAGCGCTCAACGTCGGCGCGACGGCGAGCCTCGCGTTGACGGTCTCGGCGCGCGTAGAATTGCGAACGGCGTGCGACGTCGCGTGCGGCGTGGCCACGGGTGAGCAGCGGAGGTGGTGCGTGACCTACGACTTTGAAGTTTCCGACGAGATAACGGCGTCACCCGATGACATCTTCGCGGCGTGGATGTCGAGCGAGGGCGACTCCGCAATGACGGGAAGCGAAGCACGTATCGGTCCGGCGGTCGGTGACGAGTTCGACGCCTGGGACGGCTACATCCACGGAAGGACCCTCGAACTTGAGCCGTCGCGTCGCATCGTTCAGTCGTGGCGCACGACGCAGTTCACCGACGACCACGAAGACTCGAAGATCGAAGTCTTGCTCGACGGCCGTGGCGACGCGACGCTCGTGACGGTGCGTCACAGCAACGTGCCCGTCGATCAACGCGGGTACGAAGTCGGCGGCTGGCAGAAGAGTTACTTCACCCCAATGAAGGCGTACTTCGAACAACCGCGAGCGACGACATAGTTCGCTGAGTTACCTGACGCCCAATGAGTTTGAAGACCTACACTTAACCCAAAACCAGACCCAACTCTCATAAGCGTGGTTTAGCCAATGGTGTCAAGCACATTTGGCGGAGGGAGTGGGATTTGAACCCACGGTGGGCAAGCCCACGCCGGTTTTCAAGACCGGTACATTCGTCCGCTCTGTCATCCCTCCGGGTCAACCTTAGTTGAACGGTTGTTCAGCCCTTCTTGCGCAGACGGTGGCGCGAGGCGACGTCGAGGACGACTTTACGAAGTCGCACCGACTTCGGCGTCACTTCCACGGCCTCGTCGTCGGCGATGAACTCAAGCGCTTGCTCGAGCGAGAAGATGGTCGGCGGCGCGATCTTCTCGGTGTTGTCGCTTCCCGACGCGCGCATGTTCGTGAGCTTCTTTTCCTTCGTCGGGTTGACGTTCATCTCGTCGGAGCGTGCGTTCTCGCCGACGATCATGCCCTCGTAGACCTCGACGCCGGGGCCGATGAAGAGCACGCCGCGCTGTTCGAGGTCGAGCAGTGCGTTGGCCGTCGTGTCGCCGCGACGGTCCGCGACGAGCGTGCCCTTCTGACGCAGTCGGATGTCCCCGTACCACGGGTCGTAGCCGTCGAAGGTGGAGTGCATCATGCCCGCGCCGCGCGTCTCGGTCAGGAACTCGGTGCGTATCCCGACGAGCCCCCTCGCTGGGATGCGCCACTCCATGCGCACCCAGCCGGTGCCGTGGTTCACGAGGTCGAGCATGGTGCCCTTACGCGTGGCGAGCAGGGTGTTGATGGGCCCGACGAAGTCGTCGGGCGCGTCGATGGTGACGTGCTCCATGGGCTCGTGCAGCTTCTCCTTGATCACGCGCGTGACGACCTGGGGCTTGCCGACCGTGAGCTCGAACCCCTCACGGCGCATCGTCTCGATGAGGACGGCGAGTTGGAGCTCGCCGCGTCCCTGCACCTCCCAGGCGTCGGGACGATCGGTGGGGAGCACGCGAAGGGCGACGTTGCCGACGAGCTCCTTGTCGAGGCGGTCCTTCACCATGCGCGCGGTGAGGAGTTTGCCCTCGGTGCCCGCGAGGGGCGAGGTGTTGATGCCAATGGTCATGGAGAGACTCGGCTCGTCGACGTGCAGGGGCTCTAAGGGCTCGGGGTTCTCGGGGTCGGCCAGGGTCTCACCAATGGTGATGTCCTCGAAGCCGGCGACCGCGACGATGTCGCCCGGACCCGCACTCTGGGCCGGCACGCGTTCGAGGGCCTCGGTGATGAACAGTTCGGTGACCTTCGCGTGTTCGATCGTGCCGTCGATGCGGCACCAGGCCACGCGCTGGCCCCGCTCTAAGTTCCCGTTGATCACGCGACACAGCGCGAGTCGTCCGAGGTACGGCGACGCGTCGAGGTTGCACACCAGGGCTTGAAGACCGTGACCTTCTTCGTATTCGGGCGCGGGCACGAAGTCGGCGATGGTCTGAAAGAGCGGGGTGAGGTCGTCCGTGACGACGTCGGGGTCGAGTGAGGCCCAGCCTTGGCGGGCGCTGGCGTAGAGGATGGGAAAGGAGATCTGGTGCTCGTCGGCGTCGAGGTCGAGGAAGAGGTTCTCCACTTCGGCGACGACGTCGCTGACGCGCGCGTCGGGCCGGTCCACCTTGTTGATGACGAGCACGACGGGGAGGCGCTTCTCGAGGGTCTTGCGCAGGACGAAGCGGGTCTGGGGCAGGGGCCCTTCGGCCGCGTCGACGAGGAGGATGACGGCGTCGACCATGGCGAGACCACGCTCGACCTCGCCACCGAAGTCGGCGTGTCCGGGGGTGTCGATGATGTTGATCGTGAGGCCGTTCCACTTGACGGCGGTGTTCTTCGCGAGGATGGTGATGCCCTTTTCGCGCTCGAGGTCGCCCGAGTCCATGACCCGGTCGGTCATCTCCTCGTGGGCCGTGAACGAGCCCGTTTGGCGCAGCATTTTGTCCACCAAGGTCGTTTTTCCGTGGTCGACGTGGGCGATGATGGCAATATTTCTAAGGGAAGTTCGTAGCGACATGACTGAACCACGCTAGTAGGCGGGGCCCTTCGCCAAAACTTAGGCGGCCCGGGCGATCTGCTGACGCTGGTGAGCAACGGCCGTTCGCACGAGATCACGCGCACCCCAGCGCAGATCCTCCATCGTCCCGTCGACGCTCAACACCACGCCCGCCTCGGGCCAGAGACCGATGACGCGCGTGGCCGCGACACCCGCCGGCTCGGCCAACGCGTCAATGGTCAGATCGGCCCGCAACCCCGGCCCGGCGCTCTTGCCCGGCGAGCCGGCGCGCACGCGCACCAAGATCCGGCTCAGACCACGAGCCACGATCAGATCGCGACGCCCCCGCAGCGTCGTGCGCGCGCGCGCCACGTCGTAGTACGCGTCACTCGCCGCTACCGACCAGGGCGCGTCGATACTCTCGGCGGCTTCTGCGAGTTGCGTCGTCCAGTTGGCGGCTTCGGCGCTCACCAGGGCGAGCACCGCGGGCGACGACTGGGCGAGATAGGAAGCGAGCGAGCCGGGCCTCGCGTAACCCGACGCGACGCGAAGGAGCTGATCGGTCACTTCGATGTCGACCGCGTCGAAGCGCGTGAGCGTGGGATCGTCCAAAGCGCGCCGCAAGGCGGCGTTACCCACGACGCGCTTGGCGGTCGTGGGCGACCAGCGAAACGCGCCCGCGGGCTGGCCCGCGCGTTCGACCATCCACGCGTCGAGTCGGCGATGATCGGCGCTGGCGACGCCACGAAAGCGCGCGCTCAACGAACGGCGATGATCGTCGGTCAAGGACAGGGCATCACTTGGCGCGTCGCCGATGAGCCGATTGAGGACGTTTCTCGAGTAGCGACGGTGCGTCAGTGCGCTCACGCGGGCGCCACCGGGTTCGTGAGCACGTCGAGCACGTCGAGCGCCGCGCGCGTGAGCAGCTCGTCGTCGACGTCGAGGCTCCAGAGTTCGCCCGTGGCCGTCGAGAACATCGACGTGCGCAGCGGCGCGATCGAGGTGCGAAGGGTCTGGACGAGGGCGTGGTAGCGCATGACTCGTTCGGCGCCTTCGCCCAGGGGTGAGGTCGTCACGTCGAGCAGCGCCACCGAGGCGACGTCCGTCGTCGTCGTGCCGACCATCAGGTCGATCACGTCGCGCAGCACCACGTTGCCCCCCGCCAGTCGCTGGTACGCGCGCAGCGAGGTTCGCGGCAGCCAACGATTCGAGAGCGGTCCGAGCGAACGCTTCAAGGTCACGCCGTGCGCGGTGACGTCGGTGACCAGCCGTGCTCGTTCGTCGCCGTCGAGTTGGTCGACGAAGGTCGTCAGCTCATTCGATCCCACGTCGGCGCGCCAGGCGAGGAGCGCGTCGCCGTAGGCATCGTCGACGTCGAGTCCGACACTCAGGAGACGAAGCGCGTGCGTTATCAAGATCCCTCGAACTTGCGCCAGCGTGGAGTGTGCGAGGTCGTACGTGCTGGGAGTCGAACGCAGTGAGGAAGCGCGAACGGTGACGGGCGCGTCACGAAGGTCGGGTCCGAGTCGCTCGAAGATGCCGTCTTCGAGTAACGCTCGAAGACCTGGCGCCGCCGTCGCGTTCGCGACGGGCCTCGTCGTGCGCTTCCCTCGAAGCACGTCCATCACGCTCACGGGCGACGTGTCAAGGAGTGAAGTCATGGAACGAGTTTGGCGTCTCACTGTGACACGACCTAGCCTCGAAGCGTGTTCGTCGCCGTGTTCTCCGTCTTCGTCGTGGCCATCGTGGTCTTGTCGGTCGTGACGCTGCGCTGGGCCCTCAGACGCGACCGTGAGCGGCGCGCCCGCGAGAAGACGAACGAGACCTAATCCTTCAGTTGATCCTGGAGGTCGTGCACCGTGCGGTCGAGGTCGGCAATGGCGCGCTCGATCACGGAGAGCCGGTCTTTGAGCGTCTCGTCCACGCGCAGATCGACACGCTTGTCGACCTGGGCGGACAGTCGTGCGTCGAGCGAGTCCACGATGGGCTGGGTCATCTGTTTGATGCGGCTCTTTAGGTCTTGCGACCGGTTGGCGTTGGTGTCGGCGTTATCGCTCATGGGCCCAGACTAGGTGGCCGGCGGTGAGCAGTAGACGCCGGCGTTGAACTGCAGGGTGTTGAACTGACCGCCCCACGGTGGGTTGAGCAGCGTCGTCGCCTCGGACTGGAGTTGTGACGTCGGCGTGCAGACCGCGCTGAAGGCGATGAAGCCACGAACGTTGCTGCCGCTGGCGCCGGCCACCGGGATGGGACCGCCCCCGGCGAAGGCGACGGCCATGAAGACCGGTAACGAGAGTGTGGAGAGTTGGTAGTTGCGGTACTCGGACTGTGAGGCGTAGACCCCGGCGTTGAGACTGGCGTCGACCGAGTTGAGGCCCTGCTGCCAACCATTCACCATCGAACTCCAGTACGTCGCGTACTTGGCCATCGTGGCGCTGCTCGAGCCGCCGGGCGCGTCGAGGCCCGAGTGGTTGTCCGGGTAGCCCTCGGGATCGAAGATGACCCAGTCGGGTTTCAGTCCGACGCCGAGCGCCCGGTACGAATCGATCTGGGCCGCCACCCACGCGCCGGCGGCGAAGCCGTGGTTGTAGTAGTTCGAGGCCGTCATGGGCTGGCCGGCGAGTGGACCGCTCACGGTCCAGAAGTCGAGCCACGTCACCCGCTTGTGCGCGTTGTAGATCGATTGACCCAAGAGAAAGTCCGGTGACGTGGCGACGCTCGTCGCGCTCGTGAAGCCCACCCACGGCGCCGTCCTCGTGCCGAGTCCACCGGTCTCGGAGATGATGGGCCAGCCGTCGCTGATGGCCTTGGTCCACTTCGAGCTGGGAATGGCGTAGACCCCGACGCCTTGACGAGGTGGAGCGTTCAGTCCGGCCGCGTAGAGCGTGAGTTGACCGTTGATCTGCAGACCCGTGACGACGTTGCCGACCGAGCGCGCCGAACTGCCGGCCGTCACCGAGACGTCAGTGGCGCCCCACGGCGAGGCGCCCGTGACGCTCGTCAGCACGAAGAGGTCACCCCAGTTCGCCGCCTGTCCCGCGACGGCCACCTGGTTGGGCGTCACTTGGACCGAAAGCGCGCCGGTGAGGGGAGGCGCGCCGACGGCGAGGCTCGTGACGTTCTGGACGTTCCACACCTGGCTCGAGGGAACCGACAGGTACGTCGTCGTGAAGAGCTCGACGGAGCCACCGCTCGTCAACGCCGCGAGGTCGATGTTCGTGGCGCTCGTGCCCAGCGCGAGCGTGCCGGACACGGTCGACGTGCCCGTGAGCGTCGTCAGGTTCACGGCCGTCCAGGAACGTACGGACGTGCCGACGCTGGTGAACACCGTCAGATCGCCGTTGTTGAGGGTCGCGGCGAAAGTGGGCGTCGCGCCCGGCAGCACCACGGGGTCACTACCGAAGGCCGTGGCGTTGACTGGCCTGGTCGTGGTCGTCGTCGGAGGTTTGGTCGTGGGCGTGCTGGACGACGCCGGCGACGTGGTCGACGTGCTGGTGGTCGTCGGATTCGTGGGGGTGCTCACGTTCGTCACGGTGAAGGCGTTCTGAGTGAAGATCGGCACCGACTGTCCCGCGGCGAACGACAGCGTCAGGACTTCTACGGCGTTGCTCTGCGTGCGATAGGCGACGGTGCCCGTCGTTCCGGTGATCGCGATGCTCGGTAGGCCGTTCGACGCGACGACCCCCGTGAGAGACGTGAGGTCAGTCGTGACGTAGGGTCGCCACGGCGTGTCGAAGTGCAGGTGCGTCCAGAGCGGCGTGATGGGACTGTTCGGACTCAACAAGATGACGTGGCCGACGTCATCGACGTAGAGCAGGTCGACGTTGTTGGAGGGGTCGAAGAACGGAATGGGGTCGGCGGCGGGCGTGGGCACGTCGTTGCCGGGCGTGAAGTCCGTCCAGCTCGACGTACCACTCGCGTTCTGGGTGAAGAGCGCGAGGTGACTGTCGTTCGTTCGGTACGCGAGGACGCCTTCGGCGGCGTTGGTGGCACCGTGGGGGCCACCGAGCATGGTCGTGGTGTCGATCTTGTTCTTCAGTGGCACCGCGTTCCAGGGCAGGGGTTGGACACCCGTCTCGACGAACTGGTACAGCGGCAGACCGGCGGGCGCGGTGGTCGTAGCGCCGCGCGAAGAACTCTCCGCGAGGAAGGTACCCGCCACCACCAGGATGGCCATCAGCGCAATACGTCGAATCTTCACTCACGTCCTAACGGGGGGCGACGGGTCCACTTCGTGGGGAGCTTCACCTTGACAAAGTTTAGGGGCGACGTACTGCTGGACCTCGGTCAGTGATGGCGGAGGTCGAGATTAGTGCTACAACCGTGTTACAACCCTCTTCAACGCGGACGATCTGCTCGGGCCGACCGCGTTGATCGCGCGCGCAACGACGTTGTACATCTTGCCTCTCGAGAGATTCACGACGTTGATGGACTTTCTACCTCGCGCGAGTGAGGTCCACGAGCGACCACCGTTGATCGAGTACTGATACGACGTGATCGCGCTGCTGCCGGTGTGAACCGGCGCCCTCAAGGTGAGCGCGAATCCACCGACGAGTGGCGTCAACTTCGTAATCGTCGGTGCTCCCGGCTTCACCCTCTGCGCCGCGCTGGCCGCGGAGTAGGTCAGTGTCGTCGTGTAGATGGTCTGCCCGGCGTAACTCACGTTTACCACGACGCTCTGCGCCACGGTCGAGCCGACGCTGAACGTCGCGACGCCCGACGCGTCACTCGTGACCGTGCTCGTGGCACTGCCGGGTCCGTTCGTCCTATCGAGGATGTTGTTGATGCTCAGGTAACCAGCCGTCGCCGTGGCCGTCACCTTGAGTGAGGCGTTGGCGACGGGACTGCCGTTGGCGTCGCGCAGCGTCGCGGTCAGTGTGGGTCCCGCCGTGAGGGCCCTCGCGCCAGAACTCGAGAGCGCGAAGGAACTCGTGGTGCTCGACACCGGGCTGGGACAGAGTCCGGCGATGAACGAAGCGCCGTTGGGGCTACCCAGGCCGGACGCCATGTCGTAGCCAACGCCGGCACTGTAGCCGCCGACGCCGTAGAGGTCGTTGTTCCCGGTCGTCACGTCGACGAAGTCCGTCGGCGCCATGGCGTAGAGCACGGGATTGACGAAACCGAGGCGACCGCCCGACGTCGTCGTACAGGCCGACGCCGCGACGGCGACGAGCGCGCTCACGATCGGAGCGCCGATCGACGTACCGCCGATGCCACCCCAGCCCCCCGAGCAGGTGTGCGTACAGAAACCGGTGTCGGTGCCGGTGTAGTACTGAATGAAGCCCGTCGAAGGGTCGGCCATGACCGAAAGGTCGGGCACCATCCTTCGCGTCTGCGCGACGGTGTTGATACCGGGGCCGACCTGCCAGGACGGACGGCTCCACAGCGTCGACTCGCCGCCACCGCCCGCGCCGCATCCCTGGGTGGTGCAGTTATCGTTCCAGACCGTCTCACTCAACGGCGAGGTCGTGGAGACGGTGAGTCCACCCACGCCCGTCACGTAGGGCTGCGAAGCGGGATCGTCGACCGCGATGGCGTTGGAGGGTTGCGGCGTGCCCTCACAGTCCGACGATCCGCTGTCGCCGGCCGCGGCGACAACGGTCTGGCCCTGGGCGGCCATCTCTTCGAAGATGGTCTGTTCGGCGACGGCGGCGCCGCTCGTCTGCGATTCACAGATGCCCCACGACGTGGTGACGATCGAGGCGGTGTTGTCACTCGCGATCCGGGAGTAGATGTCGGTGGGACCGTTCGCGTTCTGTGTTCCTTGGTAGATCTCGAGTGTCGCGCCGGGCGCGAGCGCGGCCGTCTGTTCGACGTCCAGCGTTGCTTCGTCGGGCGCGTTACTCGAGTTGTCGGCTGGCGTCGGTCCGCCGTCGACGTTGGTCTGGGTCATCGTCGTCGAGAGTCCGTAACAGCTGAAGAACGTACTGACGTCGCCCGCGTCGAAGTTGGCGAGTTCGTAGACGGCGATGGTCTGGCCGACGCCGGTGTGGCCCGCAGCCCAGGCGCCACCCAGACCGTAGAGCTGCGCCTGTTGCTGCACGGTGTAGCCGCCCACGGAGTTGGGCGTCGTACCCGTTGAACTTCCCGCCGAGGTGCAGGTCGTCGGCGCCGCGACGCTGAGTGGCGTTGAGGTATTCGTCGTCTCTGGCCGCACCGTCGACAGACCCGCGACCGCCGTCACGTCGTTCGCGAGTGCCCGGGGCAAGGAGGCGACCTGCGTGAAGTGCACGTGCAGTGAACCGTCGCTGAGCCGTATCGTCTCGACGCGCGCGTCGAAGGCGCGCGCGATGTTGGCCGAAGTGCCGCTGACGGACAAGATGTCGTGCCCCTTACTGAGCGCGACGACGCGCAGTCCGTAACCGTCGAGGAAGTGCCGAACGGCAGCGACCGACGCCGCCGTCGCGCCGTAGGAGCGCGCGTACTGGCTCGGCGTGAGGTAATGGTGAAAGTTTGGCGACGCGGTGTTGGAAAGACTGGCGATGAACGTACGCAAGGCCCGTTGATGGGTCTGGGTCAGGGCGAGATCGAAGGACGTCGTGAGCGACCGGTTCACGACGACGTCATTGGTGGCCAGAGGCGTGAGGCCCGCGACGACGACTCTCGCGTCGCTGGCACCCGCCGCCAACGTCGTGGCCGGAAGGCCCCACGCGACGAGAGCCGCGATGAGCGTGATGAGACGCCACCGAGAGAGGTTTCGAAGGAGGGGCATAGTGGTCAGCCTAGAGAAGACGCGACCGGGTCACGTAGGCGGCCCTCGTCGGCGGCGACGTTCTAGTGGGCTTCGAAGCCGGCGCGACGATAGCGAGCGCTGAGGTCCCCACACTCCGCGCAGATCGAGTCGGGCACGACGCCGGCGCGGATGAGCCAACCAAAGACGGTGCAGCCGACGCAGAAACCGAGGAATCCTTCGAGTGACGCGGCCCCGATGAGGGGCACCAGGACCCATCGCGCGTCGAGCCAACCGGCCGAGAGCCACGTCACCAACGCGGCCATCGAAAAGGCCAATCCCATGGCCTGCGCGAAGCGCTTGGGCGGGCCCGGAACGGCTTTCTGCCAACGCGTGAGTCGTGGCGCG
Organism: Acidimicrobiales bacterium; assembly: GCA_035533455.1. Lineage (GTDB taxonomy): Bacteria > Actinomycetota > Acidimicrobiia > Acidimicrobiales > RAAP-2 > RAAP-2. The sequence goes on along the minus strand of DATLTT010000004.1, from coordinate 44,832 downwards.
CTGACGTGCACGGCGAACAACCCGAGGGGGGAGATCTTCGGTCCCGCCACCACGCGCGCGAGGAAACCGTAGACCAACGGCAGAAGGATCCAGGCACTACCCGTGACGAAGGCGAAAACGGACATCGCGACCACGCCGAGGGCGACGGAGCGAGCCGCGGCGTCGTTGACCGGATTCGGAAAGGAGAAGAACCGCTTCACTGCAGAAAGTTTAGTGAAATTGTCAGAAATTTGACCTTAACCCAGCGCGAGTTTCACGGTCGTCACGACCCCTACGCCGATAACCAGCGCGCGCACCAAGGTGGGCGAGAGGCGTACGATCAACAGCGCTCCGAGCCAGCCACCGACGAGCGAGCCCACGAGCAGCATCGACACGGCCGCGACGGCCAGGTGCCCGTGCGCCACGAAGATCAACGCGGCCGTGGTGTTGATGATCATCGAGAGGGCGTTTCTCAGCACCTGTAAGGCGTGGACGTCGAGCGGGAGAGCGAGCGCCATGACCGCGAGGAGCATGATCCCCAGTCCCGCGCCGAAGTAGCCACCGTACACGGACACGAGAAAGATCGCGATGAAGAGGGGCCAGCGACGCGGCGCGTGATCGTGACGGACGTTCGTCAGTTGGCGAGTGATGAGCGGTGACGCGGCGAAGAGGATGGTTCCCGCCCCGATCAACCACGGCACGATGGTTCGAAAGGTCGAGGGCGACCCTTCGAGCAGGAACGCGCAACCGGTGACCGTGCCGAGGAGACACCAGGGAATCAGCGTGGTGATGAGTTCTCGGTGCGGTCGTAGTTGGTGACGAAAGACGCGCAGCGATCCCAGGTAACTCGGTACGATGCCGACGGTCGCGGAGAGATTGGCCTGCAACGCGGGCGTCCCGAGCGCCAGCAACGTCGGGAACGTCACGAACTGTCCTCCGCCAGCGACGCCGTTGACGATGCCCGCGGCCACGCCAGCGAGAAGGAAGATTGTGAGGCGCCACCCCAGTGGAAGTGCCGCGACGAACATTGTCACTACTCTACGTACGATGGGATTCTTGACGTTGACGAGGTGCAGTCCGCCAGTTTGGTCTCATCTTCCTCTACCGTTAGCCGGGTGTACCTCTTGAGTGGCGAGCTGATTGTCCCGAGTGACGCACCGAGCGACCTCATTCGCGCGGCCGGAGGAGTCGTCACGCGCTTCGTCCCCGGTGGTCGGGCGGAAGTGGCGTGCATCTACCGCGAAGCGCGAGGCGACTGGACCTTTCCCAAGGGCAAGATTGAGGCGGGCGAGACCTTCGAACAGGGCGCGCTGCGCGAGGTTTTCGAAGAGACCGGACTGCACTGCGACGTAGTGCGATTCATAGGCACGACGAACTACACGCACCGAAAAGGCAAGTCGAAGATCGTGGCGTACTACTTGATGAGGGCGCAGCACGGCGAGTTCGAGCCGAACGCGGAAGTCGACGTTCTCGTCTGGCTACCCCTCGAACAGGTGCGGGCCCACCTCACGTGGGACCGCGACCAGGAGCTCTTCGACCTGGTCCTGGATCTACCAGAGATCCGAGCGCAAGCCTCCTAACGAACGCGCTCGAGGAAGTTGCGCGTCGACTCGTGCTTGGGGTTCGAGAACATCTCCTCGGGCGTTCCCTGTTCCACCAGCACACCCTTGTCGAGGTAGACGACTTGATTGGCGACGTCCCTCGCGAAGTTCATCTCGTGGGTCGCGATCAGCATGGTCGTGCCCTGGTGGGCCAGGTCGGTCAGGAGATCGAGCACCTCACCCACCAAGGTCGGATCGAGCGCACTCGTGACTTCGTCGAGCAGGAGCAGCGACGGACGCATGGCGAGCGAGCGCGCGATGGCGACGCGCTGCTGCTGGCCACCCGAGAGGCGATCGGGATAGTCGTTGGACCTCTCGCGTAGGCCAATGCGCTCGAGCAACGCGAGCGCCTCGTCACGGACTTCCGCGCGGCGCCGCTTGAGTGCGTAGACCGGTCCGACGAGGACGTTGTCGAGCACACTGAGGTGAGGAAAGAGGTTGAAGGACTGAAAGACCATGGCCACGTGCTGGCGAACGAGGTCGGGGTCGACGCGGGGATCCTGCAGGGATTGGCCGAAGAGCGAGATGGTGCCCGCGTCGATGGTCTCGAGAAGATTGGCGCAGCGCAACAACGTCGACTTGCCCGAACCCGACGCCCCGATGAGACAGACCACGTCGTGGGGGTCGAGGTTCAATGAAACCCCGCGCAGCACTTCGTTGTCCCCGAAGCGTTTGACGACGTCCACTAACTCGAGTACGGCGGCCATCAGGTGGCGGCCAAGCGGCGGTTGCGGTCACGAGCGATGAGGTGATCGGTGAAGCGCGTCATGGGAATCGTGAGGAGCAAGAAGAGTATCGCGGCCACGGTGAAGCCGCTGAAGTTGAAGACCGTGTCGCCGTAGATCTGCGCGGCCCTCGTCGCTTCGACGGCGCCCAACAGCGAGACGAGTGCCGTGTCCTTCTGCATCGAGATGAAGTCGTTGAGCAACGGAGGGATCACGTTGCGTACGGCCTGGGGCAAGATGACGCGTCGCATGGTCGCGGTGTGCGTCAGCCCCAGCGATCGCGCCGCGAGGAGCTGACCGTGGGGCACGGACAGCACGCCGGCTCGATAAACCTCGGCGACGTAGGCGCTGTAGGAGAGGGTCAGCGTCGCGCACCCGTACACCGCGGGCGACTGATTGGAGAGGAAGCCGAGGTTGAGCTCGGGTAGACCGAAGCCGATCATGTACATCACGAGCACGATGGGCACGCCGCGCATCACGTCGACGTAGATCGTCGCCAGGGCGCGAAAGGGGAACAAGACGGGCGATTGGCTGAGGCGGACCGTCGCGATGACGAGACCCAAGATGAGTACGAGCACCTCACTGAGGAGGAACATCCAAATATTCGTGACGAGGCCCCGACCGACGGAGAGGAGACCCTTGGTGGGATTGCCCACGAAGGCCTGCCACATGTCGTGGGGGTTGAAGAAGAAGGAGCGAAAGGTCGGGCCGCCGGGCGCGAGCCAGAAGATGGCGAAGATGACGAGCAGCACGATCACGCTGGAGAGTGCACTGACGACCAGACCGCGGCGCCCCACGAGGAGCCGTCGGCGGCGCGGCGCGAAGAGTTGTGGGGGAGTTGGCGCCGAGTCCTCGTCGGTCGTCAACGACACGGTTAGGGCTTAATGACGGGAACGCCGACGTAGATCCCGAGCCACCGGTGCTGCAGCGCGCTGAGTGTGCCGTTCGACTTCAGCGTCGCGATGGCGGTGTTGACGCAACGCACGAGCGGGTTGCCCTTCGAGAAGAGCAGTCCGTAGTGCTCGCCGACGCTCGGAAACTGGCCGACCTGCGTGGCGATCGCCTTCTTCTTCGTATTGAGGATCTGCGCGGAGGCCATGTACTGCCCCGTGGGCGTGTCGATCACGAGTGCGTCGATCTGCTTACTCTGAAGAGCGGCCACCGCCTCGTCCAAGGTGGTGTAGACGCGAGCGGGCTTGGTGGGCTTGATGTGGCCGTTGATGTACGCGAGTCCCGTCGTACCGATCTGGTCGCCGTAGAGATAGCTCTTCAGTTCCTTGGCCGTGTGCTTCGTCACGATGGGGTTGGTCTTGAGCGCGACGATGGACTGTTGGACGTCGTAGTAGCTCGTCGAGAAGGTGACGGCTTTCGCGCGAGCGGCGGTGTAGGAGATCTCGTTGATGTCGAAGTCGAACTTCTTCACGCCGGGTACGTAACTGTTGTCGAACGGTTCGACGACCCACTTCACGTTGGACTTCTTCACGCCCAAGACCCGGGCGATGGCGTACACCACGGCGGACTCGTATCCCTTTCCGTTCGAGGGCATGTTCGAGATGAACCACGGGGTGTAGGCCGGCGTGTCGGTGGCGACGGTGAGTTTCCCCTTGGTGTACTCGTGCGCGGCGATCGAGTTCTTGCACGAAGCGAGCGTGCTCGACGAACTGGCCGCCTGCGCGGCGAGACCCGACGTCATCGAGGCCGTCGTGAGCAGTGAGGCGCCGAGTACTCCGGCGAGGGCGAGTCGAACGGTTCGCATGTCCATCCCTTCGTGACGCGATTTCGCGCCATAGTGCCAGTCAGTGTAATCCTCGACCCCGAAGCGGTTCGGGGTGCGTTTCACTCGAATCGATACGTCGAGCGCGAGAGAAACTCGCTCACGGTGATTCATCAGTCTTTAGTAGGCTGGTTCGAGGGAGAGGTGGGTGAGTTCGGTTTAAACCACATTCCTGCTAAGAATGCGGCCTGCGAAAGTGGGCCCGAGGGTTCGAATCCCTCCCTCTCCGCCACTACACACCGAGCGCGCCGCGCTCGGTGTTGCGACGTGAAGGAGTGGTGGTGCGGTACTGGATCGAGACGCTCGGCTGTCCCAAGAATCACGTGGACTCCGACAAACTGGCGGGTCTTCTGGAGTCGCAGGGCTACCTCGTCGCGACGTGTCCCGACGACGCCGATCTCGTGGTCGCGAACACCTGCGCCTTCATCGAGGCGGCCCGCGAAGAGTCCATCGAAACCGTGCTCGACCTGGCCGATCGCAAGGCAGACGGCGCGCGTCTGGTCGTGACGGGTTGCATGGCCGAGCGCTACGGCGAGGAACTCGCCGCGGCGTTGCCCGAGGTGGATCTGGTCGCCGGATTCGGCCAGAGTCTCACGAGCGTGATGCCCTCGACGCCCGTGTCGCTTCGGTCACGACCGGGTTCTTCGTTCGACCTGTTGAACCTGCCGCGTCCCAAGGCGAAGGCACCCTGGGCCTACGTGAAGATCGCCGAGGGTTGTGATCGACGCTGTGGCTTCTGCGCGATTCCGACGTTCCGGGGTGATCAGCGTTCGCGCTCGACCGACGAGATTCTCGCCGAAGCGCGCGCCCTCGTCGATGGTGGCGTGCGCGAACTGGTCTTGATCGCCCAGGACCTCGCGAGCTGGGGGCACGACCGGCGTCGAGCCGGTCGTGGTGAGGCCCTCGAGGTGCTCGACGACGGCGGGAGCCAGCCGCTGATCGAGCTGACGAAGACCCTCAGTCGTGAGGTCGATCGCGTGCGACTGCTCTACCTCTACCCGTCGGGTCTCACCCAGGGTCTGATCGAGACGATCCTCGCGACGGGCGTGCCGTACTTCGACCTCTCCTTGCAACACGCCTCGAGGCGACTGCTGCGGGGGATGCGACGTTGGGGTGACGGGTCAAGGTTCCTCGAGCGCATCGCCGCGATTCGCGCCGTCGAGCCCGACGCCACGTTTCGCTCGTCGTTCATCCTGGGCTACCCCGGTGAGACCGAAGACGACCAGCGGGCCTTGCTCGACTTCATCGAAGCCGCCCAACTGGACTGGGCGGGCTTCTTCACTTTCTCCTCGGAGGTGGGCACCTACGCCAACGACCTGGACGCGCCCGTCGAGCACGAACTCGCCTTGGAGCGACTTCGCGAGGTCTCGGAGCTCCAAGACTCCATCACCGCGAAGAAGCGTGACGCCCTCGTTGGTACGCGTCAACTGATCCTGATCGACTCGGTCGGCGTCGGTCGCGGCGTGCGCGAATGCCCAGAGATCGATGGCATCGTGATGGTGGATCCCTCACTTATCGTGGGTTCGATGGTGGAGTGTGAGATCGTGGCGAGTCACGGAACGGACCTGGAAGCGGTCGCGCTATGAGCGAGGAACGCACCTACGGTCCCACGGCGCTGTTGACGCCCGCGAACATGATGACGGCCTTTCGAATCGTCGTCGCGCCCTTCTTTATCTACTTGATCGTCTTTGATCGCATCTCGTGGTGGACCACGATCGTCGGACTCTCGGTGGCGGCGTCGGACTACTTCGACGGGATCGTCGCGCGCCGTCACGGCACGACGACCTCGGGAGCCTTCCTCGACCCCTTCGCCGACAAGGTCATCGTCCTCGGTGGTCTCTACGCCATCATCGTGTCGCGCCCGCACGGCATCACGTTCTTCATCGTGCCGGCCGTCATCATCACCTTGCGTGAGATTTGGATGAGCGTGTACCGGGCGCGCGCGGCCAAGCACGGTACGTCGATACCAGCCAGTCGACTCGCCAAGTGGAAGACCTTCGTGCAGGACTGGGCGATCGGATTTTGCGTCCTGCCCCTCACCGGCCACCACCCGGCGTTCGCCTTCGTAACGATCTGGTTGGCGGTGGTGCTCACCCTGTACACCGGATGGCAGTACTACGCCGTCGGGAAGCGGGTCGTCGCGCGTGCGAGTTGAGATCGTTGCGGTCGGTACCGAACTTCTCCTCGGCCAGATTCCCGACACCAACTCGCAGTGGCTGGGCGAACAGTTAGCCGCGAACGGGATCCCCTCGCACTTTCACCAACACGTGGGAGACAACCACGAACGTATCGTGTTGGCCTTTCGAACCGCACTCGCACGCAGCGACGCGATGATCGTCTGTGGCGGGCTCGGCCCGACCCAAGACGACATCACGCGCGCCGCCCTGGCCGAGGTGATGAACGTTCCACTCGATCGCGACGAGGAACTCGTCGCGACGATTCGCGCCATGTTCGAGTCGCGCGGACGCGTCATGCCCGACAACAATCTGCTACAGGCCGACGTCCCACGTGGGGCCGTGCTCATTCCTCAGACCCTCGGGACGGCGCCCGGTCTCGTGTGCCAGGTTGGTCTCAAGGTGGTGTACGCCGTGCCGGGCGTGCCCTTCGAGATGCGTGACATGTTCGAGCGCGCGATCCTGCCCGACCTGCTCCAACGCCAACGCGACGCGGGCGAGACCGCGGTGATCCGAAGCCGGGTGTTGCGGACTTGGGGCGCCGGCGAGTCCGCCCTCGCCGAGGCGGTCGCCGAGCGCTTTGACGCCCTGGCGGGCGGCGGGCGGGTCACCATCGCCTTTCTGGCCTCGGGCATCGAAGGAATCAAGGTCCGCCTCACGGCGCGAGGTGTCGATGACGCCGACGCGCTGGGGCTACTGCGTGACGAAGAGCGAACGGTGCGCGCGCTGATCGATGAGAAGCTCGGCGACATCATCTTCGGCGTCGACGACCAGACCATGGAGGACGTGATCGCGGAGCAGCTTCTCGCGCGCGGACTCACGTTGGCCGTCGCCGAGTCCCTGACCGGTGGTCTCATCGCGAGTCGTCTGGTGAACGTGGCGGGGGCGTCGAGGTGGTTTCGCGGCGGCGTCGTCAGCTACGCGTCACAGGTGAAGTTCGACGTTCTCGGTGTGCCCGAAGGACCCGTCGTCAGCGCTGACGCGGCCGTAGCGATGGCTGCGGGCGTACGCAAACTTCTCGGCGCCGACGTCGGGCTCAGCGTGACCGGCGTCGCGGGACCCGAAGAGCAAGACGGTCACGTCGCGGGGACGGTGTTCGTCGGGCTCGATCTCGGCGACCGGGTCCTCAACGTGGCGCTGCGACTCCCCGGCGATCGTCCCCGGGTCCGTGCGTACAGCGCCATCAGCGCCCTCAACGCGCTGCGTCGCGAACTGGAGCGCGCGTAGTCTTCGGTCGCCTCACCTAACCTCGCGTTAGGAAGAGAGGTGGCCATGTCGTCACTCAAAGTCACCGTTGACCCATCGGCCTTCGGCTTCTCACCCGCGCGCCTCGCGCGCCTTAAACCCTTCTTCGACGGCTACGTCGAGGATCGCCGACTTTCCGGCTGGCTCGCGACCATCTCGCGAGGTGGACAACTCGTCTGGAGTGAAAAAGGTGGGCACCGGGACCGCGAAAGGGGTCTCGAGGTCACCGACGACACGATCTGGCGCGTCTACTCAATGACCAAGCCCATTGTCGCGCTAGCCGTGATGATGCTCTACGAAGAGGGACACTTCGACCTCATCGACGAAGTAGGTCGCTGGATCGACGCGCTGAAGGAGCCGCGGGTGTGGGTAGGAGGTACCCCAGAGAGCCACGAGACGATGGCCGCGACGTCGCCGGTGCGCGTGCACCATCTCTTGACGCACATGAGCGGACTCACCTACGGCTTCAACTACCTTCACCCCGTCGACGAGATCTACCGCAACAAGGGCTACGACTTCGGCTTCGCGAAGGACGCCGATCTCGCCCAAGCCGTCGACGACTGGTGCACGAGCCCTCTGCTGTTCCAACCAGGCTCGAAGTGGAACTACTCGGTCTCCTTTGACGTGCTGGGTCGTCTCATCGAGATATGGAGTGGTCAGGACCTCGACGTCTTTTTGAAGGAGAGGATCTTTGACCCACTCGGCATGATCGACACGCAGTGGTGGTGCCCGCCCGAAAAGGCGGACCGCCTGGCCATGCTCTACGTCCCCTCACACGGTGACTCCTTTGCCTACGACGAACTGGCGATGCACTCGCTGCACCCACCGCGCATCCTGGGCGGTGGCGGGGGACTGCTCTCGACGGCCCACGACTACGACCGATTCATGAACATGATGCTGCGCGGTGGCGAGCTCGACGGCGCGCGACTCGTGTCGAGTCGAACCCTCGAACTGATGACGGAGAACCACCTACCCGGCGACGGCGACCTCTCGGACCTGGCCGCCGACTCCTACAGTGAGGCCCCCTACGCCGGCCAGGGATTCGGCTTTGGCATGTCGGTGATGATCGACCGGCGCAAGAACAAGTCGTTGGTCTCGGAGGGATCGTTCTTCTGGGGCGGTGCGGCGTCGACGACCTTCTGGGTCGACCCCGTCGAAGATCTGACCGTTGGCTTCTACACCCAACTGTTGCCGAGTGGCACCTACCCCATTCGACGTGACCTGCAGCGTCTCGTGTACCAGGCGCTCAGCGACTAGACCTCGGGTCAACGACGCAGCCGTTCGGCCATCAATGAATCTCTGGACTTCACCGTTGTGGGCCAAGCGACACGCGCTTGGGCCGTCCGGTGAATCTCAGAGCGCCGACGTTATCGGCGCCAGTGACGGGTCGTGCTGCGTAGCCCGCGCGAGCGGGGCCATCTAGGGGCAGAGATAGACGAACTCGTCCAACGTGGCACCGCTGCTCAGCGTGCTGCGAACCTCACCCGCGCGAGTCCAGCCGCACCGCTCGTAGAGTTCGATGGCGTGGTGCGAACTCGTCACCACGTCAAGCATGGGCGTGTAGCCCAACCCTCGGGCGTGCTCAGCGGACGTCTCGAGGAGGGACTCTCCGATTCGATGGCCCCGAGACGCCGGTGCGACCATTAGACGGGCAACCACGGCCAGGTTCTCTGGACCCACCCCCGCGTACGAACTCGCGCACGCCATTGCCTCGCGCATTGTGCTGCGATGAAGGGAGACTTGTCCGACGACGATGCCGTCCTCTTCCGCAACCCAAGCATTAATCGTGTCCGGCCGCACGAGAAAGGATTCGAAGTCCCCGGGAAGAAAACGTGGGTAGCCGTCTGCGTCGTGAACCTCTTTGGCGACGGCGACGCACGCGGCGACGTCTCGGGAGGTCCTCACTCGAATAATCACCGTGTCAGTTTCTCACAGGACCTCGCGGGATTGAATCTTGGCGGGGAAGCGAGTTCGTCTCCGCAACATTGAATCCGCGGGCCCGAGAGAGTTGACGTCGGCTCGGCGACACCATGAAGCGTGCGCCCCAGCTCGTCCTCGACCGAGCCGCAATTTCAATCACCAGCCATACCGCGATCCTGGATTCGTGACATCATGTCTCGTGGCGGCCAACGATGCTGAAGGGAGCGCGCCACCGGATCAAACGACCACGAACCGTGCGACCTACGATCGAATAGCTCGTCGGTACGCCGAAAACCAGCGAATCAACGTGTCGAGAAATGAATCCCTGTTCGCTGAACTCGAAGAGACCTTTCTTACAGCGCTGCCGGAGCGCGCGTTGGTGGCGGATGTGGGTTGCGGGCCCGGATTCGATGCTGGTCGATTCGCCGACCGTGGATTCCAGGCAGTCGGTGTGGATCTTTCGGGCGGGATGCTGGCCGTCGCCTCGAAGGAACTACCCGGCCGATTGATGCAAGCAGATATGCGCGCCCTACCAATCACGTCAGGTCAACTCGATGGTATTTGGTGTATCGCGTCACTTTTGCACGTTCCCGACGTGGACACGCTGTCAGTGCTTCGAGAGTTCAAACGAGTGCTGCGGCGCGCGGGAACTCTCGCTCTTGTGACGGCTCTAGGAGAGTCCGAGGGATTCGAAAGCGTGCCGTACGTGGCGAATGAGCAACGTTGGTTCGTCTATCGAAACCAAGAAAACCTCAAAGGGCAGTTGCTTTCGGCCGGATTCATAGTCCGCCTCGATGGCCAGGTGCAAGGCAATCGTCTCTGGTCTACCCTTCTTGCAGAAGCGTAAGTATCCAACCCGATCACTGTCGGAAAGCGCCGCTCTCTGATGGCAGATCCTCGCGTTGGGCCCCGACGTTACAGTTCGTTTCGAGACTCCCAAACGTCAGGAATTTACTGCACGAGCGCGCGGTGTTTGGCCCGTAAGGTTAAAGATGAGAACTCGAGGCGAAATCCCACGTACGAACAAGTGTTCGTAGTACCCTGAAACCTAGGTGGAGACCAACCGATGTCACTAGGGCCCTCTAACTTGCCCCCATGACAAAGAAGAAGGAGACAGTAATGGCAACCGATGATCGCGACAAGGCTCTCGAAGCCGCACTCAACCAAATCGAAAAGCAGTTCGGCAAGGGCTCGATCATGCGCATGGGCGAGAACATGAACTTCAACATCGAGTCGATCCCCACGGGCGCCCTCGCGCTCGACATGGCGCTCGGTATTGGCGGTCTGCCGCGTGGCCGCGTCGTCGAACTCTACGGACCGGAGTCCTCGGGTAAGTCAACCTTGGCGATGCACGTCGTCGCTGAGGCGCAGCGTAACGGTGGGGTGTGCGCCTACATCGACGCCGAACACGCCATGGATCCGGTCTACGCGCGCGCCATTGGCGTCAACGTGGACGACCTCTTGATCAGCCAACCCGACACCGGCGAGCAGGCGCTCGAGATCGTCGACATGCTGATCCGCTCTGGTGCGTTGGACGTGATCGTTATCGACTCGGTGGCGGCGTTGACGCCGCGCGCGGAGATCGAAGGCGACATGGGTGACACGCACGTCGGACTGCAGGCTCGACTCATGAGTCAAGCCCTGCGCAAATTGACCGGCGGACTTTCAAAGTCCAACACCGTGGCGATCTTCATCAACCAGTTGCGGGAGAAAATCGGAATCAGCTACGGGAACCCCGAGGTCACCCCTGGTGGGCGCGCGCTCAAGTTCTACTCGTCGGTGCGCCTGGATATTCGTCGTATCGAATCCATCAAGGACGGCACCGAGGTCGTCGGCAACCGCACGCGCGTGAAGGTCGTAAAGAACAAGTGCGCGGCGCCTTTTCGCCAGGCCGAATTCGACATCATGTACGGCCATGGCATAAGTCGTGAAGGCTCTGTTCTCGACGTCGCGGTGGAGTTGGGCTTCGTGAAGAAGGCTGGCGCCTGGTTCACCTACGAAGGGGAACAGATGGGTCAGGGCCGTGAGAACGTGAAGACGTTCCTGCGGGAGAATCCTCAAACAATGGCCGAGATCGACGAGCGCGTGCGCGCGCACCTGGCCAACGCGTTGGTGCCGGACGTCGTCGGATCGGCCGAGGGCCTCGACATCGACACGCCCATCAGCCTGGACTAGTCGACCTCCGACGACTTCGACGTCGAGATCTTGTGGTCTCGAGGATCGAAGTGGCGCGTGGCGCTTCGAAACTTGAAGGTGAAGTCGGGCCAAATGGTGGTGTTCAGGCCAGCGTCGTTCAAATACCAGCTCGAGCACCCCGTGTCCCACACCGTGCCGGGCAACTTGGACTGGAGCTCTCGGGTCCAACGCGCGGCGATGTGGGCCTTGGGCTCAACGAGGATGTCGTCGTCAAGGGCGACGCGCACCGCTTTCGTGACGTAGTTGAGCTGGCTTTCGAGCATGAAGATGATCGAGGAGTGCCCGAGCCCGGTGTTCGGTCCACCGAGCATGAAGAAGTTTGGGAAGTCGGGGAACGTCGTGCCCTTGTAGTTGGCCAGGACGCCGTGAAAGGCGTCCGCGAGTCGTTCGCCCGTCGTGCCGTGGACCTTCGTGGCAATCGGGTTATCGGTGACGAAGAAGCCCGTCGCCATGATGAGGACGTCACATTCGTGCAGAGTGCCGTCGCTGGTTCGAACACCCTTCTCCTCGATGGTCGTGATCGCGTCGGTGACCAGGGTGACGTTGTCGCGGGCGAGTGCTGGGTAGAAGTCGTTGCTGATGAGCACGCGCTTGCACCCGAGGCGATAGTGTGGCGTGAGTCTCTCTCGAAGGGCCAGGTCAGCAATCTGGCGCCCAAGATGCTCGCGTGACATCGTTTCGGCCTTGGTCAAGCGACGGGGGCCCCCCACGAAGCCCAGCACCATCAACTCGCGACGCCAGTAGCCCCAGGCGCGTACCAGGCGCTGCGCGAGTGGAAGGGTCGAGAAGACCTTCTTCGTCCTTTCGATGACGGGCCGTCCGAGATGGGGCAATACCCACGACGGCGTGCGCTGGAAGACCTCGAGGGTGCTCACGACGGGCGCGATCTGGGGCACCGTTTGGATGGCGCTCGCGCCCGTGCCGATGACGCCGACGCGCTTACCGAAGAGATCAACGGCGTCGTCCCACCGGGCGGTGTGCATGACGGGGCCCTCGAAGCTCGTGAGACCGTCAATGTCGGGAAGTCGGGGCTCGGCGAGACCGCCCGTGGCGAGAATGACACAGCGCGCGTCGTAGTCACCTTGTGAGGTGGTGAGTCGCCACTGCTTCGTGGGTGCGTCAAAGGACACGTCGAGGACGTCGTGGTCGAACTTGATGAGCGCGCGAAGCTGAAACGCGTCGGCCACGTCTTGCAAGTACCGCCAGATCTCTGGCTGGTAGCTGTAGGTGTTGGTCCAAGCGGGATTGGGCGCGAAGGAGAACGAGTAGAGATTGCTCGCCACGTCACAGCGACACCCGGGATAGGTATTGTCGCGCCACGTGCCGCCGAGGTCGTGGGCGCGCTCGAAGATCGTGACGTTCGTGACGCCAGCTCGTCGAAGCCGTATCGCCGCGCCGAGGCCCCCGAAGCCCGAACCGATCACCGCGACGTCCACCATGACCGAACGCTAGTCAAGGCTCCCGGCGCAGGTACGTGACGGCGGTAGCGTGGCCGTCGTGAGTTTCCGTCTGGGTTTTCGTCGCCACCTGGGTTCGCTCGTGCGACGGTGGCGTGGCTACCTCAACGAAGTCGCGATCGTCGGTCCGAGCGACGCCTACGCGGCGGAGTTCTTCTACTTCGGACACCACGCAGCCCTCATGGCCCCCCAGGGTGTGATCTACAACGAGCGCTACCTCTCCATCGGAGACGAAACCCTCATCGGACCCAACGTCTGTCTCACGGCCGGCGTCAACGGCGACCAGGAGATGCTCGCCACGCCGACCGTGGTCATTGGCCGCCACTGCGTCATCGGACGTGGCTCGCACATCATTGGCCACTGGTCCATCGAACTCGGCGACGACATCCAGACGGGACCCTACGTCTACATCACCGACCAGAACCACTCCTACGAGGACGTCGACGAACCCATTGGCTGGCAACGTCCGAGCGAGGGGGCCGTCAAGATCGGCTCGGGCAGTTGGCTCGGTGCGAACGTGGTCATCTTGCCCGGCACGACGCTCGGCGAGAACACGACCGTCGCCGCCGGCGCGGTCGTGCGCGGTACGTTTCCCGATCACGTCGTTTTGGGCGGCGTGCCAGCGAAGGTGCTCCGCCACTACAGCCCGAGCGAGGGCTGGCTCGCGGGACCGGCGTGAGCCAAGGGCTCTTCGGCATCGACCTCACGCCGCTTCGTGTCTCGAAGCAGTACCGTCGGCTCTACAGCGCCGGATTCGTCACGGCGCTCGGGAGCCAGGCGACGTACGTCGCCGTGCCCTTTCAGCTGAAGCAACTCACGCACTCGACCTTCGACGTCGGGGCCATAGGTCTCGTCGAGCTGGCGCCCCTCGTCTTCTTCGGTCTGTACGGCGGGGTGCTCGCGGACCGACTCAATCGTCGCCGACTCATCATCTCGATGGAAGTGACCTTGATGCTCACGACGGTGATGCTGGTCGTCAACGCGTTTCTCTCGCACCCCTTGGTGTGGATCCTCTACCTCGACGCCGCGCTCGCCGCGGCGGCGTCGAGTCTCCAGCGTCCGAGCATCGAAGCGCTGAATCAGGTCTTCGTGTCGCACCAACTACAGCGTGCGGCGTCGACGCTCGCCAACGTTCGCTACACCACCGCTTCCATCATCGGCCCGGCTCTCGGGGGACTCGCGGCCGTCGCCTTCGGTGCGGGCGCGGTCTACGTCGCGAACGTCGTGACCTTCACGTTCTCACTGCTCCTGCTCTTCACGTTGCAGGCGACGCCGGCGCAGTTGGCGCCGAACGTGACTGACGTCGCGGCCCTTCGCGAAGGGATTCGTTACGCTCGCGGGCGTCCCGACATCGTGGGCACCTACGTCATCGACCTGCTGGCCATGATCCTGGCCTTCCCCGTCGTGATGCTGCCGTTCGTCGCGACGCGCTTTCACGAGTCCTACGCGCTGGCCATCCTCTACACCGGGCTGCCGGCCGGAGCGCTGATCGCCACGTTGACGTCACGTTGGACCCGCCACGTGCACCGATACGGTCGCGCCGTCGTCGTCTCGGCCGCGTCGTGGGGGCTCGGCATCGCGCTGTTTGGCTTCTCGTCGTCGCTGTGGCTCGTGCTTCTCGGGCTCGCCATCGGTGGCGGGGCCGACGCCGTGAGCGGCATCTTTCGCTCCACCATGTGGAACGAGTCGATCCCGCCCGAGGTGAGGGGTCGCATGGCCGGCATCGAGATGATCTCGTACTCGCTCGGCCCCACGGCCGGTCAGTTCCGCGCGGGCGTGATGGCCGCGTGGACGTCGTTACGGTTCTCGCTCACCGTCGGCGGACTCGCGTGCACCGGCTCGGTGGCCGTCGTGACCGCGGCTCTTCCCTCGCTCTGGAGCTTCGACGCGAGGACCGACCCCCACGTGGCGCAGGTGCGCGCGCTGCGCGAACGCGACGAGAACGCGTCGTAGAGGATCACTTCAAACCTCTACGCTTTACGCATGTCGCGTTCAACGTTCCTCGTCACGGTGAGCGGACCGGACCGCATTGGTGTCGGCGCGGAACTCTTTCGTGCGTTGCACGCCCTCGAGGGCGAGGACGTTCGTCTGATGGACGTCGCGCAGATCACCATTCGCGGCACCTTGGTGCTCTGCGCCGAAGTGAGCAGTGAGACCACGCTCACCCACGAGTCCTTGATGGTGGCCCTGCGTGAGCGAAGCATCGAGGGTGACGGTATGTCGGTGCACGTCGAAGAGGTGATCCCGAAGGATGAGGTCGACGGCCGACGCCTGCTCGTGACGTTGTTGGCGCCCCAAATCGCGGCCAGTCAACTCGAGAGCGTGTTCGACGCCATCGCCGCCAGCAGCGCGACGTGTGAGCGGATCGTGCACCTCGCGAGTTACCCGGTCGACTGCTACGAACTGATCGTGATCGGCCCGAGTCATCCGTTGCTCCGTGAGGCGCTCACGCTCGTGGCCAAGGAGAACGGCATCGACCTCGCGGTCCAGCGAGCGGGACTGCACCGTCGAGCGAAGCACCTCGTCGTGATGGACGCCGACTCGACGCTGTTACAAGACGAGGTGATTGACCTCCTCGGCGAAGCCTCGGGCCGCGCCGAGGAGGTGTCCGTGATCACCAGGTCGGCAATGGACGGCGAGATCGATTTCGCCGAGGCGCTGCGACGTCGGGTCGAACTCTTGGCGGGGCTGCCCGCTAGCGTGCTCGACGACGTGCGCGCGAAGCTGCGTCTCGCGCCCGGCGCGCGAACGCTGGTGCGCACTCTGCAGCGCCTCGGCTACGTGCCGGCCGTGGTGTCGGGCGGCTTCGTCGAAGTGCTGGCGCCCTTGCTCGCCGAACTCGACGTCACGTACTTCCGAGCGAACCAACTCGAGATCGAAGACGGGTTGCTCACCGGGCGCGTCGTGGGAGAGATCCTCGACCGCGCTGGAAAAGCCCGCGCGCTGCGCCACTTCGCGGCCGAGGTGGGCGTGCCCCTCGAACAGACGGTGGCCGTTGGTGACGGCGCGAACGACATCGACATGCTCTCGGTCGCCGGGCTGGGCATCGCCTTTAACGCCAAGGCGCTCGTGCAAGAGCACGCCGACACCGCCCTCTCGGTGCCCTACCTCGACGCCGTGCTCTACTTCCTGGGCATCAGTCGTGAGGAGATCGAAACCGTCTAGAGCGGCGAGAAATGCCGTCCTCGCCCTCGTTACCAGATAGTAAGGTCAGCCCTAGATCGACATGGGGGAAAACGTGAAGGTTGTCATTGACGCCGATCTCTGTCAAGGGCAGGGTCGGTGCTTCTCCATCGCGCCGGGCATGTTCACCTTCGACGAACTCGGCAACGGCGTGGTCATCGGCGACGGCACGCTCACCCCGGCGACGATGGATCTCGCACGACTGGCCCAGGCGAACTGCCCCGAGCACGCCATCTTCATCGAGGAGTCATCGTGACCGACAAGCCCCGCGTCCTCGACTTCGCCACCGACTTCGACCACACCGACCCCGAATGGGTGAACGATCCCTACCCGATCTGGGACGACCTACGCGAGCGCTGTCCCGTCGCGCACACCGAGCGATTCGGCGGTGCGTGGTTTCCGGCGACGCACGCCGGCGTCTCGGCGATCGCGAAGGACACCGAGAACTTCACCAGCCGCGACGTGATCGTGCACGACGGTCGCCCGACCGAGGAAGACCTTCCGGCTCCCATTGGTCTCGCCCCGCCCATCACGTCGGACCCGCCCTTCCATCAGATCGCACGCAAGTTGATCCTGCCCGCCTTCTCGCCCGGGGTCGTGAACGCGCTCGAACCGAAGATTCGCGCGCTCTGTAACGAACTGCTCGACGACATCATCGCCGAGGGAGTCGTCAACGCGTCAATGGACTACGCGCGCCTCATCCCGCCGGCGGTCATTCGCGAGATGCTCGGCTTTCCGGGCGAGGACATGGACATCTTCATCAGGTGCGTGCACGTCATCACCGAGTCGATCGACCGTCCCGAAGAGGAGCGCATCGAACTGTTCGCACCGGTCGAAGAGTACTTTCGCACCAAGATCGAAGAGCACATGGAGAATCCCCGTGACGACCTGACGTCGTTCCTGTTGAACGCGGAGATCAACGGCGAGAAGCTGGCCGTCGAACACGTCTTCGGCACGATGGTCCTGATCCTCGTCGCCGGCATCGACACCACGTGGGGAGCGATTGGTGCGTCGCTCTGGCATCTCGCGCAACACCCGCAGGACTTGGCGCGCCTCGTGAACGAACCCGAACTGATGCCGGTAGCGATCGAGGAGTTCCTGCGCTTCTACGCGCCGGTGACGATGGCGCGTCTCGTGAAGGCTGACATGGAGTACCTCGGATGCCCCATGAAAGAGGACGACTGGATCCTGCTCGGGTTCCCGGCCGCGAACCGAGACCCCGTCGTCTTCAAGGACGCGGACCATTTCATCATCGATCGCGCGGAGAATCGACACGTGGCCTTCGGGCTCGGCATCCACCGCTGCATCGGATCGAACCTGGCGCGTCTCGAACTGCGCGTGGCTCTTCAGGAGTTCATCAAGCGCTACCCCAAATTCGAACTCGAGAATAAGGACGACGTCACCTGGGCCCAGGGCCAGATCCGTGGTCCGAGGAATCTACCGCTGCGAATCTTGAGCTGAGCCGTGTCCCTCGACGCCGAGCCCGACGCCGACGCCAAACGTCCGGTCGTCGACTTCGCGACCGACTGGGATCACACCGACCCCGGATGGGTGCACGACCCCTACCCGATCTGGGATGACCTTCGAAGGCGCTGTCCCGTCGCCCACACCGATCGCTACGCGGGGGGCTGGTTCCCGACCACCCACGAGATGGTCGCCGAGATCGCCAACGACCCCGAACACTTCACCAGTCGCATGGTGGTCGTCACCAACAACAAGTTCCCGCCGAACGCGCCTCCGGCTCCCGTCGGTGGCGCGCCACCGATCACGTCGGACCCGCCCTTTCACCAGTTCGCGCGGCGATTGATCCTGCCGGCGTTCGCGCCGGGCCCCGTGAACGCTCTGGAGGGCCAGGTGCGCGCGCTCTGCGCGAAACACCTCGACGCGCTGGCCGACCTTCGAGAGTTCGACGCGGGGTCCAACTACGCCCAGTACATCTCGCCGGGCGTCATCGCCAAGATGTTGGGTTTTCCCGAAGGCGACGAGGACCTCTTTCGCGATTTCGTCCACGTGGTGCTCGACCTCGTGGACCTAGTGCCCGAGGAGCGGGGGCCGTTGTTCTTGCCCATGGCCGAGTACTTCAACGCCCAGATCGAAGACCACAGAGCGCGTCCGCGCGACGACTTCACGAGTTTTCTCTTGAACGTCGAGTTCAACGGCGAGAAACTGGCCCTCGAGCACGTGCGCGGCACCATGGTCCTCACGCTGGTCGCGGGTATCGACACCACGTGGTCGGCCATCGGCTCGTCGATCTGGCACCTCGCCCAACACCCGTCGGACCTCGCGCGACTCGTCAACGAACCCCAGTTGATGCCCGTGGCCGTCGAAGAGTTCCTGCGCTTCTACGCGCCGGTGACGATGGCGCGTCTCGTGAAGGAAGATCTCGACTTTCACGGCTGCCCGATGAAGAAGGACGACTGGGTGCTGCTGGGATTCCCGGCGGCGAACCGAGATCCCAAGGCCTTCGCCGACGCCGACGCGTTCATCATCGACCGTGCCGTGAATCGCCACGCGGCGTTCGGGCTCGGAATACACCGCTGCGTCGGATCGAATCTCGCCCGCATGGAGCTGCGCGTGGCGCTGGAGGAGTTCATCGCGCGTTATCCGAAGTTCGAACTAGCCGACCCCGATGGGGTGACGTGGGCACCGGGTCAAGTTCGCGGGCCACGACGGATCCCTCTTCGAATCAACGCTTAGCGATCCCAAGAGAGATGCGTCGACTTACGACGCGCCGGCGACAACGTGGTCGTGAACCTCGTCGACCTCGTCGGCGCACCTTCGGCGCTGCGTAGAGCGACGTGGCGACGCACCGCGCGATTCGCCCGCACGCCCATCACGAGAGGAAAGACGACGACTCCCAAAGCGAGGGGTACGAGGACGACACTGAGTAACAGGATCACTAGCACGGTCTTGCTCCTAGCTGATCGGTGCGCCGAAACTCTTTCGGGCACGCCAACAACGTAGGGAGCGAAGTTAAGTCCGGTGTATGGAAAGAGAGAAGGTCTTCTCAATCTTTCGTGACGGAAAGATGAAGACGCGTACGCGTTCAGTCCTCACGGTGCAATCACTCGCGTGACCCGCGGGAAGCTTCCTAGTGAAGGTTGATAGTGAACGTGTTCACGTATCGTCACGGCGGTCGTGACGTGCCGCCGTCAACCTTTCCGGCGCGAGAGAGGCATTCGTCACGCGACGGGCCGCGGCGCCTTACAGACCGAGATCCGTCGGACCCACTGCCCAGAGTCTCGCCATCCACGCTTCAACCTCGTCGGCTTCGCGCGGTAGCGCCGCGGACAGGTTCTTCGCGCCCGAGGCCGTGACGAGGACGTCGTCCTCGATGCGCACGCCAATTCCCCGGTACTCCTCGGGCACCGTCAGGTCGTTGGCCTGGAAGTAGAGACCGGGCTCGACCGTCAAGACGTAGCCTTCGACCAGGTCGCCCCAGTAGAACTCGTTACGCGCGTTCGCGCAGTCGTGCACGTCGAGGCCCAGCATGTGACTGGTGCCGTGCAAGGTGTAGCGGCGATGGAGCTGACGGTCCTTTCGAAGGGCCACCGCGGGCTCTTCCTTCAAGATGCCCATCTCGAAGAGTCCCTCGGCCAGTACCGCCATCGCCGCGTCGTGAGGCGCCATGAAGTTGGCGCCGGGCTTCACGGCCGCGATGCCGGCCGTCTGCGCCGCGAGCACGAGTTCGTAGACGCGTCGCTGCGCGCGTGAGAACGTGCCGCTGACGGGCATGGTGCGCGTGACGTCAGCGGTGTAGAGGTTGTCGCACTCGACGCCCGCGTCGAGCAGCAAGAGATCACCTCGTCGAACCGGGCCGTTGTTGCGAGTCCAGTGCAGGGTCGTCGCGTGTGAGCCGCTCGCCGCGATGGTGTCGTAGCCCACGTCGTTCCCCTCGACGCGCGCGCGCAGGTTGAAGACGCCTTCGATGACCCTTTCGCCCCGGGCCTCGGCGCTCGGGAGCGCGCGCACGACGTCCTCGAAGCCCTTCACGGTGTAGTCGATCGCCGCCTGGAGCTGGATGATCTCGAAGTCGTCCTTCACGAGACGGAGTTCGCTCAGCACGTTGGCGAGTTCCTCGTCCTCGACGGTCTCTTCGTGCAGGGCGTCCACGCTCGCGTCGAGGCCACGAAGGGTCACGACGTCGGCGCCCCCGAGCGACACCAGGTCCTTCGCGAGGTTCTCGAGGGGAGCGGTGTCGACGTCGTAGAACACCTCCGCTTCGTTGATCCCTCGGCGGGGGCCGACCCACAGTTCGCCGTAGCGGGCGTCGGTGTAGAACTCGTGCGTGGACGAGTCGCGTCGATGAGGGACGTAGAGCGTGGCGTTGGCGCCCACGCCACTGTGCGACACGACGAGCACCGCGTCGGGCTCCTCACAGCCGGTCAGATAGAAGAAGTCGGTGCCCGCGCGAAAACGGTAGTCGGTGTCGTTGGCGCGCGTCTTGAAGTTCCCGGTCGGCACGACGAGGGTCTTGGCGGGGAAACGAGCAGCCAGTCGTTGGCGCCGCGCCGACGAAAAGATGCTGGCGGGATGGCGGTCGTGCGAGGTGGTCGCTGGCGCCCAGTCGACGGTCATGTGATCGAAGAGCACGCGAGGACTCGGGGGACGATGCGGCCCGACCCAGACCCAATGCTCGGAGACGGGGTGCCCTTCGGAGACGTCGGGCTCGGGTATCGCAGCTTCTTCGCTCATGGCCCTAACTTACAACTGGTCGTTTGCCCTCGGTAGGCTCGCGCCATGGACATCACGCTTCGTCACGAAGGTTCCGTTGCCATTCTCACCTGGAATGACGGTGAAAATCGACTAAACACCGATTCGTTGGAGCGGATCAACGCGCTCTTGGACGAACTTGAGGCGACCAGCGGACCGCTCGCCGTCGTCCTGACCGGTGTGGGAAAGTTCTTCTCCAACGGACTCGACCTCGCGCGCTTCGGCGCTAATCCCGCCGAATTCACGGCGACGCTCGAAGAGCTCGAGCGCACGATCGCGCGGCTCTTCCTCTTTCCGGCCTACACCGTGGCGGCGCTGAACGGCCACACCTTCGCCGGTGGGGCGCTGCTGAGTTGCGCCTTCGACTACCGCGTGATGCGCGAAGATCGCGGCTACTGGTGCATGAACGAAGCGGAGATCGGCCTCGCTCTCGACGAGAAGCTCTGGTCCATCCTCGAACACCGCCTGCCTCGAGCGACCGCGCTCGTCGCCGCGACGACCGCGACACGCTTCGACGGACCCGCCGCCCTCGCGGGTGGCGTCGTCGAAGCGATCGCCAGCGAGGGAAACCTCCTCGATCACGCGATCGGCGCCGCCGCCCGGTACGCGGGGCTGGACCGTGCAACGCTCGCCAAGCACAAGCTCTTGGCGCACGGTGGTGAGGCCGCGTTCTTGGGCCGGCGACGGTAGTGCCCGTGGAGACCCGGTTGGCGACGCCGGGCGACACGACGGCGGTGCTGAGCGTCGACGACGGAACGTGGGTCAGCGCTCGACGAACGTCACTCGTTGCGGCGCGCGTCGCGGCGCGAGACTGTCTGGTGAGCGAGTGGGACGGACGTGTCGTCGCGTTCGCCCTCATTCACCCTCAATCGTTCTTCGGACGTGACTTCGTTGAGTTACTCGTGGTCGATAGTGACTTTCGTCGAAGAGGAGTCGCGAACGCCCTCCTCGTCGCGTGTGCCCAGCGATCGACGTCGCGAGACCTGTTCATCTCGACGAACCGGTCGAACCTCCCGATGCGGAGCCTGCTGCTGAGAGAGCAGTGGCTCTTCAGCGGGGAGTTGGCCGGTATCGACGAAGACGACCCGGAGCTCGTCTTCTACAAGAACTCGGGACCAGATCTCCCTTTGGGTCACTCGGTCCACGAGGCGCCAGGACGAGGGGAGGACGACGCCTGAGACGGTGGCCTTGATCACTTCACCCCAGACGAACGGCGTGAAGCCGAACGCGATCGCCTGTGACACGGACGCGTGAATCGCGAACTTCAGCCACGTTACGCCGAAGATGAAGATGAGGACGTCGCCGGTCACCATCGAGACGACCGCGCGCGACATCGTGCGGTCGGTCCCTCGTGACGCCAGCCAGCCAAGTACCGATCCGGCCACGACGAAGCCAATGAGGTAGCCGAAGGTTGCCGTCACGTAGCCACTCGAGTGATCGGCGAACCACGGCACGCCCGCGACACCGGCGACGAGGTAGAGCGACAACGCCAAACCCGCTCGTCGCCAACCGAGCGCGGTGCCCGTCAACATCACCCCCAGAGTCTGACCCGTTACGGGCACCGGGTTGTTGGCGAGATGGAAGGAGAGTTGCGCGAGTGCGCCAACCAACGCGGCCGCGCCGAGCACGAGCGCGACGTCCGCGAGCACCGACCTAGGGACCACGTCCGCGAGTACGCGTCGTGGTGCGGGCATGGTGATGGTTGACATCAATGTGTCCTCGTCATTTGGTCACGGTCACCTTCGGTGCGTCGGCGAGAGGTCATAATCCGAGTCAGTGCTCAGGAGTGATCAGATCCAACCTTGATCGCGGGCGATCTGGTCGACGTCACCGATGCGCATGCCGGTTCGATGCTGCAGCGTGCGGATCAGTCCGCCGGCTTCGTAGAGCGACTCGTGCGTTCCGGTGTCGAGCCACGTCGTCGCGCGCGAAAGGATCTCGACGCGAAGTTCACCTCGTGAGAGGTACGCGTTGTTGAGTGCGGTGATCTCGAGCTCGCCTCGTTCGCTCGGCGCGAGGCCCCGCGCGAAGTCCGACGCGCGTTCGTCGTAGAAGTAGATGCCCGGCACCGCGTACGTGCTCTTTGGATCCTTGGGCTTCTCTTCGATCGAGAGTACCTGACCGTTGTCGTTGAACTCGACGACGCCGTAGACCGAGGGATTCGACACCTGGTACGCGAAGATGAGGGCACCCTGCACGCTGGTGTTCTGTTGCAGGTGGGTCCCGAGACCCGGGCCGTAGAACAGGTTGTCACCCAGAATGAGGGCGCACTTCTCGCCGTCGAGGAACTTCTCGCCCAAGATCAGCGCTTCGGCGAGTCCGTTCGGTTGGTCTTGCACGATGTAGGAGAGCTTGATGCCGAGCGTCGACCCGTCGCCGAGGAGACGGAAGAACGCGTCTTGATCGTGCGGCGTCGTGATGATGAGGATCTCACGGAGTCCACTGAGCATGAGGGTGCTCAAGGGATAGTGGATCATTGGCTTGTCGTAGATGGGCAGTAACTGCTTGGAGACCGCGCGAGTGATCGGATGCAGGCGCGTCCCGGTGCCGCCAGCCAAAATGATTCCCTTCACTCCATTAGTATAGGAGCGCACTAGCCCCCTTCTAAAGGCCGAGGTACGCCATGCGCGTTGTTATTACCGGGGCGGCCGGCTTCATCGGGTCGCGACTGAGTGAAGTGGTGGTCGATCAGGCCGAGCGACTCCACTACGACGACGTCGTGCTCTTCGACGCGTTGACCTACTCCGGACGACTGGAGAATCTCGAGACGGTGCGTCGCGATTCGCGCGTGACCTTCGTCAAAGGTTCGATCACCGACGAGCTGGTGGTCGACGAAGTGCTGAGCGGTGCCCACGCCGTGTTGCACCTCGCCGCGGAGAGTCACGTGGACCGCTCGATCACCGGCGCCCGACTCTTCTACGAGACGAACGTCATGGGTACCCAACAGCTCCTCGAGAGCGCGCGCCGAGCGGGCGTCGAACGCTTCGTGCACGTCTCCACCGACGAGGTCTACGGATCGATCGACGAAGGCGCCTGGCGCGAGGACCATATCCTGGAGCCGAACTCGCCGTACTCGTCGAGCAAGGCCGGATCGGATCTGGCGGCGCTCGCCTACCAGCGCACGTACGGACTGAACGTGATGGTGACGCGCTGTTCGAACAACTACGGACCGCGCCAGTTTCCCGAGAAGCTGATACCGCTGTTCGTGACGAACCTCTTCGACGGCCTCAAGGTCCCGCTCTACGGTGACGGGCTGAACGTTCGAGACTGGCTCTTCGTGGACGATCACTGTCGAGGCATCCTGCGCGTGCTCGAGGACGGACGCGCGGGCGAGATCTACAACATCGGCGGCGGCACCGAGCTGACCAACGTCGCCATCACCCACCTCCTCTTGGAACTCTGCGGGGCGGACGAGTCCATGATCGAACGGGTCGCCGATCGCCTCGGCCACGACCGTCGCTACAGCGTCGACTGGACGAAGTGTCGCGACGAGCTCGGCTACCAGCCCGAGGTCGATTTCGAAGACGGTCTCGCGCGCACCGTGAAGTGGTACCGCGAGAACGAGCCGTGGTGGCGCCCCCTGAAGGAGCGCGCCTCGTGAAGTTGACCGAACTCTCGATCCCGGGGGCGTTCGTGTTGGAGTCGCCGGTCTGGAGAGACGATCGGGGCCACTTTCGCGAGTGGTTCAAGCGTGACGACTTGGAGGAGATCGGCGTCAACTTTCCGATCCACCAGGCCAACCTCTCGACGTCCAGGCGTGGCGTGGTGCGCGGTCTGCACTACTCGATGGCGGCCGAGGGCCAGGCGAAGCTCGTGACCTGCGCGTACGGGGAGCTCGACGACGTCATCGTGGACGTTCGCGTGCCGTCGCCGACCTACGGCCTCGTCGAGGTGATCCACTTGTCGGCCGACGAAGATCGATCGGTGTTGGTTCCCGGCGGTGCGGCGCACGGTTTTTGCGTGACGAGCGACGTGGGCGTGCTCTCCTACCTCTTGTCGTCGCCGTTCAACCCCGACAAGGAGTTCGAGATCAATCCCTTCGACCAGGTGCTCAACGTGCCGTGGCCGCTGACGGGCGAGGCGATCATGAGCGAGAAGGACGCGGAGGCGCCGACACTCATGCATCGCCTGTGGGCCGGTCAACTCCCTCGCTACGTCGAGGGCTCGCTGTAGGTGCACTTGACGAAGCGTTGCTAGCGTGAGTCGGGTGAGTACGGCACCACTTCGCTTAGTCACGAGTGTCGACAGAGACGTTCAACTCCCGCGCGCTTCGACGTTGCCGGTCATCGAGTCCGAGGTCCAGTTGCGAGCACTGCTCGCTGGGCTCTCGGGCGTCGACGCCGTCGGGGCCGAAGCCCGCGCCGCGAAGCTCGCGACCCGATCGCTGAAGAAATCGACGAAACTGGCGGCGCTGGATCTCGCCATCGCCATGGTGGATCTGACGACCCTGGAGGGGGCCGATACTCCGGGGCGCGTGACGTCACTCTGCGCGAAGGCGATGCGTCCCTACCCGAGTGATCCGAGCGTGCCTAGCGTCGCGGCGGTGTGCGTCTATCCGGACCTCGTCGGCCACGCTCGCCACGTCCTCGGGAGCTCGTCGGTGAAGGTGGCCTCCGTCGCGACGTCGTTCCCTTCCGGTCGCGCGTCGCTCAACGTCAAACTGCTCGACGTGCGTGAAGCCGTCAGTGCCGGCGCCGACGAGATCGACATGGTGATCGATCGTGGCGCCTTTCTCTCCGGTCGTCTCGGCCACGTCTTCGACGAGGTCGTCGCCGTGAAGGAAGCCTGTGGGTCAGCACACCTGAAGGTAATCCTCGAGACCGGTGAACTGGTGACCTACGACAACGTGCGACGGGCGAGCTGGATCGCCATGCTCGGGGGCGCCGACTTCATCAAGACCTCGACGGGCAAGGTTGGCGTCAACGCCACGTTGCCGGCGGCCCTCGTCATGCTCGAAGCGGTGCGCGACTTCGCCGAAGTGGCGGGCGCCGTGATCGGCGTGAAGGTCGCCGGCGGCATTCGCAGCTCGAAGGACGCCCTTCGTTACCTCGTCCTGATCAACGAGACGACGGGGTCCGCGTGGTTGAGTCCCGAGCGCTTTCGCTTCGGTGCGTCCTCGCTGCTCAACGATCTGTTGATGCAGCGACTCAAGCAGCGTCGTGGCTCCTACGTGCGCGCCGACGAGTTCAGTGGCGACTGATGAGTGAGGAGCTCACGAACTCGCGACTCGGCGCCATGGCGTACGACCCGGCACCGGAGTCGGCCGCCATCGCCCGGCTCAAGCCCGCGTACGGCCTCTTCATCAACGGTCAGTTCAGCGACCCCTCGTCGCACGAGAACTTCGAGACGCTCAATCCCGCCAACGAGGAGCCGCTCGCCTCCGTGGCCCAGGCCTCGGTCGCCGACGTCGACCGCGCCGTCTACGCGGCTCGTCGCGCCTACGACACGATCTGGTCGAAGACGACCGGCGCTGAACGCTCGAAGTACCTCTTTCGCGTCGCTCGTCTCATCCAGGAACGCGCGCGCGAGTTGGCCGTCGTCGAGACCCTCGATAACGGCAAGCCGATCAGGGAGTCGCGTGACGTCGACGTTCCCCTGGCCGCGGCCCACTTCTTCTACTACGCGGGCTGGGCCGACAAGCTCGACCACGCGGGCTTCGGGCCGGACCCGAAGCCGCTCGGCGTCGCGGGTCAGATCATCCCGTGGAACTTCCCCCTCCTCATGGCGGCGTGGAAGCTGGCGCCGGCCCTCGCGGCCGGCAACACCTGCGTCCTCAAGCCCGCCGAGACGACACCGCTGTCGGCGTTGCTCCTCGCCGAGATCCTCCAGCAAGCGGAACTGCCCGACGGCGTGGTCAACATCATCACCGGCGACGGCGCGGCGGGCGCCGCGTTGGTGGACCATCCTGGAGTCGACAAGATCGCCTTCACCGGTTCGACCGAGGTGGGTCGCCTCATCCAGCAGCGCGTGGCCTCGAGTCACAAGCACTTGACGCTGGAACTCGGTGGCAAGGGCGCGAACATCGTCTTCGAGGACGCGCCCATCGACGAGATGATCGAAGGCATCATCGACGGGATCTTCTTCAATCAGGGCCACGTCTGTTGCGCCGGGTCGCGACTCCTGGTCCAAGAGTCCGTCGCCGACGACGTCCTACGCCGCTTGATTCGCCGGGTCGATCAACTCCGAGTGGGCGATCCTCTCGATAAGAACACCGACGTCGGCGCCATCAACTCGGCCGCGCAACTCGCGCGCATCAAAGAGCTCACCGCGTACGGCGAAGAAGAAGGTGCGACGCGCTACACGAGTTCGTGCCCGCTGCCCGACAAGGGCTACTGGTTCGCGCCGACGGTCTTCGCCGACGTGTCCCAGTCCCACCGCATTGCCCGAGAGGAGATCTTCGGCCCGGTGCTCTCGGTGCTGACCTTTCGCACGCCCGAAGAAGCGGTCGCCAAGGCCAACAACACGAACTACGGCTTGGCCTGCGGGGTGTGGAGCGAAAAGGGCTCGCGCACACTCTGGGTCGCCGAGCGCCTGCGCGCCGGGGTCGTCTGGGCGAACACCTACAACCGGTTCGACCCGGCGAGCCCGTTCGGAGGCGTGCGCGAGTCGGGCTTCGGGCGTGAAGGTGGTCGACACGGCCTGGAAGCGTACCTCAATGTCTGAGGACCGTCTCGACGTTCGTAAGACCTACAAACTCCTCATCAACGGCGCCTTCCCGCGTTCGGAGTCCGGGCGGAGCTACGAAGTCACGACGGCGAAGGGCGAGTTCCACGCCAACGTGGCGCAAGGTTCTCGCAAGGACGTGCGCGACGCCGTCGTCGCGGCGCGCGCCGCGCAGTCGAAGTGGTGGTCCCAGAGCGCCTACAACCGTGGTCAGGTGATCTACCGGCTCGCCGAGATGGCGGAGTCGAGGCGCGACGAACTGGCCGAGCACGTGCGACTCGGCGAGGGGCTCACCTCGAAGAAGTCGCAAGCCAGCGTGTCGAGAGCGATCGACCGGATCGTTTGGTACGCGGGGTGGACGGACAAGATCGCTCAGATCCTCGGTTCGTCGAACCCCGTCGCCGGACCCTTCTTCAACTTCTCGGTACCCACACCGAGCGGTGTCGTGGGCGTGCTCGCTGAACAGGACTCGTCCCTCGAGGCGTTCGTCAACGCCGTGCTGGCGCCCATCGCCGTCGGCAACACCGTCGTCGCCATCGCGAGCGAGAAGCGACCAACGCCCGCCGTGCTGCTCGGTGAGATGAGCGCGACCGCGGACTTCCCGGGGGGCGTCCTCAATATCGTGACGGGCATCACGGGTGAAGTTGCGCCCACGCTCGCGTCGCACGAGGACGTCGACGGGATCGATCTCGCGGGCGTCGACGAGGCGTTTGGCGACGAACTCGCCCAACTGGCGGCGGGTTCCATCAAGCGCGTCCTTCGACCAGGGCCGAGCGACGAGGCGTCGCTTCGTCGGCTGCGCGCCTTCGTGGAGACCTCCACCGTGTGGCACACGATCGGGCAGTGATGACGAGTCCCTACGAACTCGCCCAGCTCGCCGCGAACGAACTTCGAGAGAAGAGCGGTGTCGACCACTACGACGTCGCGGTCGTGCTGGGATCGGGTTGGCGAGAGGGCGCCGTTGCGCTGGGTACGCCGTCGAGCGTCGTGACGACGACGTCGTTGAGTGGCTTCGTCGCGCCGAGCGTCGCTGGTCACTCGGGGCAGATCCTTTCGCTCGACGTGCGCGGCGTGAGCGTGGCACTGGTGGCCGGACGCGTGCACCTCTACGAGGGTCACACGGCCAACCAAGTCGTCCATCCCGTGCGCACGCTGATCGCGGCCGGGGCGAGGAAAGTGGTTCTCACCAACGCCTGTGGCGGACTCGATCTGATCGTGCGGCCCGGCAACGTCGCCGTCATCCGCGACCATCTCAACTTCACCGGGACGTCGCCGATGGAGGGCGCGCCGCCACCCGAGGGTTACGGTTCGCGCTTCGTCGACCTCACCGACCTCTACAGCGCACGGCTGAGAAGTGTCGTGCACGCCTCCGTTCCCGGTCTGCACGAGGGCGTCTACCTCGGCTTTCGAGGGCCGCACTACGAAACGCCCGCCGAGATCGAGATGGCGCGCACGCTCGGCGCCACGCTCGTGGGTATGTCCACGGTGCTCGAAGCGATCGCCGCTCGACACCTGGGGGCTGAAGTGCTGGGACTCAGTCTGGTCTCGAACTTCGCCGCGGGCGTATCGACGGCTCCCTTGAATCACCTCGAGGTCCTCGAGGCCGGTCAGTCCGCCGCCGCGTCTCTGGGGGCGCTGCTGGCCCGGATACTCCCGGTCCTGTGAACCCGTCACTACGTGACGACGTCGTCGCGTGGATGGCCCTCGATCCCGACGCCGACGACCGTCGGACGCTTCGGGACTTGCTCGACGCTGGAAACGAAGCCGAACTCGAACGGCGATTCGCTACGCCCCTGACCTTTGGCACGGCCGGTCTTCGCGGTCCCGAGATGGCCGGGCCCGCCGGCATGAACCGTGCGACGGTGCGTCGGGCCACCCAGGGGGTGCTCGCGTGGCTCGACGAGATCGGCGTGGACGTCACCCGCGGTGTCGTCGTCGGGCGCGACGCGCGACACGGCTCGGAGACCTTCAACGACGAAGTCGTCCAGGTCCTGCTCGGTGCGGGCGCGGTGGTGTTCGAGATGCCCTCGCCACTACCGACGCCCTTCGTGCCCTACTGCGTGAAGGCCCTCAACGCGGCCGCGGGCGTCATGATCACGGCCAGTCACAATCCGCCCGAGGACAACGGGTACAAGCTCTACGCGAGCGACGGGGCACAGATCGTTCCGCCCGACGACGAGGTCGTCGAACGCCACGCGCGCGACGCGGGACCGGCCACGCTGGCCGATCGCTCGTCACCGGGTCACTCGCTCGTCGCCTCGTCGTTGCTCGACGAGTACCGCGCGCACGTGATCGATCGATTTGGTGTTGACGGGGGGAGTGCGTTGCGCATCACCTACACGCCGCTGCACGGCGTGGGTGGCGAAACCATGATGAACCTCTTCGCCGACGCCGGCTACGCGCACGTGACGCCCGTCGCGGGTCAGTTCAAGCCCGACGGTTCGTTCCCCACCCTGGCCTTTCCCAATCCCGAAGAGCCCGGAGCGCTCGATCTCGCGATTCGAACCGCCAACGACGCGAACTCGACGCTCGTTATCGCCAACGACCCCGACGCCGATCGCCTCGGTGCCGCGGCGAGAAGCGGCGAAGGTTGGCGCCTCCTGCGCGGTGACGAGATCGGTTGGCTCCTGGCGTCGGCGTTACTCGACGAGATTGGCGCCGCGGGTCAGATGGTCGCGACGACCATCGTGTCGTCCACCATGCTGGAGAAGATGGCGAACGCGGCGGGCGTCGACTTCGCGACGACGTTGACGGGTTTCAAGTGGATCGCGCGGGCCGCCGGTAGTGGCGTCCTGGGTTTTGGCTATGAGGAGGCCTTGGGCTTCGCCGTCGACGCGCGCGTGGCCGACAAGGACGGACTCTCCGCGGCGCTGGCCCTGTCACGTCTCGCGCACGAGCTGTCGTTGAACGGTTCCACGGTGCTCGATCGACTCGACGAACTCGAAACTCGCTTTGGCGTGCACGCGACCTCGCAACTCGCCCTGCGCGCGCAAGGTCCGGAGGGTCCCGCCACCATACGCCGCGTCGTCGCGAAGCTCGCTGGCGCGGCCCCGACAGCGCTGGGCACGCTTCGCGTCACCG
This sequence comes from Acidimicrobiales bacterium, assembly GCA_035533455.1. Classification (GTDB taxonomy): domain Bacteria; phylum Actinomycetota; class Acidimicrobiia; order Acidimicrobiales; family RAAP-2; genus RAAP-2. Next base: position 14,121 of record DATLTT010000004.1, on the reverse strand, counting down.
AGGTCGTGGATCTCAACGACGGCTGGCGGGGGCTCTCGCCGACGGAGGGTCTCTACCTCGGTCTCGGCGAGTGGGGCCGCGTCATCGTGCGTCCTTCGGGCACCGAACCCAAGGTCAAGGCCTACGTCGAGGTGACGCCTCCGAACGAAGGCTCGCTCGCCGACCAGCGCGCGGTCGCCGATGAAGTGACTCGTGGCGTACGCGATAGCCTGACGTCGTTACTTCGCTTCTAGATTTCGCAGTGCCGCGTAGCCGGGCTTGATGACGTTGTTGATCATCGACAGGCGTTGATCGAATTCGTAGAAGGTGCTCTTCGCCGCGTTGAGGGTCAACCACTCCATGTCGGCCAACGTCCAGCCAAAGGCGTTGGCGCACGTCTCGAACTCACCGCTCAGCGTGATCCCGCTCATCAGCCGGTTGTCCGTGTTCAGCGTCACGCGAAAGCGCAGTCGCTTCAGCAGGTCGATGGGGTGGGTGGCGATCGAGGTCGCGGCGCCGGTGTGGACGTTGGAGGTGGGACAGACTTCTAGTGGGATTCGTCGGTCGCGCACGTAGTTCGCCAGTCGGCCGAGCTGGTGACGACCGTCGACCTCGTGGATGTCGTCGACGATGCGCACGCCGTGGCCGAGTCGCTCCGCGTTGCAGAACTGGACGGCCTCCCAGATCGAGGGGAGTCCGAACGCTTCGCCCGCGTGGATCGTCAGGTGAAAGTCCTCGCGCTGGATGAGATGGAAGGCGCGCAGATGATCGGTCGGGCGAAAGCCGTCTTCGGGTCCGGCGATGTCGAAGCCGCAGACGCCTTCGTCGCGAAAACGCACCGCGAGTTCGGCGATGGTCTCACTAAGACGCGCTTGGCGCATCGCCGAGAGAATGGTGCGCACGACGACACGGTGTCCCTCGTTCGCGGCCTCCTTGGTGCCGAGCGCGAAGCCGTCCAGAACGGCGCGAACGACATCGGCCAACGTGAGACCGGCGGTGAGGTGCAGCTCGGGCGCGAAGCGAACCTCGGCGTAGACGACGCCGTCGCGGGCGAGGTCGATCGCGCACTCGGCGGCGACGCGCTCCAACTGGTCGCGCGTCTGCATGACCGCGATCGTGTGCGCGAATCCTTCGAGGTAGCGAACGAGGTCGCTGCCCGGCGCGTCGACGATGAACCAACGTCGAAGTTCGTCGGCGTCCGCCGTGGGTAGGCCGCGGTAGTCGTTCTCCCTCGCGAGTTCGAGGACGGTCTCGGGGCGAAGTCCGCCGTCAAGATGTTCGTGCAAGAGCACTTTTGGAGCTCGTTTGATTGTCTCGAGCGTTAGTTCGGTACTGGCCATCGAACAAGGCTAGCCAGGGGGGACGGGCGCTCGACCCCACGTCACACCACTGGTCGCCGTGTGGCGTCGGGCTACTCGGTGATGAGATCGAGCAGCAGCGCGGACGGCGTGGGCGCCGCGCTCCCTAGTTCGACCGCGTGGGCGATCGTTACGCGACCGATCGCCAGATGCGTTTCGTCGTCCGCGTGCAGCGTGAAGAGCCGCGCACCCTTGTCGACGTGGTCACCCTCGCGCACGAGACACGTCACGCCGGCGGTCGCGCTGACGGGGTCTTCCTTGCGGGCTCGTCCGGCGCCAAGGCGCCAAGCCGTGACGCCGACGGCCAAGGCGTCAATGGACGTGATGACGCCGTCAGTGGTGGCGACGACGTCTTCGCGCAGAGCCGCGAGCGGCATGGTCACGTCGGGATCGCCACCCTGGGTTGCGATCATTCGCTCAAAGACTTCGTAGGCCGAGCCGTCGTCCAACTTCTCCGCCGGGTTCACGTCGAGGCCGACGAGTTCGGTCATCAGATTTGCGAGGGCGACGGTGAGTTCACGTACGTCGCGGGGTCCCTCGCCGCGCAGTACCTCGATCGCTTCGCTGACTTCGAGGGCGTTGCCGACGGCCCGGCCCAACGGCACGTCCATCGCGGTCAGTTGGGCGACCGTCTTCACGCCGTGCGCGTGACCGAGCCTCACCATCGTCGTGGCCAGTTCTCTCGCGCGCGCCAGGTCCTTGATGAAGGCACCACGGCCGACCTTGACGTCGAGCACGAGCGCTTCGGTGCCTTCGGCGATCTTCTTCGACATGATCGACGACGAGATGAGCGGTATCGACTCGACGGTGGCCGTCACGTCGCGCAGCGCGTAGAGCTTGCGATCGACCGGCGCGAGTCCGGACCCCGCCGCGCAGACCACGGCGCCCACCGTCTCGAGTTGGAGGCGGATCTCCTCGTTCGTGAGGAACGCCCGCCATCCGGGATACGACTCGAGCTTGTCGAGCGTGCCCCCGGTGTGGCCGAGTCCACGACCCGAGAGTTGGGGCACCGCGGCACCGCACGCGGCCACCAGTGGCGCGAGAATCAGTGAGATCTTGTCCCCGACGCCCCCCGTGGAGTGTTTGTCGACGGTCGGGCGCGAAAGTCCAGAAAGGTCGAGTCGCTCGCCCGATTCGATCATCCGATCGGTCCACGTATCGAGTTCTTGGAGAGCGAGCCCGTTGAAGAAGATGGCCATGAGGAGCGCGGACATCTGCTCCTCGGCGACGTCACCGTGCTCGTAGGCGTTGAGTACCCAGGAGATCTCCTCGTCGCTCAACACCCCGCCGTCGCGTTTACGGGCAATGACGTCCACCGCGGAGTAGACGCTCACGGGTTTCGCCGGATCCCCAGATCCTCGGGGCCAAAGGCCTCGGGCAGCAGTTCGCTCAGTTTGCGCGGAGGCGCACCTTCGCCCGCGTCCACCAGGAGATCGCCGCCGCCGTGCTCGAAGAGGAGCTGTCGGCAACGCCCACAGGGCGCGATGGGCTCGCCGTCGCCCGCGACGATGGAGACCGCCACCAGTCGCGTGCCGCCTTGGCGTACGAGGTCGCTCACGAGTGAACACTCTGCGCACAGCGTCAGTCCGTAGCTCGCGTTCTCGACGTTCGATCCAACGACGCTGTGGCCGTCACTGGTGACGCCGCCCGCGCCTACCGTCACCTTCGAGTAGGGCGCGTACGAGCGCGTGGCCGCGGCGCGAGCCAGTGCGCGAAGGTCCGCCCAGGCAATCTCAGGGGCTGAACTCACGTCCTCACTGTACACTTTGCGCTGCGTGACTAACTTTCGATTTTCCTCCGTCGTCGTCAGCGACGAAGTCACGACCGCACTTCACGAGGGCCGCGGTGTCGTCGCCCTCGAGACCACGATCGTCGTGCACGGACTTCCTGCGCCGATCAACTTCGAGGTGGCGCGCGACTGTGAAGCCTCGGTGCGTGACGCGGGTTCCGTCCCCGCCACGATCGGCGTGCTCGACGGACGCGTCGTCGTGGGACTCAGCGCCGACGAACTCGCCCGGCTCGCCGATCCGGTCCGTGGCGCCGCGAAGCTGTCGGCGCGCGACCTGGGCGTGGCCCTCGCCAAGGGCACCGACGGGGCGACGACGGTGGCCGGTACGATCACCATCGCCGAGCACGTCGGCATCGACGTGATGGCGACCGGTGGCCTCGGCGGCGTCCACCGTGACGCGAGCGAGAGTTTCGACGAGTCGGCGGACCTCACGACACTCTCACGCCGGAGCGTGATGGTCGTGGCCTCGGGCGTGAAGTCGATCCTCGACATCGGGGCCACGCTTGAGCGACTCGACACCTTGGGCGTGCCCGTCGTCGGCTTCGGCACTCGTCAGTTCCCCGGCTTCTACCTGCGCGACGGTGGCTTCGAGCTCGACTGGTCGGTGGCGAGCGCTGACGAGGCGGCCGTGGCGTTCCTCTGCCACCGCGAGATGATGCCCACGGGATTCTTGGTGGCGAATCCCGTCGCCGCCGAGAACGAGCTCGATCGCCGCCTACACGACGAAGCGTTGGAGAGCGCCCTCACCAAGGCGCGGTTCGACGGCGTCAGCGGCAAGGCCGTGACGCCGTCGTTGCTCGCCGAGTTCGCCCGCCACACCGCGGGTCTCAGCGTGCGCGTGAATCGTGACCTGGTGGTAGCGAACGCCAACGTCGCGGGCGCCATCGCCGCGGCGCTCGCGCACGCCCTCGCGTGACGCGTCACGTCGTTGTACTGGGCGACGTGATGCTCGACGTCATCGTCCAAGCGAACGCCGAGGTGGCGCCGGCGAGCGACACGCCGGCCTCCATTCGCGTCACGCGCGGCGGATCGGGCGCCAACCTGGCGATCGCCCTGCGAAACGCCAACCACGAGGTGGTCTACGTCGGGGCGGTCGGACGCGACGGCGCGGCCGCTCTGTTCGTTGACGCCCTTCTGGGGGCGAACGTGACGCCACGGCTGCTCTCGGTCGAGGGAACGACCGGCACCGTCGTGTCGCTCGTCGCGAGCGACGGACAACGTTCGATGCTGACCGATCGCGGGGTCAACTCGCGACTCACTGAGACGTTCGTCGCCGCGCAACTGGAAGAGCCTTTCGATCACCTGCACGTGTCGGGCTACCTGTTGCTCGATCCGGCGACGCGGGCCGTCGGCGTGGGTGCGCTCGCCCTGGCGCGACGCCGAGGTTGTTCGACTTCGGTCGACGTCTGCTCCGTGGCGCCCCTTCGCGCGGTCTCGCCGACGACCTTCCTCGAGGCCGCCGCGGGTGCCACGACGATCTTCGCGAACGAGGAGGAGGCCCTGGCGTTGACGTCGAAAGACTCGATCGAGGGCGCGCTGTACGTCCTGGGGACGTTGTTCGACGAAGTCGTCATCACCGCGGGAGCCAGGGGCGCGATCGGCGCCCGAGGTGCGGAGCGTTTCAACGCGGGCGCGGGCACCGTCGCGATCGTCGACACGACGGGAGCGGGCGACGCCGCGACGGGGACGTACCTCGGCGCGCGACTGAACGGCGAAGAGCCCCAGGCGGCCCTCGTCGAGGCGATGCGGGCCGCGGCTCGCGTCGTCAGCGGTCTCGGCGCGCTCGGCTAGTCGCGCACGTACGGCTGGCCGTCGGCGGCCGGCGCGCGCACGCGTCCGATGAGACCGGCGACGACGGCAATGGTGATGAGGTAGGGGAACATCTGCAAGATGTAGAGCGAGATCGGCACGTTGTAGGTCACCAGGTTGTACGAGAGGTAGACCGAGAGGCCGAAGATGATCGACGCGACGACGGCGCCCGAGGGACGCCAGCGGCCGAAGATCAAGGCGGCGAGCGCGATGTAGCCGTACCCCGAGGTGTAGCCGACCTGGAACTGGCCCTGGGTCGCCATGAAGGCGACGCCGCCCAGTCCCGCGATGGCGCCGCCGAGCACGACGTTGACGTAGCGCACGCGAATGACGTCGATGCCCACGGTCGCGGCCGCGCGCGGGTGTTCGCCCACCGCGCGCACGTGCAGTCCGTAGCGGGTCTTGAAGAGCGCGAAGCTCACGACCGCCACCAACACGATCATCACGTAGAAGAAGCCCGACTGGTTGAAGAACACTGGCCCGAGTACCGGGATCTTCGAGAGCAGCGGGATCGGAAGGTTGGGCGCCAAGATGCCGGTGTTGAAGTTCGGAAACGGCGTGAAGACCTGGAGGTTCAAGTAGGACGAGAGGCTGCTGAGCATGGTGACGAGCACGACGCCCACGATGATCTGGTCCGAGCGATAGCGCAAGGACAAAAAGGCCAGCACCAACCCGATGAGTCCGCCCACGATCATGCCGGCGATCGCGGCGAAGAAGAAGTCGTGGGTCGTCGAGGCGATCATGCTGCCGAGGAAAGCGCCGCCGATGAACTGGCCTTCGATGGCGATGTTCACCACGCCCGATCGCTCGCACATGACACCCGAAAGGGATCCGAAGATGAGGACCATAGCCGCGGCGGAACTGCCGACGAGGATGGCCGTGATGTTCACCGACGAGGTGGGCGAGGGTCCCGGGGTCCGAGCGGCCCAAGAGAGCAGCCCGAGCAGGAACAACACCGCGACGAAACCGAAGCGGGCCATGACACCACGCCGGGGGCGTCGAAGGTACGTCTCGGCGGCGAGGGCGACCATCACCACGCCGAGCACCACGTCCGTCCAGCGAGTGACCACGGTGAGCGATCCCACGTGCCACGGCGCGTTCTGGAGGTTGATCGGATTGAAGGTGAACGACGAGTGCGAGCGCGCGGGACTCCCGAAGCCGAAGACGAAGATGCTGAAGACACCGATCAGTCCCATGATGACCGCGATCGCGCGCGTCCGACGGTTCGCCACCGGCGGCGTCGGCGCCGGCGTGGTCTTGGCGTCGAGGAGACTCACGAGCCCCACCCCGTCGTCGCGAGTTGCACGCTGGTCGTCGCCACGCTCCGCAGCCGGAAGATCTCCTTCACGAGCACCGGCGTCGCCACGAAGAGCACGATGGCCGATTGGATGACCGTCGCGAGGTCGAGCGGGATGCCCGTCGCGGCCTGCATGTTGCGCCCACCCACGCCGAGCGCCGCGAAGAGTAGGGCGGACCAGACGATGCCCATAGGACGGTTTCGTCCGAGCAACGCCACGGTGATCGCGGTGAAACCGATGCCCGCGTTGCCGATGAGGAATCCTCCGTCGATGTAGTGCGTGGTGCTCGCCACCTGCACGACGCCCGCGAGTCCGGCGAGTCCGCCCGAGATGAGAAAGACGACCACGATCACCGAGCGAGCGTTGATGCCCGACGCCCGCGCGGCCGCGGGGTTGGCGCCCGTTACGCGAAAGTCGAAGCCCAGCGACGAGCGATTGAGGAGCCACCACGCGAAGACCACGACGGCCACGGCCACGAACACCCCGTAACTGACCCGCAGTCCCGAACTCGTGCCGAAGAGCGGCGCCAACTGCGCCGAGGGGTCCATGGTGCGTCCGATGTCGTTCTGCTGTCCGGGCTGTTGGAAGGGCGTCGAGAGCACCATGAACAACAAGAACGCGTACGTGACGTAGTTGAACATCAACGTCACGATGACTTCGTGCGCGCCGGTGTAGGCCTTCAACACGCCGGGCACCGCGCCGCAGATCATCCCGCCCGCGATGCCGGCGAGCAGGGTGAGGGGCAGGTGCACCACGGTCGGCATGTGCAGCATCGAGCCCACGACCGCGCCGGCGATGCCCCCGATGACCGCCTGCCCGTTGGCGCCGATGTTGAAGAGGCCCGTCTGGAAGGCGATGCCGACGCCGATGCTCGCGATGACGAGCGGTGTCGCGTACGTGAGCGTCTCGGAGATCGGCGTGAGGGTATTCGTCCAACCGTTGCCCGTCGTGATCGAGTGCCACAGGCCCTGAGGGTCGACGACGGAGCCGGTGAACATGGACCGGTAGGCCGCGCCCACGTTGTTGAACGTGAGGTTGAGCGCGTGGGGCAGTCCGCTCCACCCGTGAAACATCGCGCGCCACGCGTCGAGGACGGCGGGCGTCGTGGTGATGATCACGAAGGCGCCGACGAGGAGACCGAGCACGAGGGCGAAGAACGTCACGACGAGGGGACTGCTCGAGGTGTAACGCACCCACAGTGAGGGTCGAGGGCGCGCCGCGTCAGACATTCGACGTCACCGTGGTGTGCCCGGCCATCAAGAGTCCGATGGACTCGCGACTCGCGGTGGGCTCGACGACGCCGCTGATCCGTCCTTCGTACATGACCGCGACGCGGTCACCGAGAGCGAGGACCTCGTCCAGCTCGGACGAGACGATCAACGAGCCGTTGCCTCGGTTGCGGTGCTCGATGATCTGACGGTGGACGTACTCGATCGAACCGACGTCGAGACCGCGCGTGGGCTGCGAGGCGACGAGGAACTCGATCGAGCGCGAGAGCTCGCGCGCCACGATGACCTTTTGCTGGTTGCCGCCGGAAAGCGAGCTCGCGGGTTCTTGGATCGAGGTGGTGCGGATGTCGAAGTCGCGCACGAGGCGCAGCGCGTTCTCGTTCACCGCGGCGAGGTTACGGGTGCCGTGACGGGCGAAGGGCGCGCGGCGCGGCGTGTTCAGTACCAGGTTGTCGGCGACCGACATCGTAAGGACCAGCCCGTCGCGCTGTCGGTCTTCGGGGATGTGGCCAAGTCCCGCGTCGAGTGCCTGGCGCGGGGTGAGATTGGTGACGTCGCGTCCGTGCAGAGTGATCGTGCCGGACTGGACGTGTCGCATGCCCACGAGGGCTTCGACGAACTCGGTCTGTCCGTTGCCCTGGACTCCCGCGAGGGCCAACACCTCGCCCGCGCGCACGTCGAGGGAGACCCCGTTGACGGCGACGAGACCACGATCGTCGAGGACCACGAGGTCGCGGACCTCGAGCACTTCGTCACCGGGATCGAAGGGCGTCTTCTCCACCGTGAGCCTCACGTCGCGTCCGACCATCATCGAGGCGAGCTCGGACTCCGAGGCGCTCGGTTCGGCCGTGCCCACGACGCGCCCTTGTCGGATGACGGTGATGACGTCGGCGACGGCCTTCACTTCCTTCAGCTTGTGGGTGATGAAGAGGATCGACTTTCCCGCGGCGGCCAGTGAACGCATGATGTCCATGAGTGAATCGATCTCTTGTGGCGTGAGGACCGCCGTTGGTTCGTCGAGGATCAGGAGTTCGGCGTCGTGGCTGAGCGCCTTGAGGATCTCCACGCGCTGCTGGAGACCGACGGGCAGCTTCTCGACGATGGCGTCGGGGTCGACGTCGAGATTGAACTGCTGGGACAAGCGAAGGATGTCCTCGGTCGCGCGACGGTAGTCCACGCGATTGAGGGACTTGGTGGGCTCGAAACCGAGCACGACGTTCTCAGTGACGGAGAAGACGGGCACCAACATGAAGTGCTGGTGGACCATGCCGATGCCGCGGCGAACGGCCTCGCCCGAATCGCCGATGGGCGTCACGACGCCGTCGATGAGGATCTCCCCGTTGTCGGGACGTAGGAGTCCAAAGAGGACGTTCATCAACGTCGACTTGCCGGCGCCGTTCTCACCGAGCAGCGAGTGGATCTGGCCCGGTTCAACCTTGAGACTGATCTGGTCGTTCGCGGTGAACGAGCCGAAACGCTTCGTGATCCCGCGCAGTTCAAGTTGCATGAGGCCTCATCGTATGCCACGACAAAGACCCGGGAATGGTCCCGGGTCTTTGTCGTGCAGGAGCGCCGTGAGGCGCCACCGCGTTATTTGGCTGGGTACTTGTTCGGGTTGACCGAAATCGTTCCGGCGATGACGCCCGCCTTGGCGGTGGCGATCTTCGCCTTCAGCGCGGAAGGAACCTTGATGCCGCCGTACTCGAGCGCGGTGCCGCTGTTCGCCAGCGTGCCCACGTACGTGCCGGCCTTGAAGGTGCCCTTCGCGGCCGAGAGGACCGCCGCCTTCACCGAGGGCTCGACGCCCTTGGCGACCGTGCCGACGAACCACTTGCAGTCAGCCTTGTCCGAGACGCAGCCGTTGCTGTCGACCCACATGACGCTGTGACCGACGCCGGCCAACTTCGCCGCGGCGATGGAGCCGAGGCCCACCGATCCCGCGACCGGGAAGACGATGTCGGCTCCCTGGGAGAAGAAGGTCGTCGTGTCGGTCTTGCCGGCGGTCTGGTCAGTGAAGTTACCCACGAACGTGCCCTTGCCGTTGCACGTCGAGAGCGAGCACGCGCCCTTCGCTGGCGTCCAGCCGAGGACCTTGACGGACTTCGAGTACGTCTTGTCGTAGTAGCGCACGCCGGCCACGAAGCCGTTCATGTAAAGGGTCACGGACGGGAACTGCTGGCCACCGTAGGTCGCCACGGTACCGGTCTTGGACATGCCGGCGGCGAGGATGCCACCGAGGAAGCCCGCCTGGTCGGTCTCGTACTGCAGTGAGTCAACGTGCGTGCCGGCCTTCACCTTGGGCGCGTCGTCCACGATCGCAAACTTCTGGCTCGGGTGGGCGTTCGCGGCCGCGGCGGTGGCCGCGTCCATCAAGAAGCCCACCGTGACGATGATCCCGCAGCCCTTTGAGACGAAGCTGTTGATGTTGGGCGCGTAGTCGGCGGATGACGTCGACGACAGATACGTATACGAAATATTGCTGTCGACCTTCGCGGCGTCCTTCAAGCCCGCGTACGCCGAGGCGTTAAAGGACTTGTCGTTGATGCCACCAGTGTCGGTAACGACGCAGGCCTTGAACTTCGAAGCGGCAGAGGCCGACATCGTTGTCGCGGCGACACTCACAGTCAACGTACCCAGTACCAGCGCGCTGGCCCCGAGCACCGTCGTGAGGCGACGAATTCTACCCATTTGTTTCTCCCTTATACGTTTGTCAATCCCTCAAGAGGACTGTCCGAGGGTGAAACGAGACCGCCGACACGCCTCGCTGCACTCTCGGATGTTTGTCATCCGTGAGACTACTGCGTAGTAGACGAAGTATCCGGGCGGCGCGGACGAAACATCCTCGTCTCGTCTTTCGCGCGAAGCGCGTTACGCTTTGGCGGCGCGGCCGGTGCCGTGAGGGAGAAAGAACGTGACGCCGAGGGCGATGAGGGCGATGATCGCCGATATCTGAAAGGCCCTTTGGTAGCCGGACGTCTGGGCCGCCGCGCGCGACACGTGGTGCAGGAGCGACGCAGTGCGGTCCGTGGCGACCGTGGCGAGAATCGCCAGCGCCAGTGAGCCGCCGACCTGGCGGGCGGTGTTGAGGATGCCCGAGGCCAGACCGGCGTCGGCGCGGTCGACCTGGGACGTGGCGGCCATCGCCAAGGGCGCGAAGAGCAGACCCATCGCGAAAGCGGTGACGACGGAGGGCAAGAGCACGTGAGCGAAGAACGAGTTGCTGGGTTGGATGAGCGAGAGCCACAAGAATCCGAGTGCCGCGAGCGTCGCGCCTACTTGCAGGAGTGGTTTGACGCCAGTCTTCGCGAGCAGTCGCGAGGAGATCTGGGCGCCGAGGATGATGGCGACCGCCGTGGGAACGAACAAGAGTCCGGCCTTCACGGGACCGAAGCCCAGGACCGATTGGAAGTAGTAGGTCAAGAAGTACCACATGGCGAAGAAGACCCCGCCGACCAGCACCATGATCCCATTCGCGGTCGAAAGCGCCCGCGAATGAAAGATTCGAAAGGGAACCAGCGGGTGTGCGGCCACCTTCGCTTCCCAAAAGCCAAAGACGGCCAACAAGATCAGCCCACCCAGCAGCCACTCGACGGTGAACGACGACGTCCACGCGTGCGTCGTCGTGTTCACCACCGCGTAGATGACCGAGGCCAAACCACCCGTGACGAGTACCGACCCCGTGACGTCGAGCTTGGAGGTGGCGTCCTTGTTACGCATCTCTTGCAAGTACAAGAGGGCCGCCGTGCCAGCGATGAGCCCGAAGGGCACGTTGATGAAGAAGATCCAACGCCACGACACCAAACCCGTCAAGACGCCGCCCAACAACGCGCCGACCGCTCCGCCAGCGCCGGCGACCGCACTCCAGGCGCCGATGGCCTTGGGTAGGCGCGCACCGTGAAAGGTCGTGACGATGATGGTGAGGGTGGCGGGCGAGAGGATGGCCCCGCCGAGACCTTGGACCGCGCGAATGGCGATCATCTGAGAGCCCGAGTGGGCCACGCCCGCGCCGATGCTCGCGAGCGTGAAGATCGCCATCCCGGTGAGGTAGACGTTGCGGCGACCGAAGTAGTCGGCCATGCGTCCGCCGAGGAGCAGGAAGCCCGCGAAGGTCAAGACGTACGCGTTGATGACCCACTGCGCACTCGAGTAGGTGAAGTGCAGGTCGTGACCCATGTGCGGCAGGGCCACGTTCACGATGGAGACGTCGAGAACCACCATGAACTGGGCGATGCACGCGATCGAAAGGATCATCCAATCGGCGGCGTGGCGCTGGGGCGTTAGGACGTCGACGGAGTTCTCAGACATTTTCTGAGTGTAATAGTGCGCCTGTCACAACCGACACGGCACAAGAGGTGGGTAGTGGCGATTTCGGCCACACTGGTAGGCATGGTTGCACAGTTCATTTTCACGATGCGAGATCTTCGTCGGTTCTACCCGCCCGACCGCGAAGTCCTTAGGGGAATCAATCTCTCCTTCTATCCCGGCGCCAAAATCGGCGTCATCGGGGCCAACGGATCGGGCAAGTCCTCCCTGCTTCGCATCATGGCGGGCCTCGACGACGGGTTCAGCGGCGAGGCGCGCCTGACGCCAGGCTTCAGTGTCGGCTACCTCTCCCAAGAGCCGCAACTCGACGAGACGAAGGACGTGCTCGGCAACGTCGCCGATGGCGTCGCCGAGCAGCGCGATCTCCTACTTCGCTTCAACGAGGTGTGCGCCGCGATGGCCGATCCCGACGCCGATTTCGACGCGCTGCTGAGCGAGCAGTCCGATCTACAGACCAAGATCGACGCGGCGAACGCGTGGGACTTAGAGCGCACGCTCGAGATCGCGATGGACGCGCTTCGACTTCCCGCCCCCGACGCGCGCGTGGCGACGCTGTCCGGCGGCGAGCGCCGCCGGGTAGCGCTCTGTCGGCTCCTGCTCTCGAAACCGGACCTGCTCTTGCTCGACGAGCCCACCAACCACCTCGACGCCGAGTCGGTAGCGTGGCTCGAGCGCACGTTGCAGGAGTACAGGGGCACCGTCGTCGCCATCACGCACGACCGTTACTTCCTCGACAACGCCGCGCAGTGGATCCTCGAGTTGGACCGCGGACACGGCATTCCCTGGGAGGGCAACTACTCGTCGTGGCTCGAGCAGAAGCAGGCTCGCCTCGCCGCCGAGGAGAAGGCCGACAAGGTGCGCCAGGCTTCCCTCGAGCGAGAGTTGGAGTGGATTCGACTGTCGCCGCGCGCTCGCCAGAGCAAGGGCAAGGCGCGACTCACTTCATTCAACGAGCTCGTCGCCGAGTCCGAGGCCTCCGATCGGCGGGCCGACCGTCTGGAGATCGCGATTCCCCCGGGCCCGAGGCTCGGTGACGTCGTCGTGAACGCGGCGGGTCTCACCAAAGGATTCGACGAGCGACTCTTGATCGAGGACCTCACGTTCCTTCTGCCACCGGGCGGCATCGTGGGCGTCATCGGCCCCAACGGCGCTGGTAAGACCACGCTCTTTCGCATGATGGTCGGCGAGGAAAAGCCCGACGCCGGAACCATCGAGATCGGCTCGACCGTCCAGTTCGCCTACGTCGATCAGTCCCGTGACACGCTGAACGCCGAGAACACCGTCTTCGACGAGATCAGCGGGGGGCAGGAGCACATGGTCGTGGGTTCACGCGAGATCCACGCGCGCGCCTACGTGGCGAGCTTCGGCTTCAAGGGGAGCGACCAACAGAAGAACGTCGGTGAGATCTCGGGCGGCGAGCGCAATCGCGTGCAACTCGCGAAGGTGCTTCGAAGCGCCGGCAACGTCCTGCTCCTCGACGAACCCACCAACGACCTCGACGTCGACACGCTGCGGGCACTAGAAGATGGACTGCTGTCGTTTCCCGGTTGCGTCGTCGTGATCAGCCACGATCGGTGGTTCCTGGACCGGATCGCGACGCACGTCCTCGCCTTCGAGGACGACGCCGTTGTGCGCTGGTTCGAGGGCAACTTCTCGGACTACGAGGCGGACCGTCACAAGCGCCTCGGCACCGACGCCGACCAGCCCCATCGCCTGCGCTACAAGCCGATCACGCGTTCCTAGGTCGCGGCCCCTCGGGCGAGCGACCTAACAGCGTGTGTCCTATTTGGACCCACCGGTTCGCCTTGACCAACTGAACCAAGTGGTTCAGCGGTGCTTGCTCACCGTCCGACTTCCCAAGCGATTCTTCGTCTGAGTACTCGGTTCCGACCCAGGGCCCTCATCACGTTGACGTGACGGTTGTGCGGGTGACGATCGGCTCTTCCCGCGTGCTTCGCGGTGCAGATCCCTGCAGGATCAGGCTGTGGAGAGAAGCGGAATGGGCGCAGGAGCCGGAAGTGACTCTGACGAGGTCTCGATCGGTCGCCAGCGGGCAAGGTTGATGGCGGCGTTGAGGTCGCGGTCGATGACCAGACCGCAAGAACGACACGAGTATGTCCGCGTCGACAGGTCGAGGTCGTTTCTGACCACGCCACAGCCCGAGCAGGTCTTGGAGCTCGGGAAGTATCTATCGACTACTCGCACTTCGACTCCGTGCCACCGGGCCTTGTAGAGAAGCTGGCGGAAGAGCTCTCCCATGGCGGCGTCCGAGATGGACCTGGCCAAATGTCGGTTCCGCACCATGCCCGCGACGTTCAGGTCCTCGATCACGAGGA
>DATLTT010000003.1:0-60130 GCA_035533455.1 Acidimicrobiales bacterium | reverse complement strand
GTGTCGCGAATTGAACACGGCGATATCGAGCGTGCTCAACTGGACACTCTTCGTAAGTACGTCGAAGCTGTTGGCGGTGAACTACGCGTCGAGGTATCCATTGGCGACGAGCGATTCTTGATTGCGTAGTAATGGATCGCTAGTGGCGGCTCCCCTACCCCTTGCACCGTCGTAAATGCAAGCAACCGTACAAGCAACCACAAAAAACTTCGGGATACGCCCAAAAATGTTCACGTACGAAAGCCCAATCAATTACTGAAAATTTGGACGTTTGCACACGTCAGAAAACAACGTCAAAAGTGTGGATTTCGTGCAAGGGGCAAAAGCGACTCAGCTCGTCGACAATTTCAGCTCATTTTTTGAGGTTCTGAGCAGAGCCAGTTCGCAATCGACGGGCTCCTATACAAGCAACCGTGCAAGCAACCAGGATCAATAGCGGAAGTCAGGCTCCGCGGAACTTGTCGCGTCGGTTCTCCGACATTAATCCTCGCAACTGTTGCAATTCGTTCTCCTACCCTTTGTCACTTTTGTAAATGCAAGCAACCGTACAAGCAACCACAAAAACATTGAGATTCTTCAGGTAACTTCCACGAACGAGAACGCAGTAATTACAAGGAAATCTGGACAGCCGCACGCGTCAGGAAACGTCGAAAGTGTTGATGTCAACATGGCGCAGTGGTTAGACCAGAAACGCAACTGACTTGCGCGCATCGCCTATGTTTCGTTCCAATCGACTGACACGGTCCCTGCAACATTGACGTGGTCCTCCAACCACTTGCGCGCAAATGGGCACAGAGGCACGATCGCCTCTCGCGACTCGGAGGCTTTGTCAACTGCGGCCCGTACAAGCTTGCCCCCGATGCCCCGCCCACGAAAACTCTCGGGAACTTCGGTATGTACGAGAATTAGTCGGCTACCGACGACTCGATAGACGAGTTCGGCCTCATCTCCCTCCTCACCGAATCGAAATCGACTCTGCCCCTGGTCGTCAATTACTGTCGCCATCTCGACCTACTTTAGAAAAATAATCAACACGGACCACTCCATCAATCGGCCGCTTGAAATTGCGCGTAATCGATCGCTGAACGTACGTGTGCGTAGGGCTCATTCTGACTGGACCGCCTCACAATTGATCGATTTGCGCGAACCGGTAAACATAAAAACCTAACTCTTTGCTTATCGCGAAAATGACGTCCACAATCCGTTCTTGCGCCGAGGAGTTCTCGATGGTGCCAGTATTGACGGGTTCGTAGCCCGCGTCGCGGTTGAGGAGCTCCACCACCTCGCGGGCGTCCTCGTCCCCGCACCAAAGATTGCTTGGCTTGACTCGTGACTCTCCAAGTTGGCCAAACAGAGAAGCAAAGTTTGTGTTGAACGCCTTCGCCGTCGGTCCTCCGGAGACCGACTTTACGAACTCGGCATTTGATGCGAACCCCGCTGGCGGGTCAACGCCATACCTGTTCGTGCAGTCGATCACGGTCTTGCCCTGCAACCCAGAAAGCTTCTTGAGCGCTTGGTGAATAACCTCACCGGGCACTGCAATGACCACGACCTCCGCATCTGACACGTTGCCACCATCTCGACCAAACCTCATAACTTCGTGACCAGCGTGCTCCCAAAGGTCGGCTAGCCCGCCCCCTAGGTGGCCCCTACCAAACACAGCGATCTTCATCTCATTCCCTCCTTACATATTGTCTTCAATTTCTCCTTCCGATATCGGTGCTGACCGCGTCGCAATACCTCGCGTCAAACGGGCGTTGAACGCAACTCAAAGAGTTCTGGTGTGACGTGATTCAGTCGGTGAACCCGATTGAAACATGTGAGCCGTCGCAGAAGGGCTTGTTGTTCGATGCGCCGCATCGGCAAAGGGTCACGCGATTGCGAACCTCAAAGGTCTCGCCATCGGCGCCCGTAATCGGTATTCCTCCGCGAACCCAAATCGGTCCGGCCACTCCCTGCGACGGGTCCTCAACGACTCCTACGGAGGGCTCGAACTTGGGTTCAATGGCAACGCTGGTCTCCTTATCCCAGACAACTAAACGACCGGAGGGACAAAGCCCAGCTTGGCGCGTGGTGAGAATGGCTGCTGTGTTTCCCTCCTCTTTCACTAAGTGCCATGCGTCACCGTTACGGTCGCAGAATCGACCAGAAGCGCAGAGCGACGGCACGTCGGTCATGCTCAGTGACGGTCCCCGCCTAACGCGTGCTTCGTCCAAGTACCCCACTCGACTAGCTGTCTCGGTACCATCAAAGGCGATACGCGCATGCGAACCATCACAAAATGGCTTGGTGTCAGATTGACCGCACCGGCAGAGGCTGTACGTGGATTTCGCTTCGAACTCCTCGCCTTGGAGCCACTCGATGGAGTCTCCAGCGTCATTCGTGACGATCGTCTGCCTTGCGAGCGGCACCGAACCCTCAACCACGTAGGGGCCGTTTTCAGACACGCTAATTTTCATGTCGACTACCGCGCTCATGGATTCCCCATTCACACTGCCTCAAGGTGCCCAAGGCAACTTAAACGCCTCTATTTGACTGCCGAGGGTCGCCAAGTCGTCAGCCGCCCACTCCTCGCTGATCTTTCCGTCATCCGTGACCCTATAGATATCGATTGCGTTCCATTTAACTTTGCTCCCGTCCGCCGAGATCCCCAACAGCGAATCTTTAACGGTCGCAGAGACGACGAGTCGTACGACAACCAAGTCGTTGCTTGCAATCACGTCTTGCTCTTCGGCGTAGAGATCCGGAAGTGCTCCAATAAAACTCTTGAGAAGTCCGGTCAGGCCGTCGACTCCGCTAACCGTTCCCAGCGAGTTGCCGTGCCAGACGACATCTGGTGTTACATATTCCAATGCGCGTTCTGGGTGGTGATTATTGAACACAACATCGATGTATTCGCGAGATATCGCGATTCTTTCTTCAACCGCAAGTGCCTGGCCCATTGACGAGCCCCCCCTTCATTTGTGCTGTTTGTTCTCTAACCTTTGGACCAGTACCGGTCCCGGGGTTACGAGATAGTAGGTGACGCGTCCCAGATATTAGGGTGATGGATCACCTACTGTCAACCCCTTTCGGACCAGGTCGCCTAGGTCATGCGAGAGAGAACATTTCCGAAGAGATGAAACAACCACTCTAAAATAAACCTGTGCCAAAGCGAGTTCCGGACCAGTCTCCGGCAGGAAGAGATCTCAACCCCGACCAGCTCCGGGCGTGGCTCGCATATATGCGCGTCAACCTTCAGCTCACGTACGAGATGAACCACCAATTGCTTGCCGAAAGCGAACTATCGCTATCGGATTACCATGTCCTCAGCAAGCTCCACCAAGCGCCCGGTCGAAAACTTAGGATTGCCGCACTCGCGAAGGAGATCGGTTGGGAGCGAAGCCGGGCATCACACCAAGTACGCAGGATGGCAAAGCGCGGGCTGATCTTCACCGAGCAATCGACGAGTGACAAACGCGGGACTGTAGTCACGGGCACCAAACGCGGAAACGTCGCTTTCCGAGACGCGAGGCGAGGTCACGTGGCACTCGTTAGGGACCTCTTCTTTCGCGGACTTAGTGACGACTCGCTTGCCGGTCTGACCGAGGGCCTCGAGCACGTGTACGCAAACATTGTCGAGCGCGGATCGGAACGTGCTGGCACCGATAACTGACCAGACCTAGTGGATCGGGCTTCCCTGGTGGACCTAGTCGGCTACTTCGCCACGATGCCGGCGAACGTCATCGCAAACGTGCGTAGTTCCCTCGATGAGGGTTCTTAGCCCAGCCGTACCTTCGTGCCGATATCCTCGGGAAGTGGCTGATGGTGTGACCGTTCCGGGCAACGCGCCGAAAGACAGCGCCGTCATGGACGCTCATCGTCTTGAGGCGTTTAGCGACTCCGTGATGGCCGTGATTATCACGATTATGGCCTTTAACCTCAAGACTCCGATCACCGCTAACTGGCACGGACTAGAAGGACGCCTCCCCTCGCTACTCGTCTACATCCTGAGTTTTTCGTCCATTGGAATCTATTGGAATAACCATCACCACCTTTTGCGCGCCACCAAGCGAATTAGCAGTGCGGTGATGTGGGCCAACTTACATCTCTTGTTCTGGCTCTCGCTCATTCCATTTGCGACGTCGTGGGTTGGAACCAAGCACGGGGACTGGCTGCCAGCATCCATCTATGGGGTTGTGACGCTTGGCGCTGCGCTTGCGTATTTCGTCCTCGTGCGGTCCATTCTGAGAGCTAACCCTGACGATCATTCCATTGCAAATGCTGTCGGAACAGACGTAAAGGGGATGGCCTCAATGGCTATGTATGTGATCGGGGTCGGACTGGCCTATTTGAGTCCCTACCTTTCCTACGCCTGTTACGCAGTCGTCTCGGTGATGTGGTTTGTTCCCGAAAGAAGATTCGCCAAAAATACCCCGAGCCGCAGCGGATAATCGAGCGATCACGTTGCGTCAACTGCTGAACTCCGGAAATTATTGAGGTCGGCTCCCCGACATGAATCCTTGCACCGGTTACTGATTGATCTCTTACCCCTTGCACTGTCGTAAATGCAAGCAACTGTACAAGCAACCACAAAAAACTTCGAAATACACCGGAGAACGTCCGCATACGAAAGCCCAACGAATTACTGAAAATTTGGACCCATGCACACGTCAAAAAACGTCGCAAGTGTTGATGGCATGCAAGGGGTCAGGGGTTCGAATCCCCTTACCTCCACTTTGTAAATTTCCTGATCATCGGCTCACCACTTGCCTGACTGCGTAGACCCTGCTCACGTGATTGCAAGTAATTGCTTGCAATGCGGCTCTTCCGGTTCTAGCGGGGTGAGTCTCTCGTCACCGGTCATCGCACGACGATCGAATCGAAGACTCTGAGGTTGGGCTTGCCGGCGTAGAGCAGGGCTCGTATTCGAAAGTTCTCGAAGTTCGTGAACCCGAATGCAACACGTTTGACCCGTTTCAAGAGGTTGTTCATTCCTTCGGTGGGACCATTTGAGACCCTCGCTTGGTGCCAGGCGACGATGGCGTCGAACCAGTTGCGCAGGGTGCGCGCCAGGCGACGCACCTCGGGCGGTGATGACTTCTTCGAACCCAGGTCGATGATGTCGCGCAACAGGTCCTCGGCCTCGCTGGCGTCGCTCGTCTCATAGAAGCGCGCGACCGCCTCTTTGACGCCGTAGGCGAAGGCGACCTCGCCGTCGGGGTCGCCCAAGGCGAGGAGTCCCTCGAGGCGGGCCTGGAGGTCTGGGTCGTGTGACGTTTCCTTGATTACCAAGAGCTTGCGGGCCTTGTAGAGGGGGTCGTCGCTGCGCCCGCGGTGACCGAGGCGTTGTTGTTGGACGCGACGGCGCACTTCGTCAACGGCGAGCAGCGCATGGCGCATCACGTGGAAGCGGTCGATCACCTGGGTCGCCTTGGGAGTGACGACCTTAAAGACGGCCGCGTAGGTGCGGCTCATGTCGAGACAGCCATAGTGCAGGTTGTCCTTCACGTGGTGGGGCTGGGCGCGCAACCACCGCGCGACCTCAGTGAACTCCCTGGTCGGGACCACGTCGATCAGCTGGTGGTTGACGACATCACAGACCGTCGTCGACCACGACTTCTTCTTGTAGGGGCCGCGCCTCACGAAGAGGGTCTCGTCGAGGCCAATGGCCGTCGTCTCTTTCAGTCGCTTGGTGTCGGCCGCCAAGAGCGCCGCGCCGTAGCGGCGCATGGCGCTATTGACGCTGTCCCAACTGCAGCGCAGCTCTCTGGCCAGGTGCGTGATGGTCTGGCCCGAGACGATCTCGCGCACCACCCACTTGGCCGCGCGCGTGGTCAACATCACGCCTGCGGCGGCCAGCCGGTGATCGCTCAGGGTGAAACTCTGCGTGGCGCAGTCGTCGTTCACGCAGACGAGGCGGTGCTTCTTCCAGAAGATCGTCATGGGCACGCCCCCAAAGGGCAGGTCGGTGTAGGCGACGATCGGCCGCTCCTTCACCCAGGCACGTTGCCCGCAGCGCGGACAGGAGGGACGTTCCACGACCTGCTCAATGGTCAGTTCCCCGACCGGGCCGCGACGACAGTAGGAGAGGACGCGCACGTCCTTTAGACCAACGAGGTGGCTAACGATCTCACTAGGATCGACGAACACAGAGGCGTGGATAGTTTTCTTTTTCACAGAACAAGACTGAAGCGCCTCT
The DNA here is from genome assembly GCA_035533455.1 of Acidimicrobiales bacterium. Classification (GTDB taxonomy): domain Bacteria; phylum Actinomycetota; class Acidimicrobiia; order Acidimicrobiales; family RAAP-2; genus RAAP-2. The sequence continues at coordinate 53,949 of DATLTT010000003.1, read as the reverse complement.
GTGCTTAAGAAATGGATGCCCGACGGTTTCCTTCCAGCGATGAATCACGCCGAGCGTGAAAGTCAGACCCCGCTAGAACCGGAAGACCCTGCAATGCAAGGGGTCAACGATCAGCCACGAAAACGCATGGATCCTCGTTTCCCATGTAAGCGTGACCACCAATCCGCTCACCGTCCCTCGAAATCATGGAACTTCAGCAGTTACTTCAGCAGTTGGTCGTAAACAATTGGCCTCTGCCAGGTCACTATCATCTTGCCGATGGTTACCGAATCGTTTGTCGAGTTAGTCCAGTCAGCAGCACTCGCCGAACTAGCAGGTGGCCCCATAGGTATCCTCGAGTTGGTAACTCGTCTTCGACGCCGTGGTGTACTGGCTCATCTTCAAAGCTTTGACGACGAGCAACTGGCACTAGAACTCGATGAGATTCTCCTTAGTTGTGACGGCGTCTGGACAACCGATGATGGCGCTGTGGCTTCGACCGCAGCCTTACTCGACGGGGCGAGTTTTAGCCACCGAATGACGAGTTCGGAACTCGCACGTGAGGTCATCGACACACTTCCCGACTTGATCGCTCTTGATTTTGACATCGCTGATTCTCTTGCCCTAGAAAGTGGAGGGGAACTCAAGTTGTCATTCGAGGATGAGCCAGAGTTCAACGAACACGGCTTCTTCGCCGGACCGACCGGCTGGCTCGGCGAGATTCGCTCACCCGGGACGGTTGTGGTGTCCCGATCAGGAAAGGTCGTGTCAATTCACGCGGGTGATGCGTTAGGTCGAGGTGACGCTGAAACAGAGGCACTGCGCCAAGCATTTGACCTTCAACACGTCGAGGGCATCTTGAGCGATCCCGCCGTGGTTGTACTGGACGCACTATGTCGCAACCCATCACTCTTTCGCTTGCCGGTCCTTCCCGTGAGTGAGTTGTTCGAGCGAGCCGGAATCGAGTGTCGCGGAGTGTGGGTGGCACGCCAAGGAGAGTCTGCAGAGCCTCCGGGAGTGATCTACCGTGAACGATTGATCAACGGGTTGAGCGAGGAATACGGCTTCGAAAGTTGTTGCAGCGAAGCTTTTGAACAAGTGCTCCTCGAGTGGATGAATTTCGTCCTAAATCAAACTGCGCTCAGTGACGCTCGGGGCGCGGCCCGCGCTCTCGCGCACGGAGGGATCGCACCGGCGTTCGTCGACTACCTCCTTGGTGACGATGACTTCGAATCAGAACTTCTGCCCGAGTTCGCAGCTCATCTAGTTCAACTGAGAGGGAAGTTCTCGGCCCCTGGTCACTACCTACTCGCACTTAACGCAGAGCGCGGCGGTCGCACGGCCGAAGCCGAAAGAGAGCTCCAGGCCGCAATCGCTGCCGACTCTGGTTACGAAGCGGCACTCCTCGAACTGTCCTGGTACGCGGCGGATCGAGGTGACGCCCGCCAGGCGATCTCTCTCTTGCGACGGTCCGGCGCCTTGGAGAGTGACCCGGAAGTCGAGTACTTGAGATCGCGAATTGGAGTACCGATCATCGGAGTCGGACGTAACGATCGCTGCCCTTGCGGATCGGGGAGCAAGTTCAAGTCGTGTTGCATCAACGGACGCCGCCAGTCGATTGAAGAACGCGCCGACTGGCTTTGCCACAAGGTCACGGTGTTCTCGTTTCGACCTCAAAACCGCTGGCGCCTAGAAGAGCTTCTCGACATTGCAACAGACGCCGCTCACGCGGAGTCGCCCGATTCGTTCTTCTCCGTTTTGGTCAATCTCGCAGCCTTTGACCGCGACGCGCTGGAAGGGTTCATCGAAGCAAGGGGTGCTTTGTTGGCTGAGGATGAGCTCGCGCTCGCACGCTCGTGGCGGGTTTCACCGCCGTCATTGTGGCACGTCGTCGCCGTGGAACCCGCGGCGTCGGTCGAATTGTTCGACACCCGAGGCGGCGCGAGTGTTGTCGTCTCGGACCACTCCGCGTCGCAGGGTCTGCACGTCGGCGACTACGTGTTCGTTCGAGTCGTGCCCGTCGGGTCGAGCTTCCTGTTCACCGGAGAGATCATTCTTGTGCCGTTAGCGCATCGGGAGTCGCTGTTAGATCTTCTCGGCGCCGACGCACAAACGCAGGACCTGGCTGCGTGGGTTGGCAGGTTGTTCGCACCGATCCAGTTAGCGAATTACGAAGGAGACGACGTCGTGCTGTGCCACGCAGTCTTGGGTCCGGTGACGACTTCTTGGGAGGACCTCTCCGATACATTGGATCGACTTTTTGAAAAGTCCGACGACGGCCAGTGGACGGAGTTCGTTGAGATCAACGGCGCCAACGTAGTGAGGTGCTTTCTCCGCCGTGAGCTTGAGACACTCGTCATCGAGACGAATTCAGTCGAGCGCTTTGATCGAATTCTCAAAGTCCTGCGCGAGGAAGTTGCCGATCTTGAAACGAGCGAAGAGGTGCGCACCGATCTCTCTTCAACAGCCGACTTGGCGACTCGAGCGGGGCAGAATATGGAGTCATCCACAGATGAAAAACTCCCGGTCGAAATTCTTCAAGCAGTTCGAGATCTCATGCGCGAGAGAGAGGACGCGTGGCTTGACGAGTCCATTCCGGCGCTCGGGGGCTTTAGCCCTCGTCAAGCAGTAGCGGACCCCACTCGTCGTGAAGACCTCGCCGCACTCCTCAATGAATTCGACCGCCGCGGCGCGGTCCCTCCCCACGCGATGACCTTCGACGTAACGAGGCTCCGCAAGCAATTGGGTCTCTTCAACTCATAGGATGACTATGCCCGGCACGATCAGCGTCGTGTTGCAATTCTTCTTACGTGAAGTGGGTTCGAGTAGCCCGTATGTTTTCGCCCTCACGGTCCCAAAGTGCCGATCGGTACGACCATGACTCCATCGGGCCTCTGGTAGGCGTAGCCCTTGGCCGTCACCACCGCCAGGAACGTTGGAGCACCGCAGGCGGTCTGATCAATTCGGCTAGAGAATGTGAGGAGGCTTCTCGCGCCTTGGTCGATTTGATTGCTGCCAAGTTTCACTTCAATGCCAGCCCAGCGGCCATCGTTCCGCTCTACGATGGCGTCGACCTCGAGTCCGGTGTTGTCGCGGTAATGGAAAATCTTGGCGTCATGTAGTTGGGCGTAGACGCGCAGATCCCTCACAACGAGGCTCTCGAATAGGAAGCCGAGGAAGTTGAGATCGCTGAGTAGTTTCTGCGGACCCGCCCCCAACGCGGCCGCGGCAAGGCAGGGATCAATGAAGTGTCGTTTCGCTGCGGTGCGCATGCTGGAGCGAGACCTGAGCCGCGGCGCCCAAGCCGGCTGATCCTCGATTATCCAGAGTCGCTCCAGGGCGGATAGGTACTCTGGAACGGTCTTGCGGGCGACCGGCTCATCTTCGCCTGCCGTGTCGGCAGCAATTACGGTGGCAGCTACCTGAGTGGCGACATTACGCGCCAACGATCGGATGACGCGGCTCACCTTGTTGGGATCGCGTATGACTCCGTCAACTCGGTTGATGTCCGCTCGGGCTATCTCTTCGAGATAGTTGCCAAGTGCCTGTTGCGCGTCGGCCACCGGAAGGTTGTGTATGACCGGCCATCCACCAGTGCAGATGAACTCCGCGATCTCGGAGATTGTGAAATTGGAATTCGCCGGTGAGGGAACCTGGCCGTCCAACAAGTCGCCTAGCGAGACCTCTCCGAAACTTCGTCCCATTTCGAACAGCGTCATTGGTCGCAGTCTCACTCGAGCCACGCGTCCGGCACCCGTGTGTCGAGTGACGTCGTCGCTGGGAGCGGCAGAGCCGGTGAGGATGAATTGGCCGGGCAACCGGCGCTCATCAACTTCTCGGCGTACATTGTTCCAGACTTCAGGCACGAACTGCCACTCGTCGATCAAGCGCGGCGTTGGTCCAGTGAGGATTAACGCCGGATCAATCTCAGCTGCGGCACGAGCATTCAGGTCCGAGTCGAGGTCTACTTCGCTAGCCGCCTGTTGGCGCGCCGTTTCGGTCTTTCCGACTGCTTTGGGACCTTCAAGTACGACCGCACCCATGGCCTTGAGTTGCCGTGTAAGTTCCATGTCAACAATCCTGAATTGGTAGCCCATTATCGCTCCATTACTGACACTTTTAAATTGCCAATCCGTCCGGCCATAGCATTCAACACCCAGATTATAGCACTTATGACATCCAGATAGCAATGAATACAGCACCCGTTTTATAACTTAATCAGCGGCCACTTTAGAATGCACGATAGTGAAACCTGGTCAGGAGTCACAACGCAGTCCAAAGCAATATGACTCTGGGCAGGGCGCGCTGAGGGTTCAACTTCAGCATTTACTTCAGCAGTTGACTTGAATTGAAGTGAATCTAGATGAACGGAGATGAATTGAAAGCCCTGACGACAAGGTCAATATGGACCGATTTGAACGCGCCTGAACGGGTTCCGAGGCGATGGCATGCAACGGGTCAGGAGTTCGAATCTCCTTACCTCCACTCATTCAGAGTCCATATCTCGTAAGCCTATTGACGCCATTTGGATAGCAGCGGGATAAGTTTTCGGCCACCGCCAACCGGTGAGGCCTCGCTCTCCTCAAGGCAGCAATGCACGCCGACCCGTCGTTCACGGAGCCTCGACTTTCAACCGATTCGTTTTCAGTTGGTTCAGGCATCCCGTTCTCGATTCACGCGGCGGGTGTTCCGTACGCGAAGCGTGACGTCGAGTACGAATAGCTAACCAGGGCCATTGATCACATTTCGTGAAAGATTCTTGCGCACTCGTCACCGATGGTCGAGAGTTGAGTTGATGGAACATGGTGTGGAGGAAGCATGAGTTCAATGATGCGGGCTTGGGTGGTCGCTACGCCTGGACCGATCGATACGAAGCCACTCGAATTCATCGAACGTCCTGTCCCTGTTCCGGGTCCACGTGAGGTCCGTCTTCGGGTGCTCGCGTGTGGCGTCTGTCGAACCGACTTGCACCTCGCCGAAGGTGACCTCGTGCCCCACCGGCCACGTGTAGTGCCGGGTCATGAGATCGTCGCGGTGATCGACGGGATGGGACCGGACTCGACGGAGTTCCGCGTAGGCGAGCGGGTGGGTGCGGCGTGGTTGGCACGTACCTGTGGCGTCTGTCGGTTCTGTCTCAGTCAACGAGAGAACCTCTGTCTGGAACCAACCTTTACCGGCTGGGACGTCGACGGCGGCTACGCGACCTTCGTCGTCGCGCACGAGGACTTCATCTACCGACTGCCCGAGCAGTTTGATGACGTGTCGCTGGCACCCCTGCTCTGTGCGGGGATAATCGGCTATCGCGCTTTTCGACGCACCGAGTTATCTGCCGGCGGTCGACTCGGAATCTACGGCTTCGGCGGCTCGGCGCACTTAACCGCTCAGATCGCCCTCGCCGAGGGGGCGCGAGTTCACGTCATCACGCGATCGGCAACGTCGCGCGACCTCGCTCGTACACTTGGCGTGACCAGCGTCGGGGACGAGAACAATTCACCTCCCGAACCTCTCGACGGGGCGATCCTCTTTGCTCCAGTGGGCAGTCTCGTGCCGACGGCACTAGCCGCGCTCGATCGCGGCGGCGTTTTGGCCGTGGCGGGAATCTACCTGAGCGATATCCCTTCGCTGAACTACGAAGATGACCTCTTCCAAGAGCGTACGTTGCGAAGCGTTACCGCCAACACGCGACAAGACGGGCGGGAGTTTCTCGAGCTCGCCGCGCAATTCAATGTCAAGTCAACGGTGCACGCCTACCCGTTCGACCAGGCGGACAGGGCACTCAGCGATCTCGCTCATCAGCGATTCAGCGGTGCCGCCGTGCTCGTCAACTTTGACCGATAAGTCCCTGTGCGGATGCGCCTCTCACCCACCAAAAGGCGACCGACGTCTCCGTCACGATTAACCGTGTCAACAAAAGCGTCGCACGTACATCGGGTCTTCCCTCACCGCAACGTCCAGCTTCATGCTCGTCACGAAAATCGATCCCACGTGCTTCGACGTCGCCAACGCGCCAGCCGAGATCGTCCTCGCGCACTTCTGCGCCAAAGGCCCGGCGCCGCTGTGTTGTCTCTACGAGGCGCTCGTGAGCGGCACCACCTCCTCATACCCGCGATGGGGAGGCGCACGGTCGCGAAACGCTCTACACGACGTACGCGGGGTTAGCCAATGGGTACGGACGGATGCTTCGAGTGAGGCTTCCTCAGCCGCCGGAGAGCGCCCAAGCTCGTCAGTACCGTGACGCCCGAGAAGAACATCACCGCCAAGCTCACGAAGCTGAAGATGATCGATGATGCGAAGAAAGCGACGAGACTGACCGAACCAACCACGAAGCCCGTAACACCGCAGCGCAGCGCGCCGCGGTGGTGCGCGTGGATTCGACTTCCGCTCAAACGCTCGCCGAACTCGGGATCCTGAGCGAAAAGCGAAAATTCGAGTTCCGACAGTATCTCTTGCTCGTGCTCAGTAAGTGCCATCGCGCGTCTCCGACCTCCGTTGCGACTCATTGTATTGAGAACGTCAACGAATTTATAGGGAACAAAGTCCTTTCTTGGGCATGCTCGAGGAGGCACGCGACGTTTCAGCACTTACGAGCGGAAACACCGCGTTGACTCCGGCCCAGCGCTTGGCGGGTTCTACGGGTCGGCGGTCCTATCGAAAGACGACGACGGGACAGGCCGCGTTGGCGACGCAGTGCTCACTGGTCGAGCCGATGAGCATGCCCACAAACTCCCCGTGCCCGCGACAGCCGACGATCAGCAGTTCCGCTCCCCGCGACTCCTCAACAAGCACCGACGCCGGATGTCCCTCGATCACCTTCGACGTGATGGTGAGTCGTGGATGGGCCGAGTGGAGCGACGCGAGAATCGGTGTCAACATGTCTTGAGCGTCATGGCCCGGCTGGTAGTTGTCGGGAATCGACGACCAACCGAAACCGCTGGGCCACTCCCACGCGGCCACGATCTCCAACGCGCAGTTGGTGAGTTCGGCCTGGCGAACGGCCCACTCCAGAGCGCCCAGCGAACCCTCCGAGCCGTCAAAGCCCACCACAAATCGACCACTCGGCTTTTCACTGGCGCTTGACACTTCGCTTCCATGACGTTCTTCGCTCACCTCATCACCTTTGCTCTTCGGTCGTTCCACGTGACCACGTCCTTACGCTAGTGCTCGCTCCATCGTCGACCGACCTCGTTACTAGCACGACCAACGTTGTCACGAGCGATTGCCGCGCGGGCGCGTTGCGATCAACTTTCTACAGCGCCAGTCGAAGACCAAAGACGTCGCGCTCGCGTGCTGCGTCGTTCGCGGTTCGAGGTCGTGACGCGCGACCGACGCGCAAAATGTGACCAATGGCCACTCTCATTTGGGACCTATGTCCCTAATACGCGCCATCGACTCTTCATAACTTGGAGTGAGAATTGAAACGAGATTCAGAAGACCAGAAAGAAGGCACCATGTCGACGGTCATCGTTCCCCCCAAGGTGGAGCAGGTAGACGAGAAACCTCCCACTCTCTCCCCTCGATATCAGAAGAAGGCCCAAGTCATGGGACTGCCTTCCGCGACCGCTCTCGTCATTGGCAGCATCGTGGGCACCGGCGTCTTTACGATGCCGGCCGTCCTCGCGGGCGCGGGGACCATGGGCGTTGCGGTGCTCGCGGTCATCGCGGTGGGCGCGATGCTGCTGGCGATTCTCTTTGGGCAATTGGCCAAGCGCATCCCAAACGGTGACGGCGGACTCTACGCGTACGCCCGCCACGAGTTCGGCGACTTCGCGGGCTACTTCGTCGGTTGGTGCTACTGGGTCCAGTCGTGGGCCGGCAACGCGGCGATCGTGTCCTCCTGGGTCTTCTACGTCGACGCGCTTCTCGGTCTCCATCACCCTTCGGGCATGGAGAACTGGAGTATCGCGATCGTGGGCCTCTGGGTTCCGGCCCTCATCAACCTGGCCGGCGTGCGCCAGATGGCATGGTTCCAGAACGTGACCGTCGTGCTCAAGTTCACTCCCCTCCTCTTCGTCGGCGTCGTCGGCTGGTTCTTCGTGCAGAACGCGCACTTCGGACCCTTCAACGCGACCGGCGGCAGCCTCTACAGCGGCATCGGCATCGCCGCGGGCGTCGCGCTCTTCTCTTTCATCGGCGTCGAGGCCGCGGCGATCACGGCCAAGCGAGTACGCGACCCGCGTCGCAACGTAGCGCGCGCGTCGACGTTGGGCACGGCGCTCAGCGCCCTTCTCTACGTCCTCGTCACCGCCGCGGTGATGGGACTCGTCGCCCATCACACACTCGTGAACACGGGCTCGCCCTTCGTCAACGCGATCGACAGTATCTTCCCCCACAGCGCGTGGGCCGGCAAGACGATCGCGGCGCTCGCCGTGGTCTCGGGCATCGGCGCGCTCAACGGCTGGACCCTGATCGTCACGGAGACGTCGCGCGCCATCGCTCAAGACGACCTCTTCCCGCGGCCCTTCGCGTGGAAGGACGCGAAGGGTACCGCCTGGTTCGGCATCCTCGTCGGCACGGCGCTGCCGTCGCTGCTGATGCTCTGGAGCTACACCACGAGCTCGGGACTCACCGTGTTCACCTATCTTGTGGATCTCTCGGTCGTGACCGTCGCTATCCCCTACTTCTTCTCGGCGCTCGCGCAACTCACGTACCTGGTCTCACGGCGTCGCCGGGTCGAGGGCTGGCGTCTCGTCCGTGACCTCGCGGTTGCCGGCACCAGCGTCTTGTTCTCGATGTGGGTGACCTTCGCCTCGGGCTACCAGGTCGTCTACCAGGCGCTCGTGGTGATCCTCGCGGGCCTCGTGCTCTACGCCTTCATGAACGCCCGTCGCCAGCGTCTTGGCGTGGCGCCCGAACCCGTGGAGGCGCCCGAGCTCGACTCGACGGTGGACGCGTGACGACGCAACTGAACAGCGCCGCGTCGTCGACGCCGTCCACGAGCACCCCCTCGACGTATCGCGTCGACTCAGAGGTCGGTCGACTTCGCGAAGCCATCATCCACCGCCCGGGACTGGAGTTGTCGAGACTCACGCCAGACAACATCGAAGGGCTTCTCTTCGATGACGTGATGTGGGCTTCAAGGGCCAAGGCGGAACACGACGCCTTCGCCGAAGCACTGCGAGAGCGCGGTGTCCTGGTGCACTACTACGGCGAACTCCTCGCCGAGACGCTCGCGCTGCCCGAGGGTCGCGCCTACGTCCTCGACCGCTTGTGCACGCCCGAGTCGTTCGGTCCCTCACTCGTGGCGCCGGTTCGTCGTCTCTTCGAGGACCTCGACGGGGCGCAACTCGCCGAACTGCTCGTCGGGGGCGTCTTGAAGGCTGACCTTCATCCCCAGCGCGCTCGCAGTCTCAAGTGGGACGTGCTGAAGGGCGACGACTTCGTGTTGGCGCCGCTTCCAAATCATCTCTTTCAGCGCGACAACTCCTGCTGGATCTACGGAGGCGTCACGATCAACCCGATGGCCATGCCCGCGCGCCAACGCGAGACCCTTCACACCAAGGCGATCTACACGTTCCATCCGAAGTTCGCCAAGGCCAACTTCGTGACGTACTACGGCGCCGGCGACCACGAGTACCAACCGGCATCCCTCGAAGGCGGCGACGTCCACGTCATCGGTCACGGCGCCGTCTTGATCGGCATGGGCGAACGCACCACCCCGATGGCCATCGAGATGGTGGCGCGCGCGCTCTTCGAGAACGGCCAGGCGACCAAGGTCGTGGCGATCGAACTGCCGCACAGCCACGCGTTCATGCACCTCGACACCGTGATGTCGATGATCGACGTGGCGACCTTCGTGCTCTATCCGTACTTCGACCGACACCTGCGAAGTTGGACTCTCACCGCGGGCGAAGGTCCCAGAGCGTTCAACATCGCGAAGAATCCGGACCTTTGGACGACACTCGCCGAGATCCTCGAGGTCGACAAGATCACGGTCCTCGCCACCGATGAGGACGTGCGCGCCGCCGAACGCGAACAGTGGGACGACGGCACCAATTTCCTCGCCGTGGCACCCGGTGTCGTCATGGGTTACGAACGAAACGTCGCGACGAACACCATGCTGCGCAAGCAAGGCATCGAGGTGCTCACCGTGGCGGGCGGTGAACTCGGGCGAGGTCGCGGCGGTCCGCGTTGTATGACCTGTCCTCTCGTGCGCGAACCGGCGTAGAGGGACGTCACCGTGCGTCACGACTCTCACGCGCGACGTTGCGCACTCTCCACGGACGGTCGGCTGACGTGATCAACACCTCCGACACTGCCTGGATGCTCGTCGCGAGCGCTCTGGTCTTCATCATGATGCCCGGACTGGCCCTCGTCTACGGGGGCGTCGTCGGCCGAAAGAACGTGATCTCATCGATGGTCCAGTCCTACGTGGCGATCGGCGTGGTCAGTGTGCTGTGGGTGATGGTCGGGAACTCGCTGGCCTTCGGACCTGACCACGGGGGCGTCGTCGCGGGCTTTCACTACGTGATGCTGCGCGGCGTCGGCGACGCACCTAACGCGTTCGCGCCGCACGTTCGCGCTCTCTTGTTCATGGCTTTTCAAATGAAGTTCGCGGTCATCACGCCCGCGCTCGTCGCCGGCGCTATCGCGGGACTCGCGGCGATCACTCCCGCCTTGGGCTACGTGCCGGTGTGGGCCTCGCTCATGATCGGCGTCGTGCTCACGGGATTGTTCGCGATTCTGTGGTTGACCGAGAAGACCGCCGGACTGAGGGTGAGTCCCCTCGAACAGGTCCGCGGTCTCGACGAGAGCGACATTGGCGAGCGGGCCTACCTACCCGAGTCGAACCAGGAGTTAGCACGATGAATGACGACCCAACGAGCGGCCTCCGAGGTCGCAGCCTGCTGAAGGACGTGGACCTCTCCAAAGACGAGTTCCTCGACGTACTCGACCTCGCGGTGGCGTTGCGCGAGGAGAAACGAGCCCACGCGGAGGTTCAGCGCCTCTTAGGACTGAACATCGCGCTGATCTTCGAAAAGTCCTCGACGCGCACGCGCTCGGCGTTCGAAGTCGGCGCCCACGACCAAGGCGCGCACGTCACGTACCTCGGTCCGAGTGAGTCGCACCTCGGCCACAAGGAGTCCGTCACGGACACTGCACGGGTCCTTGGGCGCCTGTTCGACGGTATCGAGTATCGCGGCTCGACGCAAGGCGACGTCGAACAACTCGGCGCCTACGCGGGAGTGCCCGTGTGGAACGGACTCACCGACCAGTGGCACCCGACGCAACTCCTCGCCGACGTGATGACGATTCGCGACCACTCGACGAAGCCGCTCGAGGACGTCGTTCTGTGTTACGTGGGCGACGCGCGCAACAACACCGCCAACTCGACGTTGGTGGTGGGCGCCCTGCTCGGACTCGACGTACGCGTCGCCGCGCCGAGTGCTCTGCAACCGAGCGACGAGGTACGAGGAATCGCGAGCGGCCTCGCCGGAAAGTCCGGCGCTCGCGTGACCGTGACCGACGACGTCACGGCGGCGGTCGCCGGGGCCGACTTCCTCTACACCGACGTCTGACTGTCCATGGGCGAGGCCGCCGGCCAGTGGGGCGAGCGAATTAAGACGTTGCTCCCCTATCAGGTGAACGCCCGTCTGATCGAGCGAACGCGCAACCCCGACGTCCGGTTCTTGCACTGTCTACCCGCGCTGCACAACACCGACACCGAGATCGGTCAACAGCTGTTCGCCCAGTACGGCGTGGACGCACTCGAGGTCACCGACGAGGTCTTCGAGTCACCGGCGTCGCTCGTCTTCGACCAGGCCGAGAATCGCCTTCACACGATCAAGGCCATCATGGTCGCGACCCTACGGGGTCGCTGATGCGCGTCGTCGCCGCGCTCGGAGGCAACGCCCTGCTCCAGAGGGGTGAGAAGCCCGCCGCCGCCATTCAGCGGCACCACGTCGACGACGCCGTGGCGCAACTGGCTCTCGTGGCCCGCGACCACGAGCTCGTCGTCACCCACGGCAACGGTCCCCAGGTAGGCCTCTTGGCCGTCGAGAGCGCGAACGACCCCGAATTGGCCCAGCCCTATCCGTTGGACGTGATCGGAGCCCAGACCCAGGGCATGATCGGCTACTGGCTGCTCGAGGCGTTTTCGAACGCCCTGCCCGATCGACCGGCCGTCGCGCTCGTGACCCGCACGGTCGTGAGTGAGGACGATCCCTCGTTCGAGCACCCGACCAAGTTCGTCGGGATCGGCTACGACGAGGCGGAAGCGCGACGTCTCGCGGCGACGAGTGACTGGACCATCGCCCGTGACGGCGCGTGCTGGCGACGCGTGGTCGCCTCGCCCGAGCCCCACGCGATCATCGAGTCTCCGATGATCCAACGTCTGGCCGGCGAAGGCGTCATCGTCGTGTGCGCCGGCGGCGGAGGGATACCGGTACTGCGCGGCGCCGACGGCCGCCTGAGCGGAGTCGAAGGGGTGATCGACAAGGACCTCGCGACCGCTCTCATCGCGCACGACCTTAGGGCCGACGTCATGCTCCTCCTCACCGACGTGCCCGGGGTCTATCGCGACTACGGCACGTCCGACCAGCAGGTGATCCGACTCGCGACGGCGAAGGAGTTGCGCGCGATGAGCTTCAGCGCCGGTTCAATGGGACCGAAGGTGGAAGCGGCGTGTCGCTTCGTCGAGTCCAGGGGCACGCGCGCCGCGATCGGCACGCTCGACGACGCCCTCGGACTCCTCGGCGGAACTTCCGGCACGACCGTGGTACGAGACGCCCAGGCGTACCTTGGTACAACAACATGGTGACCAAACCCGCGCTGGAGACCTTCGCCCTCAGCAAGAACTTCGCGACCACGCGCGCGCTGAGCGAACTGAACCTCCACGTCGGCGAGGGTGAGGTCGTGGGCTGTCTCGGTCCGAACGGCGCGGGTAAGACGACCCTCATCCGACTTCTCCTCGGCCTGCTCGTTCCCTCGAGTGGCCGAGCCGAGATCTTCGGGTTGGACACTCGCCACGACACCGTCGCCGCCCATCGACGTCTCGCCTACGTCCCGGGAGAGGCCAACCTCTGGCCGACGCTCAGCGTCGCCGAGACGCTGCGACTCCTCGGTCGGGTCCACGGGTCGGTCGATCTCGCCTACCAGAGCGAACTGGTGACCCGATTCGAGCTGGACGTGACGAAGCGCGTGCGTGCGTTGTCGAAGGGCAATCGACAAAAGGTCTTGCTCGTCGCGGCGCTGATGACCCGCGCCGACCTCCTCATCCTCGACGAACCGACGAGCGGGCTCGACCCGCTGATGGAACAGGCCTTTCGCCTCTGCGTCAACGAAGCACGCGAACGCGGCCAAAGCGTGTTGCTGTCGTCGCACATCCTGAGCGAGGTGGAGGCGCTGTGCGACCGAATCGGGATCCTTCGCGCGGGCGTACTCGTCGAGATGGGCACGATGGCCGAGATGCGCCACCTCTCCGCGTTGACCGTCGAGGCGATCTTTGACGCCGCGGTTCCCGACGTCTCCAAGGTTCCTGGCGTGTCCATGGTCGACGTACAGGGCTCGACGCTGCGTTGCGAGGTTCGCGGCTCGATCGAATCGTTACTCAAGGTGCTCGCGGACGCGGGCGTCCACGAGCTCTTAAGTCGTGAACCCTCACTCGAAGAGCTGTTCTTGTCGCACTACGGTTCTTCGACCGCGACGGACCGTGTCGACGACGCTCGCTAGCGCGACGACGGAGACGCCACGGCGTGATGGCGACGCACGAAGAGTGGTGGCGCGTGTGGTCACCAGGAGAGCAGTTCGATCGGGCGCCGGTTGGGGGCTCGTCTTCGGTCTCTACGTCGCCACCCAGGCGCTCGCCTACGCGGCGAGCTACAAGACCGTCGCCTCTCGACAGATCCTGGTGCGCGAGTTCGGAAGCAACGTCGGTATCAGCGCGCTCGTGGGTCCGGCTCGACAGATCGCTACGGTGCCCGGCTACACGGCGTGGAAGTGCTTGACCGTTCTCGCGATTATCGGTGCCGTCTGGGGAATCCTCACGAGTACCAAGCTCACGCGCGGTGAGGAAGACGCGGGAAGGTGGGAGCTCCTTCTCGTCGGAGCGACCACGCGACGAAACGGCGCCCGCGAGGCACTCGTTGGTCTCGGCGCGGGTCTGCTCGCGCTCTTCTGCACGACGTCGCTGATTACTCTCGCCGTCGGACACTCCACCAAAGTGGGCATCAATCCCGGCGCCGCCCTCTACTTCTCACTCGCGGTGGTGAGCGGCGCGGCGATGTTCCTCGCGGTCGGGGCGTTCTGTGGACAACTCGCGACGTCGCGACGTCAGGGCGCGGGCTACGCCTCAGCGATCCTCGGGGCGAGCTACGCCGTACGCATGGTTGCCGACTCGGGCACGAACTTCGGGTGGCTTCGCTGGGCCTCGCCCCTCGGTTGGACCGAAGAGCTCCAACCGCTCTCGTCGCCACGACCGCTCGCGCTAGTGCCCATCGCCGTCTTCACGGCCGCGCTCGCCGTGGGCGCCAGCTACGTGGCGGGTCGACGCGACCTGGGCGCGGGACTACTTTCGGACCGCGCGAGTGTGCGACGCGTGCGGACGCTACCCACGCGACCCCTTGGTCTGGCAGTCTTCCTGTCGAGGTCCACTCTCGTCGCCTGGGCGGCGTCGATCGCCGCGTACGGACTCTTGCTCGGCGGCATCGCGAAGTCGGGCGGCAAGATCATCACCAGCTCACCTTCGCTCGCACGCGTCTTCGCCCGCCTCGGGGTCTCGGGGGCCGAGGCGTACCTGAGCGTGGCCCTGTTGATCATGGCGGTCGCGTTGGCTTTCGTCGCCGTGGGTCAGGTGAGCGCGACACGTAAGGAGGAATCCGGTGGCCAGCTCGACAACCTTCTCGTTCTTCCCTTCGCCCGGGACGTCTGGTTCGCGCAGCGAGTAGCCCTCGGCACCGTCGTTCTCGCGCTCGGAGGTCTCCTCGTAGGACTCTCCACGTGGCTCGGCGCCACCTTCGACCACGCGAGCGTGGGCATCGCGTCGATGCTCAACGCGGGCGTCAACGTCGCCGTGCCCGCGTTGTTCATCTTCGGCGTGGGTCTTCTCACCTTGGCGCTCGCGCCGCGTCTCGTGAGCGTGGTGACCTACGGGCTCTTCGTGTGGTTCTTCCTCGTCGAGATCGTGGGCGGCGTCGTCAAGGTGAACCACTGGGTGCTGGACCTCTCCGCGTTCCACCAGATGGCGGCAGCCCCCGCCACGCCAGTCGACTGGACCGCCAACGCCATCATGATCGCACTGGCCCTCACCTCGACGGGCGTCGGCGCGGTGATCTTCGCTCGTCGCGACCTCAAGGGCGAGTAACGCGGAGCTTCGCGCCAGATTCGTTGGACCGAGGCGTCGCGGTTCGCAGAAGAACGGTGACCTGGGACCCTAGCCCCGTCGGTGCGCGGGGACGATTCCGGTACCGGGGTGCGTAGACGAGACGAACGGGCACGACAAAGTCAACCTGGCGCGAGCGCACGGCGACGTTCTGAACGTCGAGATTCGTCCGCCGCGAACGACCAGTGACGGCGTGGGTGCGCGACCAGCGCGGCGAGGCGCGGTGGCCGTGACCTCGAGACTTGAAGGGCATTAAGCGCCTTTCGCCACGCGCCCGATGAGGAGTGCTCCTCGACGCTTCATTCTCGCCCCAGCGAAACAACATGGCGGGCCCCTCGCGTCGGAAATGCAACGACGTCATCCACCCCAACCGTGGTGTCGACCGTCATTGACGCGAAGGGCCCGTCATGCGACTCCCTAGAAGAAACCCAGAGGTTTGGTGCTGTAGCTCACGAGGAGATTCTTCGTCTGCGAGTAGTGCTCCAACATCATCTGGTGGTTCTCACGACCGATCCCGGAGATCTTGTAGCCGCCAAACGCCGCGCCGGCGGGGTACAGGTGGTAACAGTTCGTCCACACACGCCCCGCTTGGATTCCGCGTCCCATTCGATAGGCCAGGTTGCCGTCACGCGTCCACACGCCGGCCCCCAGTCCGTAGGGCGTGTCGTTCGCGATCGCGAGCGCTTCGGCCTCGTCCTTAAAGGTCGTCACCGCGAGCACGGGTCCAAAGATCTCCTCTTGGAAGACGCGCATCTTGTTGTCGCCCTTCAACACGGTGGGCTGGAAGTAGTAGCCGCCCTCGAGTTCTCCGCCCACCTTCGCGGTCTCGCCGCCAATGAGGAGCTGCGCACCCTCTTGCTTTCCGATGTCGACGTAGGACTCGATCTTCTCCAGTTGTTGCGTGGAGACTTGGGGCCCGATCATGGTCGTCGTGTCCAAAGGATTGCCCTGCGTGATCTTCTCGATGCGAGCGAGACAACGCTCCATGAACTTGTCGTAGATCGACTCTTGAATCAGTGCCCTCGAGGGGCAGGTGCAGACTTCACCCTTGTTAAAGGCGTAGAGCACGAGTCCCTCTATCGCCTTGTCCAAGAATTCGTCGTCGGCGTTCATCACGTCGGCGAAGAAGATGTTCGGCGACTTCCCGCCGAGCTCGACGGTCGAGGGGATCAGGTTCTCGGCCGCGTACTGCATGATGAGCCGGCCGGTCGTCGTCTCGCCGGTGAAGCCGATCTTGGCGATACGAGGACTCGTCGCGAGCGCCTTGCCGATCTCGGCCCCGGGGCCGGTAACGATATTGATGACTCCGGCGGGCACTATTCCCTCGAGAAGTTCCGCGAACTTGAGGATCGACCACGGCGTGGGCGACGCCGGCTTGACGACGGTGCAGTTTCCTGCCGCCAACGCCGGGGCGATCTTCCACGCCGCCATGAGCAGCGGAAAGTTGAACGGGATGATCTGGCCCACGACACCAAGCGGTTCGTGGAAGTGAAAGGCCACCGTGTCCTTGTCGACCTCGGTCGTGCGACCCTCGAGCGAACGCGTGGCACCCGCGAAGTAACGGAAGTGATCAACCGCGAGGGGCAGGTCCGCCGCCAGCGTCTCACGAACCGGCTTGCCGTTCTCCCAACTCTCGGCGACGGCGAGCATGGTGAGATTCGCCTCGAGCACGTCGGCGATCCTGTTCAAGACCTTCGCGCGGTCCGCGAGCGACGTCTCACCCCAGGCTTCACGGGCGCGGTGCGCCGCATCCAGGGCTAACTCGACGTCTTCCTTCGTCGAACGCGCGACCTGGCAGAAGACCTTGCCATTGACGGGCGACACGTCGTTCATGTACTGGCCCTTCACCGGAGCCACCCACTCGCCGCCAATGAAGTTCTCGTACCGAGGCTTCAGCGTGACGAGACTTCCCTCGCGTCCCGGCGCGATAAACACGCTTACGTTGTCCGCGTTCTTCGCGGCGTCGGCCTTAGAGGCCGAATCCTTCTCCAAAAGGTCCGTCATAGCCATCTCCAATCACGGGCGTGGCAACCGCCACTCACTCGCAGTCTGCCGCCCGCCTCGTACGCCGCGCTAGGGACATAAGTCACAAGTTGGGGACTCGGACGTTCGCCTCATCTGTCACCGCAACCTTCGTCGATAGTGAACCAATCGTTGTTCGCGGCGAACAAGGAATGCTCGTGCGCTCGATGAAGGACGCGCGGGTTGTCACGACGTCTGGACTGATCGACGTGAACACCTCACGCGTGTCGAACCTGACGTCCAAGAAGAACGGAAGTTCGAATATCCTCACTTAAGTTAGTTTTGTTCAATCTGATCGAGATGGAGGCCCCTCGTTTCGGACACCTTCTCCCAAAAGTGCGCCAGCGCCGTCACGGTCAAGGCAGCCATAACCGACGTTCTGAGAAAATCGTTGAAGGGTCACGCGTGACCGCGTGAACGGTCAATGGGACAACAATGGTTCTGTGGAACTCGACCGGCTCTCAGTCCTCAGTCGTTCACTCTGGACCTTCGTCTGGTTCGCGATGGCGTCAGTGGGAACGAACAGTTTCGGGTCATGGGCGTCGTGGACGGGCTTCAACGTGATCGGACCACTCCTGACGCTCGTCGGCGTAGCCGGCATTGTCGCGGTGTGGACGGTGCCTCCAAGCCGTCAGGTGGCGCTCGAACGCACTTCACTCGTCGCCGCGATCGGCACCGTGCTCGTGGCGAACGGCCCGGTGATCGCGGCCTCAAACTACTTCAACACCGATGCCGCCGCTTTTAACCAGCGCGCCACCGAGTTACTGATACGAGGGATCAACCCTTACAGTGTGATTCTGACACCGGCACACCTGTTGTTGAGGCACGCCAACAACTATTGGACCTACTTGATGAACGGGGGCCACGTCGACAGGGTCTCGTATCCGGCTGGGTCGTTTCTCCTTCAGGCACCGCTCCAACTACTCGGACTCCACCACCTCGGAACTGACTGGCTGGATCTCATCGCGTGGCTCGTCGCCGGCGTCATCTTGTTTGCGGTCTCCCCCGCCTACGCCAAGTGGGTGGCGCCGCTGTTGATTCTGGCGACGGAACTCACCTACACGGCCGCTCATGGTGGCACTGACGCCCTCTTCGTGCCCTTCATGATGCTCGCCGCACTGCGCTGGGACGACTTCGTCACGAAGAGCGGTCCAAAGTGGACGCGTTGGCTAGGCCCCGTCGCGCTCGGAGTTGCGTGTTCCATCAAGCAAACACCCTGGTTCGCGGTGCCGTTCTTCATCGCGGGGATCGCCATGGAAGCCGGGAACCACGACGCCCCGATATTGCGTACGACCCTGCGCTACCTCGGGCTCGTGGCGCTGCCGTTCGTCGCCCTCAACCTTCCGTTCTTCATCTGGTCGCCGTCCGCGTGGCTTCGCGGCGTCTTGCTACCGATAGCGCAGCCACTCGTGCCCGACGGACAGGGTCTCGTCTCCACCGTGACGCACGGACTCTTTCACTCGGTGCACCCGCTGTACTTGCTTCTCGCCGCACTTCTGGCGTTTGTCTCGCTCCTCGCTGCATTCATTGGCTGGTATCCAGTCTTCAAGCGCGCGTGGATGTTCGCCGTGCCGATCGTCCTGTACTTGCCCAGCCGCAGCTTGTCGAGTTACCTGGTTGACTTCATTCCCGCGGCCTTCGTCATGGTGCTGACGACGAAGGGAACGCCCGCGATAGCGGTCGAAACCGAGCACATAAAATTGAAGCGCGCGTTCGTCTTCGTACCCGCTGGCCTCGTCATCGTGTGTTGCGTACTGGGGCTCTCGGATCCAGCGCTCACCATCCAAGTGGATCACTACGGTTCTTCGCACTACAACCTCTACATCGATCAGATGACGTTGACCTTCACGAACAACACGAACGCGACGGTGACGCCCCACGTGATGATCGTCGTGGGCGCCAATCACCCGACGGGATTCTGGTCGCTCGCGGGCGGGAACACGCTGCGTATCCCACCTCGGTCCACGCGCACCGTGGTCATGCAACCACCTCGATATATGGGGTCGCCAAAGTTTCGAGAGTCGTGGCTCGTGGAGGCCTTTGCGACTTCGCCCTCATCGATGTCGACGACCTCGGCCTACGTATGGCCCTTTGGCAAGAAGCAGTCGTAGAGCCAGTTCCTCGTTCAAAGCCCCTCGTCGTCCCCCGACTTTCGAGACTCCTTCGCCCACGTTGCTCCGACACTTTCCCATCGGGAGGGCATCTCGTTTCGAGGTGTTGATCGTCAGGGTTACGTTCCGGTCGCGGGTTAATTGGAACATACTGTGGTATGCGCGTTCTAGTGGTGGAAGACGATGATGCGATTGCCGCTGGTCTCGTAAAAGGGCTGCAACGAAAAGGCTTCGATCCGGTGCGCGCCGATTCCGCAGCCCAGGCGTTGAATTCGTTGCCGGCCGACTTCATCCTGCTCGACTTGGGTTTGCCCGATCGAGACGGGATCGAACTCTTCAACAATCTGCGCGCGGTCACGTCCGCGCCGATCATCATGGTCACCGCTCGCGGAGCGGAAGAGGATCGGATCGCGGGCCTTGATCTCGGAGCTGACGACTACGTCGTCAAACCATTCGGGCTTGGTGAACTCATCGCGAGGATGAACGCGGTGATGCGTCGCATTGGATCCAAGGATCAGCTCGCTGCCCCGGTGCAAAGGATCGACGGAATCGAGCTTGACCGCAGGACTAGATCCGTGCGCATCGACGGCCTTGAAATCCAGTGCACGCCAAAGGAGTACAGCATTCTGGAGTTTCTCGCTCGCGACCCCGGCGCCGTCATCACGCGCCAGGAGTTGCTCGACGGCGTCTGGGGGCCGCACTGGTTCGGATCCACCAAGATGATGGATGTCCACGTGGCGTCGTTACGAAAGAAGTTGGGATCGAACGACGTCATCGAAACATTACGCGGCGTCGGATTCCGAATCGCTGAGGGCCAATGAGAAATCGCCTCCTTCTGGGATTCATACTTTTCTCGATCCTCGCGACGTCGATACTTCTCGTTCCTATCGGGTTTACTCTCGAAAGCCACGAGAACGCCAACACCTTGACCGCGTTGAAGCACGACGCGACGGCTTTCTCGACTTTCCTCGTCAATGACCTAAAGCACAACCGAGTGAAGCAGGCCGTCGATCTGGCTCGCTCCTACGCCTTTTCGACCAAACGTCAGATCCTCGTGACCGACAAGGCGGGAGTGTTGATCGCCACCAAGAAGGCACAATCGAAGGACGCGACGCTCCTCAAGGTCGTAAAGACCGTGGGGCGCACCGAAATCTACGGAGTGACGTCCAGCACGGCCCTCGGAGGTTCGCAGTACTACGTTTCGATGAAGCTTCCGCACGCGACGAACGCGAGCGGGTCGATCAACCACGTCGTGCTGACCGTGACCTATCCCGTGAAGGTCGTCGCGAAGACCATTCACAGCGACTGGAGGAACCTCGGCCTCTACGGCCTTTTGATTCTCATCGCGGCGTGCCTGTTCGGCCTCGTCGTGTCCGACTCCTTGGCGCGACCACTCAAGCGTATTGGCAAAGCGGTCGAGGCAATCGGGAGTGGGCAACTGGACGTGCGCGCGCCAGTGACCGCTGGTCCCGTTGAGCTTCGCCGGCTCGCGGAATCCATCAACGCTACCGCCGCGCGTCTGATCACGCTTCTCGAAGCCCAGCGATCCTTTGTGGAGGATGCGTCACATCAGCTTCGAACACCGCTGACCGCCCTTCAGTTGCACCTGGAGAATCTTCAGCACAGCACCGGCGGCGACGCCTCCGAGGACCTCGCCGCCGTACTCGCGGAAGTCGGTCGCCTGAACAGGCTCGTCGATTCGCTGCTCGCGCTCGCCAGGAACGAGTCGCGTAGTCCAATCCTCATCCCCGTCAACCTTCATCGGGTGGTCCTGGAGCGCGTTGAATACTGGAAGCCGTTCGCCGACGAGCGCCAGCTGGAACTCACCGCGAACGTCGACTCGGCCCTCGAAGTCGCCGCAATTGAGGGCGTCATGGAGCAGGTTCTCGACAATCTCCTGTCGAACGCGTTCGACGCCACGCCGCCTGGTGGACGAGTTCGGGTGTCGGCGATTCAGACGCCCGACGACGTCGAAGTGCACGTCACCGACAGCGGCTCTGGACTCGAGCCCCGCGAACGAGAATTGGCACTTCGCCGATTCTGGCGAGGGCGAACGAGCAGTGACGAAGGGTCGGGACTCGGACTCTCCATCGTCGTTCAACTGATCCGACTCTCGGGCGGATCGTTCGAGTTGCGTGACGCAACGGAGGGCGGAATCGACGCGACCATCGTCTTTGGCCGAGCGTAGACCGGTGCGAATCGTCGCGTCGCCGAGTGGACTGGCGCCGTCACGATCGACGAACATAAGAGCCAACTACGAAGCGCTTAAGAGAACGCGTCAATAATCCGCGCTCGAAGATTTCTTGTTCGTTTCTTTACCGTAGACGCCTTCACGCGATAGGGCGTCGTCGTTATCTTCAAATCGTGAGTTCATTCGAAGTCGAAAGTCGAATCGAAGAACTCGAAGATTGCCAACACTGACAAGGAGATAATGAACATGAAGAAGATATTCACGAAGGTAGTTGTCCCATCGATGCTCGCCGTGAGCACCTTGGGCATCGGAGCAGTTGTCGCGACCATGCCCGCGAGCGCCGCCGCCACCGCGAAGGCGCCAGTGACGTTGTCGGGAACGATTGCCAAAGCCCAGGCGGCGAAGAGCACGTTCTGGTTCAAGGTGGGGACGAAGTCGTATCGCGTCATCTACTCGTCAACGACGAAGTTCACGAAGGGCACGGCGACCTCTCTCGTCAAGGGAACAGCGGTGAAGGTGACGGGCAAGTACGTTGGTAAGTCAACCTCCGTTCTCAAGGCGACCAGCATCTCGGCGTAGTCACACCAGGACGAGCATTCGCTCACGAACCGCCCCGCCTCACACTTCGAATGGAGTGCGAGGCGGGGCGGCTGCTTTGGTGCTTCGAGCGTGGCGTGAGACTGGCAACGAACGAAACGAGCGAGGCAAACGAAGTTGCGGACTCGCCCGCGCCCTAGCCCGCCGCCGTCGTCGTCGTTGATGTAGTCGCCACCTGCGGCGTGACCACTTGGGAAGCGCCCGCGGGATAGATCTCGACCCATGTTCTTCCGGGTTCCAGTGCAATCACTTTGCCCGCGCTGTCGAGGTATTTCGTAGGAGAGCTCGCCGAGCTCGAGACCCACGTTCCCGTGATCATCGTGCCGTTGCGAAAGACGTACGCCTTGCCCGAGTTGCCAATGATGTGGGACTCGGCTTCGAGGCCGCCCCCACTGTTCTCCACCCAAGGACCGTAGGTGATGTTGACGTCCTGGACAATGACGTTCTGGGCCTGGTTCTGGGCACCGTCGCTGAGGATGTCGGGTTTGATCGAGGGAAGGGACGGGGATCCCACGTTGTAGAAGCGAAGCCAGGTTCCGGTTGCGACGTCCCAGCGCCAATAGATGTCCGAGGTGCCTGACCAGTCCAAGTGAACCTGGTTGACCGTTGGTCCGTTCGGGACCTTCGTCGAATAGGTGAAGAGAGGTGAAGGTGACGTCGTGAGCTGCTTCTCGTGCGCCCAGACGGCCTGGGTCGAGGTGTAGGTGTCGTAGGGCGCGTAGCGTCCAACCGGATTCGATTCCAGGCTCCCGTTCATGCCCAAGTCGAGGTTGACCAGGGCGGAACTGTTGATGAGCGCCAAGACGGGGAGAATTCCGCCCACGTGGACGAGTATCGGATGGCCCAACTCCGAGAGCATCTGGATGTCCGTCCAACGCGCGGAGCGAATTGGACCGACGAGTCCCGGTGCGTTGTGACACTGATAGACGGCGGCGTATCGGGTGATGGCGCCCTCGACTTGCTCTTCGAAGATAATGTCCGCGTAGTCGAGGCCACTCTGGGGCCTGGCCTCGGCCGGCGCGGGTCCGAGCGAGTAGTTGTCAACCTTCATCGCGATCGGCGCGCGCCGGGGCACCACGTTGCCCGGCGCGGGAGTACCGGTGAGGGGACAATCAACGATGGCGACCTTCTTCGCGGTCGTGGTCGTTGACGTTGGCGCCTTCGATGAGCCGCAGGCGGCGAGTAAGAGCGCACACACAGCACCGGTGACAACGACCACGATCGACCTACGCACCACGCGCGCCTCGACATTCTTCCTTGAAGCGACACGGCGACTCGCGGTGATCCAAGAGGACAGTACGAACCTTCAACACGTGGTCAGTCTTCCACGCGAGTGGCACCTACAATCTCTAACCGAACCAATCCTTCAACGCCGCGCGGACACTTCCGACCGTGATCTCAACGCGATGGCGCCCGTTGACGCCGACTCCCCTCGAGCCGCGTCCGCTCGCACGGGCTACCAAGAAAGCTTCGGCTTCTCGCGACCCACCCTTCAGCGCTCGAGACTTCGTCGCGCGAGAAACTCGTCTTGGCGACGTGGACAATGTGACCTAGGTCACTTTTTCGCAGAGTTCCGTCCTAATAGGCTGGGACAGAATTCCCGACGAAAGTAGATGATGCCCCAGTTCTTGACGAGGGTCCGCCTCGATACCTCGAGGGGGACGTCGGGGTGAAGAGACGACTACCCGGTCACCGTGCCTTCACGTCGTCGGTTGTCGCGCCACTGGCGTTTGCAGTTTTGCTGGCTATGACGGTGATGTCGGTCCAAGCGAGCGCAGCGAGCAGCACCCGAACGAATGCTTTCGTCGAAGCCTCCGCGACGACGAGCCACTGTCCCTGGATTGCGCAGTCACTACGGCACTCGGCGAGTGCGACGACATTGGCCAACGAGGTGGTCGCCAAGATGACACTGACCCAAAAGGCAAACTTCGTGATACTGGCGACGTATCCGCCGCTGGAGAACAGTAACGTCGGCGTCCCGTCGCTGTGCATCCCGCCGATCACGTTGACCGACGGTCCAAATGGCGTTGCCAACGGTCTCACGGGCGTCACGCAGTTCCCCGCCGCCATCGGCATAGCCGCGGGTTTCGATCCCTCGATGGCGAGGGCCATCGGCGCGGCGCAGGCCGTCGAAGCTCGCGCCAAAGGCATTGCCGTCGTGCAGGGCCCGGAACTCAACCTGGCGCGCGTGCCCCAAAGCGGGCGCATCTTCGAGACCTACGGCGAAGACCCCTACCTCACGAGCGTCCTCGGCGTCGCGGACGTCAACGGCATCCAGTCGACCGGGGAACTCGCCAACGCCAAGCACTTCTCGGCGTACACCCAGGAGACCGCTCGGCTTCGCCTCGACCAGATCGTTTCGGCGCGAGCGCTCGCCGAGCTCTACAACGCCCCGTTCAAGGCGGTGGTGCAGCAAGCGCACGTGGCGTCACTCATGTGCTCCTACGGGGAACTGAACGGCGTCAACACGTGTTCCGACCCCGCGATGTTCGCGACCCTCAAGTCCTGGGGCTTCACCGGATTCGTGCGATCCGATCTCGGCGCCGTACCCAACATGGCCCAGGCGTTTCGTGCGGGGTTGTCGCTCATGAAGCCGGGGTCCGCGACGACGCTCGAGCGACTGGTGAGGAGAGGCTCGGTCACCGCGAGACAGTTGAACCAGGCGGTGCGGTCCGTTCTCGTCCCGATGTTCCGCGCCGGGCTCATCGCGCACCCGCTGCGGGGATCACTGAGCGCGTTCGCGAGCACGCCCGCCCACGTCAAGACCGCCCTCGTCGCGGCCACGCAGAGCATTGTCCTCTTGAAGAACCAAGGATCGATCCTTCCGCTCAACCCCAACACTGCATCAATCGCCGTCATCGGGACTGACGCCGGGCAGACCCCGCAAGTTTCTGGTGGCGGGAGCTCGAAGGTGCTCGCCCCGTACGTCATCACGCCGCTCAGCGCTCTTCGCGCCAGCGTCGCGAGCACGACGAAGGTCACCTACAAACCCGGTGGACCGCCGACACTTGATCTCGACCAGTTGAGCGACGTCGACATCGTGCGAGGAACGCCGCTCAAGTTAGTGAAGCCTCTCGCCCCCATCGGCGAAGCGGGCAAGGCCGACATCGCTCTCGAGAAGGACCCGAGCGTGACCCCGGCCATCGCCACCGCGACCGAACCGGGTACCGGCCACGGCTGGGACAAGTGGAGCTTGGTCATCAGGGCCCGCACGACCGGTACCTTCGAGATCACGTTCCAGCAGTACGGCGACACCTGGCTCTACCTCGACAAGAAGGCGTTCATCTCCTCGGCCGGCCTGCACGCTCCCGGCGACTTGAGCGCGACCGCTCACTTCGTCGCTGGTCACAAGTACACGTTCTCCGCCCAGTGGTTCCAGATCAAGAACCACTCGGCGCCCAAGCTCAGCCTCCTCGACGTCACGCCCCTCATCAACGAAGCCGTCCAGGCGGCACGACACGCGAAGGTGGCGATCGTCTTCGTCGGGAACTTCGACTCCGAGGGTGTGGACATTCCCAACCTGAATCTGCCCGGAGACGCCAACGCCTTGATCTCCGCGGTGGCGGCGGCCAATCCTCACACGATCGTGGTCCTCAACACCGGAGGCGCTATCGTCATGCCCTGGATCACGAAGGTCGCGGCAGTCCTTGAAGCGTGGTACCCCGGCCAAGAGGACGGCGCGGCCATCGCGAGCATCCTCACCGGCGCTGCCAATCCATCGGGACGGCTTCCGTTGACCTTCCCGATCAGCACCTCCGCGATGCCCGCCACCAGTGACCTCTCGTTCCCTGGGGTCAACGCGGTCGTCAACTTCGGCACCCCTCTTGACGTCGGTTACCGGTGGTATCAAGCGAACCACGTCGCGCCGCTCTTCAGTTTCGGTTACGGGGAGAGTTACACCAAATTCACGTTGTCCGGGGCCACACTGAACAAGACACCGTCCGGTGTGACCATTCGTCTGACCGTCACCAACATCGGATCACGAGCCGGAGCCGACGTCGTACAGGCGTACGTCGCGTATCCCACTTCAACCGGCGAGCCCCCCGAACAGTTACGGAGCTTTCAACGCGTTGACCTCAATCCATCGGCCTCGAAGCAGATCGTGATGGTCATCCCTTCGTCGGGATTCGAGATATTCCACCACAGTTCGTTCACAATCGCACCCGGTCTCTACCGAGTGGACGTAGGTCAATCCTCCGCGAACCTTTCGATTCACCTAAAGGTCACTGAGTGAAGTGCTACCGGTCAAGTCAAGAACTCGACCAGTGGCGAGACGCACGGCGAGGACCAGGTCTCTCGCACGTCCAGTCCTCGCCCTCACGAGATCGAGACACCTCGGGGGAAAGGCGCCGAGCGACGCGCGACTGGACACCTAGCTCGACGAGACGCTAGTAGAAGCTGGACGTGTTGTCGACGGACGGCGCCGTCGTGCCCGCCGGTCCCTTGGCGAAGAGGTCGAGAATATTCTCGGTCGCGATGGTGAGTGGTCCGGTAACCCCGGCCAGCGGGCCGGGAATCCACCTATTGCCCAACAAGGGCGAGTTCGACAGGTGGAAGATCCACTGGCCGGTACCCGAGCAGAAGACCCCGCCCCTGCCCGGTTCGGCGACGTACGTGACGTCGCTCGTGCCGTCGACGACCGCCGAGTGCCCGAGGATCTGTACGTTGGGGGGGTTAGCGCTGTAGGGATCGTAACGATTGAACTCCGCGCCGAGCGCTCCCGCCAACACGCTTCCGTTCGCGAGGCCGGTGCCACGCCACAGCCACGACGACGCGTCTTCGACGACCAGTGAGCCGGTACCGTTGACGCCGCCGTAGAGCGTGCCGCTGAAGGTGCTCTCGGGCATGTTCGACGGTGGCTGGGACCAGTTGACCGTGGTGAGCGAAGGATCGACGGCGTTGATCGGGTCGGCGGTCGAGCGATAGTTGACCATGAGTCGGTTGAGGCCGTTGACGGAAGGCTCAAAACGAATCTTGCGGTAGCAGAAGTTCGCGCCGAAGAAGGCAACGTTGACACCTGCGTCGAGCGCGTTCGTGACGGCCGCGCGCATCGCCGGCGAGTAGTACTCGTCATGACCGAGTGAGAGAAGCGCACGGTGGTTCTTCAGCAGTTGCCCTCGCTCGTGCAGGTCGACATCCGTGAAGTACGTGAGGTCGAGTGACATTTTCTCAGCGAGAAAGAGCAGCGGGAACTCGTTGCCGATGAAGTCGGCGGCGCCGTTGGCGAAGTTACGATCGTAGGGCCGGTTGAACGAAACGCGCACGGCGCGGACCGTGTTGTTGAGGTTCCCCGTTCCTAACTGGTCGGCTCCCTCGTAGAGACTGAAGCCGCCCCAGTTGTTGTACGCCTGCCAGGTGGTCACCGAACTCATGTACACGAAGGTCGAGGTGGACGAGTCGTCGCGAACGAGAAAGGGCACGAAGGAGTACTCGCCCGAGGCCGCCTCCAGGCGAATCAGGTACTGGCCGGGCGGGTAATTCGGGCCGATGGTGACGCGAAAGGAGACGGGCCAGTTGCAGTCGACAGTCCCGTACTGGTCGGGGGAAGGCGTCGTACGCACGGCGCCCTTAAGTTTCACGACGGTCTCAATGAGTCGCGCCCCGAGGCCCTGATAGAAGCCCATTCGATAGACCTTGGCCGAGTACGTGGGCGAGACGGCACTAACGAAGACCGACAACGTTTCACCGACGTTCACGCTCGTCGCGCTCGCGTAACCCTCCATCGTGCCCGCAGGCGCGGCGGGACCGCTCATCCAGGTGCCGTCACCCGCCCTTTGGTTCTCGAGGTTCACCCAACTGGCGTGCTCCGAAGAAGCGACGTGTCGCTTGACTGAGGCGCCGGCCACGTTCGCGACAACCAATCCGGTCGCGAAAACGCCCATGGCCTGGAGCACCGATCGACGCGTGGGGAACGGTGGTTGTCGTGGCACGTCGGCACTCTAGGTAACGCACCTAATAAGCCCCTAAGAAGAGCCCAAGCAACGAAGAATTTTCTCACGGAATGTTGCAAATGAGGTGCTCGAAACGTGCACGCCCCTCACGACGCTCAACGCAAGCAACCGTGTACGCAACCACGAGGGAGAGTCCGGTGCTGCCGGAAACGTCAATGGACGAGATCGCAGAAGTCACCAGCAGGATTGGACGACGCCGCACCTCGGAAGACGTCGAAAGTTCCGAGCGATTACGAGTGGTCAATCGGCCGCCAATTGCGGGGATCTGATTTGCCACGGAAACTTCTTCGCGCGGCAGATTGTTGCTTCGGCGTAGAGCTCACCGCAAATCACCGAGCAGGTGGCCGTCTGAAGTGACTTTCTATGGTTCATTCGTTATTTTCGATTTTCCGGGCCAAGCAGGCTGGAGACGACTCTTGACATCAAGAATGTGACAGGGCAGTTCGAACGGGCGACGAAGCTGGTCATGCGCCAAGGCAGGTTTCGCCGCCTCTGAGCGTGCATCCGTTCCCCACTTAGGCGGTCGCCGAGGTGCGAATCTTGAGCGAAGAGGGGAATTGGATCTTCAGCAATACCCGTCGTTCGCGCTAGTACGGCGCCACCACGTCCCTTCGATCTCGGTCGGGCCTCATTGAATTGAACGACACTCCAGGATTAACGGTGGCCATTGCCCCAGCTTTCAACGTGGGCGATTCCCCACGGGGGCCGACGACGAAGGGACCGCGAGGGGCCACTTGGCGACACGTCACGTGACGTCAACACGTCGCGGCGTAGCGACCGAACGACGGTTAGGAGTTAGGCGCTCCGTCGGACTACGACGGGGCGGGCGTCGTAGTCAACACCGTGCTCACTGGCGTGACCGATGGGCAGGTCAACGAATTCCCACGTCCACGACCACCGACGACGAGCAGGTAGAGCCAGCTTTCGCCAACTTCGAACGGGCCTCGAAGATCATCGACGTCCTTGAATGCTTAGTTTTGACTCCCCATGATGTCTGGGTCAGTCGTGTCAGCTCCGCCCATGTCGTCGCTATCAACGCGGTCAACTCCGCCCACGTCCTCGCTGTCAACGCGGTCCTCGCCGCCCACGTCCTCGCTGTCAACGCGGTCCGCGCCACCCACGTCGTCGGTGTCCATCCGGTCGCCTTCACCCATGACTTCCGATCCTTCGACGGGGAACTTTTCCTCTGAACTACTCCCTGAATCTGCCATATTCCTCCTTGAACGGAACCGACGCCTCATGACGCGTCACCTTCCGAGCACCCTGAACTTAGTGCACGCCAGACGTTCGAACCAGGGGTCTCACGGGTCCGCTATCGCGCCGCAGGTACGGTGTCAGAGACTCGCACCTTCAATCGGTATTCAGTTCCCTCACAACGCGCGCTTCCGTGCGTGGTCGTGACTTTCAAGGAGGTCGTGAGAAAATGACCTTCGCCCCTAGTGGTTACGAACTAGTGGGAGCAAGATGGAGCCATGTGGTTCACGCCATCGAATCATCGACCCGACGAAGAGTGGCGCGGCGATCACCACACGAGCGAGGGAGTCCCCGTGATGCTTCATTCTCGCGTGGTGGCGCGCGTGGCAACGGACGTGACGGTGACGGACGCACCGTGAGTGAGAGAACCGATTCGTCGTGTCACGTCGACGGACCCCCCGCGTCGGCGCTCGGGCACTTCGTCGCGTGGCGTTACCCTGATGAGTTAGAAGCCGACATTGTCGTTCGCACCGGCCCGACACTACGCTTGCGCCCCATCCGCCAAAGTGACGTCGACAAACTCGTCACTTTCCATGGTCGCCTTTCGTTCGACTCCATCTATCGTCGATACTTCTCACTTCACGCTGAACTGACACCGCAGGAGGTCCGCCACCTCACCATCGTCGACTACGTCGATCGGCTCGCCCTCGTCATAGAAGACGGTGACGATCTCATCGCGGTAGGGCGTTACGACCGTTATCCGCGGTCAACGACGGCAGAGGTGGCGTTCGTCGTTCTCGACAACTACCAGCACCTAGGTCTCGGACATCGACTGCTCGAACACCTCGCCGAGGCTGCCTGGAAAAGAGGCATCGCGACGTTCACGGCAGAAACGCTCGTCGAGAATCGCGACATGATGTCGATCTTTCGACACTCCGGCTTCCCGGTGACGACGTCAATCTCGTGCGGGGAGATCAGCATCAACTTTTCGATTGAGCCAAACCTCGCCAGCGCGACGTCGCGCAGCGAACACCGTGACGGAACGACCTAGCGCATGGTCCTCGTGGTCAACGGAGCGTACGACGACGCGGGCCACGCCGACCCCGGTCACCCGGAACGACCCGATCGCGTCACCGCCGCCAGGGCGGCGGTCCGCGACCTGCATCTCGAAGGCGACCTCGTCGTCGTGGACCCCTACGCCGCTACCCGCCGCGAGCTCGCTCGCGTCCACGACGGCGGCTACCTCGACGAGTTAGGGGCCTACTGCTACGAGGGAGGCGGTGACATCGATCAAGACACGTACGCCACCTTCGACTCCTGGTCGATCGCTCGGCACGCCGCCGGCGGTGGACTGTCGGTCATTCGAGAGTTACAGCGTCGCAACGACGGCGTGGGCTTCGTCGCCGCGCGCCCGCCAGGACATCACGCGCTCGCGGATCGGGCAATGGGGTTCTGTCTCTTGAACAACGTCGCCGTCGCCGCCGCGGAGCTGCTCGCGCGCGGCGAACGAGTTCTGATCGTCGACTGGGACGTGCACCACGGCAACGGCACGCAGCAGATCTTCTGGGATGAACCCGACGTTCTCTACGTCTCGACCCATCAGTGGCCGCTCTTTCCCGGCAGCGGCAGCGCGAGCGAGGTCGGAGGGACGCACGCGCTCGATCGCACCGTGAACATTCCCCTTCCGCCCGGCGCCACCGGTGACGTGGTCCGTCGAGGCCTCGAAGAAGTCGCCGCGCCCGTCATCGACGCGTTTCGTCCCACGTGGGTTTTGGTCTCCGCGGGCTTCGACGCCCATCGGGCCGACCCGCTGGCCGATCTACAACTGACGAGTGGCGATTTCGCCGAAATGGCGCGAAGCGTCGCGGGCTTTGCTCCAGGCCCTGGTCGGCTCGCCTTGTTTCTCGAAGGCGGCTACGACCTCGACGCGCTTCGTTCTTCCATCCGCTCGACCCTCAGCGCGGTCCTCGGAGGTAGCCGCGACGCTGATGGTCTCTCCCACGGAGGAACCGACACCGAGCACGTCGCAAAGGTCCAACGCGATCGCGTGGCCGCGCTAGACATGGCCCGTTCGATCGACGATGAGGAGACCACACTATGACGCCGTTGCAATCGATCGTCGTGGGCTATGACGGGTCGCCCGACGCCGACACTGCTGTTCGCTGGGCACTGCGTCTCGCGACGCCAACGAGTGCCAGCGTGACGGTGGTGCACGCGACCGGGATCCTCGAACATCTGGGAACGCGCTTCTCACGCGACCAGACGCCCCCCGCGCTGGTCGCGATCGCGAAGGAGTGCGAATTCGACGAAGGCCGACTTCACTGGTTCGTCGATGAAGGGGACGCGTGCTCGGTACTCCTGCGCGCCGCTGGACCCCCAATTGCAGCCGACTTGCTGGTCGTTGGCTCGAGGGGCCAAGGAAAGCGCGCGGGATTCCTCCTTGGAAGCACGAGTCTCGAAGTCACGAAACACGCCGCGACTCCGGTCGTCGTCGTACCGTCGGGTTACGCCCTGCCCTAGGGAGCTCGACGACGCGATTGGCGCCGTGGAGAGCGCCGTTCACGTTCGCGCCGACGCTCGCACCGTGACGCACCCTCGCGCGCGCGTTGTACCGACGCCCTAGTCGAGTTCTCGCTCGATCTGCTCAAGACTGAGACCCTTGGTCTCCGGCACCATCTTCCGGAAGTACCCGAGTGCCGCGAGGGTGAGCGTAGCCAGGAGAAAGAACGTTCCCGCGTTCGAGAGGGCGTTGAGGAGTGTGAGAAACGACACCGCGACGATGAGCGAAGTAGCGATCGCCCGCGGCGAGACACCGCGAGCTTCCGACGTCGACGTACTCATGGACATGCTCTACGGGCCGACCTATCACCGATTACTACAGGGCCACCTCCCCTTGACCCCGGACTTCGCGAAACGGGTCGTGTCGGCCGTCGTCGCTGGCGCCAAGGTGGGCGGTGCGGTGCCATCATCCATTCGCCAGGCTTGACGACGCTCAAAGGTCGTTGCCCGCGTACGAGAGGTTGAAGCTCTTGTTCACCAGAGGAAAGTCGGGCACGATCGTGTCCGTCAGCGACGTCGCGAGAGCGGGCCAATTGAAGAAGGAAGGGTCGACGATAGAGCATCTCGACACGACGCCCGCCGCGTCGAGCTCGACTCGATGGACGATGGATCCTCGCCATCCCTCGACGATGCCCAGGCCCGACGAGACGCCGGGGCGCGAGAGGGTTTCACTGCTCTCGAGGCGAGGCGAGAGACCGATGAGTTCACGCACAAGTTCGATTGAGTTCCTCAGCTCGTCGGAACGTTGCGTGAAACGCGCGAGAACGTCACCTCGTGGTTGCGTCATCAGTCGAAATGATGTCTCGCTCGCGACGTAGGGATGAGAGTGGCGGGCGTCAACCGACTGACCCGACGCTCGCGCGGCGACGCCCAGGGCTCCAATCGCCTTCGCGTCGTCGGGCAGCAAGACGGCCGTCCCTTCGAACCGGTCCGTGACCACGCTGTTGGAGGAGATGAGCTCCATCAACTCGCTCACCGCGTCCGAAAGGTCGTCGAGTTCTTGGGCGGTCGGCAGTCGCTGGATCGAGGTGAGTCCGGGAAAGATCGCTCCGCGCAGGAGGCGATGGCCCGTGACGGACTCATTGAGACGTAGTAGTCGCTCTCGAATCGACATGGCCCGCGCGTGCGCCACGCCAAAGCTCACGTCGCCGCACAGCGCTCCCACGTCGCTCACGTGGTTATAGATCCGTTCCAATTCCAAGAGCACGCACCGAATCACCCGAGCGTCCTGTGGTACGTCGACGTCGTGCGCCTCTTCGACGGCGATGCAGTAGGCGAGACCGTGGCCCACGGCCGTGTCGCCCGAGACGCGCTCGGCGATCTGAAGGCCGTCACGAACCTCCACGCCTTGAAACATCCGCTCGACGCCACGGTGCACGAACCAAAGTCGAGCGGTCATCTTGAGGATCGTCTCGCCCACGACCGAGAATCGAAAGTGACCTGGCTCGATGAGCCCGGCGTGCACGGGACCAACGGGAATCTCGTAGACCCCGGCGCCTTGGACCTCGATGAAGGGGTACGGCACGCCGTCGTGCGACATGGTGGGCGTCGGTCCCGCGTCGAGGCGCATCGGATACCAGTCGTCGGGCCAGTGGGAGTGTCGTACCAAAGGACGTAGAAAGGAGTGTCCTTCGGGGATGACGCCGAAGGAGTCGCGCAGCTGTCGCTCGAAGCGGCTCGCGGGGAAGGAGAGGGCGCTGAGCGAGGGAACGCGGGGGTCGCTCGGGTCGAGTCGGACCGTGAGTTCGACGCGTTGGTCCGGTGGACCGCTCGTAAAGACGTAGACGACGCGCAGCGACTCCCGGTCGTCATGAGCCGCGACCAACGCGAGACGGAAATCGCTCTCGAGCAGTTGCCTCGCGCGTTCGTACAGCTCGGACGTGGGGATGTCCAACGTTCGACGCTGCCCGCTCACGGCGCCACCACGTGAGCAGCCGCTTGCAGGAGTGACAGAAGGGGCCACGCCGAGACCCCAATGAACGCGCTCGCCACGAGAGCCGAGACGAGCGGGACCGCGACCGAGCGAGCTCGCAGCGACACGGCGGGCGCCGACCCCGCGCCCAACAGCAGATGCCGCGCGTGGTTCGTCATCGAGACGAAGATCACTGACAAACAGACCAGTGAGATCGCGACGACCCACCACAGTCCAACGTTGACTTCAGCTCGGGCCATCGTGAACTCACTGATGAACAGACTGAAGGGAGGAAGGCCGAGCAGTGCCAGGAGTGCGCAGCCGAAGATACCTCCGAGCACGGGGCGCCGCGCCAAGAGCGCCTTGACCTTGGCGATCTCGGTCGTACCTTCCGCGTGGGCGATCTCACCCGACGAGATGAAGAGAGTCGACTTGGTGAGACCGTGTCCGAGCATGTGCAAGAGAACCGCGGCGATGGCGAGCGAACTTCCGGCCGCGGCCCCGAGCGCCAAGAGTCCCATGTGCTCGACGCTCGAGTACGCGAGCATTCGCTTGTAGTCGCGTTGAGCGATGAGGAGGACCGCGGCCACCAGGAGTGACAGCAGTCCGACGATGATGAACAGCGCACGCGGATACGCCGGACCGAGTGCCGCGTCCGCGATGGCCTTGAAACGCAGGAGGGCGTAGAACGCCACGGTCAAGAGCACCCCCGACATGAGGGCCGACACCGGCGCGGGTGCCTGACTGTGCGCGTCGGCGAGCCAACTGTGCGTCGGGGCCAGTCCCACCTTGGTGCCGTAACCCAGGACCAGCAAGGTGACGGCGAGGCGCATGACCCCGTGGTTGAGGTGCGGCGCGATGGCCATGAGCGAGGTCCAGTTGAGTGACGCGGCGCCGATCTTGCCCACGCCCGAGTGCAGGGCGGCGTAGTACACCAACACGGTGCCAAAGAACGCCAGTGCGATACCCACCGAACAGAGGATCACGTACTTCCAGGACGCCTCGACGGCCTTCTTCGTTCGATAGTGACTCACGAGAAAAGTAGTGGCGATGGTCGTCGCTTCGACCGCAACCCACAGCACTCCGAGGTTCGCCGCGAGTACCGCGGTGAGCATGCACGTGATGAAGGCCTGCATCAAGACGACGTAGTTGCCCGCGTGGCGTCGTGTCGTCGTGCCCTCTTCTAGCTCTTGGGTCATCACCCGGGGAGTCTGCAGCGTCGCGAGGAGCGCGACCGTGCCGATGACGACGACCATGAACGAGCTGAGCGCGTCCGCACGCAGCGCCCCGTGCAGCGACGAAACCGGACCGTGCGACGACGTCGTGACACAAAGAGCGATCCCTACTCCCAGCACGCCCGCCGACGAGACGGCACTGCCCCACCCGATCCATCGGCGCCAGGGGACGACGAGCGCGATGACCCCCATCACGAGAGGAATGACGAGTGCGAAAAGACTCAGCATCAGTCGTGGAGCTCTCTCATCTCGTCTAGGTCGAATGACCCATGACGGGCGCCCGCGTTGACGACGAGCACCTGAAGAACGACGACCACGAGCAGGACGTCGAGGGTCGAGCCGAGCTCCACGATCAACGGCACGCCAGCCGTCAGGAGGAACGTGACGAGGGCGATGCCGTTGTCGACCAGCAAGAGTCCGACTATCTGCGAGACGGACCGGCGCCTCGTCACCAGCATGAAATAGCCGACCAGCACGGTCGCGACGCCAATGGGCACTAGACGCGACGCGGCGGAAGGGGCCAGGGCGGTGAGCTTGGAACAAACGACGTACGAGACGACGATGAGGAAAGCGGCGGAGACGAGTGAGGCCGGCACGTTGATGAGTGGCGCGGTCTCGCGGCTTCTCGGATCGAGACGGATCACCCGACGTAGTAGCCAAGGCACGAGTGCCCCCTTCACCCCAAGGACGAGCGCTGCCGTGATCGCCAGTCCGAGATCGTGTTCGTGCCAGGCCAGCACCCCCGCGACCAGAGCGAGCGATACTCCTTGGAGGCGCAGCATGGTGACGATCGTTCGAACTTGGCGCCGCCAGAGGGTCATCACCGCGCACACGAGCACCGCGCCCGTCGTGAGCTCGAGCGCTCCGACGTAGAACGACGCGCTCATCGTGCGACCAGTTGGGTGATGACGGCGAGTACCGCGAGCACGAAGCCGCCCGCGAGAAGCTCGGGTATTCGAAAGAGGCGCAGCTTGGCGCTGTGCACCTCGATGAGCGAGACGACGACGGCGAGAAGCGACGCCTTCAGCGTTAAGAACATGACCGCGGCGGGCAACGCCAACATCGTGTGACCGGTCGCTACGCCCCAAGGTACGAAGAGGTTCATGAGCAGGGCAAAGAGCAGACCGAGTCGCATGGCGGCGCCGAGCGTGACGAGTCCCAAGTCGGATCCGGCGTACTCGAGGGTCATGGCCTCATGGATCATCGTGAGTTCGAGGTGGGTATTTGGGTTGTCGACCGGTAGACGTCCGGTCTCGGCGATGACCACGATCACGAGTGCCACGAGAGCCAGGAGTCTCGTCGGCGTCGAGGACCACACCGGATGGGTGATGGTGTCAGCGACGATCGCGGGCAGATTTGACGTGCGAGCTTGAATGGACAGCGCGATGACCGCGACCAAGAGCGCGGGCTCAGCGAGCGCCCCAATGGTGATGGCCCGGCTGGATCCCATCCCCCCGAAGGCGGTGCCGGTGTCGAGGCCCGCCAGAGCCATCGCGACGGAACCCGTCAAGAGCAGGTAGACGATCACGAAGAGATCGGCGCTGGCACTCAACAGAGGATGCGTTGTCACCAACGGCGATATCGCCACCGCCAGCGTGGTGGAACCCAGTACGACCAGGGGCGCTACGGCCAGCACCACACTCGAGTGGTGAGCACGCAGACCTTCCTTTCCCATGAGCTTTCGCAGATCTCGAAGCGGCTGACGGATCGGCGCGCCCACCCGGCCTTCCGCGCGGGCGCGAACCTTGGCCATCAGTCCCATCAACAGAGGTCCACCGAGGGCGACGAGCACGACCTGAAGGAGTGACGCGATGATCGCGTAGCCAAGGGGCGAGCCGGCGGGCGTCACGCCAACACCACCAAGACGATGAGAAGTGCGATGAAGCCGAACGCCAGGTACCGGTGAACGCTTCCGTTTTGAAGACGCCGTGCCGCCAGCCCGACGCGCGTGAGCGTGCGGATCACTGGCTGGTACGCGAGGCGCTCGACGGCGTCGTCGACGCGACTCTCGTAGGAGAGTGACTGCTCGTAGTAGTGCGATTCGACGGCGTGGGTGACTTCCACGTCGATCTCTGGACGAAGGACGTCGGCGAACACGCGCTGCAGTGGCTCGGCGTACGAGGTCGCCGTGTACTGCATTCGCGCCGAGGGCCGGTCGCCTCCCCCGCGCCACGCTTCGACTGTGCGCGCGGGTCGTCGGAGGAGTGATTTCGCTCCCGAGATGAGTGCGACGAATACCATGAAGCCCGCCAGCAGCAACATCGGCTCGATCGCGCCGCGAACGTGGCTGAGCGTGAGCCCGACGCCGGTCTCGACCGACCGAGCCTTGACGCTCGTCGACCCCACTTGGGCGGCGCGACTCACCAGGGGAATTACCAAACCGGGCGCCACTCCAAGGACGACGCACGGAACGCACAGGATTCCCATTCCGAGTTGCATCATGCGCGGTACCTCGTGAGCCGACGCCGCGCCGGTGGATCGAGCTTGACCTAGAAACCCAACGCCGATGGCCTTCACGAAGGCAACGGCCGTCAAGCCACCCGTCAGCGCCAGCGCGATGACGCCCACCAAGAGCACGATCAACGTCGGCGAACTCTGATCGACGAAGCCGTGGAGTAACCCTTGCAGCAAGAGCCACTCACTGGTGAATCCACTGAACGCGGGCACGGCGACAATCGACACGGCGCCCACTCCAAAGAGGGCCGTCGTTATCGGGATTCTACGAATCAGTCCACCGAGTTGCTCGAGACTTCGAGAGCCCGTCGCGCGTTCCACCGAACCGGCACCGAGAAAGAGACAACCCTTAAAGGCCGCGTGGGCGACGACGAGGAGCAAGGCACCGATCAAGGTGAGACGAGCATCCCCTGGATGACCGGTGGCAGAAAGTGCTCCAGAACATCCGACACCTATGAGAACCAGCCCGAGGATGTCGATAGTGGAGTAGGCCAGCAGCCGCTTGAGGTCAACGCTCGTCACCGCGTGCAACGCGCCGAAGAGTGCGGACACGACGCCGAGGGCGACCACCACGATCCACCACCAGAGCGTGCCGCCTCCTAAGAGATCGCTGCCGACCCTGACGATGCCGTACACACCCATGGCGACCATTGCGCTCGACATGAGGGCCGACACCGGACTCGGCGCCTCGGGATGAGCCTTGGGCAACCACACGTGAAACGGCACGGCACCCGCCTTCGACGCAAAACCGATCAAAGTGAGGACGAAAGCAAACGACCGCAGCGTCGGTGACATCAAAGAGACGTGCGATCTGATATCCCCGAACGTCTGGCCACCCTTCAGTGAAAGCAGGAGAAGTCCGAGAAGTATTGACGCCGCTCCGAGTTGGGTCATCGCCCCGTACCACTGGGCGGCCACGCGCGCATCAGCGTGTCGGCGCTGCTCGACCACAATCAGCAGCATCGAACTCAGTGCCATGAGTTCCCATGAGAACATCAAAGTGACGGCACTCGACGCGACGGGCACGCACAAGAGCGCCGTCAAGAACAACAACATCAGGCTGAGTGCCGTACGCGTCCGAAGTTCTCCCCTCGCGTAACCCACGTAGTAGACGAGCGTGGCGACACCCACGAAGGACGTCATCGCGACGAAGAGCGCCGCGAGTGGGTCGAGCGTCAGATCTATCCCACTCAACGGCAAGACGAGCGACGAGTGGAACGACGTTGTGCGTCCACTAAGCAGCACTTGTGACGCCGAGATGAAGATCAAGAGGCATCCCAACGACCCACCGAGTGACGCGACAACCACTCGACGTTCGATGGAGAGGACCGTGGCCGCGACGAGACCAAGAACAAAGAAACCCAGACCGGCGAGGAAGAGCACCACGACTATCGGCCAGTGAGGCTTCGCAGTGCCTGAGTAATCGCTTGTGGGTGAGGAGGACATCCGCGAATGCGAACGTCCACGCCGACAAAGGAGTCCAAGGTTCCCGCAACACCGTAGGCGTCTCGAAAGATGCCACCATTCACCGCGCAGTCGCCACACGCAACGATGACGGCCGGTCGAGGAAGCGCCTCAAGTGTTCGCACCAGCGCACCCGCCATGTTGCGAGTAACGACGCCGGTGACCAACAGTCCATCGGCGTGGCGCGGTGACGCGACCAACCGTGCGCCAAAACGTGCGGCGTCATACGTCGGAGCAAAGGCTGAGGCGATCTCCACTTCACAGCCGTTACACGAACCGACGTCGACGTGGCGCAGTTGGAGTGAACCCCGAAATCGGGTGCCCGGCACGACGTCAGGCCTGTCTGCTGCTGGTTCAGTACCTGCTCTGGAAAACAGGGATCGAAAGATTGAGCCTCGGCGATAGCGCGACGTCGTCATGGGAGCTACCTCCCGACGGTCCGCGCCGCACCGTCAGCAAATCGCGACACGATCGTCCACCGAGCAACGTGGTCCAACCCACCGCGAGAAAACGTCCGCGCGTTCACACCGGACCTACGAGGTCCTCGAGCGTTTGGAGTGTTCGACCGAGTGTTGAGGCAAGGACCGATCGGGCCGCCGTAAGAAAATCGCCCACGGACGGATCGGTCACCCGGTAGGTGACTAAGTTTCCTGCGCGACTGGACTCGACGAGTCCGGTGTGCTTTATGACGTTGAGGTGCTGTGAGAGCGAGGACGGCTCGAGCCCGGTGGCAGCGAGAAGGTTGCTCACCGACATCTCTCCGGCTACGAGCAACTCGAGAATCCTTATGCGCACCGGGTGAGCGAGCGACTTGAAGAGCTCGGCCTTCGCGACGTAGATCGGCTTATCGTTGCTCATTCGATTCATGAAACTAGTATATCCATGAATTCATATATTGCTTAAATCACTCTCGATACTCAGTAAGGCGCGGTAAATCGTCAGGTTTCGCTTTCGGGGGAGAGTGCGTAAACCGTTCTTGTCGCGGCTTTCAAGAGCGGCGGGACATCAGCGCAGTCTCTAGGATCCTTGTCGATGCAAGTCCTCTGCGCCGAATGTGGCTGCCTCGTCGATCGAGGTGTACGACTAGTCAAATGCGCCGATCCAAGTTGCTGCTGCAGTGACTTGGCACTTCGTGAAAATGGAACGTGACGCGGATCGCTCATAGTCACTGACGCTCGGGGTGAGCACCCGTGTCGCAACTAACGTACGTAGAGGTCGAGACGCCAGTTCCCGGTCAACTCATAGTCGCACAGTGACGCCGTCATTTCGCACATCACGTCGAGCACTTGTGGCGCCGGCGCCTTAGCGGGAACTTCGAGGAGAAGACCACGCTGGGTGTGATCCTGGCGGATCACGAAGGGAGCGCCTCCAAGAAGCGAGACGATTCGTTCACGACCAATCCGTCCTCGCGCGTGCAAGAGACCAAGTGAGGAAGGCTGCACTTCTCCGTGGCTTGGAGGCGACGTGACGAACGACGCGACGGTGATGCCATGATTCATCCAGAGCCCGAAGGCATTGACCTTGAGTTCCTCCACGTCGTCAATGACGCCCGGCACCACGTTGCACCATCCCCGCCCGGAATCGACAGACTCAATCGCCCCGACGGCCTCGGTACGGTCGAAGGAGAACTCAAATTGGCTACGCGGATTCACGAGCCATCCTTCGGCGAAAGCGACACTGTTCTCATTGCAGCAGGCAGCTGGCGAGCGCGCCACCCCTCGTTGCCTTTGGTAGTGGACCAGCAGTTAGGGGCCCGCGTCGAAGATCGTCGTGCGTCGGTCGCCATGGTCTTGACTGAATGACGCTACGCCCAGCCCAACTCTTCGAGCCGAGGGTCGCTGATGCCAAAGTGATGCGCTACTTCGTGGATGACGGTCTTTCGAATCTGAGCCTTCACCTCGTCCTCGCTGTTGCACTGTCGACAGATCGTTGTCTGGTACAGGGTGATCCGGTCAGGCATCACGGCGCTGTAACTGATTGGACCTCGCTTGGTGAGGGGAACGCCTTCGTAAAGTCCGAAGAGATTGCCCCCCGGTGCCTGATCCTCGACGACGATCGCCAAATTTTCGATCTGCGATGAAAGTTCTTCGGGCAACGTCGCGAGAGCCCCCGTCGCCAACTCTTCGAATCGTTCGTCAGATATCTCGAACACCACCGAAGCGTACCGGTCGCTTGAGGGAGTGCCAGCGCGACAGGCCCACGAGGGAGCGCTACTTCGACAGCGTCGCCAACTCTTCGAAGCGAAAGCACGTGGTTACGTGGTCGTTCACGAGTCCCGCCGCTTGCATGAACGCGTAACAAATGGTGGGGCCAACGAATTTGAATCCCCGCTTCTTCAAATCCTTGCT
The DNA here is from genome assembly GCA_035533455.1 of Acidimicrobiales bacterium. Classification (GTDB taxonomy): domain Bacteria; phylum Actinomycetota; class Acidimicrobiia; order Acidimicrobiales; family RAAP-2; genus RAAP-2. Next base: position 12,616 of record DATLTT010000003.1, on the reverse strand, counting down.
CATCACTTCGGCGACCGGACTCTTGGCCGGGATCTGGACGCCCTGCGTCCACGCGTTCGTCGTGGGCGTACCTCCCACAAACTGCCAAAGATAAGTGTCGAGCGAGCCAAACTCCTTTTGAACCTCAAGGGCCGCTCGGGCGTTCGTGATGGTGGCGGCCAGCTTCTGTCGGCTGCGAACAATCCCCTGATCGATAACCAGCCGCTCCAGCTTCGCTTCTCCGTACCGCGCAATGCTTGCGATATCGAACCCGTCGAGTGCCCGTTCAAAGTTCGCTCGTTTGTTTAAGATGATCCGCCAACTCAGTCCAGCCTGCATGGCGTCAAGCACCATGAACTCAAAGAGCTTCTGGTCATCGTGGACGGGCACACCCCACTCGGTGTCGTGGTACGCGACCATTAACGGATCACTTCCGACCCAGGCGCAGCGTACGTCGTCCATGAATCTTCATCGTAGGACTCGGGTGTGACCCCCGCGTCGTTGGCCCTTCGATTCCCGGTACGAAGCCCTTGACGAGTGAGTAGCAAGAACCGTTGTGCGGAGGCTTTCCACCGCGCCCCCGGGCCACTTACCATCTCTTCGGTCCCCACCATCGCGAATCCTCACTTTGTCGATTCGACGGGGCCAGCGTCGCCCTCGAGTCCACGGTTGGGCGACGCAGCAAACCGAGACGCGCCCGCGTGTCGCGAGGTCCGGTCGCCCTTCTCGTCACCGCTGTAACGAAAATGATCGTTCCTCGTACTATGAGTGTGCGGGAAACGAACGGTTCCTCCGCAAGTGCGTCGGTGGGCGGGCGAACGAGACGATCGACGACCGCTGGGCCGCGTCGGACCGAGGAAACGTGGGCGTGACCAAGTATCGCGAGGTACGCGAAGGCACGAGCCATTGCACTGAGTGAGGAGTTGACGTGTCAGGAAAGTACGAGAAGAACGCGGAAGCAGTCTCCCGATTGACGCCGCGCCAGTACGAAATCACCCAAGAACGCGGCACTGAGCCCGCCTTCGACAACGAGTTCTGGGATCATAAGGAGGCGGGACTCTACGTCGACGTGGTGTCGGGTGAGCCACTCTTCGCCTCCACCAAGAAGTACGACAGCGGTTGCGGCTGGCCAAGTTTCACGGCACCCCTCGACGAGGCCAACGTGGCCGAGAATGAAGACGAGAGTCACGGGATGATCAGGACTGAGGTTCGCTCCACCCACGCGGACTCTCATCTCGGCCACGTCTTCAGCGACGGGCCAGCCGACGAGGGAGGCCTTCGCTACTGTATCAACTCCGCCGCCCTTCGCTTCATCCCCTACGACGCGCTTGAGGCCGAGGGCTACGGAGAGTACGTCAAGGTGTTCGACGACATCTCGAAGAAAGGAACAGCACGATGACCACCTCAACAGAACGGGCAATTCTCGCCGGGGGATGCTTCTGGGGAATGCAGGATCTCATTCGAAGGCGTCCAGGTATCCTCTCGACGCGCGTCGGGTACAGCGGGGGTGACGTCGCGAACGCGACGTATCGCCACCATGGCGCCCACGCGGAGGCGATCGAGATTACTTTCGATCCCGAACAGACCACGTACCGCGAGATTCTCGAGTTCTTCTTCCAGGTCCACGATCCGACGACGCTGAATCGCCAGGGCAACGACACGGGCACGAGCTATCGTTCGGCGATCTTCTACCTGGACGACGAGCAGCGTCGCGTCGCCGAGGACACGATCGCCGACGTCGAGGCGTCCGGGCTCTGGCCCGGGAAAGTGGTCACTGAGGTGACGGCCGCGGGGCCGTTCTGGGAGGCCGAGCCCGAACACCAGGACTACCTCGAGCACTATCCGAACGGCTACACCTGTCACTTTGCACGGCCCGGTTGGGTGCTGCCGCGTCGTAGCGACGCCACCGTGAAGTGACGCCCCACGACGCGCCGCGCGCGAACGCGCGTGCTCTCACGCTTGGGTAGTGCGCCACGTCGAACGTTAGCGGTCCACGTGAGGAGACAGGAACGAGGGGACACGTTCGTCGATCACGTGCAGATCCGCTGAACGCCGTAGCGCGGTAGAGCCCAGTCGCGACGGTGACACCGCTCAACCACCGAGTTCGGGGCGCCTCAGCGTTCGCGGCCGTCGGCTGTGAGAGGCTCGTCCACATGGCCGAAACGGCAACGTTGAGTCTTGCGCGAATGGGTCAGCGGTCTAGTCACTCCGAGCACGCTCGCGCGTGGACCGTCGTCATCGACGGGATCGTGGTCACTACGATCTCCAACGAACGCACGCTCGAGATTCCCGTTGAACCAGGGCAACACCTTTTACGGGTGAGATCCACGCGATACCTGTTCAGTCCTGAAAGGTCGTTCGAGGTCGTCGCGGGCCAGGTCGTTCGGTTCTCATGCCATCCACGCTCACTCAGTCCCATCATCTTCACGCGGTGGCTCGTTTGGCTGCTCATCTCGTTGGTTAAACACGAACTCTGGATCGCGCTGAAACTCGACGACGCCGACTCGGCCGACTTCAACGCCCGAGCCGTCGCCGCCCGTGTGGACGTGACGCCACGCGCTATCGGCGTTCGAGGGCGCCCCACGGACTCAAGGGCGCTCCCCTCTGACGTTCGAGCGACGAACGTCACCAGCGCCCCGGCGCGTCCGCCAACGATTGGCCCGTCCGCGCTCGTCGTCAACGGTCTGAGTAAACGCTTCGGCGAGCGAACCGCCTTCGCCGACGTCTCCTTCGACGTTGGCTACGGAGAGGTCTTCGGGTTCCTCGGACCGAACGGCGCGGGTAAGACCACGACGGTGCGCACACTCGGTACGCTGATCACCCCCACGTCGGGCTCGGCCACCGTCGCGGGAATCCCACTAAGCCCCGAGAACGGCGTCGAAATCCGCCAGCGTATTGCCATCATGCCCGAGTCACCGGGGCTCTACCTTCGTTTGAGTGTGACCGAGAACTTGGAGTACTTCGCCGGTCTCTACGGCCTGCGTCACGCCACCACGCGAATCAAGGACGCTCTCGAGGCCGTCAACCTCAGCGACCGGGCGTCCGACCTGTGCGGTGGTCTCTCAAAAGGACTACGCCAGCGCGTAGGACTGGCGAGGACGCTACTGAGCGACCCCGCGATCATGTTCCTCGACGAACCGACGTCGGGCCTCGACCCCGTCGCCTCGCTCGAGGTGCACAACTTGATCATCGGCCTACGTGAGAAGGGAGTGACGATCTTTCTCACGACGCACCGTCTCGACGAAGCGGAGAAACTCTGCGATCGCGTCGCCTTTTTGAACACGACGCTTCGCACGGTAGGTCGGACCGTCGACCTACGAGAGCAGCTCTTCAAGAGGTCGCTCGTCGTGACGACGCTCGCGCCGCTCAAGGACCCGGACCAGTTCTTCACGGGGATTCTCGGCGTCGACGACTGGCGGTCCGATGGTCCGAACTCGTACGTGCTGACGGTGTCCGATCCGAAGATCGCCGCACCCGAAGTGACACGCCGCCTCGTCGGCGCTGGCGTCGACGTTCTTTTCATTGGTGAAGCGCAACATTCACTCGAGGACGTGTACCTCGAACTTATCGCCGCCGGCGTTGAGGGCGACCAAACGTGATGAACCTCGACGGCCCACGGATCCGCGCCGTCGTGCGCAAGGAGCTCCTCGACTATCGGCGCAAACGGGCCATCGTCGTGTCCATGTTTCTCCTACCGATACTCTTCCTCGTCGAGCCCATCGTCTCGATTTTCCTCGCGTCGCCGGTAGAATCGAACGCTGCCCTCGATAAGTACGTCATCCTTCCACTCCTCTACTTGCTCCTGATTGCCGTCGTCATGCCGAGCACCCTCGCCGCGTTCACGGTGGTCGGCGAACGTGAGCAGGGGACGCTCGAGCCGTTGCTCACCACGCCCCTTCGCCAACTCGAGCTCATCCTCGGCAAGGCGGCGGCGGTGATGATCCCCTCCGTGGCCCTCTCGTACCTGGTGTACGGCATCTTCCTCGTCGCCGTGGCGCTTTTCGCCCACCCCGCCATCTCCTCGGCGGTGTTCCACGACGGTCCAATACTTCTCGCACTGTTTCTCTTCGCTCCGCTGGTGGCCGGTTGGTCCGTCGTGGTCGGAATGGCGGTCTCGGTACGGGCCAGCGAAGTCCGAGTCGCTCAGCAGTTGGGGATGCTCGCGAGCCTCCCAATCACCGGCGTGGTTGTGTTGTTCGCGATCGGTGTCATCCAACCCACCTTCACGACCGCGATCGCGTTCGCCGCCGGCATACTGGCCATCGACGTGCTGGCCCTGCGCATCGTTTCGAGGATGTTCGATCGTGAGCGGCTCATCACCGGAACCAAAGCCACGAGATAGTCAGCGCAGCCCCCGACGCAGCCAAGGTGGCGCGACGCAAGGCGGCGAGGAACCACCGAACCGTGCTAGTGACGACGTGATAGAAACGGAAACGCGCACTTCTGGTCCACCCAAGAACTGCGAACGTTGATGGCGTTGCCCGCACGTACGACGCAATCGGTGAACGGAAAGACTGGGTAATGGAGCTACGAATCTTCACCGAGCCCCAACAGGGAGCGACGTACGACCAGATACTCGCGCTGGCGCTGGCCGCCGAGGAAGGTGGCTTCAGCGCCTTCTTCCGCTCGGACCACTACCTCAAGATGGGCGCGGTGAGCGGCCTGCCGGGCCCGACCGACGCCTGGATAACCCTCGCGGCACTGGCGCGAGACACGAAGCGAATACGCATCGGCACTCTGCTGACCGCAGCGACCTTTCGCTCTCCCGGATCGCTCGCGATCGCCGTCGCTCAAGTCGACGCGATGAGCGGTGGGCGCGTCGAACTCGGCCTGGGTGCTGGCTGGTTCAAAGAAGAGCACACGGCCTACGGCATCGCGTTCCCCTCCGTGAGTGAACGCTTCGAGAAGTTGGAAGAACAACTTGGTATCATCACCGGCCTATGGGGAACCGAAGTCGGCGCGACGTTCAACTTTTCGGGCAAGCACTACACGTTGTCTGACAGCCCGGCGCTACCAAAGCCAGTACAGTCGCCGCGACCGCCGATCATTGTCGGTGGCCATGGCCGAAAGTTCACGCCGCGTCTCGCCGCCACTTTCGCCGATGAGTTCAACGTTCCCTTCGCTTCGTATGACGTGTGCAGGTCCCAGTTCGAGATCGTTGACGAGGCCTGCGCGGCCATTGGACGTGACCCCCGGTCGATGGTGCGCTCTGTCGCCCTGGTCGTCTGTTGCGCTCAGAACCAAACTGACCTTGAACGGCGTGCTTCGAGCATCGGGCGCGACGCGAGTGAACTGTCAGAGAACGGGCTCGCCGGTACGCCGGCACAGGTCGCGGAGAAGATCCTCGCCTGGGGCGAACTCGGGCTATCTCGAATGTACCTGCAGGTGTTGGACATGAGTGACCTCGAACACGTGGGACTCATCGCGTCTCAGGTTCTGCCGGCAGTCACGTAAGTCGTCACACCTTACAATATTGACGACGCGACGCCGGGGCGTTAGAAACGTACGCCTCGTCGATTCGCGGACACCGACGTCCTTCAATCCTTCTCCAAGATGGCGACGTACGGCTCGCTCGGGCGCTCACCCAACACGCGAGCTTGGTGCCAACCCGTCCCTCGAAGAATCTGCTTCATCTCCGCTCTCGACACGAAGAGCCAGCCAAACCACGGGCCCACGGAGTAGCCGTAGTGGTAGCGGAACCTCGCCTGTCCCGGCAGTTGGCCACGTTCACGGTTCCGCCAGTAGTACGTTCGATCGATCCCTGGCGCGCCACCGCAGTACGGATTCGTGCTCTCCACAAAGATTCGTGCACGCGGGTTCGTCGCCGTAGCCCAGTTGGTCAAGACCTCCCGGGCGCGATCGGGCGTTCCGAAGATTCCGAAGTTGTTCCCAAACAGCACAATGGTGTCGAACGACTCAACTCTTCGCCCTACCGCGTCGATCGACGTGCACCAGACTTCTTTGACGCCTCGGAGCTTCGCGGCCTTCACCGCAAGTCGTGACGAGTCCAGCCCGACGACGTCGACGCCGCGGCGTTGAAGGTTCAACGCGACACGACCGGCACCACAACCCACGTCCAGGACGCGACCACGCATCTGTCGCACCGACTGACGTTCGGCCGACGGCCATCCCTTGAAGTCGGACAGGTACACCTCGGGACCCGCCCCGATCTCGGTGTACCCATCGTCGCGTTCGACCATCTCTGGGATCGAACCGCCTCTCGCCCAGTCCACCAGGGCGTGTCCGAACGCGTCCACTTCTTCTTGCACCTCTCGACCCTAGGCACCCTTCACTGACACGTCCAACAGTCCCCGAGCGCCTCGCTCGCGGAGTAACTCGATCCAACTCCGACCGACCGTGGGCGACGGTGCTCGACGGAGCACAGCGTCAGAATGCTGGCATCGGGCGCCGTAGGCGACGAGAAGAAGATTCGCGGCGTCCGCGATGTCGAGTTCAATCTCGTCAAGGTCGTCATTACGCGCTCTTTCGTAGTCGAGGACGAATCCTCTCATCTCTTCGAGCGTGGGCAGTGAGCCACCGGGCTTCGTCCAGTCGGACGAAAAAGTCGCCGCCGCACTCCCCACCAAAAAGGCCTCGCTGGCGAGTCCCACTGAGTCCCAATCGTAAATTGCGGTCATCTCCGTTCCCTTAAATCCAACGTTGCCCACCCGCCAATCGAGGTGACCCACGACGAGTTCACCTCCGTACCCCTTCACCCGTTGACGGGCCGACCAGGCGAGTTCGTCGATCCACGCGGCGCCGCCACTCGTCGCTTCGAAGTCGAAGCGGGGCGAATGCGGTGTCGGCCAGAGCGTCACGTGCGATACGTCGAGGAGAGCGGGTCCTTCAAGGTCGGACCGGTCGTGGACCTTACGGCCCGCTTCGATGAACCGGAACAGCTCGTTGGCCAGGGTTCGTCGAATCTCATCGTCGTGCCCGTCCGCGACGTCTCCTACGAGCAGTTGTTCAACCGTGAGGACACCGGCACCAAAGTCCATTGCTTCGACCATTGGCAGCGGAGCAGCCAACCCGTTGGCGTGAAGGTTCCGTTGCATTCGCTGAATTGCGGCGAGCCTCACTTTGGACGCCCGCCAGCGATGGAACTTGAGAACGATACCTTCATCACGAAGTCCTACCCCGACGACGATGCCAACACCGTGACGATAGAAGAGCGCATCAAGTGATTGGCCATATCGAAGTGAGAGAAAGCGCTCGATCCGCGTCGCGATCTGTTGCGAATCCTCCGTGCCGAAGATCTCTCTTTCGAGGAAGCGGTCGCCGTCGCTCAACGCCGCGTCAACGAGAGCAGCCAGTTTCGTCACGAACTCAGCATCCCACAGCTCCGTTTTGGTCCGCCGGAGCTCAGAATGGACGTCAACTATCGCGCGACTACCAACTCTCGAGCGCCGGCGCGTGAGCACGGCCGATCAGCCACTCGACCAGCGCCGCGTGTTCGGCTCGATCGGGAAGTTTGTGAAGAGCCCGACGAAGTTCGCCCTCGACGTACACTTCGGGCCAGTCGGACGAGTTGTAGGACACGTCGAGATCGACGTGGTGAACTTCGACTTCTCGAAGTCGACGAAAGAGGATCTCCGCCATCGTCCGAGGCCCGGGAGAGACCGCCGCGAGGAAGTCCCACCGGTCGTCGTCAAGACCCTTCCACTCCGCTTCGAGTTCTCGACACGATCGGGTGAGGTCAGTGAGAAGTGCGTCCCTCTCGAGTGCGCTGCCGGTCTCGATGTCGCGCTCCCTCATCCCCGGTTCGGGGTACTGGCGTCGAGACTCACCGATCTTCGCCCCCGCGAAGAGCCAGGCGTGGCTATCCGCGTTTCGGGCCAGATGCGCAACGACGTGTGCCCGCGACCAATCCGGCAGACGGCTGGGCGCGCGTAGGTCACGATCACTTAACCGGGCGGCGGTGACGAGAAGTCGCTCGTGCGAGGCGACGCAGACGTCTATGAGTTCGGTGGGGCGCTCCATCCCATGAATCTAACGGAATCGTCGAATCGCGACGTCGCGGCGATGGCTCAAACGACGGGAGCCATCGACTCCGGCGACGTCACGCTCCGACTAAGTGAGTGACGAGACTCGAGCGAGTTTCGAACACCTCACCGCTCGACGTCTCAAAGTGTACTGTCGTGGTCGTGAGTAAGCGAACGACGCCACCGTTTCGCGCCGACCACGTCGGCAGTCTTCTTCGCCCGCCAGAGTTGCTGATGGCCCGCGCGGCCTTCGCCAAGGGCGAGATCAGCTCCGAGGGCCTACGGCACGCGGAGGACCTGGCCATTCGCGACGCCGTCACTCTCCAAGAAGCGATCGGCTTGCGGTCCGCGACCGACGGCGAGTTTCGTCGTACTTCGTGGCACATGGACTTCATCTATCAGCTCGGTGGCATCGCCAGTACCGACGAGCAGCTCCAGGTGGCGTTCAGGAACTTGGAGGGCTCGACGTCGTTCACGTCGGCAGCACTGAAGGTGAGCGATCGAGTGCGTGTCGACAACACCATTTTCGCCGACGCGTTCACGTTCCTCAAGTCCACCGTCTCAACCGCGGTCCCCAAGCTCACCATTCCTTCGCCGAGCATGGTGCACTACCGCGGAGGGGCCGCCGCTATCGACCCCCTGATCTACCCCGACGTCGAGGAGTTCTGGAGCGACCTGAGCGCCGCCTACGCCGAAGAGATCCGCCGTCTGGGTGAGTTGGGCTGCACGTACCTCCAACTCGACGACACGTCGCTCGCCTACCTCAACGACCCGGCGCAACGCCAGATGATCGCCGAGCGCGGCGACGACGCCGAACACCAGCACTTGCGCTACATCAGGCAGTTGAACGCGGCGCTCGTGGGACGTCCCGAAGGAATGTGGGTGACCACGCATTCGTGCCGAGGCAACTTCCAGTCCTACTGGGCCGCCGAGGGTGGTTACGACTTCGTGGCCGAGGCCCTCTTTGGCGAACTGGACGTCGACGGTTTCTTCCTCGAGTACGACGACGAGCGTTCGGGTGGCTTTGAACCGTTGCGCTTCGTGCCCAAGGGCAAGATGGTCGTCCTCGGGCTCGTCACGACTAAAAAGGGTGCCCTTGAATCGAAGGAGCAACTGAAGCGGCGCATCGACGAAGCCAGTCAGTACATCGACCTCGACCAACTTTGCCTCTCTCCTCAGTGCGGGTTCTCGTCCACGGTGGAGGGCAACAGTCTCTCCTTCAACGATGAGGTCGCCAAACTTCACCTCGTCGTCGAGACCGCTGGCGAGGTGTGGGGCTGACGACGCAGACCAGAGCACCTCGACGCCGTGAGCACCTCGAGGTCGCCGTGTCGGTTGACAGAACCGGAGAGCTACTGCTCGGGTAGACCAAGCGAGCCGGCGAACTCTGTTTTGCTCGACGTCGAAGAACTGCGCGTGAACACTTCGCGTGATCAACTCTCGCGATCGGGCGAGCCACTTCGTCGAGTGGTACTCCCGCTGGTTGCTACGGTTACCTGAGACAATTTGGAGGGACTCCATGGTTACGGACGCGTCGCGCGCAGAGAGCTCTTTCGATCCAGAACTCGTCACCCTGCTTGAACAGGAGTATCCGCGCTTCAGTGAAACTGAGATCGATCGTCGTCGTCGGGGCGTCGAGCAGTTGATGTCATCCAACGACGTGACCCACCTCCTAATCTACGGCATTGGCGGGCGCGGTGGCGCCGTGACGTGGCTTTCGCAGTGGTTGGTCACCAACGAGGCACAACTCGTCGTGACGTCTCTCGAGCGCGACGCCCTCTTCGTGCAGTACTTCAACCACGTGCCCCTGGCCACCAAAATCGCCCGCGACGCCTCCGTGCGTTGGGGTGGCCCGTCAACGATCGCCTCGTCCATTGAGGAGCTGCGGCGTCGAGGCGCGACCGAGGGAAGCGTCGGCGTGATTGGACCCCTCCCCTTCGGCGCGGCTCGAGCTCTCGAGGAGGTCTTCGGTCGCGTCGTGGATCTCAACGCTGGCTACCACCGACTGCGTCTCATCAAGTCGTCGGAGGAACTCGTCTGGTTTCGCCTCGGCGCTCGACTCGCCGACCTCTCGATCGACGCACTCGCCACTCAGCTTCGCCCCGGCCTCAGCGAGCGCGACCTCGTGGGCGTCGTCGAGTCGGCGTACCACTCCTACGGCGGAGTGAACGGCATCCACTACTTTGCGCTGAACGCCATGTCCGATCCCCAGTACTGCGTCCCGCGACAACATCCCTCCACTCGTCTCGTGCGCCGCGGCGACGTGCTCAGTACTGAGATCACGACGAACTTCTTCGACTACGGGGGCCAAGTCCTTCGCACCTTCAGCGTCGACGAAGAACTCTCACCCCTCTTTCGCGAACTCCACGACGTGGCCGACGCTGCCTACCAAGCGATGGTTCAACTACTGGTACCGGGAACCCACGTGGCCCAGCTCGTCGAAGCGGCACGCGTGATCGAGGACGCGGGCTTCACCACCTTCGACGACCTCGTCCACGGTTACGGAGGTGGGTACCTCGCCCCGATACTGGGCTCGTTGAGCCGGGCCAACGAGCCCGTTCCCGACATGGTGTTGGAAGAGGGAATGATGCTGGTGGTTCAGCCCAACGTCGTCACGACCGATCACCGAGCCGGCGTCCAAACCGGTGAGTGCCTCGTCGTCACGGGCGGCGGTCCCGCTCGTCTGCACACGAGTCCCCAGGGCGCGCGTCGCGTTGGCGCCTAGCCTCGAAGATAGGCCTCCGCGTCGGGCTCTCAGAACAGACGAAGCACTGAGGGCCACGCAAAGCTTCTTCTAGGGGCCAACGGCCGGGTTGTTTCGGAGCCACCTCTCGTCGCGAGCGTAGAGACGTGGAAGTTGTGCCGCTCTCGCGCGATACAGATCCGACGCGTCCGACGATGGATGGAACGTCACGCTCGTTGGTCGTTCCACGGCGTCGTGGAGTCGGCGGCGTTGGAGCGCCACGGCGGCGAGGAGCGCCGCGCCGCGCATCTGGACCAACAAGGGCTGATCGAGCTGCTCAACGTCACGGTCCAGCGTGTCCGCGTAGATCTGACACCACAGGGTCGACTGCGCGCCTCCGCCCAGGAGTCGGATGGGTGAGAGCGATTGGCCGACGAACTTCTCGACGTACTTGAAGAGCCACGCACTGTTGGCGGCTACGCCCTCCATAACGCCTCGAACGAGGTCGGCCGTTGTCGTCGTGACCGCGAGATTGGTGAAGCCCGCTCGAAGTCTTTTGTTGTCAACGGGTGAGCGCTCGCCCGTCAGCCAGGGGGTGAACAGCACCCCGTGGGCCCCCGGCGGCGCCGAGGCGGCGAGTCGGGTCATCTCCTCATAACGCATCGCGTGGCCGGACCCGGCGATGACTCCTCGCAACCATTCCAGCGCCTTGGCGCCCGTATCTTGACTGTTGATGACGAGGTAGGAGTCGTTGGTCAGCCCCGGGACCGACGCGATCGAATGTTTGATGTCGGTCTTCTTCTTCGCAACGGGACAACTAATCCACGACGTCGTCGACAGCGCGAGGTGCGTGTCGTAGAGATTGGTGCATCCCGAGCCGATGGCCGCCGCGTGAAGGTCCGGCATCCCGGCGATGACGACCGCGTCGCGCGCGATCCCGAGATCCTCGGCGACGCTGGTCGTGACGGTACCGACGATGGAGCCAAAGGGCAGGAGCGGCGGGAGGAACGCGGCGTCGAGGCCGACCATCGCGAGTAACGCTGGGTCGTAGTCGTACGTCGTGAGACGACGATTGTCCGTCATCCACGTCGCGAGGCGCGAGGCGTGCGTCGCCGAAGCGACGCCGCTGAATCGCATGGTCAAGTAGTCAACGGGCTCCATGAACCATCGCGTCGCCGCCACGACGTCGGGTTGGTCGTGCGTCAAGGCCAACACGTGACCGACGGGATCGGCACCGGACGTCGACGGGGCGCCCCCCGTCTTTCGCACGAACTGCAGGACCTTTCTCGCGTGGTACCCCTGGAACGAGCCGCCCACCGCCTGACGCGAGTAGCGACCACCACGAGTATCGAGCCAGGTGAGGCACGGCCCCGTCGGTCGGCCGTTGACGTCAACGGGCACCGTCGACGCGTACTGACCGGTCACCGCCACGGCTCTCACTCGACCCGCGGGCGTCTCCGACGTCGCCAGCAGTCGCTTCGTCGCCTGCGAGATGATCGTCCACCACGTACCGGCGTCCTGGGTCGCGCCCCCGTCGTCGCTGTAGTGAGTCACCACGTGATGGACCTCGTGAGCGAGGACGTCGCCGTCGAACGTGACGAGCCCAATCTTTGGGCCCCCGGTGCCCAAGTCGATGCTGAGACAGAGCTCGGACGTTTCTCCCATTACGAAGGTAGGGCGGACTGCTTGTCCATCATGTCGGCCATGAAGAACTTAATGATGGCGTCGGACTCCTCGCTCGGACCACCGGCCACTCCCCCGTAGATCGCACCCGACTGAGGTGCTTCATCTTTGTGCTCGTTCGCGTACGCAACGGCGTCGGCGAGGTCGTCGCGCCAGCGCTCAACGACACCGGGCTGAGTTTGGGGTCGCGTCACGGCCACGTGAATCGCGTTCGGATACTGCTGGCCGTTCAGGCGCCAGCCGCGCGTGCGCAGAAAGTCGTTGACGAGATAGATGTCGAACTCGTCGG
>DATLTT010000002.1:0-19862 GCA_035533455.1 Acidimicrobiales bacterium | reverse complement strand
TGACCCACCGCTTGTGAGCCCACGGACGAAGCAGCTGATGGATTGTTGAAGGAGCCTTGCCTCGCATTGGTCACCAAGGTGGACGGTGCGGTACTCGAGCTGGTCGCCGCCGCGGGCGAAGGCGGTTGAGCGGCGATGGTACCGGCCATCGCCATGACACTCGCCGCCGTGAGCGTCCCCGTGCTCACGAGTGCCTGCCGGGTCACCGCGATCGCCGCGTTCTGGAGCTGGGGTACTCCACCCAGGAACGGCATCTGTGCGATCCATGACAGTGGGCCCATCGCCGACCGGACTTTCCCGATCGAGATGTTGAGGAACGCTCTCACCACCCGCGGGTCGAAGTGAGTTCCGGCGCAGCGCACCAACTCCTCTCGTGCGGCACGGGCACTGACGGGTCGCTTGTACGATCGCAGGGCCGTCATCACCTCGAACGCATCGGCCACCGCGACGATTCGCGCCGCCAAGCTGATCTCCGTATCCGCGAGACCGTTCGGATACCCGTGCCCGTCGAAGCGCTCGTGGTGTTGTCCGACGGCGTCGACCCAGTCTCCGAGCCACGGTCGAAGCGGGGCGACGATCCGCGCACCGATCTCCGGGTGGTGCATAAGCGCCCGCCACTCGGCGTCGGTCGGCTTACCCGACTTGTTGAGGATCCTCGTGTGAACGTGGAGCTTTCCGATGTCGTGGAGAAGTGCCGCCCACCTCAATTTGTCCCTGTCGGACGGGGACAACCCGAGCTCTTCGGCAATGAGGTCGTTGAAGGCACTGACCCGTTCAGAGTGGCCCCGCGTGCGTGGATCGTGGCGCGCGAGAGCACCCAGAAGGATGAGGACTCGAGAGAGCGCCTCCAAGTTGGTGCCACCAGCATCCGAGGCGTCGGCGGCGTCAGTGACGGCGCGGGTCAGTCTCTTGACGGATCCCGCCCGTATGGCCACTGAGAACCGCGCGGGGACCTTGTCGGGAAAGACGAGCGACATTTGTAGAAGCATCGCCAATGGAAGTAGACGACGGGTCAGCCTGGAGACCGCGAAAAGGACCACCGTGGAGATGGCGAGCGTCACCACGATGCGCATCAGCTCTGTCCAACCTCCCCCCGATGGGAGGGTCCGGCTTAGGACGGCCGCCACCGCTACCGAAACGCCGAGAGGCACCAGCCAGGCCGCCGCGCGAAGTACCTTCGACAAGACCGGTCGGCCCTTCCACCCACTGTCCTGCTCCCCACTCTCCTCTTGGATTGAAGGTGTGGGGCCCAAAGGTCCAACGCGACTAACGGGCTCCACGGAATCGTGGACGTCCACCGAGCGATCGCCTACTGGGAACCCGTGATCCTCGTGCCCGCTGCCCGCGTCGGTTGACTGATGTATAACCACAACAAGCCAAACTTCTCTCTGTTGAACCATCTATCGACAACGAGGACACAACGCAACAACAGTCCTCAGAGATCCGTTGGACAGGTCGGACGATCGCAGGGTGAACTGGTGGGGTGAGCATCGCCGATCACCCTTAGTGAGCGGCGATGCTCACCTGTCATGGGCAGAGCTTTGAGAGTTCGCAAGCCACGGGCAAACGGTCGCGCTCAAGAGCCTGGGCAAGCGCCAGGCGGTGCCGGCGTGACTGGCGGGCGATAGACCCGCGGATAGTCCCGCAATCACGATTGTTGGGTCCGCGACACCGGCGCTCGGACGTGCCAAGGGCGACTACCGTTAGCCGTCACGTAACGCAACGGCGCGTTAATTTGCGGCTTGGGACTACCTGATCAGCACGCCAGAAATGACGCGAGCGATAGTAAGGCGCTGAATCTCGCTGGCCCCCTCGAGGATCATGTAGGTATTTGAGTGGCGCATAACCTTCCTGATCATAGGCTCTTTCTAATAGGATTGACCCCGGAATAAGCAACGAGTGGGCCATCAAGGCCCATGATCAGTCAGTTTCGCACCGTGCTTGTGGGCCTCCCACGTAAACTGCTGCGGTCGTGAGGGCGACCACGCGAAGTACCAATGAGAGAACTCGACCGCACCGTTGCCCACGGCGCCGCGGTTGGTGGGCGATGAAGCGGCGTCGGACCGATGCCCAATCTCGGCATCCAATGAGCCGCACTCACGCCCGCTACCTCTCATCGGGACTGCACCAATGTCTTCAACTCCGGACAACGAGTACTGAGCACTCGGCATTCACCACGCATTCTCGGCTGATTGAGCCGAGCAGTATTTCCTGAACGCGACTGAGTCCGCGCGATCCAACCACAAGCAGTTCGCCACGATGACTCTCTTGAATCAGTGGCTCGGCCGCAGGAGGTTCAACCGTACGCGTTTCAACCAAGACCCTGGGGGCTCGCAACCTAGTTCGCTCGACGGCGACTCGCACGATCGCGCTCTCACGTTGAGCTTCACGCTCGAGTACGGGACTATTGAGCACGCCACGCATCAAAAGATTCGCGTGCACTATTCGCAAAATTGCGCATCGATATCCAACTTCATCCGCCGCCCAATCGACAGCTCGCAAGGATGCTCCCGAGCCATCGATCCCGACGGCCACGAATTTATCCGCCACAACCGCACGGTCCCGCACCGCCATTTTACCTCCCCACTGACTCACTTATTCTGACGTCGAGCCCACGTAGCGACTAGGGGCGTAGGTCCCATCAAGTGCGAGCGTTTACGAGAGTCAACACGGCCTTCTGCTAGGGAGAGGTGTGGTCGCATGGACGTCACGCCCGGCACCGCGTCCCAGAGGGTCGAACACTTCGGGTCGAAAATTGGCGGAATCGAAAGCGCCCCGTAGCGGCTCAGTTTCATGGGTTGGCCGCTTTCGCACGAGGAACATCGAACACAATCACTGTTACATTCGATACGGAGCCAACGGACGCAGGGTCGCGTCACTCGCCAAGAGCGCCACTTGGAGGCCGATTCTGTGTCCGACGTTCCCGTGATGGAAGACCCGTCCAACCAGCGTCTTTTGGAGTCGTACCCCCGTTGTGCGGTGCTATGAAGGACGATCGAGAAACCAATCCCGCGACGAACGCCAGGGGCACGATCGCATACACGAGGCCAACGGGTCTCGACGCCGACGAGGTCGCCGCGCGAGTCGCCACCGGGAGGGATAACTCGGGCGGCGAGCGCACGAGCCGAACGATGGGCGAGATCCTTCGGGCCAATATCTTCACCCGATTCAACTTTCTCCTCGGCACCCTCTTCATTGCGATCGTCGCCGTGGGCGAATTGCAGGATTCGCTCTTCGGCATCGTCATGGTCGCCAATGCCCTGATCGGCATCGTGCAAGAGTTGCGGGCGAAACACACCCTCGATCACCTAGCCCTGCTCAGCGCGCATGGCGCTGGCGTCGTTCGCGACGGCGCCGAAGTGGTCGTCCCAGTTGACGAGGTCGTACTCGATGACCTGATCGGCCTGCGCACGGGTGACCAGATTGTGGCCGACGGGATCGTCCGATCAACCGCCGGACTCCAGGTTGACGAATCACTGCTCACGGGAGAGGTCGAGCCAGTCGACAAAGCAGGCGGTGACCAGGTGCTCTCTGGAAGCTTCGTTGTTGCGGGATCGGGTCGCTACCAGGCGACCGCGGTGGGTGCCAACGCCTATGCTCGTCGACTCACCACCGACGCGCGGCGGTACGCCCCAGCGCGCTCCGAACTCATCGACGGTATCAACCGAATTCTTCGCTACGTGACTTGGGCGATCATACCGATCGGGGCAATCTTGCTCGTGAGTCAACTTCACGCCAAAGCGGGCCTTCGTGACGCCGTAAGCGGCACGGTCGCTGGACTCGTCGGAATGGTGCCGCAAGGACTCATCTTGCTTACGAGCATTGCCTTCGCGGTGGCGGCCGTGTCGCTCGCCCGAAGAAACGCGCTGGTCCAGGAGCTCCCCGCAATCGAGGCGCTCGCTCGCGTCGACGTCGTGTGTTTTGACAAGACAGGGACGCTCACCGACGGTACCATCGTCTTCGACCGTATCGAGTTGTTCGGAGACGGGTTACCCGTCGAGGCTGCCCTCGGGGCGCTGGCGCAGGACGAGAACGCCAACGCGACACTGGAGGCGATCGGGCAAGCGTTCGTGCCCGTTGAGGGCTGGACTCGCGACGATTCGGTTCCCTTCTCGTCGTCACGTAAGTGGAGCGCGGCGAGTTTCACCGGCCAGGGCACTTGGGTTCTCGGCGCTCCGGAACTGGTGCTACCGGCTCGAGACCAGCTGACGCTCAATCGAGCCGGTGAGCTAGCTGCCACCGGCCAGCGGGTCTTGGTGCTCGCCCAGAGCGCCGCGCCCTTAGAGGGCGAGAAACTGCCCCTCGACCTGCACGCCGCCGCATTGGTCACCTTCGCCGAACGGGTCCGCGGCGACGCGGCGTCGACCCTCGACTTCTTTGCTAAGCAGGGCGTCGCCACCAAAGTGTTATCCGGTGACAATCCCCTCACCGTCGCGGCCGTCGCAACACGCGTGGGACTCACCGACGCCGAGCTGCCCGTGGACGCGCGCGACCTGCCCGACGACCCCGACGCACTTGGGAAGGTCCTCGAGGAGCGATCGGTCTTCGGCCGAGTGACGCCCCGTCAGAAGCGGGCCATGGTCCTCGCGCTGAAAGCGAGGGGTCACACCGTGGCCATGATCGGCGACGGTGTTAACGACGTCTTGGCTCTCAAGCTCGCCGACATTGGCATCGCCATGGGCTCTGGTGCACCAGCGACGAGGGCGGTCGCCCAAATTGTCCTCCTTGATGGGTGTTTCGCGACGATGCCAGAGGTTGTAGCCGCAGGTCGTCGAGTCACCGCCAACATCGAGCGCGTCGCGAACATCTTCATCGTCAAGACGGCCTGGGCGACGATGCTCGCCATGACCGTCAGCGTCCTTCGATGGCCTTACCCTTTTCTGCCTCGCCATCTCACCATCATCGACACCTTGGCTATCGGCATTCCAACATTCTTCTTGGCGCTGGCACCGAACCTGCGCCGTTATACCGCCGGGTTCGTCGGACGCGTCCTTCGTTTCGCCATTCCGACCGGGTTCGTCGTGGCCGCTTCTGTTTTCGCCGCGTACTCGTTGGTTCGAACCCAGAACTTCTCGCTCGTTGAGCAGCGCACTGCCGCCACGCTGGTCGCACTCGTGCTCAGCCTGTGCGTGCTGGTGCTCGTCGCGTTGCCCTTGACCTGGCGTCGAGTGGTGATGGTGGGAGCCGTGGCGACGGGCTTCGTGCTGCTGTTCCCTATAGGTGCGGTTCGAACATTCTTCGCGCTGCGACTGTCAACCGAGATCCTCGCGGAGACTCTTTTGATCAGTGTCGCCGGCGCGGCGCTCTTGATTTCTGTGTGGATGGTTTCGCGACGGCGCGACGCCGACACCATTGGTCTAGCGAGTGGAGCGTCATCTGGCGATCGGGTTTCGTGACCGACTTCCCCACGCCGGTCCCGATCGCAGCGTTGACATCAATTGCGAGGCCGTCCCTCGAAGCCGGCTGACGGTACGAAACAAACTGATGGAACCGTGTCATCCAGCTTCGCCTCATCGGTCGCTAGGCGAAGGCGGCAATCAGTTCATCGTCGCCAATCCAGTGAGTCGGTTACCGTGACGGGCTTTCCAAACCCGTCGTTGAAGCAGTCCCGACGTCGCAGTTCCCGAGAACCACGGAGGTGCAAAGGTGCAGGGTCCGTGGTTCTCGGCGCTCCCAACTCGCCGTTCCACTACCTAACCCTCCATCATGGTCCTCACTCCGAGATGTCGGCGATAAAAGGGACCTTGGACCCTACCTCTCACGTCACGTGCGCGTCAAGATACAGACATGCCACAGCACGCGGGGAAACCGGCAACGATTGGGGCCCGCCGCCTTCCGTTGCTGACCCTGGTCTTCACAACTTCTTGCCTCATCGTGGGTGCGGTACTTCACTTCGCGTCACGTCCTGGGCTCGGCAACGCCGTCTGGATCGCTTCAGCCGCCGTCGGTATCGCCTTCTCACTCGTCTCCACCGTGCGTAACCTTCGACACGGCCACGTGGGTGTCGACGTCATCGCCTTGCTCGCGCTGGTCGGCGCGCTCTTGGTACGCGAATTCCTCGCCGCCACCGTGGTCAGCGTCATGCTCGCCAGCGGCGGAGCCATCGAGACGTGGGCCGCGGGCCGAGCTCGACGTGACCTGCAGGCCCTGCTCGAGCGATCTCCTCACCGCGCTCATCTTCGTCGTGCTGATCAACTCGTCAACGTCGATTTGGTTGAGGTGATGCCGGGCGATCTCCTGATGGTCGCCACCGGGGAGTTAGTGCCGGTGGATGGAATGGTCACTTCGGGATCGGCGACTCTGGACGAGTCGGCTCTCACCGGAGAGTCGATGCCGATTGAGCGATCGCGTGGCGAGATCGTGCGGAGCGGCACGCTCAACGCCGGCGCGCCCTTCGACATGCGCGCGACCACGACGAGTGCCAATAGCACGTACTCCGGCATCGTGCGCTTGGTGGGTGAGGCCGAGTCGTCCCAGCCGCCATTCGTCCGCCTCGCCGATCACTACGCCGTCGGCTTCCTCGCACTCACTTTGATCGGAGCCGCACTCGCGTGGGCGATAGGGGGTGCGGACCGTGCCGTCGCCCTGCTCGTGGTGGCCACGCCGTGCCCGCTCATACTCGCGGCACCCGCTGCATTCGTCTCAGGGATTTCGCGCGCCGCACGGCGAGGCATCGTCGTGAAGGGCGGCGCCGTTTTCGAGCGACTCGCTCGATGCACCACCGTATTGATGGACAAGACCGGCACCCTAACCCAGGGCAGACCGCGAGTGGTCAATATCGTGACCGCGGGAACCCTAGACCCTGATGAGATCCTGGGCGCTGCCGCGTCGCTGGACCAAGTGTCTCCCCACGTGCTGGCCAGCTCGATCGTCCAGGCGGCACTGGAAAAGAGGCTGACCCTCGCCGTGCCGAGCGACGTCCGTGAGGTGCTCGGAAGTGGGATTTCCGGCACCGTGACCAGCCGTCGGGTCTCGGTCGAGCACACGTCGTGGACCGGAGGCCGCGGTACTCCGGCGTGGGCCAAGGCCGCGCTGCGGCGCGCCCGCCTGGACGGTTTGCTTAGCGTCGTCGTCTCCTTCGACGACGAGCCCGCCGGGGTCATCATCTTCGAGGATCCCCTGAGGCTCGAAGCGTCACGAACCATACGGAACCTGCGTCGCGACGGCATCTCACGAATTGTCATGGTCTCGGGGGATCGCGTCGAGGTCGCGGAGACCGTAGGCGCCGTCATCGGCGTCGACGACGTTCTCGCCGAGCGCACCCCGGCCGAGAAGCTTGAGATCGTTCGCATCGAGTCAGCGTCCGCACCAACCATCATGATCGGCGACGGCATCAACGACGCTCCCGCACTCGCCTTGGCTGATGTTGGCGTGGCGATAGGCATCAGGGGCGCTTCGGCGGCCACCGAGGCGGCGGACGTCGTTCTTACAGTCGACACCATCGATCGCCTCGACGAGGCGATCGTACTCGCCAAACGCACGGTGCGCATTGCCCGTCAGAGCGTGGTCGCGGGTATGGCGATGTCGGTGGTGGCCATGATTGCTGCAGGAGTCGGGTGGCTGCCGACGGTCGATGGTGCGGTGCTCCAAGAGGTGATTGACGTCGCGGCGATCCTCAGCGCACTGCGAGCCTTGCGGGACCCTTCAAAACGTCTGCAACTGAGCGACCAGGACGCCGCCCTCACGAAGAGGTTTTGGGACGAGCACGTATCGATACGCGAAGTCATCGCGCAATTGAGTGCAGTAGCCGACGGGTTGGACCTTGCGGACTCCCGAACAGCCCTCGCCTCGATAGCCCCCGTGTACGAGTCGCTCCTTAGCGAGGTCCTACCCCATGAGCAGGCTGAAGAGCGCGAACTCTATCCAGCGCTGGGGCGAATCACGGGCCAACAGAGTCTTGCCGCCGTGATGAACCGAGCCCAAATCGAGATCATGCACCAGATACGCAGGCTTGGCCAACTGCTCGACGACATCGAACCAGCTGAGGTCGATGATAACGATATTGGCGAACTTCGCGGCATACTCTACGGCCTCTACGCAATCTTGAAGCTGCACACTGCCCAAGAAGATGAGGACTTCCTCTCCCTCGTCGACAGCGTGACCGGTTCCCGGAACGACTAGGCCAATCTCAACGACGTTCTGAGCGACGAGCGTCGATGGGGCGTCGACGTTCCCGTCGATTGGGTTCTACGCCATCTCGAGCGACGAGCCATGCCATCAGCGAGGCACTGCACTGACGGCTCAACTCGTGTTGCGATGCGCGAAATCCTCTCGTTCCTTTTGTCCAATCTAGTTCTAGGCGTCCACGGAACTGGACGATTCGAATGGGCGGAATCTCAATGACGGTGCGCGTCGAGTGAACCGCTCGCCGACGATTCGTCGCATGACTCCTCAACGAATCTGAACACCCGATATCGAGCGAGCGATGATCAGGCGCTGAATCTCACTCGTCCCCTCAAAGATCGTGTAGATCTTCGAGTCGCGGTGCCAACGCTCGACGGGATAGTCGCGCACGTAGCCGTAGCCGCCGAGGATCTGGATCGCTTCCTCGGTGACCTTGACGGCCGTCTCACTGGCGAAGAGTTTGGACATCGAACCTTCGCCACTGGTGAAGGGCTTATTGGTCGCGGCCATCCAACTGGCCCGCCAGATGAGCAGTCGTGCCGCGTCGATGCTCATCTTCATGTCGGCCAGCTTGAAGGCAATGGCCTGATTCTCGATGATCGCTCGACCGAACTGTTTGCGTTCCTTGGCGTACTCGAGCGCGAACTCGTAGGCGGCGCGCGCGATGCCGAGCGCCTGGGCGCCCACGGCCGGGCGCGTCGCCTCGAAGGTCGCCATCGCGGCCTGTCCCGACGCGCGCTTGCCCTCGCGCACGCGAGCCAGCTTCTCGTCCAATTTGTCCTTACCGCCCAGCAGACAGGCGCCCGGGACTCGACAGTTCTCCAAGATGACCTCCGCGGTGTGACTCGCGCGGATGCCCATCTTCTTGAACTTCTGACCCATGCTGATGCCGGGAGTCCCTTCGGGGACGATAAACGAGGCCTGGCCCCGACTGCCGAGCTTGGGATCGACCGAGGCGACGATGACGTGAAGGTTGGCGATGCCGCCATTGGAGATCCAGGTCTTCGTCCCGTTCAAGATCCACTCGTCGTGCGCCTCGTCGTAGATGGCGCGCGTGCGCAGTGACGAGACGTCACTGCCCGCGTCGGGCTCGGAGACGCCAAAGGCCGCGAGCTTGATGTCGTCGGGCGTGCCGAAGCAGCGTGGCACCCACTCCATCTGCTGTTCGGGTGTGCCGTTCGCGACGATGGCCGCGACGCCCAAGGTCGTACCCATGATCGACATGCAAAGACCCGCGTCACCCCACGCGAGTTCCTCCAGGGCGATCATGAACGAGAGGCCGGTCTTATCGCTGACGGCGTTCATCAAGAAGTCGAGACCGTACACACCGAGTTTGGCGGCCTCTTGAATGAAGGGCCACGGCGTCTCTTCGCGCTCGTCCCACTCCGCGGCGATGGGCCGCATCTGCTGCTCCGCGAATCCGTGCAGCCAGTCACGCAGGGTGATCTGGTCCTCGTTGAGTTCCATCGAAAAATCGCTCATGTCGCACCTTGGGGGTCGAAGAAGTTACTTGTTGGTAACCAAACGTACCGTAGAGCAGGGCGCGGCACAAAAAACAACCGCCGCCCGAAGGCGGCGGTTGTTGACGACGAAGAAATGGTCGTTAGTTAAGAATGACGCGCTTCGCTAACGGGCCGCGATCGCCGGGTTCGATGTCGAACTCGACGGCCTGACCTTCGACGAGCGTCTTTCGCCCGTCACCTTGAATCTCCGAGTAGTGAACAAAGACGTCTGGCTGGCCATCGACAGCGATGAATCCCCAACCCTTTTCGTCGTTGAACCACTTGACGGTTCCTGCAGCCACTGTGGGCCTCCTTATTACTTTTACTTCCGGAACTCCGGTTTTGGGAGGGAACCACAACGGCAACCTCAGGGATAACGCTACTTGGTGGGGACCCAGGAGAACAAGAGTCTTTATGGTCGGCGGATGAGGGTGCCCGAAGCCCCGTCTTCCACGATCCAGCCCCGTTCGACCAGTTCGTCACGCAACCGGTCGGCCTCGGTCCAGTTCTTCGTGGAGCGGGCCGCGTCGCGCTCGAGGACGAGCTTCTGCGCGACCTCGTCGACCACGTGGCTACCCGCGAGTAGCGTCAGTCCGAACGCGCCGAAGAGGACGCCCACGGACTGGGCCAGTCGGCGCGCGGACGCCTCGTGCCCCTCGTCGGCCATGGTGTTGGCGACGCTCAGCGCGTCAAAGAGTTCGGCCACGGCGAGGGGGGTGTTGAGGTCGTCGTTCATGAGCGTGGCGACGCGTTCGTAGAGTTCCAGCGACTCGTCCTCCCAGGGGTGTGACGAGGCCAGTTCAAAACTCTCGCCGGCCATCTCGGGCAACACGAAACGACGCGCCAACGAGTCGAGTCGATCGAGCGCGCGCTCCGCGTCGGCGATGGTCAACGGCGTGACTTCAATGGGCGAGCGGTAGTGCGAGCGCAGTACCAAGAGTCGATAGGCTCGCGCGTCGGTCTTTTCCAGGAGATCGGTCAACGACGTGAAGTTGTTCAGCGAGCTACTCATCTTCTCGCCCCCCACCATCACCCAGCCGTTGTGCGCCCAGTGCCGCGCGAAGCCCTTGTGCGCGGCTTCGGCCTGGGCCCGTTCATTCTCGTGGTGGGGGAACTTGAGGTCCAGGCCTCCGCAGTGCAGATCGAAGTCCTCACCGAGCACGTCCAGTGCCATGACCACGCACTCGGTGTGCCAGCCCGGTCGACCCTCACCGAAGGGCGCCGCCCAATTCGGTTCGTCGGGCTTCGCGTTCTTCCACAGCGCGAAGTCCAGGGGTGAGCGCTTCTCGTCGTTGCCCTCCACCCTCGCTCCCGCTCGCAGGCTTTCCAGAGGTTGACCAGCCAAAAGTCCATAGTCCTCTACCGACGAAACGTCGAAGTAGATCCCGTCACTGGTCGTGTAGGCAACGTCGCGCTCGAGGAACGAGGCGATCAACTCTTTCATCTCGTCGACGTAGTGTGTCGCGTGGGGCGTGTCGTCGGGGAGCGCCACACCGAGGCGCGCCATCGCGTCCCACCACTCCGCCTCGTACTGGGCCACGACGTCGGATTCGCTGCGCGACTCACGACGAGCGCGCGCGATGATCTTGTCGTCGACGTCGGTGATGTTGGAGACGTAGTGAACGCTCAGACCTTGAAACGTGAACCAGCGCCTCGCCACGTCCCAGACCAGCGTGTAGCGCCCGTGTCCCAGATGCGGCAGGTTATCGACCGTGGGACCACAGACGTACATCGTCACGCGCCCGGGACTACGCAGGCTGAGGTCGCGAACCTCGCCGCGGGCCGTGTCATAGAGGCGAATCACTGTTCTAAACTACGCCAACCATGCCTGACGCTTCCACGCCCTTCGCCCACGCGGTGCCCGAAAAGCCCACCGTGGACGGCCTCGAGGAGACCTGGAGCGCCCGGTGGGAGGCCGAGTCCACCTACCGCTTCAACCGCGAAGCAACGCGCGACGACGTCTACAGCATCGACACCCCGCCCCCCACGGTCTCGGGCGAGTTGCACATCGGCCACGTCTTTAGCTACACCCAGGGTGACGTCGTGGCCCGATTCTGGCGTATGCGCGGCAAGGACGTCTTCTACCCCATGGGCTGGGACGACAACGGGCTGCCGACCGAACGTCGCGTCGAGAACTACTACGGCGTTCGCTGTGACCCGACGCTCCCCTACGACCCCCACTTCGTGGCGCCCGAGAAGGCCGCCGAGGGGAAAGTCTCCATCCCGCGTCGCAATTTCGTCGAACTCTGCCACTTGCTGACGGCCGTCGACGAGGAGGCCTTCAAGCGGCTGTGGCGCTACCTCGGCATCAGTGTCGACTGGACGCTCGAGTACACGACCATCTCGCGCGAAGCCCAGGCCATCTCCCAACGCGGGTTCGTGGAGATGCTGGCGCGCGACGAGGTCTACTCCGTCGTCGCGCCGACACTGTGGGACATCGACTTTCGAACGGCCGTCTCCCAGGCCGAGCTCGAAGACCGCGAGCGGCCCGGCACCTACCACCGGGTGTCCTTCACGCGCGCTGACGGTCTCGGCGTCATCGACGTCGAGACGACGCGCCCCGAGATGCTGGCGAGTTGCGTCGCGCTCGTCGCCCACCCCGACGACGAGCGTTATCGCGGTCTCTTCAATTCGTCCGTCGTGACGCCCCTGTTCAAGGTCGACGTACCCATCCTCGCGCACGAGCTCGCCGACCCCGAGAAGGGTTCGGGTATCGCCATGATCTGCACCTTCGGCGACACGACCGACGTCACGTGGTGGCGCGAGCTGGGCCTTCCCACGCGCGCCTTGATCGGTCGAGACGGCCGGTTCCTCCCCGCCACCTTTGGCTCCGAGGCCTTTCCGTCGCGAGAGCCGGACGCCGCCAACGCGCTCTACGCCGAGATCGAGGGAGGGACGGTCAACCAGGCGCGCGCCACCGTGGTCGACGCGCTTCGCGCCTCGGGTGACCTCGTGGGTGACCTTCGTGCGATCACCCACCCCGTCAAGTTCTACGAGCGTGGCGAGCGGCCCCTCGAGATCGTCACCTCGCGCCAGTGGTTCGTGCGCACCCTCGAACACCGTGAGGCGCTCCTGCGCCGAGGCGAGGAGCTCCACTGGTACCCGGACTTCATGAAGCACCGGTACCGTTCGTGGGTCGAGGGCCTCAACGTCGATTGGAACATCTCCCGCCAACGGTTCTTCGGCGTGCCCTTCCCGGCCTGGTACCCCATCGACGCGAACGGCGAGATCGACTTCGACGCGCCCCTCGTGCCCGCGCTCGATCAACTGCCCCTCGACCCGTCGAGCGACGTGCCCGCCGGGTACGACGAGACCCAGCGCAACCAACCGCTCGGCTTCGCGGGCGACCCCGACGTCATGGACACCTGGGCGACGAGCTCGCTCTCGCCCGAGATCGCTGGTCACTGGGGCACCGCGCTCTTCGAGCACGTCTACCCGATGGACCTTCGACTGCAGGGACACGAGATCATTCGCACCTGGCTGTTCTCGACGGTCGTGCGCAGCCACCTCCAGCACGGGGGCCTGCCCTTCAAGAACGCGTTGCTGTCGGGTTGGGTGCTCGACCCCAATCGAAAGAAGATGAGCAAGTCCGTCGGCAACGTCGTGACGCCCCTGCCGCTCTTGGAGCAACACGGCGCCGACGCCCTTCGTTACTGGGCCGCCTCGGGCCGTCCCGGCACCGACACCGCCGTCGACGAGGCCCAGATGAAGATCGGCCGGCGACTCTCGATCAAGATTCTGAACGCCTCGAAGTTCGTCTTGGGTCGCCTCGAGGACACGACGTCGCTCGGCGCCGATGACGTCACCGCGCCACTCGACCGCGATCTGCTGGCGCTCCTCGGCGAACTGGTGCGCGAGGCGACGACGTCCTTCGAGCACTACGACTACGCGCGCGTGCTCGAGCGCACCGAGTCGTTCTTCTGGTCGTTCTGTGACAACTACCTCGAACTCGTGAAGATCCGCGCGTACGGCGAAGGTGACGCCGTTGACACGAAGTCGGCCCGCGCGACCTTGACGATCGCGCTCTCGGTACTGCAGCGCCTCTTCGCGCCGATCCTGCCCTACGTCAGTGAAGAGGTGTGGCACTGGTGGCACGACGACTCGGTGCACCTCGCGCCGTGGCCGAGCGTCGAAGAGCTCGGCACGCTCGCGCCGGACCCGGGATCGATCTATCGGCCGGTCTGCGACGCGCTCGAAGCGCTGCGCCGTGAGAAGAGCACCGCCAAGGTCTCGCAGCGCGCCGGGGTCGCGCGTTTCGTCGTCGACGCCCCCGAGGAGTTCGCCGCGGCGTTGCGCGCGAGCGCGAACGACCTCGTGGCCGCGGGCAACGTGCTCGAAATGGTCGTGAACGACGCGAGCGATCTGCGCTTCGAGATAACGCTCGCGACGAGCTAGGCCAACGCCACGTCCGACGCGGCGTCGCGCACCACGACCGCGCCGTCGGTGACCTCGTAGAAGGCGAACTGGTCCCAGGCGCGCGTAAGCGAACAGACGGCTTCGCGCGAGAGATCGCGCAACGCCACGCCGGACTCTTCGGGCCAACGACCCTGGGGGTCGAGCGCCGACGTCTCGAGATAGTCAACACCGCGACCACGCAGAAACGCGCGTAGCGCGACGCGACGTGCCTCATTCTCCTCACTGCTCAACACCCGGGAGTACGGATTGTCCGAGGTGACGACGAAGAACGGGCCGAGTACCGACGCCGCTTCTCTGGCGTCGAGCCACGTGGTGTCGTCTACACGAACGTTGAGACGCGTCGGGGGCACTTGGTAGTTCGCGACGAGTTGGGGTGTCAACGTGGGTCGTGCGTTCACCACGGACGACGCGAAGGCGACCGCCGCGCGCGTCGTCGCGGACGTGCGCGGACTCGCGGTGACGTCGAAGGCGTGTTGGGTGAAGGGCAGTTCGACGTAGTAGACCGGCGCGAAGGCGACGCTACGGTACTTGGCGACGAAGGCGCGCGCGACGTTCACCTCCACCAGGGTGTCGTTCACGCCCTGGACGACGAAGAACGGAGGCGAGTCGGGCTTGATGAGTTCGTAGGGCGACAGCGAGAGGTAGAGGTCCTCGTGACCGGCGTAGGGTACCTGCACCACCCGACGCTCCAACAGCAGACGGATGCCCCGACCCAGTCCGCGCCAGTGCGCCTCGTCGCCCGTCATCTCGAGCACCCCGTAGAACGAGAGCGCGCCGCGCACCGACCAGTCCTCGACGTCACTCATCTCCGGCGGGCGCCAGGTGGGATCCTTCGTGGTGAGCGTGAGCAGCGAGGCCAAGTGCCCACCGGCCGACCCGCCCGCCACCACGACCCGGTCGGGGTCGCCGCCGTAGGTCGCGATGTTCTTCTTGATCCAGCCGAGCGCGCGGGTGGCGTCTTCGATCTGCGCGGGCCAGGGAAAGCGTGGCGCGAGACGGTAGTTGCTCGCGACGACGATCCAGCCGCGACGCACGAACTCGTGCAGCATCGGACGACCCTGCTCACGTTTGTCACCGAAGGTCCACGCGCCGCCGTGCAAGTAGTAGATGACGGGCGCGTCCGCGGGCGTCGTCGAGAGACGCCACACGTCGAGACGATGGCGCTCGAGCGGTCCGTAGACGAGGTTGCGATGGAGCTGCATGTCGCGGGGATGAAACGGGATCAAGAGCGCCGTGCGCCACCAACGACCAAAGACGTCGTCGTTGGCGCGAGGCACCTGCAGTGGGCGATCGGGCGCGGACTCCATGGCCCGTCGAACGATGGTTCTCGACAGGAAAAGTATCAGGATCAGGGCGAGGTTCTCGAGGACGGCGACGCCCGCTACGACGAGGACGAGGACGCTGAGCCAGTGCGTCGTGGGCCAGCCCCACCACCAGAGCAGCCCCAGCAACAGCCCCTGCACGAAGATTCCCTGACCCGCCAGCTCGCCGGCCGCCCAGCCCACCGGGTAGGCGAGCGCCGCGAAGAGGCCCCGTCGACCCGGGCGAAGCGCCGTGGCCGCCGACAGCACCAAGAAGGCGCTGGCGAGCGCGACGAAGTAGGCCATCCCCTTATTCTGACTGTTCTTCGCGACAACGTGCCGTCCTATGCTCGACACCGTGTCAACCTGGCCCGCCGCGCTTGAAAAACTGCGAGGGACGCTCGGGCTCTGGACCATGACGCTCGACGCGCTCGCCCCGCGCCAGAGCGCGGAGGTGGCCCAAGAGATCGAGTCGCTCGGCTACCGAGCGCTCTGGATTCCTGAGGCCTGGGGTCGCGAGGCGTTCACCAACGCGTCGCTCCTGCTGTCGTCGACGACCTCACTCGTCGTCGCGACCGGCATCGCCAACATCTGGGGACGCGACGCCGTCACCGCCGCGAACGGAGCGAAGACGCTCACGGCCGCCTACGACGATCGATTCGTGCTGGGACTTGGGGTCAGTCACGAACCCTTGGTCCAGCGTCTACGCGGTCACGAGTACGCGGCACCGCTCAGCGTCATGGAATCGTTCCTCCTCGCCATGGACAAGGCCCCCATGTTCGCCGAGGAGGGCTCGACGCGCGTCGCGCGCGTGCTCGCGGCGCTCGGTCCCAAGATGCTCGGTCTCGCGGCGAGTCTCGCTGACGGTGCGCACCCGTATCTCGTCACGCCCGAACACACCCAGCGCGCGCGGGCGCTGTTGGGCGACAAGTTCTTAGGCGTCGAGCAGTCGGTCGTCCTCGGACAGAGTCGCGAAGAGTTCCTGCGACGAGCGCACGAGCACCTCGCGTTCTACACGGGACTCGAGAACTACCGCAACAGTTGGCGTCGACTCGGCTTCGCTGACGAGGACCTCGTTCGCGGTGGATCGGACCGACTCTGTGACGCCATCGTCGTGCACGGTGACGAGGACGCCGTGCACGCGAGGGTGCGCGCGCACCGCGACGCCGGCGCCGATCACGTCTGCCTCCAAGTGCTCGGACAGAGTCGTGAAACGCTTCCCCTCGAGGAGTGGCGCCGACTCGCCAGAAGCTCGTAGCGCGATCGACGTCGCGCGCCACTCGCGCGTTGTTTCCATTCAGTTCGGTCTATCCGAACACAGGTAATTCTTTCCAAGTTTGAACACGTACGGCGACGCCAACGAGTAATTTCACATGATGGTCAATGCCGCGCGGAGTCACTCCGCGAGTGACGCACTCATCGAAGCCACGTCACGCCACCTCTGGAATGAAGACGAGAGCGAACTTCGCGTCTTGGACATTTGCAAGGAGACGAATCTCAGTACCAGCGTCATCTACGGGCACTTCGGCTCACGTCAAGGGCTCATCAACGCGTCGCTCCTGCACATCTTCGCGCTCGTCACCGACGAGATCATCGAGAACCTCTTGGCGACGGCGTCAAAATCGATCTCGTCGGGCTCGTTCGTGGACACGCTCTTCACGTTGTTCACCGACGTCGACTACCAAGAGCGTCATCACCGCCAACGCCAGATGTTCTTTCGTGTTTCGGCGACCGCACTCGCACGACCGAGCATTCGACCAGGCTTTCTCGAACTCTACGGGCGCTACATCGAGCGCGTGGACGTCGTCTACCAGGACCTGCTCGACGGAGGGCAGTTGGGCCAGGGGCTCTCGGCCCACCAGTGGGCGTTGTTCTTCGAGGGTCAGATGCTCAGTCGGGTCTTTCACGACCTCTCGTCCACCTGGCACAACCAGGACGATTGGCTAGGCAGCACGCACCAGATGTTGAGCGCGATGAACCGCGAGAACAACTCCTAAACCTTCGACTGACTTCGCCATGACTGACCGACCTTCGCCCTACGGGCGCTCGTCGGGCCCCAAGATCACGACACCGTCACGACCCGAGGATCCCCGGATCGCCCTCACCAGCAGCGCCACCATGCCCAGCCACGCGAACTCCACGAAGCCAATCCCGATCCAGCCAAACGTGATCATCAAGAGTCCGACGAAGAATCCCTTGAGGATGCCGAAGTGGATCATGCAGGCAATCTCCAACGGGAACCACGCGAAGAGCCAGCTCACCAAGGGGGCCACGATCACCGCGCCCACACGACGGCGCCAGCCGAGGTAGACGCCGAGAAGTGCTGAAACGCCGAAACCGAGCCAGGTGATGCTGGCCGACGGCGCGACCACCTCGAGGAAGAGCACGACCGTCATCGACAGAGCCCACAGGACCATGGGAACGGAAACGTTGGTGCGCGCACGCTCGCGAAACTGGATGACAACACCACTCACGCCCCCAACCTAGCGATTCTCTCGTTTCCCTGGGCGATGGTCACGATACGCTGGCGAAATGTCCAGCGGCGTCCTCGCGTTACTCGGTTCGGGCGAGACGGCGCCGGGGATGACCAAGGTGCACCGCGAGATCTTGGCACCCTTCACCTCGCTCGACGCGGTGAATCTCGACACCGCCTACGGCTTTCAACTGAACGTTCCCCAGATGAGCGAGAAGCTCGAAGAGTACTTCAACGTCTCGCTGCAGACGAAGCTCACCACGCTGCACTTCCCCTCCTACGACAGGGCCAGCGAACTCGAACGCACCCTCTTCAAGCAACAAGTTCGCCAGGCCAACTACGTCTTCGCGGGGCCCGGGAGTCCCACCTACGCGCTCGCCCAGTGGTTCCCACTGCACCTGGGCGACGACCTACTCGACGTGCTCGACCACGGGGGCACGCTCTGTTACGCCTCCGCGGCGGCGCTCACCCTCGGGGCCTTCACGGCGCCCATCTACGAAATCTACAAAGTCGGCGTCGAAGAGCCTCGGTGGCGCGAGGGACTGAACATCCTCGCGTCGATCGGACTGAACTGCGTCGTGATCCCCCACTTCGACAACAACGAGGGGGGCAACTACGACACCCGGTTCTGCTACCTGGGTGAGAAGCGACTCCTTCAACTCGAGGGCCAGCTCCCCGACGGCGTCGCCACCCTCGGCGTGGATGAACACACGGCGTTGATCCTTGATCTGACGAACGACACCGTGACGGTGAGGGGCCGTTCGAACGGCTACTGGCGTTTGAGGGGCGAGACGACGGTGCTGGCCAACGGAGCGACGACGAGTCTCGACTCCCTTCGCTCGCTCGTTCCCACCCGCACCCAACCGATCCCGAGCGCGCCGGGGACGCCGGCGCTCGGGCCCGTGGCGTTGGGCGAACTCGCCGCCAAGGGCGGAGAGTCGAGCCTCGAGGCGCTGGCGCAACTCGTCCAACTCGCGAGCACCGGCGGCGAGGGCTTCATCGACCCCACCTCGCTCGTCGAAGGAGTCTTGAGCGCCAGAGTCAGCGCACGAGCGAGCGGTCAGTACGAACTCGCCGACGAACTGCGAGAGGCGCTCCTGAAGGCCGGCGTCGACGTCCAAGACGGCCCCGATGGCACGACCTGGTCGCTGCGGGACGCCACCTGAACCGACCCGTCGAACACCGCTGTTCGCACTTTTCACTTCACCACAGAACTGCGAATGCCCCCTCCGAGAAGAGGGGGCATTCGAGAGAACGTCGATGGACGGTCTAGCGCAGGCTGTACCTCACTGCGGTCCGCTTGCCGTTCGCCAAGATAATCGTGAAGGCGTGTACACCGGGCCTCACGCCACCACCAACAAAGATGAACACAACGAGCGCGTGGCCGGTGTCGCGAATAACCCTCGTTGATATTCCCCCAACGTTACTGATGACCCTGGGCCGTCCGTAGAAGCCCGAGCCGGTGATCGTCGCCCTGTTGGTCCTACCAGGGAACACGGCACCTATGACGCGGTAAGCCTTGAACGGGAGGATGAACGTCACCTTCGTGGCGGGCGAAGAGGCGGCGATGTACGTCGTGTCGCCGGCCTTCGTCGCGGTCACGGTGCACGCGCCCGCTCGCCTGGCGGTGAGTGCGTTACCCGTTAAGGTGCATACAGCCGTCGAGCCAGCGGCCAGCGTCCAGGTCACCGCACCGGTGCCCGTTCCGCCAGCGATCGCGAGCCTGAGCGTGCCGCCGGCGGTTCCCTTAAGGGTTCGTACCGTCACCGCCGCTTGGGGCGTACCGACCGACGTGGTGTGCGTCGCGGCGGTCAGTGTTCTGGAGGAGTCCGTAGCGGTGAGTACACAGGCGCCCGTCGCGTTGATGCTAAGGGCGCTGAACGTCGCGACACCGGCGAAGGCCGCTGCCGTCGTTGTCCCGCCAAGGGCGCACGTCGACGTGATCGCGATTGTGTCCGACGATCCGAGGCCCGTGGTCTCAACGTTCCCGTTGGCGTCTTCGACCGAAGCGCGAAAGGTCGCCAGTATCGTTGAGGCGGTCGTTTC
>DATLTT010000001.1:0-10790 GCA_035533455.1 Acidimicrobiales bacterium | reverse complement strand
TCGACAACGGGGGAAGCGGCTCCGTTTCTTCGATTAGTGATCCCACAGGTTCCACGGTGCTGCTTCCATCAGGAACGGCGTTGTCCTATCCCGGCTACGTCTTCTCGGGTTGGAACACTGCGGCGAACGGAAGCGGCACCTCGTACGCAGTGGGCGCGTCCAGTGTTCTGAACGCGAATGAGACTTTCTACGCCCAATGGGCACCCCTGCAGTTCCTGGTCGCTTTTAATCCTGACGGCGGTTCGGTCAACCCGACGTCAATCAACTACGTCTCCGGTGACACGCCGGTCTCTTTGCCAACGCCCGCCTACGCGAATGAGAGTTTCGACGGGTGGTACAGCGCACCGACTGGCGGATCAATCATCGGCCTCGCGGGCGCAAGCTACTCGCCGACTCAATCGCTGACGCTCTACGCACAGTGGAGTCAAGCCCCAGCGGCTCAGATTGCCCTTTCGCTGAACGGAGGCAGCGGCTCAGTCTCGACGTTGAGTGGCCTCGTCGGGTCAATCGTGAAGCTACCTGGCACGTCGAGTTTGTTGCGATCGGGTTATACGTTGACCTCGTGGAACACGGCCGCGAATGGTTCGGGTACATCGTACGCACTTGGTCAAAGCGTGACGTTGTCGACGTCGATGACGCTCTACGCACAGTGGAAGAAGACAACGACGTCACGGCTCTACGGCGCTGTCGGAGATTTCTCTGCCAGGTCGGCGGCACTGAGCCCGGGCCTCAAATCGCAAGTACGCCACCTAGCCGCCACCATTAGGTCGAAGAAGTACGCGAGAGTGACGCTCTATGGTTACACCGCCGCGACCGGCGTAGCGTCACTCAACCGATCGCTCAGTCGGGCGAGAGCCACGAGCGTCGCTCACTTCCTAAGAAGCGAACTCAGCGTCATGAAGGTGAGGGGTGTCGCGATCTCCGCCGCCGGCGAAGGTGCCGTCGCGGGCAGGACTGAACCTAAGTACTCGCGGGTCGAAGTGTTCGTGTCCTAAGCATCACAGAAAGTGGGTGAAAGACTTCCGTCGCGAATGGAGCGAATGGAACAGAGCGAATGGAGCCGGTGGAGGGATTCGAACCCACGACCTGACGATTACAAATCGCCTGCGCTACCAGACTGCGCCACACCGGCTAGGAACTACTCAGGTTAGTAAATTGTGTCTATTCGCTCTAGTGTGGGTTGAATGAGCGACCCCACTTCATCATCGCGCGACGGCCACGCGTCCGGGTCGCACTACCAGCCTTCACTCAGCGTCGTCTTAATCATCGTGGTGTTGTTCGTCGGCGCGACGTTCCTCATGGTTCGTGCCGTGTCACCGTCAAGTGCGTCACCGACGACGACGACCACTGCCCCCTCGTCGACCAGTACCACGAGACCCCCTGCTGGACGAGTCATCAAGTCAAAAGTTCGTGTGCAGGTGGCGAACGGCACCACGATTAGTTCGCTCGCCGCGCGTTACACGCAGAAACTCCAGACCCAGAATTGGGACACGTTGCCACCCGTCAATGGCCCCCACGTTGCCGCGACCATCATCTACTACAACCCCACGGAACGAGCGGCGGCGCTTGAAGTCGCGACGGTCGTCGGAGTGAGCGCGTCCGTCGTGCATCCCTTGGGCGGGCTACTTCCCGTCTCGGGGGCGTCGGGTGACGGCGTCATCGTCATTCTCGGACCTAACTCGGGTGGATAGTTCCGACGTGTCCGTCGGCACGTCGACCTTGTAACGCTCGAGTGCCGCGCGCAGTACTTCGACCGCCATTGGTCGCAAGTCTTCGAGTGGACGGTTTCGGTGCCGACGAATGCCGAGGTCCACTTGGGCGAGTGCGTGCACGCCGAAGAGTTGCGCCAGGTCGATCAGCATCGCGATCTCCACGCCGTAGTCCGGCTCGAGCGTGATCGCTTCGAGCGCACCGCGTCGGACGGCTGTTTCGCCCGCGAGCGGTTGGCGAATCTCGCCGAGACCCGGGTACAACAAGGAGAGTACGGGCCGCGCGGTCAGTTCGTTGACTCGTCCGCCCCCGGTCGGCATGTTGTGGAGCGGTCGCTCGTAGAAGCCCTTGACGAGCTGCGTAGCCGGTCGTTCCAACAGGGGCTGGATGAGTCGCGCGACGTAGTCGGCCGTCGTGTTCATCACGTCGGCGTCGAGGAAGACGAGGATCGCCGAGGTCGTCGAGGCGACGCCGGCACTCATCGCCGCGCCCTTGCCAGAGCGCCCTTCGAGTCGTACCACCCGCGCGCCGTGGTGGTCCGCGACCGTCGCCGTGTCATCGCTGGAGTGATCGTTTACCACGACCAACTCGTCCACGAGGTGGTCGTGGATCAGCACCGTGTCGAGCACCGCGCCGATAGTGGCGGCTTCGTTCCTCGCCGGGATGACGACCGCGACGCTGTTCTCGCCCTTGAGCGTGGCCACGCGCTCGAGCGTGAAGGACTCCCTCGCGAGAGACCAGGGCACGGGTGAGTTCGCCATTTCGTCGAGGTTAGGTTGAGTTCGCTCGCACTTGACAGGGAGTTTTCTTTGAGTAAGAATTGACTCATCATCCAGAGCGACTGAGGGACGGCCCCGCAGACGTCGCGACAACCAGTGTGAGAACCGGGATTTTCCCTTCACGCCAGGTGCCAAAGGCCGATCGATGAAGAGAGAGCTATGAGTTTCGCTACCGGTCTTAGATGTCGAGAGTGTGGTACCACCTACCCCGACGAGGCGCGTTACGCCTGTGACAACTGCTTTGGTCCACTCGAGGTCGGTTACGACCTCGAGGCCGCCCGCGGCGCCGTCACTCGCCAGTCCATCCAGGAGGGTCCACTATCCATTTGGCGATACCGCGCCTTGTTGCCCGATCCGGGCGTGGCGCCGGTCGATCTCGGGGCCGGGTGGACACCGCTACGTCGGGCCACCCGACTCGCCGAGGTCCTCGGTCTGCGAGAGCTCTGGCTGAAGGACGACACGCGCAACCCGACGGGATCGTTCAAGGACCGCGTGGTCTCGGTGGCGCTCTCGAGTGCCCGTCGTCTCGGTTTCACGACCGCCGCCTGTGCGTCGACGGGCAATCTCGCCACGTCGGTCGCGGCCCACGCGGCGTTCATTGGCTGGCCGAGCGTCACCATCATTCCGGCCGACCTCGAGAAATCCAAGATCGCCATGACCGCCATCTTCGGCGGCACGGTGCTCGGCGTCGAGGGTAGTTACGACGACGTCAATCGACTCTGCGTGGAGCTCGTGGACGAACACCCCGACTGGGCGTTCGCCAACATCAATCTTCGCCCCTACTACGCCGAAGGCTCGAAGACGCTGGCCTTCGAGATCAGCGAGCAGCTGGGCTGGCGGACGCCGGACCAGGTCGTGGTGCCGGTCGCGTCCGGCAGCCAACTCACGAAGGTGGCCAAGGGCTTCAAGGAGTTCATCGACCTCGGCCTCGTCGAGGGCCGGGCGCCCATCCTCTTCGGCGCGCAGGCGACCGGCTGTTCGCCGATTGCCACGGCCTTTTCCAACGGCGCCGACTTCATCACGCCCCAGCGTCCGAAGACGATCGCGCGTTCGTTGGCCATTGGCAATCCCGCCGACGCCCCCTACGTGCTCGATGAGCTTCGCGCCCACGGCGGCGACTGCGGGTCGGTGCCCGACGACGAGATCCTCGAGTGCATTGAACTCCTCGCCAGGACCGAAGGCGTCTTCGCCGAGACGGCCGGCGGGGTCACGATCGCCTCACTTCGCCAGATGATCACTCGTGGATCGATCGACCGCAACAAGTCCGTTGTCGCCATCATCTCGGGCCATGGTCTAAAGACCCTCGACGCCATCGTCGACACCGCGACGGTCAGCTCGACGATCAGACCGTCGCTCGAGGCGGCCGAGGAGGCGCTTCGCTTCCACCAGTTGGTGGCGGCCTCGTGAGCGTCGTGGTACGACTGCCGGGTCAGCTGCGTTCGCTGGTGGGCGGCGTGGGCGAGGTACCCGTCGAAGCGACGACCGTCCGTGAGGCCATCGCGGCCGTCGACGTCGCGTTCCCGGGCCTCGCCACGCGGATCCTCGACGACGACGGCGGGATTCGACGTTTCGTGAACGTCTTCGTCGCCGACGAGGATGTGCGATTCCTCGACGGACTCGACACCGTGCTCGAGCCTGGTCAGACGGTCTCCCTGGTGCCGGCGGTGGCGGGGGGCTAGGAGCCCCGTTAGCACTCTCGGTGAGAGACTGCTAATATTGCTTTGCACCAAAAAGGTGCCTGCACTAGGAGGAATCACCGTGGCGAAACTGATCGCATTCGACGAAGAGGCGCGTCGCGCCCTCGAGCGCGGAATGAACAAGTTGGCGGACGCCGTGCGCGTCACTCTCGGGCCCAAGGGCCGCAACGTGGTGCTCGACAAGAAGTGGGGAGCACCCACCATTACGAACGACGGCGTCTCGATCGCCAAGGACATCGACCTCGAGGACCCCTTCGAGAAGATCGGGGCCGAACTGGTCAAGGAAGTCGCCAAGAAGACCGACGACGTGGCCGGTGACGGCACCACGACCGCGACCGTGCTCGCATGGGCCATGGTGCGCGAAGGATTGAAGAACGTGGCCGCCGGCGCGAACCCGATGTCGCTGAAGAAGGGCATCGAAGCGGCCGTTGAGGCGGCCGTCGCGTCGCTGCACGACCTCGCGAAGCCCGCCGACACCAAGGAGCAGATCGCCCAGGTGGCGTCCATCTCCGCGGCGGACCCCGAGATCGGCCAGATGATCGCCGACGCGATCGACAAGGTCGGTAAGGACGGCGTCATCACCGTCGAGGAGAGTCAGTCCTTCGGCATGGACATGGACCTCGTCGAAGGCATGCGTTTCGACAAGGGCTACATCGCTCCGTACTTCGCTACCGACGTGGAGCGTCAAGAAGCCGTCCTCGAGAACGCCTACGTGCTGCTCGTCTCGGGCAAGATCTCCTCGGTGCGCGACGTACTGCCCGTCCTCGAAAAGGTCATGCAGTCCGGACGACCACTACTGATCATCGCCGAAGACGTCGAGGGCGAGGCCCTGGCGACCTTGGTCGTGAACAAGATCCGTGGCACCTTCAAGTCGGTCGCCGTGAAGGCGCCCGGTTTCGGTGAGCGTCGCAAGGCCATGCTCCAGGACATCGCCATCCTCACCGGCGCGACGGTCATCTCGGAAGAGATCGGCCTCAAGCTCGACACCGCGACGCTGGAGTTGCTCGGCACCGCTCGCAAGGTCGTCGTGACGAAGGACGAGACGACCATCGTCGAGGGCGCCGGTTCCGACGAGGACATCAAGGGTCGCATCAGCCAGATCAAGGCGGAGATCGACAACACTGAGTCGGACTACGACCGCGAGAAGCTCCAGGAGCGCTTGGCGAAGCTGTCCGGCGGCGTCGCGGTCATCAAGGTGGGCGCCGCGACCGAAGTGGAGCTGAAGGAGAAGAAGCACCGCATCGAAGACGCGGTCTCGACGACGAAGGCCGCGATCGAAGAGGGTGTCGTTCCCGGTGGTGGCGTGGCGTTGCTGCGCAGCCAGAGCCGCATCCTCGAAGCGGCCGAGAAGTTAGTCGGCGACGAGCAGACCGGCGCGCGCATGGTCGCCAAGGCCGTCGAGGCGCCGCTCAATCAGATTGCCGTGAACGCCGGACTCGAAGGCGGCGTCATCGTCGACAAGGTTCGTCACTTGAAGAACCCCACGGAGGGTCTGAACGCGGCGACGGGCGAGTACGAAGACTTGCTGAAGGCCGGCGTCATCGACGCGGCCAAGGTGACGCGCTCGGCGCTGCAGAACGCGGCCTCGATCGCGGCTCTGTTCCTAACGACCGAGTGCGTGATCGTCGACAAGCCCGAAGAGAAGTCCTCGGCCATGTCCGGTGGCGGCGGAATGGACGACTACTAAGCCGTCCACCACGCTTTCAACGCACGAACCGCGGGGCTTGTCCCCGCGGTTCGTGCGTTGAAAGCCACGTGATTGTTCAATTTTTTGCCCGTAGCATGGGACCATGTCGACACCTTCGCCCCTCTCTCCCGCACGTGGCCTCAACGTCGTGCACCTCTTCTGTCACCCCGAGCGCGAGGTTGACGCCGGCGCCCTGCGCAAAGCCGTCGACGAGGCGGTCCAGGCCGGACTCCAGGTGGTGACGGCGGCGATGCTCGGGGCCAAGGCCGATATCTGTTTCATGGTGCTTGGAGAGAACCTCTGGGACGTACGGCGTTTTCAGTCCAAGGTGCAGGGCGCGGGTCTGCACGTGGGCGAGAGTTACGTCTCGGTCACCGAGGTGAGCGAGTACGCGGCTGGCATGCCCGAGAAGATGCTCAACGACCGTCTGTACCCGACGTTGCCGCCCGAGGGAATGAAGGCCTTCTGCTTCTACCCGATGTCCAAGCGTCGTGGCGAGACGCACAACTGGTACGGACTCGACTACGAAGAGCGAGAGCGTCTCATGCGCGGGCACGGCGCGATCGGACGAACGTTCAAGGGCCGGATTCTGCAGGTCATCACCGGTTCGTCGGGCCTCGACGATTGGGAGTGGGGCGTCACCCTCTTTGGCGTGCACGTCGATGACCTGAAGGAGTGCGTGTACACGATGCGATTTGACGAGGCGTCGTCCCTGTACGCGGACTTTGGCGCTTTCTACACGGGACTCGTGGGAACGCTCGACGAAGTGCTCGACGCCGCCGTGTCCTGAGCGTCGTTGGTAGCGTCAGGGCGTGAGCAACTCGGTTCCCGAAAAGACGCTGCGTCGCTGGGCGGAGTCCCTCGCGGGCGTCGCGAAGACGGGACTGGGCTTTACCGAGAGTCAGTACGAACGCGAACGCTTCGAAGAGATTCTCAAGATCGCCGGTGACATCAAGGTCGCCGCCGACGAGGGGCTCGCGGGCGTCGACGACGCCGACGGCTACGTCGCGGAGTGGATGAAGGAAGTGGGCCACGGCGTAGCGGGCTATCAAACGCCGAAGGTCGCCGTCGGTGCCGCGGTCACGAACGACGAGGGCAAGCTCCTCCTGATCGAACGCGCCGACTCGGGGGTGTGGCTCTATCCAACCGGGTGGTGCGACGTGGGCTACTCGGCGCCGGAAGTCGTCGTGAAGGAGGTCCTCGAAGAGACGGGCATCGACGTCGAGCCCGTGCGACTCATCGGCGTCCTCGACGGCATGCGCCTCGGTCAGTCGCGCATCCCGCTCTACTCGCTGCTCTTCTTCTGTCGCGCCGTGGGTGGCGAGTTGAAACTTCACCCGCTGGAAGTCACCAACGCCGGCTGGTTCGCCCGCGACGAACTTCCCACCCCGACGATCGGCGCCGAACGCTGGGTCGGGCCGATCTTCGCCGCCATCGACGGTGAACGCCGCGACGTCTTCTACGACGACCTTCGTCGTCCCGTCTGGCGC
This sequence comes from Acidimicrobiales bacterium, assembly GCA_035533455.1. Classification (GTDB taxonomy): domain Bacteria; phylum Actinomycetota; class Acidimicrobiia; order Acidimicrobiales; family RAAP-2; genus RAAP-2. Next base: position 3,427 of record DATLTT010000001.1, on the reverse strand, counting down.
GGTGACGAATGAGCGTCTCGGTGGAGAAGGCGACCGCGGCCACGCCAGCGCTTCTTGCGGGTCTCAATCGACTTCTCCCGCAACTGTCGTCGAACGCGACGTTGCTCTCGATGGCTGACGTCGAAACGATGGTGAACTCGGACGCCGCGACGCTCTTCATCGCGATCGACAACGGGGCTGTCGTGGGGACGTTGACACTGGTCGTCTTTTCCATTCCAACGGGCGTTCGGGCGTGGATCGAAGACGTCGTTGTCGACGAGAAAGCCCGAGGATTGGGCATCGGCGAGGCGTTGACCTCGGCGGCCGTGCACGAGGCTCGCGCTCGGGGCGTTCGCTCCATCGATCTCACGAGTCGCCCCTCGAGAGAAGTGGCCAACGCCCTGTATCGCAAACTTGGATTCGAACGTCGCGAGACGAATGTCTATCGTTTTTTCCTAGAAAACTGATGCGCAGGAAGTTTCGTTTGGTACTCACTCTGGGAATATGACTCTGACCGCCGCGGCTTAGTATTTTGCAGTGAACGAAATTGTATTCTCTGACAACTCTTCCGAGTTGCCTCGTTCGGAGTTTGCGTTTCCTGGTCCACTTCGAGATCGTCTTATAGGAGCCATCCTCGACGGTCGCAAAGTGACGGCTACGTCACTCGCTTTGGAGTACGAAATCGAGCATGAGGCGTTGCCATGCGTAGGTCAGCGCTCAATAGTGGTTGACTCCAATAATCAACCGGTATGCGTGATTGAGACCGTGGAAGTATTCATCGTTCCACTTGGCGAAGTGGACTATCAACATGTAGTGGACGAGGGGGAGGGGCACGCGACGGTGTCCGATTGGCGGAGGGGCCACGAAAGCTTCTGGCGCAGTAAGGAAATGATCGATTCTCTTGGACACGCAACTTTTATCCTGGACGACGCGACCCCGGTAGTCCTAGAGCGCTTTCAGGTAGTTGAACTGTTGCGCTCGACCACTCATTAGTTCTCCAATCCATCCGACCGTTGTGGTGAGTGAAGGTCCGTGAGATCATTAGAGAACTTGAGCGCGATGGCTGGGTACAGGTACGGCACAGGGGGAGTCATCGGCATTATCACCATCCGACGAAGCCTGGCACCGTGACGGTGCCGGGTGCAATGGGGGACGATCTGCACCGAGAACTCCTCGGTAGCATTATGAGACAGGCTGGATTAGAACGGAGAAAGCGATGATTGAGTACGCAGTCGTTATTGAGCGCTCTCCCAATAATTATGGTGCGTGGGTTCCTGATCTCGATGGATGTGTCTCGACGGGCACGACGTTTGAGGAAGTCAAAGCAAATATTGCTGAGGCCATTGAAATGCACATCGAGGTCATGCGCGAACACGGCGAAGTCGTCCCACCCCCGACTGCGCAGGTGGCAGTCGTGCAGGTTCAGCGTCACTGAAGGCAGAACTCTCTAGACGAATGTCTATCGTTTTTTGGTAGAACCCTGAAGATCTCCAACCGTTGTGGGAGATGAGAATCTTTGTGTATGACAAATCGTGATACAATAAGCCTATGACGATCGCTATTTCAGTTCGACTCGATGACGAAGCGCGAAGGGCACTCGCACAACTGGAGGCGTCGGGCCTGTCACGCTCCGAGGCCATCAGAACCGCTCTGGTGAAGAGCGCTCAACAGGTGCGACGGCGCGACGCACTTCGTCAAGAAATGGCCGCACTGGAAGCGGACGAAGGCGACCGACAAGAAATGTTGGAAGTCGCGGAGTTCATGGAGTTGTTGCGTGCGGAGGGGTGACGTCGTAGAACTTCGACTCCCGAAGGGCGTCGGGAGCGAGCAGCGCGGACGCCGATTCGGCGTCATCGTTCAGTCGGATGCGTTATTACCTCGATCAGTGGTGTTGATCGCGCCCACATCGACCGCAGCGCGAGACGCCACCGTGCGGCCCGTAATTGAGATCCTGGGTGATCGAACGAAGGTATTGGTGGAGCAACTTGCCGCACTCGACGTCAGTCGCCTCGGCGAGACCGTGATGACTGTCCACGGTGACACGATGTGGTCAATTGATGATGCTTTGGAATTGGTACTTGGTCTCAACTAGGACGTGCTAGCGGATTACGAATGTCTATCGTTTTTTCATAGAAAATCAGACTGATGAGTCACCTACTTGAATACCCGCACCAGTGTTCCATCGCTCGTCTTTAACTCGGTTACCGAATTCGTGTTCAGAACCCACAACGTAGAGCCGCTGACCACGATTGCCGTCGGTCCGTAAATCCTGTCAGCCTTGGCACTGATTACGCGCACCAAAGAGCCGTTGCTCGCGTTGAGTTGCGTGATTGAGTTCGTATTCGTGCCGTTCTCGTAGCCATTTCCGTTCGTCACCCACACGTTCGATGAATTCGCCGTGATACCGAGAAGTCCATTGAACCGGTCAGCCTTGGCACTGATCACGCGCACCAAGGAACCGTTGCTCGCGTTGAGTTCCGTGATTGAGTTCTTGCCCTGACGGATGTTTGCAATCCAGACGTGCTGGCCCCCGGCGGCAATGCCATCGGGGGCGATCAGCCCGTCAGCCTTTGCGTTAATGATGCGAACGAGAGATCCGTTTCTCGCGTTTAGTTCGGTTATCGAATTGAAGCAGGTGACCCACACGTGCGAATCGCTCGTGGAGATACCCAGTGGCCCGTTGAGCCCGTCCGTCGTGGCCTTGAACACGCGCACTAAAGAGCCGTTTGACGCGTTGAGTTCAATCAACGCATTCATCGCTCCACCGGAGTTGGCATTCACTACCCACACGTGTGCTCCACCAATGGCGATGGGGCCGGGCTGAAGTAATTTGTCAGCCTTGGCACTCATCACGCGTACCAGGGAACCGTTGCTCGCGTTGAGTTCCGTGACCGAGCTGTACTTGGCCAGTGGATAGCCCGTAGTGCCCATGCCGAGTTCTTCGTTGCTATTGGTGACCCACACGTGCGAGCCACTGACCGCGATGCCCGTGGGTCGATGGAACTCGTCGGCCTTGGCGTTGATGACGCGCACGAGTGCGCCGTCGCTCACGTTGAATTCCGTTACAGAATTCCCGAGCAAATTCGCAACCCATGCGTGCGAGCCACTTACAGCGATGGCGTCGGGAGACCTGAAGTACGGGGTACTGGTCGTAGTTGCCGATGCATTCGGTGAGATGAACGATAGAGTCGCGACGATCAATCCGGCGGCACTTACTATCCTCACGAGATCAGTTCTGTACCTTGCGGATATCATGGAATATCGTTTCGCTGACTGCGGACTGAACAGATGCCCCGTTGTCAAGAGCTGGACTTGTTCCGCTTGGACGGACAACCTTCTTCACTTGATCATGCCACCTGGCGAACGACGTTGCAGTGGCGCGCCTCGTAGACGGCGGGACTTAGGTAGCCGAGACTTGAGTGCAGCCGCCTCGTGTTATACCAACCCT